>NZ_JBIBXY010000003.1:0-681085 GCF_043082785.1 Streptomyces sp. NPDC014764 | reverse complement strand
CGTCTGCGGCGCGTCGTGCCGTCCGGTGGGGGCTTGGGTTTGACGCCTGCGGTGCGTCGTGCCGTCCGGTGGGGGCTTGGGTTTGACGCCTGCGGCGCAACGTCCGCCCCGGTGGGGGTTGGTGTAGCGCCCACGGTGGGGTGGTGGTGCGGGGCCGCGGTGGGGGTGGTCGTCCTCGGTCTGGCGCGAGAGTGCTTCTCGAGAGGCCCAGGGCGTGGACGCGCCAGCCGCTGCGGGCGCCCACCCCCACCCCGTCCCCTCCTCGCCGTCGGCGGCTGCACCGGCACCGGTGGCGGGCACATGCGCCGCACATTGCGGGTATTCGTACCGCCCAGGGCGATGGGGGCCCTGTCGGTGTCCCTCTGCGTCCGGGGTGCGGCGTGCGGCGTGACCCGGAGGGTCAGAGTTTGCGGAGGCTCAGGCGTTGGACCTTGTGGTCCGGGCCCTTGCGGAGGACCAGGGTCGCCCGGCCCCGCGTGGGGGCGATGTTCTCGACGAGGTTCGGCTTGTTGATGGTCCGCCACATCGTGCGGGCGTAGTCCAAGGCCTCCTCCTCGGACACCTGCGTGTACTTCCGGAAGTACGAGGACGGGTCCTGGAACGCCGTCTGCCGCAGCTTGCGGAAGCGGTTGAGGTACCAGTGCTCGATGTCCTCCGCCCGCGCGTCGACGTACACGCTGAAGTCGAAGTAGTCCGCGAGGCCGACCCGTGTGCGGCCGTCCTTGCCGGGGAGGGCCGGCTGCAGGACGTTGAGGCCCTCCACGATCAGGATGTCCGGCCGCCGCACCGTGAGCTTCCCGCCCGGGACGATGTCGTAGATCAGGTGGGAGTAGACGGGGGCGGTGACTTCTGCTTTGCCGGCCTTGATGTCCGCCACGAAGCGCGTCAGCGCCCGTCGGTCGTAGGACTCGGGGAAACCCTTCCGCGACATCAGGCCGCGCGCCTGGAGCTCGTGGGTGGGCAGCAGGAAGCCGTCCGTCGTGACGAGTTCGACGCGGGGATGCTCGGGCCAGCGGGAGAGCAGGGCCTGGAGCAGGCGCGCCACCGTCGACTTGCCGACGGCGACGGAGCCGGCGACCCCTATGACGAAGGGCGTGCCCGACTGGGAGCCCTTCTCGCCGAGGAAGGTGTTGAGCGCACCGCGCAGCCCGTCGGTGGCGCGGACGTAGAGGTTGAGCAGCCGGGACAGCGGCAGGTAGATGTCCCGCACCTCGTCGAGGTCGATGACGTCGCCGAGGCCGCGTAGCTGCTCCACCTCCTCCGCCGTCAGCGGCAGCGGCGTCTTGTCGCGCAGCGCGCTCCACTCGGAACGGGTGAGGTCGACGTAGGGAGTCGCCTCCGGCCGCTGCCGGTGGGCGCTCCGGGGCATCGAGGGGACCGGAGAGATCACAGTCCATTGTTAACGGAGTTCGAACGCGGCGACAGGTGGGCTGTGTCACGCCGGGAAACTGTGGGGACCCCGGTGATCAACTGTGAAGCGGCTGTGTCTACAGTGCGCGCACGTGATGCGGATCATTCCTCCGCACCTTCGAGAAAGAGTTCCTCCGTGAGAACCAGTTCCGTCCGTCGTACCGCCCTCGCAGCCTCGGCCGCCGCGCTGGCCCTGCTCGTCACCGCCTGTGGCGGCTCCGGCGACGACCAGGACAAGGCCGACGAGGGCAAGGGCAATGCCACGCCCAGCACCTCCGCCGCTGCCCCGGCGAAGGTGCTCACCGCCGCCGAGCTGGAGAAGGCAGCGCTCGCGCAGTCGGACGTCACGGGCGGCAAGGTCGCCGCCAAGCTCCCCGCGACGGACGACATCGCCGCCGAAAAGGTGGAGACGAAGGACGCCGCCTGCCTGCCGCTGGCGCACGCCCAGGCCGGTGTGGCCCAGGGTGAGCCGGCCGCGACCGTGAAGCGTTCCTTCACGGGCGACCCGGTGAAGCCGTCCGCGGACACCAAGCCCGAGGACGCCCTCCTGGCCGCGCTGGACACGGAGAAGGTGCTGATCAACCTCGCCTCCTACGAGGGTGACGGCGCCGAGCAGGCCGTGAAGGGCGTCGTCACGGCGGCCGAGAAGTGCGCGGGCGGGTTCGAGGCCACCCTCGTCGGCGAGCCGCTGGACGTCGCGAAGGCCGCCACCGGCGACGCGCCCGAGGGCGGTGACGAGGGTGCCGCCGTCACGCTGACCGTGGCCGCCGACGAGGGCGTCAAGGCGCCCGCCAAGATCGTCGTCGTGCGCAAGGGCTCGACCGTGGTCACCTTCAGCGCGGTGAACCTGGCGTCCATGGCCACCGGCAAGGACTTCGAGGTCCCGGCCGACGTCGTCGCCGCTCAGCTCGGCAAGCTCGGCTGACGCGGAACGTCTCCCACCGGTGCCTCGCGCACCGGTGGGAATTTCCGATTTCGGGCACGCGGAGGCCGTTTTCGGTGGCTGACGGACCGTAGGCTGCCCGGCATGTGCGGAATCGTGGGTTACGTGGGGCCGCAGTCGGCGCTTGACGTCGTGACGGCCGGACTGAAGCGACTGGAGTACCGGGGCTACGACTCGGCGGGCGTCGCCGTGCAGGCCGACGGCGGACTGGCCACGGCGAAGAGGGCCGGGAAGCTGGTCAACCTGGAGAAGGAGCTGAGCGAACGGCCCCTTCCGGCCGGGACGACCGCGATCGGGCACACCCGGTGGGCCACCCACGGCGGGCCGACCGACGCCAACGCCCACCCGCACATGGACAACGCGGGCCGGGTCGCCGTCGTCCACAACGGCATCATCGAGAACTTCGCCGCCCTGCGCGAGGAGTTGACCGAACGCGGGCACGAACTGGCCTCCGAGACCGACACCGAGGTCGTCGCCCACCTGCTCGCCGAGGAGTACTCCGCCTGCGCCGACCTCGCCGAGGCGATGCGGCTGGTGTGCCGACGGCTGGAGGGCGCGTTCACCCTCGTCGCCGTGCACGCCGACGAGCCCGACGTGGTCGTCGGCGCGCGCCGCAACTCCCCGCTGGTCGTAGGCGTAGGGAAGGGCGAGTCGTTCCTCGCCTCGGATGTCGCCGCGTTCATCGCGCACACGCGTGAGGCGATCGAGCTGGGCCAGGACCAGGTGGTCGAGCTGCGCCGGGACGCCGTGACGGTGACCGACTTCGACGGGACGCCGGCCGACGTCCGCGAGTACCACGTCGACTGGGACGCGTCCGCCGCCGAGAAGGGCGGCTACGACTACTTCATGCTCAAGGAGATCGCCGAGCAGCCGAAGGCGGTCGCCGACACCCTGCTGGGCCGCATCGACGGGTCGGGCTCGCTGACGCTGGACGAGGTGCGCATCCCGGCGAACGTGCTGCGCGAGGTCGACAAGGTCGTCATCGTCGCCTGCGGCACCGCCTTCCACGCCGGGCTCATCGCGAAGTACGCCATCGAGCACTGGACGCGCGTGCCGTGCGAGGTGGAGCTGGCGAGCGAGTTCCGCTACCGCGACCCGATCCTGGACCAGCAGACGCTCGTCGTCGCCATCTCCCAGTCCGGCGAGACCATGGACACGCTGATGGCGCTGCGGCACGCGCGGGAGCAGGGCGCCAAGGTGCTGGCCATCTGCAACACCAACGGGTCGACCATCCCGCGGGAGTCGGACGCCGTGCTGTACACGCACGCCGGTCCGGAGGTCGCGGTCGCGTCGACGAAGGCCTTTCTGACGCAGCTGGTCGCGTGCTATCTGGTCGCCTTGTACCTGGGGCAGGTGCGCGGCACCAAGTACGCCGACGAGATCCGCGCCGTGGTGCGCGACCTCGGGTCGATGCCCGGGGCCGTCGAGCGCGTCCTGGAGACCATGGAGCCCGTGCGGGAGCTCGCCCGCTCGCTGGCGGAGAAGAACACCGTCCTGTTCCTGGGACGGCACGTCGGCCATCCGGTGGCGCTGGAGGGCGCGCTGAAGCTGAAGGAGCTCGCGTACATGCACGCGGAGGGCTTCGCGGCAGGTGAGCTGAAGCACGGGCCGATCGCGTTGATCGAGGACGATCTGCCGGTGGTCGTGGTGGTGCCGTCGCCGCGTGGGCGGTCCGTGCTGCACGACAAGATCGTGTCGAACATCCAGGAGATCCGCGCGCGCGGCGCCCGGACCATCGTGGTCGCGGAGGAAGGGGACGACGCGGTCGTCCCGTACGCCGACCATCTGATCCGCGTCCCGGTCACGCCCACGCTGCTCCAGCCCCTGGTCGCGACCGTGCCGTTGCAGGTGTTCGCCTGCGAGCTGGCCACCGCCCGCGGCAACGAGGTGGACCAGCCGAGGAACCTCGCCAAGTCCGTGACGGTGGAGTGAGGCGCGCAGTGACTCAGGGCGCCGGGGGACGGCGATTTAGGGTGCCCGCATGAGCATCATCGGAGTCGGGATCGACGTCGCCGAGATCGAGCGGTTTGCCGCGTCGCTGGAACGCACGCCAGGGCTGGCGCGGCGGCTCTTCGTGGAGAGCGAGCTGCTGCTGCCCAGCGGGGAGCGGCGCGGCATCGCCTCCCTGGCGGCGCGGTTCGCCGCCAAGGAGGCCCTGGCCAAGGCACTCGGGGCTCCCGCGGGGCTGTACTGGACCGACGCCGAGGTGTGGTGCGAGGACAGCGGGCAGCCGCGGCTGCGGGTGAAGGGGACCGTCGCCGCGCGCGCGGAGGAGCTGGGGGTGCGCTCCTGGCACGTCTCGCTCAGCCACGACGCCGGGGTGGCCTCGGCGGTCGTGGTCGCGGAGGGGTGAGGCGCCGTGGATCTCGCGTGGCCCGGGGTGGCCGTCGACCTTCCCGTCTGGGGCGATGTGCTCCTTCTGATCGCCGCCGTCCTGACCGTCGTTTTCGCCCTCGTACGCCTCCTGAAAAAAATTCGTCGGTGAAGGTGCGTGCATCGGAGAAGTGGGGGTACAGGCAGGGAGCCGGTATCGGAGCGGGGGCATCAATGAGGGAGGGCTTTACTGTGACGTCGACAATGGCACGGACGGACCAGGCGCAGAGCGTGACCGAGCTGCCGGAGGTCGCGAATCCCGGCCAGGTCGCGCCGCAGGACGCGCGTGAACTGTCCCGGCAGTTCTTCCGGCGGCTGACGGAGCTGGAGGAAGGTACTCACGAGTACCAGTACGCGCGCAACACGCTGATCGAGATGAACATGTCCTTGGTCCGCTACGCGGCCGGCCGGTTCCGCAGCCGCGGGCCGGAGGAGATGGAGGACATCGTCCAGGTCGGCATGATCGGTCTGATCAAGGCCATCGACCGGTTCGAGCTGTCCCGCGAGGTCGAGTTCACCTCCTTCGCGATCCCCTACATCGTCGGTGAGATCAAGCGCTTCTTCCGTGACACCTCGTGGTCCGTGCACGTGCCGCGCCGGCTCCAGGAGGCCCGGGTGCAGCTCGCCCGCGCCACCGAGGAACTGCGCAGCCGGCTGGGCCGCACGCCCACGACCGCCGAGCTGGCCACGCTGATGAGCCTCACCGAGGCCGAGGTCAACGAGGCCCGGCTGGCCGCCAACGGCTACAACTCCGCGTCCCTGGACGCCGCCATCGGCAGCGAGCCGGACGGCGAAAGCGTCCTCGCGGACTTCATCGGCACCGAGGACGCGGCGCTGGGGCTGGTCGAGGACTTCCACGCCCTCGCCCCGATGATCGCGGAGCTGGACGAGCGCGAGCGGAAGATCGTCCACTGGAGGTTCGTGGAGGAGCTGACCCAGGCGGAGATCGGCGAGCGGCTGGGGTGCTCCCAGATGCACGTGTCGCGACTGCTGTCGCGGACGCTGAAGCGGCTGCGGGCGGGGATGCTCGCCACCAACTGAGGGTCTCAGCTCCTTCAGCGGGGCTCGGAGCACTGTCGCTCCGTCCCTCCTGGAGGGCGTGAACACGAGGCTGACGGATCGGCCGGGTGATCTCCCGGCCGGCCAAGCATGGCAGCGGGGCCTCCCGCGGCTCGTGGATGTCGGACGAGCGGCGGGGGGCCCTTTGTGCTGCGGTTTTCCGTGTCGTCGCCGTCGGGGTCGTCGGCGTCCGGCTCGGTTCCCTGTCGCGTGATCGTTCCGCTCACCGGTTCGCGGCGGCCGCGGGCCGTCGCCGGCAACTCCTCGGCGCCGTCCGCGCGCACCCCGCCCCGGCGGCGGAAGACGCCGTCATGCCCACAGGACACGCAGCCCGGGAGGCGGCCCTTCCGGGTGAGGACGGCCACCGCTGCGCCCTGCACGCCTGTCCCTGCCCCGCGTCGGTTGCCGACGGCGGCCGGTGGTGGTCACGCCGAGGTCCTGGCCGCGTCCAGTTCCTGAGTGCCTTGACGGTGGCGTCGGACCTCCATAGTCTAACGGCGTTAGGAAATCTAACGTCGTTAGATCGGCTCTGTGGGCCGGTCCTGCGCCGTTCCAGGTCAAGGAGACTCACATGCGTACGCGTCATCTCGTTCCCGGCCTCGCTGTCGGAGTGGCCGCGGCGGCTCTGATAGCCGGAACCGCCGGAGCCGGCTCTGCGGCCTCTTCCGAGGCGGCGGCCGGACCGCGTGCCGGGCAGGCCGGGGCGCAGCAGCAGCTCGTCGGCGCGCCGAAACACCGGGAGGAGCGGGTGCCGGCGATCGGGCGGCGCTGGGCCGCCGCCTGGACGACGGGCGACACCCGGGATCTGGCCCGTCTGTACACCAAGGACGCGGTCTACACCGACCGTGCCCTGGACCTGGTGTTCCGCGGTTCCAAGGGGGTCGAGGAGTGGGAGACCGGGTCCCGGCAGCTCATCGAGAATCTCGCGTTCGAGGCGACCGGTGGGTTCCGCGGGGGTGACGGGGTCGTGGTCGAGGGGGTGTTCAGCGGCCACATCGTGGGTGCGCCTCGCCCCTTCGCAGTCCCGCTCGTGACGGTGCTGCGGTTGCGCGGCAATCTCATCCAGTCGAGCAACGACTACTACAACAGGGGCGAGATCCTCAGCGAATCCGGCCTGCCCGCGGACTGGACCCCGCCCGGCAGCTGATGTCCTCGGGCGGGTCGGTGAGCAGGTCCGGTCCGGTCTCGCGGATACCGTGCCGGACTCCCTGTCGTGTCGGTGTCTAGCCGTTCACGGGAGAGTCGGCCCGCCAGCCGCGAAGCAGTGTCTGCGTCGCCTTCCGGGCGAGCTGCTGGGCGCGCTCGTTGCCGACGGTGCCGATGCGGCCGAGCGACGCTATGCCGGACAGGGTCCCCCAGACGATGTCGCAGGCCTCGTCGAAATCGGCCAGGACCACGTCGTGGGCGTCCGACCAGCTGGTGAGGAGTTCCCTCAGGAGGTCGATCATGGGGGCGGCCGCGTGCAGGCGCTCATCCGCGTCGACGGTGTTGTCGTTCATCACCTGGTAGAGGTGCGGATGCTCGCCGGCGAAGCGGACGCTCTCGGACGCGAGCAACAGGAAGCGCCGGTCGATGTCGGGCTCCTCGGCGGCCTGCCGCAGCTCGGCGGTCATCAGTCGGTGGCCGTGGGCGACGAGCTCCAGCACGAGCGCGTCCTTGTTGGCGAAGTGCTGATAGACCACGGGCGCGGAGTATTCGACGGCATCGGCTATGCGCCGGATCGTCAGCGCCGTGACGCCGTCGTTCTCGAGGATGTGCAACGCCGCCTCGATGATGCGTCCACGGGTCATCGCGCGTTCGCGGGCCCGCCTTGTGCTGGCCGGCATGGTGGGCGCCTCGCTTCCAGCATGTCCTCGGCATGCGCCGCCGGGGCCGGCGGCGCATCACGGCCCAGCCATCCTAACAACGTTAAATGATCTCGGCGGGCCCGCCGTGTGCAGCACGGCCGGCTCGGCGGGGTGGCCCCGCAGGGCTGACCGGTGCAGGCGTCACCCCGACATGGGGTGGCCCCTTCAGTCTTGGTCGTCCCGCAGGGAGCGGGTCATCGTCCGCAGGATGCGGAGTGCGTCCGACTGCTCGGCGGGGGTCAGGCCGGCCAGCATCCTGGCCTCGACGGAACGGACGGCTTTGCTGGCCGCTTCGAGGTCCTGCCGGCCGCGCGGCGTGAGTCGTGCGGGAAGGGCCTTCCCGGCGGGCGCCTGTGCGGGTCTGGTCACGTAACCGTCTCGTTCCAGGGTCTGGAGCAGCACGTTCATCGTCTGCCGTGTCACGAACGCGCCCCGTGCGAGTTCGGAGTTCGACAGGCCGGGCCGTTGGGCGAGCAGCTCGAGGCAGGAGTAGTGCGTGATGTTCATCCCGAGAGGGCGCAACACCTCTTCCATGGCTGTGCGCAGGGCGCTAGAGGCCTCTTTCAGCAGGTATCCCAGTGACGTCTCCAGGTCGACGCCGTCCCCTCTTTGACTCATGTCAGTATTCTGACATAGAGTCTGCGTGTCAGAAAACTGACACCGAATGAGGAGTTCACCATGCCCGTCACCGGCCCCGACTTCATCTCGCTGCAGGTGCGCGACCGCGACGCCTCGCAGGCGTTCTACGAGCAGTACCTGGGCCTCGTCCGCTCGCCGGCCGGACCCCCGCACGCCGTCGTCTTTGACACGAAGCCCATCGTGTTCGCCCTGCGAGACGTCGTTCCCGGCACGGATCTGGCATCCGCCGCTCGGCCCGGCATCGGCGCCGCGATCTGGCTCCACGCCACCGAGGTCCAGGCGATCCACGACGCGCTCGTCGCCGACGGTCACACGATCGTCTCCGCACCGATCGACGGCCCCTTCGGCCGGACCTTCACCTTCGCCGACCCCGACGGCTACCACGTCACCCTCCACGACCGCACGTGAGCCACGACGACCCGCATGCGCGGTCGGCCATGGCAGCTTCCAGGAGCCGCTCCCCGACCGCACCGAGGTGCCGCCGAGGGTGATGGCCGACGCGCGGATGCCCGCTTCCGGTGGTGCGGGGCGCCGCTTCGTGCGGGGTACCCGTGACGCGCGGATGCCCGCTTCCGGTGGTGTGGGGCACCGCTTCGCGCGGGGCGCGCCCGTCGAACCGGTCAGCAGATCGACTGTGTGCTGTTCACCAGGCGGTTGTTGCGGAAGCTGGTGTTCTCTCCGCAAGGGCTCTCGCGGATCGCCGAGTTCGTCACCGTGAGGTTCTGGACCGTGATGTCCCTGTTGTTAGGGAACTCCGAGCGGGCCGCCAGACGGATCTCGCCGCCGCCGGTCACCGTGCCACTCTGCGCCGCGAGGTTCACGTTGTAGCAGTTCTCGATCAGGATCGCGTTGTTCCCGGTGTACGAGAGCGTGATCCGGTCGATCGTCGCCCCGCCGCTCTCCGAGACGCAGAACACGCCGCGTCCGCCGCCGCGCGCGATCACCTCGCCGACGCGGATGTTCGTCGCGTAGCTGCTGCCGATCCGGCCGTTGCGGTTGGCCATGCGGAAGGCCGCGTAGCCGGTGCCGGTGCCGGCGTTCTCCGCATCCACCTTCGTCACCGTCGCGTTGATGGTCTGGTTGAGGAGGAGACCGGACTCGCCCACGTTGCGGGCGGTCACCGTGCCGACGGTCAGGCCGTCCACGCCGTACGTCTCCACGGCGTGGCTCGACGCGCCGGACACGTACACGTCGTCGATACGGACGTTGCGCGTCCACTGGCTGGTGTCGCCCCGGTTGTCGATGCGGACGCCGAGGCCGCGGGAGAGGCGCATGTCGATCTGGCCCAGGACCACGTTCTGCACGTTGCGCAGGAAGATGCCGTAGAGCGGGGCGCCGGTGACGTTCAGGTGCTGCACCTCGATGTCGCGGGTGCCGCGCGAGTAGACCGGCGCCTGGTCGCCCGAGCCGGTGCCGGTGACGTCGATCGTGCCGCAGACGTCCAGGACCGTGTAGCTGGGGAGCGAGATGCGGGAGCCGGCGGAGACGGAGCCGGAGCCCCGGACGACGACGCGTTCCTTGGTGGTGCGGTTCGCCGTCAGGGCGCCGATCGCCGCCTGGACGGCCGCGCGCATGTCGGTGCCCGTGTACACCGTGCTGCTGCCCCGGCGGGCGGTCCAGGTGGAGCCGTTCCGGACGGCTTCGGCGTGGTAGGTGCCGTCGCCGCATGCCGCTGCGCGGGCGGGGGCCGGTGTCCCCGCGGATGCGGTGGGGGCGGTGAGGGTGGCCACCGCCGTCAGGAGGGCGGTGGTCGCTGCTGAGGCGAGTAACGCGGCTCTGCGTCGCATGGGGGGTGTCCTTCTCGTGTCGGTTGTCGAACCGGTTCGAGTGAATCGATTCACGCGGGGAGGGGCCGGGAGTGTGGCAAGGGGGGGAGGTGCAGTCAAGGGGCGCGGCGACGGGGGAGCAAGGGGGTGGGGGGTGCGGGAAACTCGGAGGTATGCGGACTGCTTACAGCGTGGAGACGGTCAGGGCGGCGGAGCGGGAACTGATGGCGCGGCTGCCGGAGGGGGCACTGATGCAGCGCGCCGCCGCGGGGCTCGCCGCGGCGTGCGCCGATGTGCTGGGGCGCGTGTACGGCAGCCGGGTGGTGCTGCTGGTGGGGAGCGGCGACAACGGGGGTGATGCGCTGTACGCAGGTGCGCGGCTCGCCCGGCGGGGGGCCGGGGTGCGGGCCGTGCTGCTGGCACCGGGGCGGGCTCATGCGGGTGGGCTGGCCGCGTTGCGGCGGGCGGGGGGTTCCGTGGTGTCCGACGCCTACGCGGACGTTGACGCCGACGCCGACGCCGGGGGAGCGGTGGGGCTCGTCGAGCAGGCCGATCTCGTCGTGGACGGGATCGTGGGGATCGGAGGGAAGGGCGGACTGCGGGAGAGCGCGGTTCCGTTGGCGGAGGCGGCTCGTCGGGGGCGCGGGGCTGTTGTCGCCGTCGATCTGCCGAGCGGGGTCGACGCGGATACGGGGGAGGTGCGCGGGGTCGCCGTGCGGGCCGATGTCACGGTGACGTTCGGGGCGTACAAGCCGGGGTTGTTGATCGATCCGGCCCGGGAGCATGCGGGGGTGGTGCGGTTCGTCGACATCGGGCTGGAGATGGCGTCGGCCGGCTCGCCTCAGGTGGAAGCGCTGCAGCATGCGGACGTGGCGCGGTTGCTGCCGGTGCCGGGGGCGGAGAGCGACAAGTACCGGCGGGGGGTTGTCGGGGTCGCGGCCGGGTCCGCCCGGTATCCGGGGGCGGCCGTGCTGGCGGTGGGCGGTGCTCTGCGGGGTGGCGCCGGGGCTGTGCGGTACGCGGGGCCGGCGGGCGGTGCGGTGCTGGCTCGGTATCCCGAGACGCTGGTGTCCGACCGGGGGCCCGCGCGGGCTGGGCGGGTGCAGGCGTGGGTCGTCGGGCCGGGGGCCGGGGACGACGCGGCGACGGTGGAGGAGGTGCTGGCGGCGGATGTGCCGGTGCTGATCGACGCGGACGGGTTGCGGTTGGCGGAGGTGGGCGCGGTGCGGGGGAGGGGGTCGAGGGGGGTGCCCACGTTGATGACCCCGCATGCGGGGGAGGCGGCCGCGTTGCTGGGGGTCGAGCGGGAGGAAGTGGAGTCGGGGCGGCTGGCGGCTGTGCGGGAGCTGGCGGCGCGGTATGAGGCGGCCGTGCTGCTGAAGGGGTCGACGACGGTGGTGGCGGAGGCGGGGGGCGGGGGTGCGGTGCGGGTCAACTCGACGGGGACGCCGTGGCTGGCCACGGCGGGGAGCGGGGACGTCCTGTCGGGGCTCGGGGGGTCGCTGCTGGCGGCGGGGTTGTCGGCGGTGGACGCGGGGAGTGTGGCGGCGTACCTGCACGGGTTGGCGGGGCGGTTCGCTGCGGAGGGGGCGCCGGTGGCGGCGGAGGATGTGGCGGGGCGGATTCCGGAGGCTTGGCGGAGTGTGGTGGGGGTCGGGGTGTGACGGCTGTGGTGGAGGGTTGCGGTTCGGTGGGGGCGCGGGAGTGACGCCACGCCTGCTGTGCTGGATTGCGGTTCGGTGGGGGCGCGGGAGTGACGCCACCTCTGCTGTGCTGGATTGCGGTTCGGTGGGGGCGCGAGTGTGACGGCTGTGGTGGAGGGTTGCGGTTCGGTGGGGGCGCGAGTGCGGCGGCTGTGGTGGAGGGTTGCGGTTCGGTGGGTGCGCGAGTGCGGCGGCCGTGGTGCAGGGTCGCGGTTCGGTGGGGCTTGGGTTTGACGCCTGCGGCGCAACGTCCGCCCCGGTGGGGGTTGGTGTAGCGCCCACGGTGGGGTGGTGGTGCGGGGCCGCGGTGGGGGTGGTCGTCCTCGGTCTGGCGCGAGAGTGCTTCTCGAGAGGCCCAGGGCGTGGACGCGCCAGCCGCTGCGGGCGCCCAACCCCACCCCGTCCCCTCCCCGCCGTCGGCGGCTACCCCGACACCGGTGGCCGGCACATGCGCTGCAAACCGCGGGCATTCGTGCCGTCCAGGGCGAGCGGCGGCACCTCGTGGCGCCGACACCCCGGCCCACGCGCACGCCGGTGCCGTCGTCGGCGTCCCGGGTGCGGCCCACAGAATCCGTGACCTGGGCCGACGTCGGTCGGCAAGCGGCCCTGACCCGGGCGTGGAAGCGCACGGAGTGCAAAGGGGCCGTACCCCCGGTGCAGAGGACTCGCGCCCTCGCTCTGAGACACTGTCCGGGATGAAAGAGACAGCTGACCCGTACGGCGCGCAGCTCCGCGCCCGCGCTGTGATCGATCTGGCCGCCGTGCGGGCCAACGTACGCACCCTCCGCGACCGCGCCCCCCGCGCCGCCGTGATGGCCGTCGTCAAGGCCGACGGATACGGGCACGGCGCGGTCCCTTGCGCGCGTGCGGCCGTCGAGGCCGGGGCGACCTGGCTGGGTACCGCCACCCCGCAGGAGGCACTCGCGCTGAGGGCGCCGGGGTCGGGCGTGCCGGACGACGTCCGGGTGATGTGCTGGCTGTGGACGCCGGGAGGGCCTTGGCGGGAGGCCGTCGAGGCCGACGTCGACGTCTCGGTGAGCGGGTACTGGGCGCTGGACGAGGTCGTCGCGGCGGCGAGGGCGGCCGGCCGGCCCGCGCGGGTGCAGCTGAAGGCGGACACCGGGCTCGGGCGGGGCGGGTGCCAGCCCGCCGACTGGGCCGAGCTGGTCGCGGGCGCGCTGCGTGCGGAGGCCGAGGGGCTGCTGAAGGTCACCGGGCTGTGGTCGCACTTCGCCTGCGCCGACGAGCCGGGGCACCCGTCCATCGCCGCGCAGTTGCTCACCTTCCGGGAGATGGTGGCGTACGCCGAGGCGCAAGGGGTCGAGCCCGAGGTGCGGCACATCGCCAACTCGCCCGCGACGCTGACGCTGCCCGAGAGCCACTTCGACCTGGTGCGGCCCGGCATCGCGATGTACGGCGTCTCGCCCAGCCCCGGGATCGGCACGCCGGTGGAGCTGGG
This sequence comes from Streptomyces sp. NPDC014764, assembly GCF_043082785.1. Lineage (NCBI taxonomy): Bacteria > Bacillati > Actinomycetota > Actinomycetes > Kitasatosporales > Streptomycetaceae > Streptomyces > Streptomyces sp. NPDC014764. The sequence continues at coordinate 667,886 of NZ_JBIBXY010000003.1, read as the reverse complement.
GCTGCGCCCTGCGATGACCCTCACGGCGTCGCTGGCGCTGGTGAAGAGCGTGCCGGGCGGGCACGGGGTCAGCTACGGGCATCACTACGTGACCGCGGGGGCCACGACCTTGGGGCTCGTGCCCCTCGGGTACGCCGACGGGATTCCGCGGCATGCCTCCGGCGGGGGCCCCGTGCTGGTGGAGGGGAAGTGGCGGACCGTCGCGGGGCGGGTCGCCATGGATCAGTTCGTCGTCGATCTGGGGGGTGACGAGCCCGGGGAGGGGGCCGAGGCCGTACTGTTCGGGCCCGGTGACCGTGGCGAGCCCACCGCGGAGGACTGGGCGCAGGCGTCCGGGACCATCGCGTACGAGATCGTGACCCGCATCGGCAGCCGTGTCCCGCGTGTGTACGTGAACGGGTAAGCGCCCTGCGTGGGGTGCGGGGAAGAGGAGCGGTACGTGAGCGAGAGCAGTGCGCAGGCCGTGACGGCCGCGTCCGCCGGGGGGTGGCGCCGGGCGACCGGTGTCGCGGGCCTCGCGATAGGCGTGCTGGCGACCGGCGCTGCCGCCGGCGTGGCCGTGGAGCGGATGACCGTCGGCCGGGGCATGCGCCGCAAGGCCCGGCTGGTTCTTGATTCGGCGGGGCCCTACGGGTCGCTGCGGGGGACGCCCGGCAGGGCGTACGCCGACGACGGGACCGAGTTGTACTACGAGGTCGACGAGGTCGAGTCCGAGGGGCAGGACGGGCGCAAGCGGCGGTTGTTCGGGCGGCGGGCGCCCGCGCCCGTGACGGTGGTGTTCAGCCACGGGTACTGCCTCAACCAGGACTCCTGGCATTTCCAGCGGGCCGCCCTGCGTGGTGTCGTGCGGACCGTGCACTGGGACCAGCGCAGTCACGGGCGTTCGGCGCGGGGCGCCGCCCAGGTGGAGCGTGGGGAGCCCGTGAGCATCGAGCAGCTCGGACGGGACCTGAAGGCCGTCATCGACGCCGCCGCTCCCGAGGGGCCGCTGGTGCTCGTCGGGCATTCCATGGGCGGGATGACCGTGATGGCGCTCGCCGACCGGTTCCCCGAGCTGATCCGGGAGCGGTGTGCCGGGGTCGCCCTGGTGGGGACGTCGTCGGGAGGACTGGGCGAGGTCAACTTCGGGCTGCCGGTGGCCGGGGTCAACGCCGTGCGGCGGGTGCTGCCCGCGGTGCTGAAGGCGCTGGGGCAGCGGGCCGAGCTGGTGGAGAAGGGGCGGCGGGCCACGGCGGACCTGTTCGCCGGGGTCATCAAGCGGTACTCGTTCGCTTCGAGAGATGTCGATCCCGCCGTCGCGCGGTTCGCCGAGCGGATGATCGAGTCCACGCCGATCGATGTCGTCGCCGAGTACTACCCGGCCTTCGACGGTCACGACAAGGCGGAGGCGCTGGCTCGTTTCGCGGGGCTTCCGGTTCTGGTGCTGGCCGGGGTGGGGGATCTCGTGACCCCCAGTGAGCACAGCGAGGCCATCGCCGACCTGCTGCCCGGGGCCGAGCTGGTGCTCGTGCCGGACGCAGGACACCTGGTGATGCTGGAGCACCCCGAGCAGGTGACCGACCGCCTCGCCGACCTGCTCGTCCGCGCGGGCGCGGTGCCCGCAGGGGCTACCGTGGGTGGCTATGGAAGCAGCGCACATCCCGGCTGAACTGACCGTCACCTCCCCCGAGCAGATGCGCGACCTCGGCCGGCGTCTCGCCGAACTACTGCGCGCGGGCGACCTCGTGCTGCTCTCCGGTGAGCTGGGGGCCGGCAAGACGACCCTGGCGCGCGGGCTCGGCGAAGGGCTCGGCGTGCGGGGCGCGGTGACCTCGCCGACGTTCGTCATCGCCCGGGTGCACCCCTCGTTGGGCGACGGTCCGCCGCTGGTGCACGTCGACGCCTACCGGCTGTCCGGCGGGCTCGACGAGATGGAGGACCTGGACCTCGACGTCTCGCTGCCGGAGTCGGTGGTCGTCGTCGAGTGGGGCGAGGGCAAGGTCGAGGAGCTGACCGAGGACCGGCTGCACGTCAGCATCCACCGGGCGGTCGGCGACACCACGGACGAGGTGCGGCACGTGAGGGTGCTGGGGCTGGGCGCGCGCTGGGCGGGGGCGGAGCTGGAGGCCCTGTCCGCCTGAGCGTTCCGACAAGGTGTCGGCAAGGTGTTGCGTCCGCGGCGTCCCGCGTGGTCACATGGTATCCAGCTCGCGGTTAGGTATACCTAACCGCGTCCCGCCCCCGACGTACAGGAGGCGTCCATGCCGGCCGTCCCGAGCAGGCGTGAGTCCACGCCGCGACCGGTGCCCATGCGTGACCTGCTCGCCGCCTGCGCCGCGGCCGCCGCCGTCTCCACCCCGCCGCCCGCCCCCGAGCCGCCGCGGCAGGAGAAGACCGTACGCGAGCGGCGCGAGGCCGCTTGAGGGTCTACGGCACCACGACGACCGTGCGGCCGATCGTCGCGAACTTCCACATGGCCGTGCCGTCCGCGCGCGTCTCCCGGATCCCGCCCGTGCGTTCCTGCGGGTCGAGGACGGGAGCCGACCCGTCGACCGCCGCGCTGAACCCGATCACCGTGCCGTCCACGCTCGCGAAACGCACCACGTGCTCGACCGGGACGCCGTCCGAGCCGGTGACCTTCCCCGAGCGGGACGTCACCCGGTAGGCGCCAGGGGCCGGGTCGACCGTGCTGGGGCTGACGCCGAACGTGCGGCGCACCTTGTCACCCCTGTCCACCAGCCACACCCGGTCGCGGCGCAGCGAGTACACCACCCGCTGTCCCAGACCCGAGCGCGGCGGCAGGGCGGCCGGGTGGTCGCTGCGGGGCGCCTTCGGCGCGGGCGCCGGGCTGCCGGACGCCTGCCGGCGCAGGTCGGGCGGGACCGTGTCCGCGGCCCGGTTGCCCAGGTAGCCGACCGTCGCGAGGGCTGCCGCGGTCAGCCCCGCCACGATCATCGAACTGGTCCCCGCCATCGCCGTCACCCCTGTCCCGCTTTGCCCCGCGCTGTACGGATGTGACGCGACCGTAGCAGTCCGTGACCGTCCGGCCCGTGCGGCCGTGGCCGGGGCGCGGGAGCCGTAGGCTGTTTGCGTGCTCTTGCTCGCTCTGGATACCGCCACCCCCGCCGTCACCGTCGCGCTGCACGACGGCGACGACGTCATCGCCTCGTCGAGCCAGGTGGACGCCCGGCGCCACGGTGAACTGCTGCTCCCGGCCGTCGACCGGGTGCTCGCCGAGGCCGGTCTGCGGCTCGACGCCGTCACCGGGATCGTGGCCGGCACCGGCCCCGGCCCCTACACCGGGCTGCGGGTCGGCCTGATGACCGCCGACACCTTCGGGCTCGCCCTCGGCGTGCCCGTGCACGGTGTGTGCACGCTCGACGGCCTGGCCTACGCGGCCGACCTGGACGGCCCCTTCGTCGTGGCGACCGACGCCCGCCGCAAGGAGGTCTACTGGGCGCGGTACGCCGACTCCCGCACCCGCCTCACCGAACCGGCCGTCGACCGGCCCGCCGACATCGCCGGCGAGGTCGCGGGACTGCCCGCGGTCGGCGCGGGCGCGCTGCTCTACCCGGACACCTTCCCCCAGGCGCACGAGCCGGAGCACGTGAGTGCCGCCGCCCTCGCCCGGCTGGCCGTGGAGAGGCTGAAGGCGGGCGAGGAACTGCCCGCCCCCAGGCCGCTGTACCTGCGGCGGCCCGATGCCCAGGTCCCCAAGAACTACAAGGTGGTCACCCCCAAGTGACGGGAACCGAGACGGTCGTCCTGCGTGAGATGCGCTGGTGGGACATCGACCCCGTGCTGGAGCTGGAGCGCGACCTCTTCCCCGAGGACGCGTGGTCGCGCGGCATGTTCTGGTCCGAGCTGGCCCACTCCCGCGGGCCGGGCGCGACCCGGCACTACGTCGTCGCCGAGGAGGGCGGCCGGATCGTCGGCTACGCCGGCCTCACCACCTCCGGCGCGGAGGGCGACGACGGCGCCGCCCCGGCGGCCGACGTGCAGACCATCGCGGTCACCCGCGGCCACTGGGGCACCGGGCTCGGCTCGCGGCTGCTGACCGAGCTGCTGCACGCGGCCACGGCGTTCGAGTGCGCCGAGGTCATGCTGGAGTGCCGCGTCGACAACGTCCGCGCCCAGAAGCTCTACGAGCGCTTCGGCTTCGAGGTCATCGGAGTCAGGCGCGGCTACTACCAGCCGGGCAACGTGGACGCGCTGGTCATGCGCTTGACCGACCCGTCCTCCTCCGTGACCCCGGACCATTCCGTGAACGGCGTACAAGGAACCGAGATCCATGGCTGACGAACCCCTGGTACTGGGGATCGAGACCTCCTGCGACGAGACCGGCGTCGGCATCGTCCGCGGCACCACCCTGCTCGCGGACGCCGTCGCCTCGAGCGTCGACGAGCACGCCCGCTTCGGCGGCGTCGTCCCCGAGGTGGCGAGCCGCGCCCACCTCGAGGCGATGGTCCCCACCATCGAGCGGGCGCTGAAGGAGGCCGGGGTGAGCGCGCGGGACCTCGACGGCATCGCCGTCACCGCCGGCCCGGGCCTCGCCGGCGCGCTGCTGGTCGGCGTCTCGGCGGCGAAGGCGTACGCCTACGCCCTCGGCAAGCCGCTGTACGGCGTCAACCACCTCGCCTCCCACATCTGCGTCGACCAGCTGGAGCACGGGCCGCTGCCCGAGCCGACGATGGCGCTGCTGGTGTCCGGCGGCCACTCCTCGCTGCTGCTGTCCGCCGACATCACCTCCGACGTGCGCCCGCTCGGCGCGACCATCGACGACGCGGCGGGCGAGGCCTTCGACAAGATCGCCCGGGTGCTGAACCTCGGCTTCCCCGGCGGCCCCGTCATCGACCGGTACGCCCGCGAGGGCGACCCGGACGCGATCGCGTTCCCGCGCGGCCTGACCGGCCCCCGCGACCCGGCGTACGACTTCTCGTTCTCCGGGCTGAAGACGGCCGTGGCGCGCTGGATCGAGGCCAAGCGGGCGGCGGGCGAGGAGGTGCCGGTGCGGGACGTGTCGGCGTCCTTCCAGGAGGCCGTCGTGGACGTGCTCACCCGCAAGGCCGTGCGGGCCTGCAAGGACGAGGGCGTCGACCACCTGATGATCGGCGGCGGCGTGGCCGCCAACTCCCGGCTCCGCGCTCTCGCCCAGGAGCGCTGCGAGGCCGCCGGCATCCGGCTGCGGGTGCCGCGCCCCAAGCTGTGCACGGACAACGGCGCGATGGTGGCCGCCCTCGGCGCGGAGATGGTCGCCCGCAACCGCGCGGCGTCCGACTGGGACCTCTCCGCGGACTCCTCGCTCCCGGTGACCGACCCGCACGTGCCGGGCACCGCCCACTCCCACGACCACGTCCACGAGACAGCACGGGAGAACCTCTACACATGACCGTCGCGCTGATGTGGGAGGCCCGCGCCGTCCCCGGCCGCGGCCCGGACCTGCTCGCCTGGGCCGAGGAGCGTGCCCGCGAACTGCCCCGCCGCCCGGTGCGCCGCGAGGTCTTCCGCGCCCCGCAGGACCGCGTCCTCGTCATCACCTGGTGGAACGCCCCCTTCGACGCCGACCTCCCCGAGCTCCCCGAGCCGGAGAACACGCTGGTCGCACGGGCGGTGCACCGGTGGCGGTTCGAGTCGCTGGGGAGCGTCTGAGCCGAGGAGGGGGCGCTGCGTCGGGTGTGCCACGATGACTCTGTGACGCGAATGTTTCGTCATACGATTCGAATGTTCCGGCCCGTCGCAGGTCTTCGCCCGCGCGGCTCGCGGAGATACGATCGCCGCCATGACTTCCCCGCAGCCCGCTGACACCCGGACCAACGGGCGCAGCACGCAGACCGCGACGCTCGCCGAGATCGCCCGCGAGGCGGGTGTCTCCGCGCCGACTGTTTCGAAGGTGCTCAACGGCCGCGCCGACGTTGCCCCCGGCACCCGGTCCCGGGTCGAGGAGCTGCTGCGCACCCACGGATACCGGCGCCGCCGCGCCGAGGCCAGTCGGTCGCCGCTGATCGACCTGGTCTTCCACGAGCTGGAGAGCGCCTGGGCGATGGAAGTCATCCGGGGCGTGGAGAACGTCGCCCGGGACGCGGGGCTGAGCGTGGTGCTGTCCGAGAGCGCGGGGCGGCTCACGCCCGGCCGGACCTGGGCCGACCAGGTCGCCGCCCGCCGCCCGCACGGCGTGATCCTCGTGCTGTCCGGCCTCGACGAGTCCGGGCGCGCGCTGCTGACCAGCCGGTCCATCCCGTTCGTGGTGATGGACCCGGCCGGCGACCCGGGCACCGATGTGCCGTCCATCGGCGCGACCAACTGGCAGGGCGGGCTCGCCGCGACCCGCCACCTGATCGAACTGGGCCACACCCGGATCGGCGCGATCAGCGGCCCCTCGCGGATGATGTGCAGCCGCGCCCGCGTAGACGGCTACCGGGCCGCCCTGGAGACCGCCGGGCTGCCGGTCGACCCCGAGCTGATCGTCTCCGGCGACTTCCACCACGACGCCGGCTACCAGCAGGGGCTCGCCCTGTTGCGCCGCGAGGACCGGCCCACCGCCGTGTTCGCCGGCAACGACCTCCAGGCGCTCGGGCTGTACGAGGCCGCACGCGAACTGGGCCTGCGGATCCCGGAGGACCTGAGCGTGGTCGGCTTCGACGACCTGCCGGTGGCCCGCTGGGTGGGCCCGCCGCTGACGACCGTACGGCAGCCGCTGACGGAGATGGCGGAGGCGGCGGCGAAGCTGGTGCTCGACCTCGGCAAGGGTGACGACTCCGCCGCGGCGACCCGTGTGGAGCTGGCCACCAGCCTGGTGGTGCGGAGCAGCACGGCCGCGCCGACGGCGCGCTGAGCCGCCCGGCGGCAGGTAGTTGCGAATCTGAGAATTTCGCGAGAAAAACGTCCGGGGAACGCCGTCCGTCATAATTCGGACGTACGTTCCTGCTTGTGACGGGACATCAGGGGACAAGCGGGGACAGTGCCGGAGGGGGCGCCGGGGTCGCGGACATACGACCCGGCCGGCGCGGAAGACGGACACTGCGGGCCGTCGGGGGTGTGCTGGCGGGGCTGCTGGTGCTCGGCGCGGGCGCGGCGGCCTGGACGTATCTGCGGCTGGACGGGAACATCCGCGGCGTCGACATCGACCAGGCCCTGGGCGACGACCGCCCCGCCCGGAGCACGGCCACACCCGTCCCGTCGCCGTACGGGGACGCGTCGCCGCTGCCGGCCGGGCCGCTGAACCTGCTGGTGCTCGGCTCCGACTCGCGCAGCGGCGCGGAGAACAAGAAGCTCGGCGGCGGACCGGAGGGCGGCGCGCGCTCCGACACCGCGATGGTCGTGCACCTCGACGCCGGGCGGACCTCCGCCACGGTCGTCAGCATCCCCCGCGACACCCTTGTCGACCGGTCGTCCTGCCCCGCGGAGGACGGGGACACGACGCGGCCCGCGTCCGGGGTCATGTTCAACACGGCCTACGAGGTGGGCGGCCCGGTGTGCGCGGTGAAGACCGCCGAGGCCCTCACCGGCGTACGCATGGACCACTACGTCGAGATCGACTTCGCCGGGTTCGCCCGGCTGGTCGACGCGCTCGGCGGGGTCACCGTCACCACCCGCGAGGCCATCGACGACGACCGCAGCCACCTCACGCTCGACGCGGGCACCCACCACCTGGACGGCGAACAGGCCCTCGCGCTCGCCCGCACCCGCTACGACGTCGGTGACGGCAGTGACCTGAACCGGATCACGCTCCAGCACGACCTGGTGAAAGCATTGGTGCGGCAGATCACCGAGCTGGACCTGCCGACGGACCCGGCCGCGCTGTTCCGGGCCGCCGACGCCCTCACCGGCGGCCTCACCACCGACACGGGGCTCGACTCGCTCGGCGAACTGGCGTCCCTCGCGCGCAGTCTGGAAGGACTGACCGCCGACCGGGTCACCACCGTGACCATGCCGGTGCTCCCCGCACCGTCCGACCCCAACCGGGTGGTGCCCGACGAGCCGGAGGCGGGGCGGCTGTGGGCCTCGCTGAAGTGAGGTGAGAATTTCTCCCCGCCGGGTGTCGATTTCCGCCCGCGCCGTTCGACGCAGGGGTGAGAGGCCGGGAAGGACCCGGCCCGCACACCACGAGGAGCCGACATGCCGCGCTATCTCTCCCTCATCCGGATCGACGAGAACAACGCCCCCGAGGGCGGGCCCAGCCCCGAGCTGATGCAGCGCATGGGCGAGCTGATCGAGGAGATGACCAAGAACGGCGTCCTGCTGGACACCGCCGGTCTGACCCCCACCGCCCAGGGCTCCCGGGTCCACTACGAGGGCGGCCGGCTGTCCGTGACGGACGGGCCGTTCACCGAGACCAAGGAGGTCATCGGCGGGTACGCCATCCTCCAGGCCAAGGACAGGGCCGAGGCGATCGAGTGGACCAAGCGGTTCCTGAAGGTGCACGAGCCGCACTGGACGGTGACCTGCGAGGTCCGGGAGATCGAGGAGGGCTGACGGGGCGGCCCGGTCCACCGCTTGGCCATGCGGCCGTACGGGTGTCTGATGGTGGGCTGTGACACCACAGCCCACCGCCGGACCGGACGGGGCCGTCGAGGCCGTCTTCCGCATGGAGTTCCCGCGGGTGGTCGCCGCGGTGGCCCGCATCGTCAGGGACGTCGGCATCGCGGAGGAACTCGCGCAGGACGCCCTGGTCGCGGCCCTGGAGCGGTGGCCGCGGGACGGGGTGCCCGACAACCCGGGCGCCTGGCTCACGGCCACCGCCCGCCACCGCGCCGTCGACCTGGTGCGCCGGCGCGAGACCTACGCCCGCAAGCTGGCCGAGATCGGCCGGGACCGGGTGACGGCGACGGCCCCGCCCGAGGAGCCGTCCGACCCGGACGACATCGACGACGACCTGCTGCGGCTCGTCTTCACCGCCTGCCACCCGGAGCTGTCCGCCGAGGCGCGCACCGCCCTCACCCTGCGGCTGCTCGGCGGCCTGACCACGGCCGAGATCGCCCGCGCGTTCCTCGTGCCCGAGACGACCGTGGCCCAGCGGATCGTCCGCGCCAAGCGCACCCTGGCCACGAAGAACGTCGCCTTCGAGGTGCCCTACGGACCCGACCGCGAGGCCCGCCTCGGCTCGGTCCTCGACGTCATCTACCTGATCTTCAACGAGGGGTACGCGGCCACCGCGGGCGACGACTGGCTGCGGCCCGCGCTGTGCGAGGACGCGCTGCGGCTGGCCCGGGTGCTGTCCGGGCTGATGCCGAAGGAGCCCGAGGTGCACGGGCTGACGGCCCTGCTGGAGTTCCAGGCGTCCCGGACCGCCGCCCGCACCGGCCCCGACGGCGAGCCGGTGCTGCTCGCGGACCAGAGCCGCGCCCGCTGGAACCGCATGCTCATCGCCCGCGGCGCCACCGCCCTCGCCCGCGCCGACGCGGTCGCCTCCGGGCCACCGGGCCCGTACGTCCTCCAGGCGGCCATCGCCGCCTGCCACGCACGCGCGTACCGCTACGAGGAGACGGACTGGCACCGCATCGCCGCCCTCTACGGCATGCTCGCCGCCCGCACTCCGTCCCCGGTGGTCGAACTCAACCGAGCGGTCGCCGTCTCCATGGCGGAGGGCCCGGAGGCGGCACTGCCACTGGTGGACGCGCTGTCCGCGGAACCGGCCCTCCGCGACTACCACCTGCTCCCCTCCGTCCGGGGCGACCTCCTGTTCCGCCTCGGCCGGACGAAGGAGGCACGGGAGGAGTTCACCCGGGCGGCGGACCTGGCGGGCAACTCCCGGGAACGGGAGATGCTGCGGAGGCGGGCGGAGGGGGCGCAGGGCTGACGCCCGGCTCCGTGAGGGGGCGGACGGTTCTGTGCTCGTGCCGCGGGTGGGTGCGGTGCCGCCGGGGGACGGGTCGCGAAGGGCACGGCGGGCGTGGTGCCCTGGTCGGTGTGCAGGGGGTGGCACTGCGCACGGCGGGCGTGGTGCCCTGGTCGGCGTGCAGGGGGTGTTCGCGCTGTCCGCGGCCCACGCTTCGGCCGTCGCCACCGGACCGTCACCGCCCGGGCCCCGCGGCACGGCATCCGCCCGAAGGATGCCGTGCCGCGCCGCGTCCCGCGGGCGAGGCACCGGGGACGACTGTCCCCGCTGTCGCGGCGGCCCGGCGCTCGCGGCGTCACGCGGAGCGAGTGCCCGGCCGTCGGACGGTGACGGGGCGGCGTGCCCGGCGTTCGCGGCGTGGTGTGGGCGCGCGCCGGCCGGTGCGCTGGGGTCCCGGGTCGCCCGAGACGTGGGTCGGCCGAGTGCCCGGGCTTCCCGTCTCAGGGGCGCGCGCACCGCGCGCGTTCAGCGCACCGGGTGCCCCAGCAGCATCGTCGGGGCGCCGGCGACCCGGGTCAGGAAGACCGTGACCGATGCCGTGCCGTGCGGTTTCGGGAGGGCCTTGCGGCGGAGTTCCTCCGGTTCGACCGCCGACCCTCGCTTCTTGACCGTCAGGACGCCCACCTCGCGCTCCCGGAGCAGGGCTTTCAGCTTCTTGACGTTGAAGGGGAGCACGTCGGTGATCTCGTAGGCCGTGGCGAACGGCGTCTCACGCAGCGCGTCGGACGTCACGTAGGCGATGGTCGGGTCGATCAGGCCGCCGTCGAGGGGCTCGGCGACCTCGGCGACCAGGTGGGAGCGGATGACGGAGCCGTCGGGCTCGTACAGGTAGCGGCCGACGGGGCGGACCCCGGGGTCGGGGAGGCCGCGGGAGACGAGGGTGCGCGAACCGGGGAGCAGGGTCGCGCGGACCGTGCCCGGGGCGGTGCCGAACCACAGGACCGCCTCCTTCACGTCCCCGCCGTCGGAGATCCACTCCGCCTCGGCCTCGGCAGGGACCGCCTCATGCGGGATGCCCGGGGCGACCTTCAGCGCGGCTGCCAGGGGTGCCTGCAGCGCCGCCCGCACCGCCCACGACAGGGGAGGCGAGTACGCCTCCGGGTCGAAGATCCGGCCACGCCTCGACGAGCGCCGGGCCGGGTCCACGAACACCGCGTCGTAGCCGGCCGGGTCGACCTCCGTCACATCCGCCTCGCGCACCTCGATCAGGCCGGCGAGACCGAGCGCCTCCGCGTTGGCGCGGGCGGCCGCGGCCGTCTGCGGGTCCCGGTCGACGGCCAGGACGCGGATGCCGGCGCGGGCCAGCGCGATCGCGTCGCCGCCGATCCCGCAGCACAGGTCGGCGACCGACCGTACGCCCGCCGCCCGCAGCCGCTCCGCCCGGTACGCGGCGACGCTGCGCCGGGTCGACTGCTCCACCCCGTTCGGCGTGAAGAACATCCGCGCCGCGTCCTCCGCCCCGAACTTCGCCACCGCCCGCTGTCGCAGCCGCGCCTGGCCGAGCGCCGCCGAGACCAACTCGGCGGGGTGGTCGCGGCGCAGCCGCGTCGCGACGGCGAGTTCGTGCGCCGGGTCGGTGTCGCGCACCTCGTCGAGGAGGGCGCGGCCTTCGGGGGTGAGGAGCGGGGCGAGGTCGTTCACCGGGTCATTGTGGGCCAGTCGGTGGACCGTGTGCTGCCGGCCGAGGTGTCGGGCCGGACGCGGGCCGTGCGGCTGCGAGGATCCGACCCCATGCGAGTAGTAGGACAAAACGATAAGAAGCGGATGCGGCGGCTCGGGATGCGGACCGGTCTCGCCGCCCTCGCGCTCGCCGCTCTCGCCTCGGGCTGCGGCAAGGGCAGCGACACGGTCGAACCGGCCGGCGGCCGGCCCCTCCAGGCGCCCCCGGCCCGCGCCCTCGACTCCTACGCCGAGAAGCTGCGCGCCGCGCAGGCCGCCCGCGCCGCCGCGGCGAAACGCTGGGGCCTGAAGAAGGTCCCCCTGGCCGCCCCGCCGCCCCCGGCGAAGAAGCCGCGCATCACCACCCGCGACGGCTTCGAGGTCGAGGGCCACGAACGGCTGGGTCTCCCGCCGGTCTTCACCACCGTCCCGGTGAAGGAGAAGGTCGTCTTCCTCACCATCGACGACGGCGCCGAGAAGGACCCCGAGTTCCTGCGGATGATGACCGAGCTGAAGGTGCCGTACAGCGCCTTCCTCAGCGACTACCTCGTCGAGGAGGACTACGGCTACTTCAAGGACATGCAAAAACGGGGCGTGGCCCTGCACAACCACACGCTCCGCCACCCGTACCTGCCGGCCCTCTCGCACGCCAGGCAGAAGCGCGAGATCTGCGGCATGCAGGACGTCGTCGAGAAGCGCTACGGCACCCGCCCGACCCTCTTCCGCCCGCCCTACGGGAACTACGACAAGGCGACCCTGCGCGCCGCGAAGAGCTGCGGCATCACCCACGTCCCCCTGTGGAACGAGGAGGTCTTCGCCGATCACTGGGAGTACCGCGAGTGGGACCGGAAGATCCACCCCGGCGACATCGTGCTGTCCCACTTCCGGGGCCGCGAGGACTGGGACGGCACCATGCGGGACATGATCCGCCGCTTCCTCGACAAGGTCACGGCCGAGGGATACGCCGTGGCCAGGCTGGAGGACTACCTGTGAGGCGGCGGCGCGGGGCGATTCCGGGGCCCCTCCCGGCGGCCCTCGCCCTGCTGCTCGCCGCGGCCACCGGATGTGCCGCCCCGACCGGCGCGGGACACCTCTCCTCCCGCGCCGGCGGGCCGGCCACTGCCGTCGCCCCGGCGCCGCTCCCACCGGTCGTCGACCACGTCACCACCGACGACCCGGTCGTCTTCCTCACCTACGACGACGGCGCCGAACGCGACCCCCGCTTCATCGACCTCGTACGGGAGCGCAGGCTTCCGGTCAGCATGTTCCTCACCGACAGCGTGATGGGCCCCGGCTACGGCCACTTCGCCCGCCTCCGCGCGGTCGGCGCGAACCTCCAGAACCACACCCTCGACCACCCGGCCCTGCCCGGCCTGCCACTCGCCGCCCAGCGCGCCCAGATCTGCGGCCAGCAGCGCAAACTCGCCGCCCGCTTCGGGATCCGCCCCCGCCTCTTCCGCCCGCCCTACGGCCGGCACGACACCGCCACCCTGCGCGCCGCCGCCGAGTGCGGCATCGCCGCGGTGGTCCTGTGGCGCGTGACCCTGGAGCCCGACGGCCACCTCACCTACACCCACGGCCCCCGCCACCTGCGTCCCGGCGACATCATCTCCGTACCGTCGGGAGAGGCCCCGCCCCTGACCCTGGCGGAACGCACGACGAGGCTCCTCGCGGAACTGGACGAGCGGGACCTGAGGGTGGGCAGGCTGGAGGACCGCCTTCCCGGCCCGTCCGGCGCTTGAGCGCGAGGCCCGAAGGGCCGACGGGGGCCCGGGGGCGCAGCCCTTGGGGGCGGTCACACCTGCACCGGCACCACGCGACCCGCGCCTGAAAGCACCCCCGCCGCCCGACGCGCCGCACGGCAATTGGCACTCCGCTTGACCGAGTGCTAATCACGGTCATAGTCTCGGGTCTGGCACTCCCCCCTGGAGAGTGCCAAAAAGCGACGGGCAGGTCCGGCACCCGCGACGACGGATCGACCTGGTCGCCACCTCAGACAGTTAACCCCGTGAGATCTCCGAAGGGGGAGGTCGGATCGTGACGACCGCCAGCTCCAAGGTTGCCATCAAGCCGCTCGAGGACCGCATCGTGGTCCAGCCGCTCGACGCCGAGCAGACCACGGCTTCGGGCCTGGTCATTCCGGACACCGCGAAGGAGAAGCCCCAGGAGGGCGTCGTCCTCGCCATCGGTCCGGGCCGCTTCGAGGACGGCAAGCGCGTCGAGCTCGACGTGAAGGTCGGCGACGTCGTTCTGTACAGCAAGTACGGCGGCACCGAGGTCAAGTACAACGGCGAGGAGTACCTCGTCCTCTCGGCCCGCGACGTCCTCGCGATCGTCGAGAAGTAAGGGGACCCCGGGGCCTGCCCCGGAGAACCCGACCTCGTAGCAAGTACTTCTGCTCGAACACTGCGCCCCTGGCCCCAGCATCCGACAAGGAGCCGGGCGGCCCAGGGGCGCAGTGATTTCATCTAGATTTCCGAGAGGGCTCCCGCTGCCATGGCGAAGATCCTGAAGTTCGACGAGGACGCCCGTCGCGCCCTCGAGCGCGGCGTCAACAAGCTTGCCGACACGGTCAAGGTGACGATCGGCCCCAAGGGCCGCAACGTCGTCATCGACAAGAAGTTCGGCGCCCCCACCATCACCAACGACGGTGTCACGATCGCCCGCGAGGTGGAGATCGAGGACCCGTACGAGAACCTCGGCGCGCAGCTGGTGAAGGAGGTGGCGACCAAGACCAACGACATCGCGGGTGACGGCACCACCACCGCCACCGTGCTGGCCCAGGCGCTGGTCCGCGAGGGCCTGAAGAACGTCGCCGCCGGTGCCTCCCCGGCCGCCCTGAAGAAGGGCATCGACGCCGCCGTCGCCGCCGTGTCCGAGGACCTCCTCGCGACCGCGCGCCCGATCGACGAGAAGTCCGACATCGCCGCGGTCGCCGCGCTGTCCGCCCAGGACCAGCAGGTCGGCGAGCTCATCGCCGAGGCGATGGACAAGGTCGGCAAGGACGGTGTCATCACCGTCGAGGAGTCCAACACCTTCGGTCTGGAGCTGGACTTCACCGAGGGCATGGCCTTCGACAAGGGCTACCTGTCGCCGTACTTCGTGACGGACCAGGAGCGCATGGAGGCCGTCCTCGACGAGCCGCAGATCCTGATCACGCAGGGCAAGATCTCCGCCATCGCGGACCTCCTGCCGCTGCTGGAGAAGATCATCCAGGCCAACGCCTCCAAGCCGCTGCTGATCATCGCCGAGGACGTCGAGGGCGAGGCCCTGTCGACCCTGGTGGTCAACAAGATCCGCGGCACCTTCAACGCGGTCGCCGTCAAGGCGCCCGGCTTCGGTGACCGCCGCAAGGCGATGCTGCAGGACATGGCCGTCCTCACCGGCGCCACGGTCGTCTCCGAGGAGGTCGGCCTCAAGCTCGACCAGGTCGGCCTGGACGTGCTTGGCTCCGCCCGCCGCGTCACCGTCACCAAGGACGACACCACCATCGTCGACGGTGCCGGCAAGAAGGACGACGTGCACGGCCGCGTCGGCCAGATCAAGGCCGAGATCGAGGCCACGGACTCCGACTGGGACCGCGAGAAGCTCCAGGAGCGCCTCGCGAAGCTGGCCGGCGGCGTGTGCGTGATCAAGGTCGGCGCCGCCACCGAGGTGGAGCTGAAGGAGAAGAAGCACCGTCTGGAGGACGCCATCTCCGCGACCCGCGCCGCGGTCGAGGAGGGCATCGTCTCAGGTGGTGGCTCCGCGCTGGTCCACGCCGTCAAGGTCCTCGAGGGCAACCTCGGCAAGACCGGCGACGAGGCCACCGGTGTCTCCGTGGTCCGCAAGGCCGCCGTCGAGCCGCTGCGCTGGATCGCCGAGAACGCCGGCCTCGAGGGCTACGTCATCGTCTCCAAGGTCGCCGAGCTGGAGAAGGGCAGCGGTTACAACGCCGCCACCGGCGAGTACGGCGACCTGGTAAAGGCCGGCGTCATCGACCCGGTCAAGGTGACCCGCTCCGCCCTGGAGAACGCCGCCTCCATCGCCTCCCTCCTCCTGACGACCGAGACCCTGGTCGTCGAGAAGAAGGAAGAGGAAGAGCCGGCCGCCGCCGGTGGCCACGGCCACGCCCACTGAGTGACGCCCCGCTCGTAGCGGAAAGGCCCGGTCCCCCGGCGTGCGCCGGGGGACCGGGCCTTCGCCGTGCCGCTCCCCGGCCGCGCCCGGCACCTCGGGGCCTCACGCGGCGCGCCATCCGTTCGGCCCCGTTCCGCCTGCGGGTGCCGCGAATGCCGCCGACCGTTGAGGAATGACGCCGACCAAGGGCACGCGCCCGGCCCCTGAGTCACTCCGAGGAGCAGTCAAGAGGGCGGTCACGCCGTGGACCGTCCTGGTCGTGTCCGGCGTCGCCGTCCTCCAGTTGCTGTTCATCGCCTCCTACGTGGGGGCGCTGCACCGCCCCGAGATGCGTGACGTCCCGTTCGGTGTCGTCGCGCCGCCGACCGCTGCCGCACAGCAGACGGCCCGGCTGGAGCGACTGCCCGGCTCCCCGCTGGACCCCCGCGCGGTGGCCGACGAGGTGAGCGCCCGCGACCAGATCATGGACCGGAAGATCGACGGCGCACTGATCACGGGGCCGGACGGTGAGGACACGCTGCTGGTCGCCTCCGGTGGCGGCGCCGTCCTCGCCACGGACCTGCAGCGCCTCGTGACCGGCCTGGAACGGGCGGAGGGGCGCACGGTGCGCACCGTCGACGCGGCCCCGGCCTCGCGACGGGACTTCGACGGACTGTCGTCCTTCTACGCGAGCGTGGGCTGGTGCGTCGGAGGCTACCTGTGCGCTGCGATGATCGCGATCATCGCCGGCGCCCGCCCCGCCGGCCTGCACGGCGCGGTGATCCGGCTCGGCTGCATGGCCCTGGTCTCGCTCGTCGGAGGTCTGGGAGGCGCGGTGATCATCGGTCCGGTCCTGGGTGCGCTTCCCGGGAGCGTCCTCGCCCTCTGGGGGCTGGGTGCCCTGATCACCTTCGCGGTCGGCGCCGCTACCCTCGCCCTCCAGGGGTTCCTCGACGTCATCGGCATCGGGCTGGCGATCCTGCTCGTGGTGGTCGCGGGCAACCCGAGCGCGGGCGGCGCCCTCCCCCCGCCGATGCTTCCGCCGTTCTGGGAGGCGATCGGCCCGGCGCTGCCGCCGGGGGCGGGGACCTGGTCGGCACGGTCCATCGCCTACTTCGAGGGGAACGCCGTGCTCGGCCCGCTGCTGGTGCTGTCGGCATGGGCCCTGGTGGGAAGCGTGCTCACGCTTCTGTCGGCGGTGGCACGCCGCGGCAGGCGGCAGCAGGAGCCGCTCGCGGGAGTGTTCTGAACCCGGCGGGACGCACGGGACGGTCCGGCCCGTCGGCGTCCGGACCGGTGACACCGCTCCGGACGCGACCCGGTGCGGACGCGGGAGGTGTGTTCCCGGCCAGGTGCGGGCGGGCGGCCGGGGCCGGGCTCAGAGTTCCCCGTCCGGCGGCCCGGCCCCTGGCGGGGAGGCGGGGTGGTCCAGGGCGGACCGAAGCGCCGCCAGCCTCGGGTGGAGCTCCGGGTCATGGGCGGGCCGCGGTGTCCGGCCCGGAGAGGGAAGTTCGGCACGGCAGGCGGGGGAGCCTGGCAGGCCGGCACCCGCGGCGCCGGCCAGGGAGGAAAGGTGACCGGAGACCCGCGCTCCGTCGTCCGGCGCCGGCACCGTGGGCCCCCCGAGCAGATTCCGGGCGAGCAGGCGGCGTACGGCGAGCACGGTGGGCCACAGCACGTCGGCGGTGCCGGTGGAGCGGAACTCCTCGGCCGGCACCGAGGCGTGCATGGTCCACAGGTCCGTCATGTGCCGCCAGGCGGCGCCTCCGGACGCGACGCCGGCCCGGCCCGTGGCCAGGCGTTCCCCCAGCGCGTGGCCCGTCGCCGTTACGGCCGCCGCCACGGCGGCGCACACCCGGCGCAGCGGTACACCGCGCACCAGCCACGCGGCCGCCATGCCGAGACACATGCCGAGGGTGAGGTCGAGCAGCCGGTAGGCGGCGAGCGATTCCAGGCCCGGTCCTCCGGTCAGGGCCACGTTGACGAGCAGCAGCGCGACCGGGGTGTTCAGCAGGGTGCGTGCGAGGAGAGAACTGGGCGGCAGGCCACGCGAGATCCCGTGCACGGTGGTGGCCAGGACCACGGTTGCCCACACGCCGGGCTGATAGACCTGGGCGACCAGCACGGTGATCGCCACTCCGGTCACCGTCCCGACGAGCCGGGAGCCGACGCGCTGCGCGGGCTGCTGCCCGGGCCCGCCCTGGAGCGCCGCGGCCGCTCCCACCGCCACCCACGCGGGGTGCATGAGGGGGAGCGCCCAGCCCAGGACGGTGCCCACCCCCACGGCGAGCCCGACCCGCAGGGCGATCGTCGGGGCGGGGGAGGCGGAGGACAGCGCGTGGCGCAGTTCGGCACCCAGGCTCCGGTGCGGCGGCAGCGGCAGCGGCCAGAGCGCCTGCGCGGCGTCCTGGGCGGGCCGTAGGTCGGGGTGCCCGCCCGCCTGCACCGTCGCGGCCGCCTCCCGGAGCCGGGGACCCCACGCGGCCGGAACCGGTCCGGCGCCCCGTTCCGCGGTGCTCTGCACCGCGTCGAGCACGGCTTCCAGCCGGATCATCAGGGTGTGCAGCTCCCTGCGCCGGGGCGCCGGCGTCACGCTCCGGCCGCGAGCGTCGTGGAGCGCCGACCAGGTCGCGTGCACAGCGGTGCAGGCGCTGCGCCCCGTGGAGGTGGTGTCGCCCGGCGGGTGCGTGTCCGCGGCCCGGCGGGTCGCGTCCGCGAACGCCGCGACCGACCGGAAGGCGGCGACGACCGAGCGCTCCTCGGGGCCGTACGGCCGTACCAGCCTGCCCGACATGGCGGAGAGCCACGAGGCGGACGCCCCGATCGCCACGTAGCCTGCCCCGGTGGCCGTCTCCAGGAGGTCTCGCGGGGGAAGAAAGACGGCCAGGGCGGACACCAGGACGACGAAGTAGCTGCCCGGCCCGCTCAGGTGGAGGGTCCGCACGACCAGCGTGGCCGCGGCCGCGATGACGGTGAGCACCGCGGTCATCGCCCACACGTCTCCTGCTGCCAGTGACCCCGCCGCGAACGCCAGGACGAGACCCGCGCAGAGCAGGGCCAGGACCGGGCCCCGCCGGGGGTAGGGGTCGCGGGCGCCGTAGGCGTCGACGTAGCAGCCCAGTGCCGCGAGGACCCCGTTGTGGGCGCCGGCGACCGCGGTGACGACGCCGAAGCAGAGCCCGAAGGTCAGGGCCGACCGGGCGGCACGCCATCGGTCGAGGGCGGGCGGCCGGAGCAGCGGGACGCGCCGGCGGAGTGGCTCCCGGGCGGTGCCGCCGGTCACCACAGGGCCCGGGCGACGGCCGCGCCCGTGAACGACAGGGCGAGTCCGAGGGCGACCGTCACGAGGAGGTAGCCGGCGGCCTGGGCGGCCCGGCGGGCATTGGTCATGGACAGCAGCTCGCTGGAGAAGGTGGACCAGGTGGACAGGGCGCCGCAGAACCCCACCGAGAGCAGCGCCTGCCCGGTGGCGCCGAGCGTGCCTTCGGTGCCGGCCTCGACCAGGAAGCCCAGGATCAGGGACGCCGTCATGTTGGCGAGGAAGGTGCCCCAGTGGAACGCGGACGGCAGGTCCCTGCGCGCCCCCTCACCGATCAGGAAGCGGGTCGGAGCACCGAGTGCGCCGCCGGCGAGCACCAGGAGCCACTCACTCATCAGGCGGCCCTCCCCGGTGCGTTCGCCGTGCGTCCCGGACGCCTCAGGACGGCGCGTGCCAGGGCCACGCCGAGCACCACACCGGCCAGCGCCGCCGCCACGGTCAGGACGAGGTAACCGAGCGCGGTGCTCGCCTGGTCGTTCTCCAGCAGCCTCCGGGTGTCGTCCGTGTAGGAGGAGAAGGTGGTGAAGCCACCGAGTACGCCCGTCCCCAGGAAGGGGTTCAGCAGCCGGGGGGCGCGGGTGAACCGCTCCTTCAGCGCGACCGTCAGCACTCCCATGAGGAAGCAGCCGACGGCGTTGACCAGCAGGGTCGTCCAGGGGAAGGCGGCCTCTCCGGCCCGCCAGACGGCGTGGGCGTCGCTGCCGTTGCGCCACAGCCGGGCAGCGCCGTAGCGCAGGAGCGCACCCACCGCCCCGCCCGCCGCCACGACCAGGACTACGGGCAGCTGTGCGCCGGGCGTGTGATCCGGATGCCGGTGGAGATGTGTATCGCAAATAAGGTGCATATCGTCACATTAGTATTCCGGGATGACGCTGTGGCGCTGGACTCGTCACTCTCGGTCACTCCGTCCCGGCGAAGGAGCACGTGTGGCTTCCCAGCAGACCGCGGCCGTCGCCGCGCCCTCGCGGCCCTCACTCGGCGAGACCGCTCTCGGCGCGCTGCGAGGCGTGGGCCAGGTCGACTTCCAGGCCAGCCTCTTGACCTCGCTGGTCATCCTGGCCGCCCTGTGGGTGGAGAGTTGGGAGATGGGGCTGTTCGCCACCATCGGCGCGGTGGTGTCGACCCTCACCGCGCTCCTCCTGGCCGTACCGCGCGACACCCTGAGCCAGGGACTGATGACCTACTGCGGTGTGCTCGGTGCCATCGCGATGGTGGTCTACCTCGGCAACCACCCGTCGACGTACGTCATGGCCGTGGCTGCTGCCGTCATGTGCACGCTGGTCACGGCGACACTCAACCACCTGCTCAACCCCGTCGGGCTCAGGGCGTTCACCGGGCCCTTCTGCCTTGTCGCCCTCGTGATGGTCCTGGGAGCCCCCTCGTTCGAACGCGTCTGGCACGGCACCCCGGAGACGGCTGTCACCCCGGCGACCCCGAGGAGCCCTGTCGTCGACTGGACCGACCTGTGGCAGGGCTTCTTCGCCAATGTTTCCCAGATCTTCTTCGCGGGGACCTGGTACGTCGGACTGATCATGCTCGCCGGCCTCTTCCTGGCCGGATGGAAGGTCGGCCTGTTCGCCGTGGTGGGCAGCGTCGTCGGGCTCCTCACGGCATGGGCGCTCGGCGCGCCGGCCGCGTTGATCGGTGAGGGGATCTACGGCTACAACGCCGTCCTGACGAGCCTGGCGTTCGGTGTGCTCCTGCTGCGCCCCACCGCGTGGAACTACGGCTTCACGGTACTGGCGGCCGCCGCCAGCACAGCCCTGACGGCCTCATTGTCCGTCCTGTTCGAGACCTTCGGCAGCCACACCTTCACCTGGCCGTTCAACATCACCACCTGGGCGCTGCTGGCGGCCGTGCCCCTCCTGCCGCGCATCACCCTCCTGGCCGACGACTCCTGAGGCCGACCGTCCGCCGACAGCCGGGCCCGCACCCACGACACCGAGGAAGGCATTTCCCCCATGAACCTGGCCCCCCGAGAGATCGACAAGCTGCTCGTGTACGTCGTGGCCGACCTGGCCCGCAAACGCCGCGAGCGCGGACTGAAGCTCAACTACAGCGAGTCGGTGGCGCTCATCACCGAGGCCATCCTGGAGGCGGCCCGGGACGGCAGGACCGTGGCCGACTGCATGGAGCTGGGCCGCACCGTGGTCGACGAGGACAGCACCATGCCGGGCGTGCGGGAGATGCTGCCCCTGCTCCAGGTGGAGGCGACGTTCGACGACGGCAACAAGCTCGTCTCCTGCCACGACCCGGTGGGCGGCTGAGCCATGTTCCCGGGTGAGGTGGTTGCGGTGGGCGGCCACGAGAGCGACGGCGGACGTGCCCTGCGCGGCCTGCTGGATCCCCGGGTGCCCTGTGTGCCCGGCGGACGCGAACTGTTCCGGCGCGTCAGCTCGGCGCGCGCCCGGGGGGAACCCGTCTGCGTGGTGCCGATGACCCTGGGCAGGGACCCGGACCTGGTCGCCGACGCCGCCCGCACCCTGCTGGCCCTCTCACCCGCGGACCGTGCCGGGACCGTCCTGGCCGAGCCCTTCGGCACCGCGGACCACCTGGTCGGCTGGCTCCGCGCTGCGGCCGCTCGGGTGGCCGGGGGCAAGGCCCTGCTGGTCACCGCCCCGTCGGGCGACCCGTTCGCCGACGCCGACCTCTTCCGGATCGCGCGTCTCGTACGACAGTACGGCCGGCACCGCACGGTCGAGGTCGCCCTGATCGGCGGCGACCCGGACCCGGCCGAGGGCGTGCGACGCTGCCGCGCCCTCGGTGAGAGGCATGTCGTGCTGCTCCCCGCCGCATGGGTGACACCGGAGATCCCCGACCTCGCACACTGCGAACAGGGCGGCCCGCTGCTCCCCGCGCCTGCCGTTGCGGGCGTCCTCGACGCCCGGGTGCGCGCGGCGTGGGACCGGCACGATGCGCTCGGTGACGACGGCATGTCCCGAGGGCTCTCGTCCGCCCACGGCCACGGACTCGTGCACAGCCACGGTCCTGGCGGCCATGACCACGACCACGGTCCCGCCCACCCCGACGGCCCGCACGGTCCCCACGGCACGCACACCCACGCCCACGACCCGCAGCGGCCGGACGGCGAGGTGACTTCGCCGCAAGGCCACCGCGCCCCGGACGGCCTCCCGCACACGCACCACCGTGCGGATGCCCCCGCACTCCGGGGTGCCGTACCGCACCTCCTCCCCTCCCACAGGAGCCTTCGATGACCCTTCCTCCGCGCTACCAGTACGGCGACGGCCCGATCGAGATCAACGCAGGCCGGCGGACCGCCAAGGTCACCGTCCGCAACACGGGCGACCGGGCGGTCCAGGTCGGTTCGGACTACCACTTCTTCGAAGCGAACTCGGCCCTGGAGTTCGACCGTGACGCCACGCTCGGCATGCATCTCAACATCGCGGCCGGCACCGCCGTCCGCTTCGAGCCCGGCGGCACCCACGAGGTGGAGCTGTGCACCTACGCCGGCACCGGGCGCCTCCACGGCTTCAGCGGCCTCCTCAACGGCAGCGTCAGGTCGCACCCCGCCCGGGTAGAGGCCGTCAGCCAGGCGATGCGTCGTGGTTTCCGGGGAGCGGGCCGGGAGGAGCCGGGGGACGGGCCCGGGGGCAAGGCGGGCAAAGCAGGTAAGGCAGGCAAGGCGGAACCGGGCACGTCCGGTGCCGGGAAGAAGACGAAGAAGGGATCCCACTGACATGCCGACCCTCTCCCGCAAGCAGTACGCAGACCTGTTCGGCCCCACGGTGGGTGACCGGTTCCGGCTGGCCGACACCAACCTCGTCGTGGAGGTCGAGAAGGACTTCCGCGAGGGCTCCTACGGCGACGAGGTGGTCTACGGCGGCGGCAAGACCATGCGTGACGGCATGGCCTCCGACCCGCAGGCCACGGCCGCCCAGGGCGCCCTCGACCTGGTCATCACCAACGTCGTGGTCATGGACCCGGTGGTCGGCGTGGTCAAGTGCGACATCGGCGTCAAGGACGGTTTCATCGCGGGCATCGGCAAGGCCGGCAACCCGCAGACCCAGGACGCCGTCGATCCCCGTCTCGTCATCGGCGCCGGTACGGAGGTGATCGCCGGCGAGCACCTCATCGCGACCGCCGGGGCCATGGACTCCCACGTCCACCTCATCACCCCCCAGCAGTGCGAACAGGCCCTCAGTAACGGCATCACCACCCTGTTCGGCGGCGGCACCGGGCCGACCGACGGCACCAACGGCACGACCTGCACCCCCGGACCCTTCAACCTCGCCCGCATGCTTCAGGCCGCCGAGGACCTGCCGGTCAACCTCGGCATCATGGGCAAGGGCAACTGCAGCCTGCCCGGGGCCCTGGACGAGCAGCTCGAGGCCGGAGCCGCCGCCCTCAAGGTCCACGAGGACTGGGGATCCACGCCCGCCGTCATCGACAACTCCCTTGCCGTCGCCGACCGGCACGACGTCCAGGTCGCGATCCACACCGACACGCTCAACGAGGGCGGCTTCTTCGAGGACACCCGTTCCGCGATCGACGGCCGTACGATCCACACCTTCCACAGCGAGGGCGCGGGCGGCGGCCACGCCCCCGACATCCTGCGGGTCACCGGCGAGCCCAACATCCTGCCGTCCTCCACCAACCCCACGCTGCCGTACACCAAGAACTCCGTGGACGAGCTGCTGGACATGGTGATGGTGTGCCACCACCTCAGTCACGACATCCCCGAGGACGTGGCCTTCGCGGACAGCCGGGTGCGGGCGGAGACCATCGCGGCCGAGACGGTCCTGCACGACCGCGGCATCATCAGCATGATCTCGTCCGACTCCCAGGCCATGGGCCGCATCGGCGAGTCCGTCACGCGCGCCTTCCAGATCGCGCACGTGTGCAAGGAGGCGTTCGGGCCGCTGCCCGAGGACTCCGAGCGCAACGACAACCAGCGCGTCCTGCGCTACCTGGCCAAGGTCACCGTCAACCCCGCCATCGCCAGCGGTGTCTCGGACTACGTGGGCACGATCGAGCCGGGCAAGCTCGCCGACATCGTCCTGTGGCCGATGCACTCCTTCGGCGCCAAGCCGAAAATGGTCATCAAGGGCGGCATCATCTCCTGGGCCCAGATGGGCGACCCCAACGCCTCGCTGCCCACGCCGCAACCCGTCTACTACCGGCCGTCGTTCGGCCACTACGGACGCGCCATGCAGGCGACGCACGTCACCTTCATGTCGCAGGCCGGCATCGCGGCCGGTGTGCCCGGGAAGCTCGGCCTGGAGCGGACGGTGCTTCCGGTGCGCAAGACCCGCACCATCGGCAAGCACAACATGGTCCGCAACGACGCCGTGCCGCGGATCGAGGTCGACCCGGAGACGTACAAGGTCACGGTGGACGGTGAGGTCGTGACCATCGACCCCGCCCGGAAGCTCCCCCTCAACCAGCTGTTCTTCCTGGTGTGAGCAGATGTACCGCGACACGGACGCCGCGACCGGCCAGTCGGGCGGGCAGACGCGGAGCACCGGGGCGCCGGCTGCGGACCTGGACCACCTCCTGGTCAGCCTCCAGCTGACCGATTCGGCCTTCCCCAGCGGCTTCTACACCCTGTCCCACGGCCTGGAGGGATTCGCGCAGGAAGGGGCCGTCGACCGGGACTCGCTGCCCCGGCTGCTCCACGACCTCCTCAGGCACGGTGTCGGACCGTCCGATGCCACCGCCCTGGCCCTGGCCCATCGAGCAGCCGCCGCGGGGGACTGGGAGGCGGTGGCCGCCGTGGACCGGCGCCTGCACGCCACGAAGCTCAGCCGCGAGATGCGACAGGCTGCCGCCCGGACCGGGCGGCAGCTGCTGGACCTCGCCACCGAGGTCTTCGGCACCGACGGTGTCGCCCGCTATCACCGGGAGGTGACGGCCCGTCGGGCACCGGGCATGCAGGCCGTCGCGGCCGGAGTCGTGTACGCGACGGCCGGGGTGCCGGTACGGCAGGCGGTGGCCGCCGACCTGTTCGCGTTCTGTGCGAGCTTCGCCGGTGCCGCGCTGAGGCTGCGGCTGACCGACCACCGTCTGGCCCAGGTCCTGCTGCGGCGAACGGCTCCGGTCGTCGCGGAGACCACCTGTCGTGCCCTGGCCCGAGGGCTGGACGACCTCGGGTCGACGACCTTCACCGCGGACGTGATGTCCGCGCGCCACGAGCGGGCCGAGGCCCGCCTGTTCGCCAGCTGACCGGCGTCCGTGTCCGGCGGTGGCGACCCGCACCCTAGAGGAAGAGTTGAGAGAGCATGCAAGACAACGTTCTGCGCGTAGGAGTGGGCGGCCCGGTCGGATCGGGCAAGACCGCCCTGATCGAGGCGCTCGTCCCGGTCCTGATCGAGCAGGGGCACCGCCCCGCGGTGATCACCAACGACATCTACACCCAGGAGGACGCGCAGCACATCCGCCGCACCCTCGACGGGGTGCTGCCGGGAGACCGCGTGGTCGGCGTGGAGACGGGCGCCTGTCCGCACACCGCCGTGCGCGACGATCCGACGATGAACCTGGCGGCGGGCGCCGAGATGCTGGAGAAGCACCCGGATGTCGACGTCCTCTTCTACGAGAGCGGCGGCGACAACCTGACCCTCACCTTCAGCCCCGCCCTGGTGGACGTCTTCATCTTCGTCCTCGACACCGCCGAGGGGGAGAAGATGCCCCGCAAGCGGGGCCCTGGCATCACCACGTCCGACCTGCTGGTCATCAACAAGATCGACATCGCCCGGTACGTGCGGACCGATCTCGGCGTGATGGAGTCCGACGCCCACCTGGTCCGTGGCGACGGACCGGTGGCGCTGACCGACTGTCTGACCGGCAAGGGCGTGGACGAGGTCGCCGCGTTCTTGGAGTCCCGCCGGAAGGTGATGGTCTGACGTGCCGGCCGTCCGCGACCGGCTGGCGCCGGAGCACTACGAGGCCGTCCGGCTGCCGCCGGAGCTGACGGCGTTCTCCACGGTGCCGGAGACGCTCGGCCCGGGCTCACCGGCCAAGGTCGGCATCCTGGACCTGGGCTTCGCCCTCCGAGGGGACCGGACGGAACTGGTCGAGCGGTACCAGAAGTCACCGCTGGAGATCATGCGCCCGCTGTACGTCGATCCGGAGATGCCCGGTATGGCGTGCACCTACGTGATGGCCACCGGCGGCGGCATCGCCCAGGCGGACCGCTACCGCGTAGACCTGCGGTGCGGCCCGGGTACCGAGGCGCTGTTCACGACCCAGGCGGCCACCAAGGTCTACCGGATGGAGCACGACTACGCGACCCAGCGCGTGCACCTGACGGCGGACGACGGGGCCTACGTCGAGTACGTGCCCGACCCGCTGATCCCGTTCGCCGGGGCCCGCTTCCACCAGGGCACGGTCCTGACCGTCCACGAGGGCGCCACGGTCGTGTACGGCGAGACGATCACGGCGGGGCGCCTCGCCCGGGGTGAACGGCACCTCTACACGCTGCTCACCACCGACCTGGAGATCCGGCGGCCGGACGGGACCCTGCTCGCCGTGGACACCCTCCGGCTGCAGCCGGAACGGCACGGCGGGGTCACGGGACCGGCCGTCTTCGCCGGGCACGACCACGTCGCCTCGCTGTTCGTGGTGAGCGGCCGGCGCCCGGCGGCCGAGATCGCCGACACCCTGCACCGTGCACTGACGAGCCGGGACGTGCTGCACGGGGCGAGCGTCCTGCCCGACGACTGCGGGGCCTGGGTGCGGATCCTCGGCTGTGACCAGCCCCGCTTCACCGCCGCCGTCCGCGAGGCGTGGGACGCGGTGCGACGGCTCCTCACCGGCCACCCGGCCCCCGACCTGCGCAAGCAGTAGCGCACCCGACCCGACCAGGAGACCGTGCAGCCGTGATCACCGCACCCGCCCCCATGCCCCCCGCCTACGACTCCGGCGACACCGCCTGGATGCTGGCCGCGGCAGCGATGGTGCTGCTGATGACCCCCGCTCTGGCCTTCTTCTACGGCGGCATGGTCCGTACGAAGCACATCCTGGTCATGCTCAAGATGAGCTTCGCCTCGCTCTGCTTCGTGAGCATCCTCTGGTACATGATCGGGTACTCGCTCGCCTTCGGGCCGGACGTCGGCGGTGCCGGCCTCATCGGCAACCTGGACCACGCCTTCCTGCGGGGCATCGAGCCGAACACCCTGACCGGATCGATCCCGACCTACGTCTACACCACGTTCCAGATGGGCTTCGCCATCGTGACGGTAGCGCTGATCAGCGGCTCCATCGCCGGACGGGCCACGATGCGGGGGTGGCTGGTCTTCTCCGCCCTGTGGCTCCTGATCGTCTACGTGCCGGTCGCGCACTGGGTCTTCGACGTGGAGAACGGATGGGTCACGAACCACCTGGGCGCGCTGGACTTCGCCGGAGGGCTGCCGGTGGAACTCAACTCGGGGATCGCCGGACTCGCCGTGGCCCTCGTCGTCCGGGGCCCGGCCGACTTCCGGCGCAAGGAGCCCAGGCCCAACAACATCCCCCTGGTCATGATCGGTGTCGCCCTGCTGTGGTTCGGCTGGCTGGCCTTCAACGCCGGCTCGGCCGTCCGTGACACCGGCACCGCCGCCACGGCCTTCATCAACACCCAGCTCGGAGCCGCAGGCGCCATGGTCACCTGGCCGCTCGTGGAGTACTGGCGCACCAGCAAGGTCACGATGATGGGCGTCGGCTCGGCCGCGGTGGCCGGCATGGTGGCCATCACCCCGGCCTGCGGCGAGATCGACCCCACCGGCGCGCTGGTCACCGGCCTCGTCGCGGGCGCGTTCTGCGCGTACGCCGTCACCCTGAAATACCGCCTGAACGTGGACGACACGCTCGATGTCGTGGGCGTGCACGGCGCGGGCGGCCTGATCGGCCTGATCATGGTCGGTCTGTTCGCCACGGCGAACGTCAGCGGCAAGGAGGGCCTCTTCTACGGCGGAGGCCTCTCCCTGCTGTGGCGTCAGGTGGTCGCCATCCTCGCCGTCGCGGCGTTCTCCTTCCTCCTGACGTGGATCATCGCCAAGGCCGTCGACGTCGTCATCGGTTTCACCGACAAGGAGTCGTACGCCGCTGTGCCGGGCCAGGAGGAGGAACGCGCCTACGACCTCAGCACCGCCGAACGCCTGGACGCCCTGACTGCCGGTGGCCGGGGCCCCGACAAGGACACGCTGGTCGAGATCCAGCGCCTCCTGAGGGAACACCGGGAGCAGTAGCGAGCCCGGCGCGGTGGTCAGACCGCCGCGCCGGCCTGGCGGACGTCCTCGTGGAGGTGCGCCATGAACTCCGCCATCTCGTCCAGCATCGGGGACCTGGACGGCGCCTGCCGGGCCGCGGTCCGCAGCCAGTCCGCGGCGGTCAGGGCCAGCCGTGCCGCGTCCCCGGTCCGCCGCTCGAAGAGAAGGCTGTCGATGCGGTAGGCGAGGTCGCTGAGCGTCTCCTCGTCCGTCTGCGGCGGCAGCAGTTCCTCCAGCTCCGCGGGAAGCGCTCCCCCGGCCCGCGCCGCACGCACGGCCTCCACCACCGACGGGTCGTCGCTGTACCGGTCGAGGTTGCCGGTCATGGCGGTCAGCCGCGCGGTCAGGCGGGGAAGGCCGGGGTGACGGTCCAGCCAGTCAAGCAGCTGCGGCTCACCGCCGAGATGACTGCTCACCGTGTACAGCCGTTCCTTGGCTCGCGGAGAGAGGGACCATCCGAGGGGAAGGATCTCCGCCACCTCCTCCGCCAGCCGCTGTTCCTCCTCGGGGCCGAGCCGGTCCGCGGCGAAACGAAGGGTCTTGTCCTCGTCCAGACCGTACGTGTCCGGCCCGACCCGTTCCGGTGCGGGACGTGAGACACCCGGCCGACGACGCACCAGCCGGCCGGTGAACTTGCTGAGCGGCTTGTCGTGCACGGAACCTCCTGGTCAGCCTCGTATGGACGACACCCTTCCGGGTTCCGTTCGGAAGGGCGGTCAACGACGCCTGGGCGTCCGCCGACACTTCCACCAGAGTCCCACCGTTCCGGCCGGCGGGCGAGCCGGGCCGCCGGCCGGAACGGTGGGAGCGGTGTGTGAGGGCGGGCCTGCCGTACCGGGGAGGACAGGGCAGCGAGCCAGAGGAGTGGCCGATGAACCGGGTGCTGCACGGGGAGCGGGTGTGGAACCCGCCCGCGCGGACCGTGTCACTCGCCGAGGGCCGGCTGCGCAGAGGGGGAAGGACGACCCAACTGGAGGAGCTGAACCTCGGTGCCACGGCCGAAGCGTTCCTCCGGGGCGCCTGGCTCGGCGGCGGGGCGCCGAACGGCCCCTGGAGTCGTTCCCCGAGGGCGCCGGCAGGTGCCGGTCACCCGGGCGACCGGCATCTGCCGGCCCGTGAACGCACGTCAGACTGCCGCCGTCGCCCGCGCGTTGGGCGGGCTCGCGGTGTCCAGGAGCACAGTGGAGATCAGGCCCCCCCGACCGGCAGTGGATCCTGCGCCGCCTGAACGCGGTCGCCTCCCGGCTGTTCCGCGGCGGCAGACCGGTCGGTGCGGCAGGCGCCATGGCCCACACCGTCTTGCCGGGCGCGCCGGGTGCCGGAGTCGTTCCCCTTCCCTCGGCCACAGCGGCGACGAGGAGGAGCCCACGCCCGCCGTCCTCCGCGCTTCCGGCGTCCGGCACCTGGGACAGCCGCCCACCAGGCGCGACGCCCCCACGGCGGTGCAAGGCCGGGGCGGCGGGCGAGCCTGTCGGCAGCGGATGCTTCAGAAGGCTGGTGAGTTCCTCACCGGGCGAGCACATGCCGGGCAGCTCCCACCCGGCGCCGGGGGTCTCGGTCCGGGTGTCCGGTCCCCTCCATCCGCCTCCGGTGAGCAGCCCGCGTCCTGCCGTGACCGCGCGCCGGGCGGAGTGCCCGGGTCGGGGCAAGCGGCCCGCCGGGAGGAGAGGCCATACGGCCACCCCGTCCGCGTCAGCGAGGCCCGTACTTGCGGCCCGTCTTCGACGAGATCCCGCCCAGCAGCCCGCGCGGGACCAGCTTCGACGCGCCCATCAGCACCTTGTACCGCGGGTCCGGGACGGAGAGCGACTTGCCCCGGGCCAGGTCCGCCAGCGCCGTCGCGGCGACCTTGTCCGCGTCCAGCCACATCCACCGCGGGATGTTGTCCGTGCCCATGCCGGCCCGCTGGTGGAACTCGGTGCGCACGAAGCCGGGGCACAGTGCCATCAGGCGTACGCCGTGACCGGCCAGGTCCTGCGCCGCGCCCTGCGTGAACTGCACGACCCACGCCTTCGACGCCCCGTACGTCCCGCGCGGCACGAACGCCGCGGTCGAGGCGACGTTCACGACCCCGCCGCGCCCGCGCTCCCGCATCGCCTCCACCGCCGACGACGTCAGCCGCAGCACGGCCTCGCAGTGGACCTTGAGCATCGTCAGCTCGTCGGACATGGGGACCTCGAGGTAGCGGCCCTTGTGCCCGAACCCGGCGTTGTTGACCAACAGGTCGACGGGGTTGCGGCGGTCGGCGAGCCGGCGCTCCACCGCCTCGATCCCCTTGTCCTCGGCCAGGTCGGCGGTCAGCACCTCCGCCTCGATGCCGTGGCGGTCGTGCAGCTCGGTCGCCTGCTCCCGCAGACGGGCCGTGTCCCGGGCCACGAGCACCAGGTCGTGGCCGTCGGCCGCCAGCCGCCGCGCGAACGCGGCACCGATTCCCGCCGTCGATCCCGTAATCAGAGCCGTTGTCATGGCCCAAGAGTAGTGACCCGGAGCGGAGGCGTCCGCTCTGCGGTCCGGCGGGCACGGGTCCTCCAGGACACGCCCCGACGTACGGTCAGACCTCCACCGTCACCCCGGACTTCTCCACATGCTCCCGCGCCTGCTTCAGTGCCTCCGGGTGCAGCGCGTCCCCCGCCGCCAGCAGCCGGGGGAGCAGCTCGCGCTCCGTCGTCACCGCGCGGAACTGCAGGGCCACCGTCACCTCGTGGTCCGGCCGGTGCACGATCCGCACGGTGTCGCCCGCGCGCACCTCCCCGGGCGTGATCACCCGCAGGTAAGCTCCCGGCGCCCCCCGCTCCGTGAACCGCTTCACCCAGCCCTGCTCACCCAGATGGCCCTGGAAGGTCCGGCACGGAATGCGCCCCGACGTGACTTCCAGGACCACCTCCGGTCCCACGGCCCAGCGCTCGCCGATCAGCGCGCCGGACACGTCGACGCCCTCGGTGGTGAGGTTCTCGCCGAAAGAACCGTCGGGCAGCGTGCGCCCCAGCGCGCGCTCCCACTCGTCGAGGTCCTCGCGGGCCACCGCGTACACCGCCTGGTCGTCCCCGCCGTGGTGCCGCGTCTCGCACACCGCGTCCCCGGCCAGACCGCTTCCGCCGATCCCCTTCGGGCCGGGCGCCGACACCAGCACCGGTCCGTCCACCGGACGCTTGTCGATACCGGTCAGGCCGTCGCGCTGGCCCGTGTAGGGGACGGGCTTCGGACGACCCAGGTTCACAGACAGAAGCTTCATGCGGTGCACGGTAAGGCATACACATCAAAGCGTCGACGTATTAATTCCCGCTTGATCAAAGGCGGGCTTATCGTTACGCGTATCCTGGCGGTGTGATCGAAGCCCGCCACCTCCGCGTGCTGCGCGCCGTGGCCTCCACCGGTTCCTTCTCCGCCGCCGCCCGCGAGCTGGGGTGCACCCAGCCCGCCGTCAGCCAGCAGATGAAGGCCCTGGAGGGGTCCGTCGGCACGCCGCTTCTCATCCGCACGGGCCGCGAGATGCGGCTGACCCAGGCCGGCGAGGCGCTGGTGCGGCACGCGGCGGGCATCCTCGCCGGGCTCACCGCCGCCGAGGAGGAGGTCGCGGCCATCGCAGGCCTGCGCGCCGGACGCGTGCGGCTGGTGTCGTTCCCCAGCGGCAGCTCCACGCTCGTGCCGACCGCTCTCGCCGCGCTGCGCAGCGCCCACCCCGGCACCCGGGTCTCCCTTGAGGAGGCCGAACCGCCACGCTCCGTGCGGATGCTGCGCGAGGGCGACTGCGACGTGGCCCTCGCCTTCCGCTACGAGGGCGCGGCCGGTGCGGAGGAGTGGGAGGACCTGGTGGTGCGGCCGCTGCTGTCGGACCGGCTGGTCGGGCTCGTGCCGGAACGGCACCGGCTGGCCCGCGCGGGGTCGGTCGCCATCGGGGAGCTCGCGGAGGAGCCGTGGATCGCGGGCTGCCCGCGCTGCCGGGGACAGCTCGTCGAGGTGTGCGAGACGGCGGGTTTCACCCCGCGCATCGACTTCGCGACCGACGACTACCCGGCGGTCGCCGGCCTGGTCGGCGCGGGACTCGGGGTCGCGGTCCTGCCGCAGCTCGCGCTGGAGTCGCTGCGGCCGCGCGGCGTGCGCACCGTGAACCTGGAGCCCGCTGTGCGGCGGGAGATCGTCGCGCTCACCCTGCCGGACCTCGCCCAGGTCCCCGCGGTCACCGCGACGCTGGAGAAGCTGGCGACGACCGCCGCCAGGTGAGGGAAGCCGTCTCGGCCGCCTGACGGCATCGGGCCGCCGGCGAGCAGCCGCCTGACGGCATCGCGCCGCCGCGAGCGGCCGGCAGAGCAAGGGCACGCGAACGCGCCTGTTGTTCCTTAGCCGAAGAAACGTTCCTTCAGGTGTTCGAGGCGGTGGCGTGTCCGCCGGCGCCCGACGCCGACACCAGCCGGTTGCGGGCCCGCCCCATCAGTTCTTCGCGCTCGTCCTCGGTCAGGCCGCCCCACACGCCGTACGGCTCGCGCACCGCGAGCGCGTGCGCGGCGCACTCGGCGCGTACCGGGCACCTCATGCAGACCTCCTTGGCCGAGTTCTCGCGTGCGCTGCGTGCGGCACCCCGTTCGCCCTCCGGGTGGAAGAAGAGCGAGCTGTCCACCCCGCGGCAGGCAGCCAGGAGCTGCCAGTCCCACAGGTCCGCGTTCGGTCCGGGAAGGCGGGAGAAATCTGCCATTGCGTGACCCCTTGTAGCCGTTACTGGGCGGATCCGGTGTCCACGACCGTACAACTACGATCAAAGGAGATGAAAATATGACTCATTGCGAATCTAGCTCCGGACACCATCAAAGGGGAAGAAAAGGGGCTAAATGGGGCACGGGTTGTGGTGAAAGTTCGGGGGTACGTCGCGCATGTCTCCACCGTGAGCGCCTCCTCACGTAGAGTGCCGAAGATGGGAGACGGCCCCGTAACTCTTTCGAGTGACCGTCGTTGAGAGTGCGAGGCGGTTGAAGGAACAAGCGCTCGGGCGGGCGTCCGAGACGGTCGACCGCAAGGTGACGATTTCGTACCAGCCTGGAGGCTCAAGGTGACGCGCATCAGCTGCGGAGGGCGGCCATGACTTCCGTCCTCGTCTGCGACGACTCCCCGCTTGCCCGAGAGGCGCTCCGCCGCGCGGTCGCGACCGTGCCCGGCGTCGAGCGCGTGACGACGGCGGCCAACGGCGAGGAAGTCCTCCGCCGCTGGGGTGCCGACCGCTCGGACCTGATCCTGATGGATGTGCGCATGCCCGGTCTGGGCGGCGTCGAGACAGTACGGCGGCTGCTCTCCGCCGACCCCGGAGCACGCATCATCATGCTCACGGTCGCCGAGGACCTCGACGGTGTCGCCCTCGCGGTGGCCGCCGGGGCCCGCGGCTATCTGCACAAGGACGCCTCCCGCGCGGAGCTGCGCGCCACGGTCACGCAGGCGCTCGCCGACCCGACCTGGCGGCTCGCCCCGCGCCGGCTGCGCTCGGCAGAGATGGGCGCGGCGCCCACGCTCACCGCGCGTGAGATCCAGGTGCTGGAGGGGATGAGCCACGGCCGCTCCAACGCGGAGATCGGCCGTGAGCTGTTCCTCTCCGAGGACACGGTGAAGACACACGCGCGCCGTCTCTTCAAGAAGCTCGGCGCCTCGGACCGGGCCCACGCGGTGGCGCTCGGGTTCCGGTGGGGTCTGGTGCGGTAGGCCGTCCCGTCCTCAGGACCGGGCCGGCCGGGGTGCGGGGCGCCGTACCGGCGCGGGGTCCGGATGTCCGTCCGGGCCCGGATCCGGCGAGCTGTCGTCCCGGTGGGCGCGGCGCCTGGAGCCCGCCACCGAGCGGGACCCGGCCCCCGTCGTGGCCGAGGCGCCGCGCGGACCGTGCGGGGCGCCGGCCGTGCGTACGGGTTCGGCACGGACATCCGTGTCCCTCCCGGACGGCTGCGGCCCTCGTGACGTTCCGCACGGACGCGAGCCGTGCCGGCACCGGCGCATCCCGGGCGCGGACCCCGTACCGGCGGGCCCGCCCAGGGCTGCTCACGTGGGCCGGCACACACGCTGAGCGTGGTGTTCGCCGCGGCCGGGAGGGACCCACTGCTCGTTTCGCGGCGGATGCCGCATCCTTGAGGTGTGGAGTTCCTCGGGGACGAGTCGGTCGAGCGGAAGGGGAGGGCGCAAGGGATGACTTCCGGCGCACCTGCTCATAACGCTTCGGTGCACAACCAAGGACACGGTGCCACGGACCCCGTGTCCGCAGGGCACCATGGACCGATGCGCGACGACGAGGCGGGCACGGCCCAGGGGGCGATCGGTGCGCTCGTCCACCGCGCGGTCGACGGAGACGAGCAGGCCACGCACGACCTGCTCGCCCACGTCCACCCTCTCGCCCTGCGCTACTGCCGCACCCGTCTCTCCCGCCTGCCGGGCGACGCCCGGCACTTCGTCGAGGATCTCGCCCAGGAAGTCTGCGTGGCGGTGCTGCTCGCCCTGCCCCGCTACAAGGACACCGGCCGGCCCTTCGAGGCGTTCATCTTCGCCATCGCCTCCCACAAGGTCGCCGACCTCCAGCGCGCCGCCATGCGGCACCCCGGTTCGACCGCCGTGCCGTCCGACGAGATGCCGGAGCGGCCCGACGACTCGCTCGGCCCGGAGGAGCGCGCCCTGCTCAGCAGCGACGCCGAGTGGGCCAAGAAACTGCTGGCCAGCCTGCCGGAGAACCAGCGCGAGCTGATCCTCCTGCGTATCGCCGTGGGACTCACCGCGGAGGAGACCGGTCAGATGTTGGGAATGTCACCCGGCGCGGTCCGGGTGGCGCAGCACCGCGCGCTGAGCCGGCTGCGGGCCCTGGCGGAGCAGTAACGCCCGTCCCCGCACCGCCTCTTCGTGTGCGCGTCGGCGCATCAGTTGCATATGAACGGACGATCTGTCGTTCCCGTAGGAACATACGAAACCGGGGACCGTGCGGAACCGTGGAATGAGACACCCACGCTTCCCGTTAGCATGGACATCCGCACCGATCAAGGCCATTTGGGGAAGGTGTCATGACTGCCAACGTCGACGGAGTGCCCGGAAAATTCGCGACACTCGGGCTGACCTACGACGACGTGCTGCTGCTGCCGGGCGCGTCGGACATGGCGCCCGACCAGATCGACACCGCCTCGTACGTCTCGAAGAACGTGCGGGTCAACATCCCGCTGCTGTCCGCCGCCATGGACAAGGTGACCGAGTCCCGCATGGCCATCGCGATGGCCCGCCAGGGCGGCGTCGGCGTGCTGCACCGCAACCTGTCCATCGAGGACCAGGCCAACCAGGTCGACCTGGTGAAGCGGTCCGAGTCGGGCATGGTCACCGACCCCATCACCATCCACCCGGACGCCACGCTCGCCGAGGCCGACGCGCTGTGCGCGAAGTTCCGCATCAGCGGCGTCCCGGTGACCGACGGCAACAAGAAGCTGCTGGGCATCGTCACCAACCGTGACATGGCCTTCGAGACCGACCGGTCCCGTCAGGTGCGCGAGATCATGACGCCGATGCCGCTGGTGACCGGCAAGGTCGGCATCTCCGGCCCGGACGCGGTGGAGCTGCTGCGCCGCCACAAGATCGAGAAGCTTCCGCTGGTCGACGACGCCGGAATCCTCAAGGGCCTCATCACGGTCAAGGACTTCGTCAAGGCCGAGAAGTACCCCAACGCCGCCAAGGACGGCGAAGGCCGTCTGCTGGTCGGCGCCGCGGTCGGTGTCGCCGGTGACGCGTTCGAGCGCGCCCAGGCGCTGATCGAGGCGGGCGTCGACTTCATCGTCGTCGACACCGCGCACGGTCACTCCCGGCTGGTCGGCGACATGGTCGCCAAGATCAAGTCGAACTCCTCCGGCGTCGACGTGATCGGCGGCAACATCGCCACCCGGGACGGAGCCAAGGCGCTCGTCGACGCGGGCTGCGACGGCATCAAGGTCGGTGTCGGCCCCGGCTCCATCTGCACCACGCGCGTCGTCGCCGGCGTCGGCGTCCCGCAGGTCACCGCGATCTACGAGGCCGCGCTGGCCGCCAAGGAGGCCGGCGTGCCGGTCATCGGCGACGGCGGTCTGCAGTACTCCGGCGACATCGCCAAGGCGCTCGTCGCGGGCGCCGACACGGTGATGCTCGGCTCGCTGCTCGCGGGCTGCGAGGAGTCGCCGGGCGAGCTGCTGTTCATCAACGGCAAGCAGTTCAAGTCGTACCGCGGCATGGGGTCGCTCGGCGCCATGCAGACCCGTGGCGACCGCAAGTCCTTCTCCAAGGACCGCTACTTCCAGGAGGGCGTCGCCTCCGACGAGCAGCTGGTGCCCGAGGGCATCGAGGGCCAGGTGCCCTACCGCGGCCCGCTGTCGTCCGTCGTCCACCAGCTCGTCGGCGGTCTGCGCCAGTCGATGTTCTACGTCGGCGGCCGCACCGTCCCCGAGCTCCAGGCCAACGGCCGCTTCGTCCGGATCACCTCGGCGGGCCTCAAGGAGAGCCACCCGCACGACATCCAGATGACGGTCGAGGCGCCGAACTACAGCCGCCAGTAGCGGCGGGCTTCCCGAGGGCGGCACCGGACCACCGGGGCCGCCCTCGCCGTACGTCCGGGGCGGTGGGCGCCGCGGCCGTCGGGGATACTGGAAGGCGCTGCAACGCAACAGGGAAAGGCCACAGACGTGACTGAGATCGAGATCGGGCGCGGCAAGCGCGGCCGCCGGGCGTACGCCTTCGACGACATCGCGGTCGTCCCCAGCCGCCGTACGCGGGACCCGAAGGAGGTCTCGATCGCCTGGCAGATCGACGCCTACCGCTTCGAGCTGCCGTTCCTGGCCGCTCCCATGGACTCGGTCGTCTCGCCGGCCACCGCGATCCGCATCGGCGAGCTCGGCGGCCTCGGCGTGCTGAACCTCGAGGGCCTGTGGACCCGCCACGAGGATCCGCAGCCGCTGCTCGACGAGATCGTCGGCCTGCCCGACGAGGCCGCCACCCGCCGCCTCCAGGAGATCTACGCCGCTCCGATCAAGGAGGAGCTGATCGGGCAGCGCATCAAGGAGGTGCGTGACTCGGGCGTGGTCACCGCCGCCGCGCTCTCCCCGCAGCGCACCGTCCAGTTCTCCAAGGCCGTCGTCGACGCGGGCGTGGACATCTTCGTCATCCGCGGCACCACGGTCTCCGCGGAGCACGTCTCCGGCTCGCACGAACCGCTCAACCTGAAGCAGTTCATCTACGAGCTCGACGTCCCGGTGATCGTCGGCGGCTGCGCCACCTACACGGCCGCCCTGCACCTGATGCGCACCGGCGCGGCGGGCGTCCTCGTCGGCTTCGGCGGCGGCGCCGCGCACACCACGCGCAACGTGCTGGGCATCCAGGTGCCGATGGCCACCGCCGTCGCCGACGTGGCCGCGGCCCGCCGCGACTACATGGACGAGTCCGGCGGGCGGTACGTGCACGTCATCGCCGACGGCGGCGTGGGCTGGTCCGGCGACCTGCCCAAGGCGATCGCCTGCGGCGCGGACTCCGTGATGATGGGCTCCCCGCTGGCCCGCGCCACCGACGCGCCGGGCCGCGGCCACCACTGGGGCATGGAGGCCGTCAACGAGGAGCTGCCGCGCGGCAAGAAGGTCGACCTCGGCACGGTGGGCACGCTGGAGGAGATCCTCACCGGCCCGTCCCACACCCCCGACGGTTCCATGAACCTCTTCGGCGCCCTCCGCCGCGCCATGGCCACCACGGGCTACAGCGAGCTGAAGGAGTTCCAGCGCGTCGAGGTGACGGTGGCGGACTCGCAGCACCGCCGCTGACCACAGCGAGGCTCTCGTACGGCACACGAAGGGGCCGGTCACCTGAACGGGTGACCGGCTCCTTTCGCGTGTACGGCGGGCGCGCGTGGTGGTCGGGGGCGCGCGGTTGCGCCGGGACCCTGTTCGCGCCGATGCGCCTGGTCGAGACCGCTGGTGTCCTCGACGGCGCCCATGGGACGCCACCGCAGGCCTACCCGCTGGGACCGGATCCGTCTGTGGACGGTGAAGTGCCGGAGGAGGTGGATCTTGCGGCTTTTCGGATGGTGAGCGGCCGCCCCCACGAAGACTAGGGGCGGACACCCGTGAATCATCCAGGAGCCTGCCGCAGTAGCCGCTGCGGTGGGCTCCACCTGTTTGTACCGTACCCGCGCGCCGTCCCGCCCACCAGCAGCCCCGTGACACGGTGGTCCGCCGCGCGCCCCCCTCTCACAACCGGTGCGCCGCCCCGGTGGGGGTCGCGCCGCGGGTGTCCAGGAGGAGCTGGGCCTTGACCGAGAGGCCCTGGAGGTCGTACGTGCGGTGCTGCTGGAGGAGGATCGTGAGGTCGGCGTCGGCGGCGGCCTCGTAGAGGGAGTCGGCGCGGGGGACGGGGCGGTCCAGGACGTTCCAGGACGGGACGTGCGGGTCGTGGTAGCTGACCGAGGCGCCCAGTTCCATCAGGCGTACCGCGATCTCCTGCGCGGGGCTGCCCTGGAGGTCGGCGAGGTCGGCCTTGTAGGTGACCCCGAGGAGCAGTACGCGCGCGCCGCGCGCCGACTTGCCGTGCTCGTTGAGCAGGGCGGCGGCGCGCTGCACGACGTAGCGGGGCATGCGGCCGTTGACCTCCTGGGCCAGTTCGGCCATGCGCAGGGTGCGGCCGGCGTGCGCGGTGAGGTCCTGGGGGACGGTGTGGCCGCCGACGCCGGGCCCGGGGCGGAAGGCGAGGAAGCCGAAGGGCTTGGTCTCCGCGCAGCGCAGCACGTCCCAGAGGTCGATCCCCAGGTCGTGGCAGAGGGCGGCCATCTCGTTGACCAGGGCGATGTTGACGTGCCGGAAGTTCGTCTCCAGGAGCTGCACCGTCTCGGCCTCGCGGGGGCCGCGGGCGCGGACCACCTTGTCGGTGATGCGCCCGTAGAAGGCCGCCGCCGACTCGGTGCAGGCGGGGGTGAGGCCGCCGATGACCTTCGGGGTGTTGGCGGGGGTGTGGTCCCGGTTGCCGGGGTCGACGCGGCTGGGGCAGTGGGCGAGGTGGAAGTCGCGGCCCGCCCGCAGGCCGGAGCCGGACTCCAGCAGTCGCAGCAGCGGGCCCTCCGTGGTGCCGGGCGGCACGGGGGACTCCAGGATCACGGTGGTGTGCGGGCGGAGCTGCGCGGCGAGGGTGCGGGCGGCCGCCTCGACCTGGCCGAGGTCGAGGCCGCCGTCGGCGGCGGGCGCGGTCGGGGCGCAGATCACGGCGGTCCGCACCCGGCCGAGCTCGGCCGCGCTGGTGGTGACCCGGAAGCCCTGCGCGAGCATGCGCCGCTGCTCGGCGGGGCTGAGGGAGCCGGGCTCGGGGCCGGTCCGGTACCCGACGGTGGGGATGCCGGCGGCCACGGCGGCCTGGGCCAGGGGCAGTCCGAACGGGCCGAGTCCGATGACGGCGAGATCTGCGGGCATGGCGTGGACCGTCCTTCCCAATAGCCGGAGTGCGACAGGTGCGCAAGCGCTGAGGACTGGACAGGCGAGCGCAATGTCAGACTAGGAGTAAATATGACCGATATGCGGGATT
Organism: Streptomyces sp. NPDC014764; assembly: GCF_043082785.1. Lineage (NCBI taxonomy): Bacteria > Bacillati > Actinomycetota > Actinomycetes > Kitasatosporales > Streptomycetaceae > Streptomyces > Streptomyces sp. NPDC014764. Next base: position 628,273 of record NZ_JBIBXY010000003.1, on the reverse strand, counting down.
GATCGGCTGGTTTTCGGTGAGTCGTGCGGGGACTGGGCCGGTGGGTCGACCCGCGGCCGGTGCCGTGCGTCGTGCGGCGACCGGCCGGGTGCGTCGTCCGGCGGGGTTGTCCACAGCCTGTGACCCGCGGTTGTCCACAGCCCGAGGCGGCGTGTGGCTGAAGTCGGGCGACCCGGTCAGAATTTGGGCATGAGGGTGGGAGACCGGGCTTCGCCCGACGGGTGTGGCCGATGCGACCGATGAGCGGGAGGCAGCGGTGAGGACAGCGACACTGGGGCCGGCGCAGCGCGCCGAATCACTGGCGTCCATGGCGGAGCGCGAGCTGGACGTACTGGTGGTGGGCGGCGGCGTGGTCGGCGCGGGCACGGCGCTCGACGCGGTGACGCGCGGCCTGTCCACGGGACTGGTCGAGGCGCGTGACTGGGCGTCGGGCACCTCCAGCCGCTCCAGCAAGCTGATCCACGGCGGCCTGCGCTATCTCGAGATGCTGGACTTCACCCTCGTCCGCGAGGCGCTGAAGGAGCGCGGCCTGCTCCTGGAGAAGCTCGCCCCGCACCTGGTGCGTCCGGTGCCGTTCCTCTACCCGCTGCAGCACAAGGGCTGGGAGCGGCTCTACGCCGGCGCGGGCGTCGCCCTCTACGACACCATGGCGATGACCCACGGCCACGGACGGGGCCTCCCCGTGCACCGCCATCTGAGCCGCCGTCACGCCCTGCGGGTCGCGCCCTGCTTGAAGAAGGACGCGCTGGTCGGCGCCCTGCAGTACTACGACGCCCAGATGGACGACGCCCGCTTCGTGCTCACCCTGGTGCGCACGGCGGCGGCGTACGGCGCCCGGACGGCGAACGGCGCCCGCGTCACCGGGTTCCTGCGCGAGGGCGAGCGGGTCGTCGGCGCCCGCGTGCAGGACGTGGAGGGCGGCGGCGAGTACGAGATCCGCGCCAAGCAGGTGGTCAACGCCACCGGGGTGTGGACCGACGACACCCAGGCGATGGTCGGCGAGCGCGGCCAGTTCCACGTGCGCGCCTCCAAGGGCATCCACCTGGTCGTGCCCAAGGACCGCATCCACTCCACCACCGGGCTGATCCTGCGCACCGAGAAGTCCGTCCTGTTCGTCATCCCCTGGGGCCGGCACTGGATCGTCGGCACCACCGACACCGACTGGGACCTCGACAAGGCGCACCCGGCCGCGTCCAGCGCCGACATCGACTACCTGCTGAAGCACGTCAACTCCGTCCTCGCGGTGCCGCTCACCCGCGACGACGTCGAAGGGGTGTACGCGGGGCTGCGCCCGCTGCTCGCCGGCGAGTCGGACGCCACGAGCAAGCTCTCCCGCGAGCACACGGTCGCCCACCCGGTCCCCGGCCTGGTCGTGGTCGCGGGCGGCAAGTACACGACGTACCGGGTGATGGCCAAGGACGCCGTGGACGCCGCGGTGCACGGGCTCGACCTGCGCGTGGCGGACTGCGTCACCGAGGAGACCCCGCTGGTGGGCGCGGAGGGCTACCACGCCCTGTGGAACGGCCGGGCCCGCACGGCCGCCCGCACCGGCCTGCACCCGGTCCGGGTGGAGCACCTGCTCCAGCGGTACGGGTCGCTCGCCGAGGAGGTGCTGGACCTCGTCGCCTCCGACCCGTCCCTGGGCGAGCCCCTGCAGGCCGCCGACGACTATCTGCGCGCCGAGGTCGTCTACGCCGCCTCGCACGAGGGCGCGCGCCATCTGGAGGACGTGCTCACCCGGCGCACCCGCATATCCATCGAGACGTTCGACCGGGGCACACGCAGCGCGCGGGAGGCCGCCGAGCTGATGGCGTCCGTGCTGGGCTGGGACAGCGGTCAGATCGACCGCGAGGTGCAGCACTACGAGAAGCGGGTGGAGGCCGAGCGGGAGTCGCAGCGCCAGCCGGACGACCTGACCGCGGACGCGGCCCGTCTGGGGGCGCCGGACATCGTGCCCCTCTAGGCGGGCAGCGGACCCGGCTCACGGCTCGCGGGGACTTTCCCGCGGCGTGCCCAGCGGCGTGACTCGGCCATTTGTGCGGCTGGTTCGGGGCCGGTGGTGAGCGTGGCCATCGTGCCCCGCACCCCCGCCGACCTGGGCGACGGCGCGTCAGGACGGCCCGGTCGTGACCGAATCGGCACGCTTCGGATCCCGTCTTTGTCGGGACCCGTCCGGCAGAGTGGGGGAACGCTTCGTTCCCCCACCTCTCCGCCCTCCGTGTCCGGTGGGCGGACAGGGGCACCCTGGGCGTAGGGCACTTGTCGGGTGAGGGACAATGAAGGCTCTGTCAGGGCGGGTTGCATGAGGGGACGCATGTCGGAGGCGGAGCGGGCGGGGACATCCCGTCAGGACAAGAGCGCACGTCTCCTCGCCGGGCGGTACCGGCTGGGAGACGTGCTCGGCCGCGGCGGCATGGGGACGGTGTGGCGGGCCGAGGACGAGACCCTCGGCCGTACGGTCGCCGTCAAGGAGCTCCGCTTCCCGTCGAACATCGACGAGGAGGAGAAGCGGCGGCTGATCACCCGGACCCTGCGCGAGGCCAAGGCGATCGCGCGGATCCGCAACACCAGCGCCGTGACCGTCTTCGACGTGGTCCAGGAGGACGACCGTCCCTGGATCGTCATGGAGCTCGTCGAGGGCAAGTCGCTCGCCGAGGTCATCCGGGAGGACGGCCTGCTGGAGCCGCGCCGCGCCGCCGAGGTCGGGCTCGCCGTGCTCGACGTGCTGCGCTCCGCGCACCGGGAAGGCATCCTGCACCGCGACGTGAAGCCGTCCAACGTGCTGATCGCCGACGACGGCCGCGTCGTCCTCACCGACTTCGGCATCGCCCAGGTCGAGGGCGACCCCTCCATCACCTCGACCGGCATGCTCGTCGGCGCCCCCTCCTACATCTCCCCGGAGCGCGCCCGCGGGCACAAGCCCGGTCCCGCGGCCGACCTGTGGTCGCTCGGCGGCCTGCTGTACGCGGCGGTCGAGGGCACCCCGCCGTACGACAAGGGCTCCGCGATCGCGACGCTCACCGCTGTGATGACCGAGCCGCTGGAGGAGCCCAAGAACGCGGGCCCCCTGCGGGACGTCATCCACGGGCTGCTCAACAAGGACCCCGCCCAGCGGCTCGACGACCGCGCCGCGCGCGCCATGCTGACCGCCGTCATCAGCGCCCCCGCCACCAAGGACGCCGACGGACGGCAGGCCGACACCACCCGCGTCGTGCCGCTGCCCGAGCAGCCCGGCACGCGGGACGGCGGAGCCAAGCGGGCCGAGGAGGCCGCGGAGAAGCTGCGCGGCGCGCTGCGCTCCGTGCGGAAGGCCGCCGTGGCGGCCGGCGCGGCCGGCGCCGCCCGCACCAGGTCCGGCACCTCCGCGTCCGGCTCCGCGCCCGCCTCGGCGGCCCGTACTCCCGACGCGAAGCCGGCCGCGGCGCGGACCGCGACCGCCGCGAGCCCCGCCGCCGGGACGCCGGGGAGGACGCCCGACGCCAACGCGGCCACGGGCGGCCGCAGTTCGGGCTGGCCCGTGATGACACCGCCGGACCTGCCCGCGCGGCCCGCGCCGCGCGCGTCGATCACCGACGTGGTGCCGCGCCGCACGCTCGTCGTCATCGCGCTGGTCGTGGTGCTCGCCGTGGTCGGCACCGTGCTCGCCCTCACCCTCGGCGGTGACGACGACAGCGGCAGCGGCGCCCGGGGCGCCGGCGGCGACCGGACCGCGGCGGAGAGCACCCCCAGTGCCGAGACCAGGAAGGACGACGAGGACGGCCCCCGCGCCGACGGCTCCGCCACCGCGTCCACCGGCACGGGCGGAAGCGCGGCGGCCTCCCCGGATTCCACCGGGACGGGCGGCGGCGCCGCGCCGGGCAGCTCCTCGGACGCCGGGAACGGCGGAGCGGGCAGGGCGGAGGCGGCCACGACGCACCGGGGGAAGCAGGGGTACTCGATCGGTCTGCCCGCCGGGTGGAAGTTCAAGTCGTCGGACGCGGCCGGCGACCGCTTCACGGGGCCGAACGGCCAGAAGCTGCTCATCGGCTGGACCACCACGCCCAAGGACGACCCGGTCGCCGACTGGAAGAACCAGGAACGCTTCATGGTGCGTCCCCAGTACGAGCGCATACGGATCGCGTCGGTGGAGTACCGCGGCTGGAAGACGGCCGACTGGGAGTTCACCTACGTCGACGGCGGTGTCACCTACCGGTCCGTGGACCGGGGCACCGTCGTCAACGACGGCCTGGGGTACGGGCTGATGTACACGGCCAGGGCCGACGCGTGGGACGGCGAGCAGCGCACGAACACGTGGCGGACGCTGACGGAGACGTTCCGCCCGAAGTCCTGATCCGCCCGGCCCGCCGATCGGGACGCCAGATGTGGCATCCCCTCTCTGCGGGTCGCCTCCGGCACGTATCGTGAGTGGTTGCGGACCGTACGGAGCGGGAACGGGCCGTCCGGAGAACGGAACTGACCGACCGTAGTGCCGGGGGAGGCAACGTGGACGACTATGCGGGACGGGTTCTCGCCGACCGCTACCGCCTGCCCCTTCCCCCCTCCGACGAGTACGAGCTGACCGAGAGCCGCGCCTTCGACACGTACAGCGGCCAGGAGGTCCTGGTCCGGCAGGTGCCGCTGCCGGAGGTCGTCGAGGCCGAGGTGCTGGACGCCGAAGGGCTGCCGGAGGGCTTCACCGCCCGGGACGGCGCGCGGCGCGGCAGGGGCGTCCCCGGCGGCGGCCAGGGCGCGGTGCGCCGCCCCGCCGACCCGGTCGTGCGCCGCGCGGTCGAGGCCGCGCAGGCCGCGGCGGCCCTGCCCGACCATCCGCGCCTGGACCAGGTCTTCGACGTGTTCGCGGAGGGCGGTTCGCTGTGGATCGTCAGCGAGTACGTCGCCGCCCGCCCGCTGGCCGCGCTGCTCGCCGAGAAGCCGCTGTCCCCGTACCGGGCGGCCGAGGTCGCCTCCGACGTGCTCACCGCCCTGCGGGTGCTGCACTCCCACGGCTGGGTGCACCGCAACATCACCGCGCGCACGGTGCTGGTCTGCGACGACGGCCGCGTGATGCTCACCGGGCTCGCGGTCGGCGCGGCCGAGGAGGCGCTGTGCGGCTACGACCCCGTGCCGCCCGCCGACGACGACCGGCCGGAGCCCGGCGCGGCGCTCGAAGCGCTCGGCCCGGGCGCCGGAGCCGGCGGCGGGCGCGGACCGGCCTGGCCGCCCGGGTTCACCGCCGACCCCGACCCGGACGCGGCGCGCCGCGCGGCCATCGAGGCGCGCGCCGGACGGCTCCCGGGCGGCGGCGGGACCGGCGGACCCGCCGACCTCTCACCCGTGGTGGCGCCCCGCGCCCTCGACAGCGCGGGCGACGTGCGGGCGGCGCGGGCCGGGGCCATCGCCGCCTACCGCGCCGGCGCCCGGGCCGCCGCCCGCGTGCAGGAGGCCCAGCAGGGCTCCCGCGCGCTGCCCGGTACGCGGCCCGCCCCCGAGGAGGGCGCCGAGCAGCGGCCGTCGACGCCCCCGGGACAGATAGCCGACCCGTACGGAGTGGCCGCCTCCGGCTGGCACGGGGCGACACCCCGCATCGGCGCCCAGGCCAGCGGCACGCCCGGACCCGCGGCCCCCGGACCCGCCGCCCCCGAATCCGCCGCGGCGCCCGGCCGCTGGGACGAGCCCGCCCCGCAAACCCCCGCGCGCCGGGGCCCCGCCACCGCGCTGGCCGCCGAGCGCGCCCGGCAGGCGCGGATGGCCGTCGTCGGGCCCGTCACCGAGCGCTGGGCGCCCGAGCAGGCGGGGCCCGTGCACGAGAACTGGCAGCTCGCACCGCCCATCGGACCCGTCACCGACCTGTGGGCGCTGGGCGCGCTGCTGTTCCGCGCCGTCCAGGGGCACGCCCCCTACCCGGAGGAGTCGACGGCCGAGCTGGTGCAGATGGTGTGCGCCGAGCCGCCCGCCTTCGCCGAGGAGTGCGGTCCGCTGCGCCCGGTCGTGGAGTCGCTGCTGCGCCAGGACCCCACAGAGCGCCCCGACTTCGAGGAACTGCGCGGCTGGCTGCGGTCGCTGGTGCGCTCGGCGCCCGAGCCGGAGGCGGGCCTGAACGTCATAACGGCTCCGCCGGTCGACGTGGGACGTCTGCCGGTCATAAGGCGCCGGGGCGAACTCGTCCGCAGGCGGCGCGCCGGACTGCCCGCGCAGCACGGACGGCACAAGAAGGCGGCGCCGCGCGCCGGTTCACCACGCCGCCTCGGCCGCACCCTGCTCCTGCTGGTGCTCCTCGCCATGGCGGCGGCGATCGCCTACGCGGTGCTGTTCATGCCGAAGGCCGGCGAGGAGACCACCGGGTCGCCCTCCGCCGACCGCACCCCGGCCGCCGGAGGGGCCGCGCCGAGCCCTTCGGGTGACGCGCGCCCGGACGGCAACAACTCCCCGGGCGGCGACGGCGGGCCGAGCGCGCCCGAGGAGTCGGCCTCCACGAAGACGCAGACCACCGGTCCCGACGTCGCCGACGGCTTCACGCTGCGCAAGGACCCCGAGGGCTTCGAGGTCGCCGTCGCCGAGGGCTGGCAGCGCACCGGCAAGAACGGCAGCGGCCAGGTCGTCTACTCCAAGGGCGACTTCGAGCTCATCGTGGTGCCCGGCCGGGACAGCGCCCAGCAGTTCGGCGGCGACCCCATGGCCTACCAGCGGGACGGGGAGCGCGAGCTCCAGCCGTACCGCGACTCCAGCTGGGCCACCTCGACCGGCCTGAAGACCATCGAGGTCGGCGGGCGGGTCATGGCCGAGGGCCAGTTCACCTGGACCGGCGACCGGGGCGAGCTGTACGTGCGCAACCTCGCCGCGCTGATCGACGGCCGCTACCACGTGCTGCAGGTGCGCGGCCCGGACGGCGAACGGGACGAGGTGACACGGCTCTACGAGCAGGCGGCCGCCACGTACCGGCACACCGGCTGACCACCGGTGCGGCCGTGGGGGAAGACGCGACACGGGGGGCGCGACAAACCATCACAGTGCGGTCTCTCTGGCACCCCCTCGGTTCCCAGGACAGGCCGGGGTACCTACCCTGACCCTGTCAAGACCATTGCGGGGCAACGTGAATCAGATGCAGGGCTCGCTCGTCGCGGGCCGCTACCGACTCGGCGAATCCATCGGGAGCGGTGGCATGGGCCGGGTGTGGCGCGCACACGACGAGGTGCTGCACCGTTCCGTCGCCATCAAGGAACTCACCGCCGCGCTCTACGTCTCCGACAGCGAACAGGCCACCCTGCTGGCCCGCACCCGCGCGGAGGCGCGGGCCGCCGCGCGGATCAACCACTCGGCCGTCGTCACCGTGCACGACGTGCTGGAGCACGACAGCCGGCCGTGGATCGTCATGGAGCTGGTCGAGGGCCGCTCGCTGGCCGACGCGGTCAAGGAGCAGGAGCGCGTCGAGCCCCGCGAGGCCGCCCGCATCGGCCTGTGGGTGCTGCGCGCCCTGCGCGCCGCGCACGCCGCCGGCGTCCTGCACCGCGACGTGAAGCCCGGCAACGTCCTGCTCGGCCGGGACGGGCGGGTGCTGCTCACCGACTTCGGCATCGCGCAGATAGACGGCGACGCGGCCATCACCCGTACCGGCGAGGTCGTCGGCTCCGTCGACTACTTGGCGCCCGAGCGGGTCCGCGGCCACGACCCCGGCCCCGCGTCCGACCTGTGGGCGCTCGGCGCCACCCTCTACACGGCGGTGGAGGGCATCTCGCCGTTCCGCCGCACCTCGCCGCTCACCACCATGCAGGCCGTCGTCGAGGAGGAGGCCGAGCCGCTCCGGCACGCGGGGCCGCTCACGCCCGTCATCAGTGCGTTCCTCCGGAAGGATCCGGCCACCCGGCCCGACACCGCGACGGCCGAGCAGATGCTCGCCGAGGCCGCGGAAGGACGCCGGCCCCGCGAGGCGCAGGAGTACGTGCCCACCCAGGCCGTCGGCGCCCGCGTCCCGCTGCCGCGCCAAACCGGACCGCACCCCGGCGCGGGCGCACAGCCCTACCCGACCGGCACGCCGGCCCGCCCGCAGAGCAGCGGTTCCACCTCCGTGCAGGCGCCGTACGGGGCGCCGACGGTGCCTCGCCGGCGCTCGCGCGGGCGGACGGTCGCCCTGGTCGTGGCGCTGGCCGCGATCATCGGCGGCGGTACGGCGGTGGTGCTCCAGCAGCAGGACGACCGGGGTGGCGTCCCGGCCGCGCCGGGCGAGACCGCCGAGGCTCCTGCGACGCCCGGCGTGTCGGACACGGAGGGGACCGACACCGACGGCCTGCCCGCGGGGTGGGTGCGCCGCAGCGACCCCTTCGGATTCACCGTCGTGCTGCCCGGCGAGGACTGGGAGCGGGTGGTGTTCGACGAGGAGACCCAGCAGGTCGACTACACCCCCGACGGCGGCAAGCACTTCCTGCGCATAGCGGCCGACGACGCCCCGGACTTCGACGACCCGTTCGACCACCTCAGCGACCTCGACCAGCAGGTCGGCGGGCGTCTGGTCGACTACGAGCAGATCGAGCTGAAGCGCCTGACATACCGCGACCGCGAGGCCGCGCGCCTGGAGTACAGCTGGACCGCGCTGCCCAAGGACACCGAGTTCCCCGGGCCGTACCGGGCGGTGGACCACATGTACCTCACGCGCGACGGCGTGGAGTACGCCCTGTACATGGCCGGGCCCGCCGAGGACTGGGACACGACCATGCAGCAGTTCGAGACGATTCTCAGAGGCTGGCGCGAGCCCTGACCGCCCCCGGCGTGCGCGGACGTGCGCCCGTTGGCCGAATCGCCGTACCGGAGCGGACACATCCGGTGGGGCATGATGGGCGCATGGTGACCGAGGGGGAGCCGGACAACGGGACGGACGGGGCCAACGCCCGCGTCGTGGCGGGACGTTACCGTCTGGAAGAGCTGCTCGGACGCGGCGGCATGGGCGTGGTGTGGCGAGCCACGGACCAACTGCTCGGCCGGGGCGTCGCGGTGAAGGCGCTGCCCTTCGACGAGACGCTCACCGCGGCCGACGCGCGGCGGCAGCGGGACCGCACGCTGCGCGAGGCACGCGCCCTGGCACAGCTCAGCCACCCGAACATCATCGTCGTGCACGACGTCGTCGAGGACGACGAACGTCCCTACATCGTCCTCGAGTTGATCGACGGACCGTCCCTCGCCGACCGGATGGCGTCCGACGGGCCCGTGGACGCGGCGGAGGCCGCGCGGATCGGCGTCGACCTGCTGAGGGCTCTGCGCGCCGCGCACGAGGCCGGGGTGCTGCACCGCGACCTCAAGCCCGCCAACGTGCTGCTGGAGAACGGCACCGACCGGGTGCTGCTCACCGACTTCGGCATCGCGCAGATGCCCGGCTCGACCACGCTCACCGAGAACGGGTCGTTCGTCGGTTCGCCCGAGTACACCGCCCCCGAGCGGATGTCGGGCGCGCGGACCGGGCCCGAGTCGGACCTGTGGTCGCTGGGCGCGCTGCTGTGTGCGGCGCTCAGCGGCGAGTCGCCGTTCCGTCGCGACTCGCTGAGCGGCGTGCTGCACGCGGTGGTGGTCGACGAGATCCGGCCGCCCGAGCAGGCCGCGCCGATCCTGCCCGTGGTGCTGGGCCTGCTGGAGCGCGACCCGGACCGGCGGCTGGACGCCGACCGGGCCGAACGGATGCTGCGCGCGTTCCTGGCCACCGGCCGGACGCCCGAGACGGCCCCGCTCGACCTGCTGCCGGACCGCGACCCGCCCCGCCGCCGGCTGCCGTTGTGGCGGGAGGTGCCGGAGGCCGCCCCGCGGGGCGCGCCGGCCGGTCGCGGCGTACGGCGCCAGCCCACCCGGGGCGCTCTGGTGGCGGCGCTGGTGATCGCCGCGCTGGCCGGGGCGGGCGTGTCCGCGGGGGCGCTGCTGCTCCAGGACCGGGGCGGCGAGGGAGGCGGCGGCACACCGAGCACCACGGCGCCCGAGACGCCCGCGCCCGGGTCGACGCCCGGCCCCGTGCCGCCTGCCACCACCCCGCAGCGTCCGGCGCCGTCACCCACGGGGGCCGGTGCCTCGCCGTCGGATGCCGGCGCCTCGTCCACGGAGGCCGGCGACCCGACCACGCCGCCGGACGGGACGAGTCCGTCCCCGCCGGACACCTCCGCCGCAGCCTCGGCTGCCTAACCCACAGGCAGGTCGTACCCGCATAGCCGTATAAAAGCGGCATAAGTCCCGGCGTCGGTCACGGGTCTGTGACCGGTGGCGGCCCGCTGTGGAGCGGCGGTGGTCCGGCACGATATGCATGGAGCCATGAGCAGTGACGGGGGAGCCCGCAACGGGGCCGACGAGCCGACCAGTTTTGGTCTGCAACCGCCCAACCAGAACCCGCCGGCGGCCGTGCCGCATCCCGGCAATCCCTACGCGGCTCCGACCGTCGTGGTCCCGCCCCAGGGGGACGGCCAGGCGCACGCGCACGGCCGGGCGCCGCACCCCGCGCCGGACGGCGCGCGGGGACGGGACACCGCGCAGGCGGGCGGCCCGCAGCAGGCCGCCCCGGTGGGTGACCCGGTTCCGTCCGGTCCGTCCGCGCCCGATCCCGGCGCGGGACGGGTGATCGCCGACCGCTACCGGCTGCTCGCCAAGCTCGGTCACGGCGGCATGGGCACCGTGTGGCGGGCCAAGGACGAGACGGTGGACCGCGAGGTCGCCGTCAAGGAGCCCCGGGTCCCCGACCACCTTCCCGAACGTGAACGGGTCAACGTCTTCGAGCGGATGCGCCGCGAGGCCCGCGCCGCCGCCCGGCTCGACCACCCCGCCGTGGTCAACGTCCACGACGTCGCCGTGGTCGACGGGCGGCCGTGGATCGTGATGGAGCTCGTCCAGGGCCGCTCGCTCGGCGCGGTGCTCCAGGAGGAGGGCACGCTCTCCGCACGCGAGGCCGCCCGCGTCGGCCTGGAGGTGCTCGGCGCACTGGAGGCCGCGCACGCTGCGGGCGTCCTGCACCGGGACGTCAAGCCGGACAACGTGCTGCTGGGCCGGCACGACCGGGTCGTGCTCACCGACTTCGGCATCGCCCAGATCGAGGGCGAGACCAATCTGACCGACACCGGCGGCTTCGTCGGCTCGCCCGAGTACATCGCCCCGGAGCGGGTGCTGGGCCAGCGTCCCGGCCCCGCCTCCGACCTGTGGTCGCTCGGCGTGGTGCTGTACGCGGCGACGGAGGGCGTGTCGCCGTTCCGCCGCAGCAACACGCCCGCCACCCTCCAGTCCGTGCTCAACGCCACGCCGGCGCCGCCCGCCGCCGCGCAGGGCCCGCTGGCCGAGATCATCACGGCGCTGCTCCAGAAGGACCCGGCGCGCCGTCCGGGCGCGGCCCAGGTCCGCGCCGCCCTGGAGGCCGCTGCGAACCCGCCCGTGCCGCAGCCCACCCAGGTGGCCCCGCTGCCCGCGCCCGGCCGCGAGAGTGGCATCCGTATCGGCCGCAGGGCGCTCCTGGGGCTGGGCGCGGCGGTGGTCGCGGCCGCCGTCGTGGTGGGCCTGGTGATCGCGGACCCGTTCGCGGGACCGCTGCCCGACGGCTGGAAGACGCACGACCTCGGCGACCGGGCGGGTGTCTCCCTCGCGGTGCCGGAGGGCTTCGTGAAGGACGAGCCGGCCGAGGACGCCGACGGCACCGTCGCCTCCTTCACCGACCCGAGCGGGATGGTGCGGATCGAGACCGACCGCGACCTGAACGCCGACGACGAGGACGACAAGATCCCGGCGTCGGCGTCCGAGCAGGCGTTCGCCCACTGGAACGAGCTGAAGGACGGCGAGTTCTCCTTGGGGATCGCCGCCACGCCGGCGCCGCAGGGGCGGCCCCGGGAGACGACGTACAAGGAGCAGGACGCGGCGACGAACACGATCGTCTTCACCACGACCACCACGCCGCCCCTGCAGCGCGAGGCGCAGGTCCTGTACTACCGGAACGCGGACGGCGACATGTACCGGCTCTGGGTCGTCTACCCCGCGAAGGGCTACTTCGCCGAGGACGGCCGCGAGATCGCCCGCACCGTCTTCGACACCTGGGACGTCCACAAGCGCTGACACCCCGCCCGGTCACCGGCACCCCGCGGGGCGCCGGTGACCGCAACGCGCTGATCAGCGGCTTCGTTGCCAGCGTTCACTGGCAATGTGTGAGCCCTGCGCGAATCTGTTACCGACGGGTACACAAAGTGTGCGCCCCGGCATACTCTGCGCCTCATGACGGACGCGCAGACCCGGGAAACGACCGGCACCAATCCACTGGCCCCCGCCCCCCAGGGCGTACGCACCGCAGCCGACGTGGTCACGCCGGAACTGGTCGCCCGGCTCACCAAGGGCGTGGCGGGCTCCGGCCGCACCGCCAACCACACGCCGTTCACCGGCGAGAAGCTGGCCGACCTGCCCGAGTCGACGCCCGAGGACGTGGCGAAGGCGTTCGAGGCGGCCCGCGCCGCCCAGGCCGTGTGGGCTCGGACACCGGTCCGGGAGCGGGCCGCCGTGCTGCTGCGCTTCCACGACCTGGTGCTCAGCCGCCAGGCGGAGGTGCTGGACCTGGTCCAGCTGGAGACCGGCAAGGCCCGGCTGCACGCCCACGAGGAGGTCCAGGCGGTCGCCGTCGCCGCCCGCCACTACGGCCGCCGCGCCGCCGCCTATCTGCGGCCCAAGCGGCACACGGGCGCCGTGCCCGTGCTGACGAAGGTCACCGAGCTGCGCCACCCGCGCGGCGTCATCGGTCAGATCGCCCCCTGGAACTACCCGCTCGAACTGTCCGTCGGCGACGCCCTCCCGGCGTTCGTCGCGGGCAACGCCGTCGTCATGAAGCCCGACACGGAGACCTGCCTGACCGCGCTGTGGGCCCGTGACCTGCTGATCGAGGCCGGACTGCCCGCCGGCGTGTTCCAGGTCGTCCTCGGCGAGGGCCCGGTCGTCGGACCCGAGGTCGTCCGGCACGCCGACTACGTCTCGTTCACCGGCTCCACCCGCACCGGCCGCGAGGTCGCGCAGGGCGCCGCCGCCCGCCTGGTCGGCGTCTCCCTCGAACTCGGCGGCAAGAACGCCATGCTGGTGCTGGAGGACGCCGACCTGGACAAGGCCGCCGCCGGCGCCGTCCGTGCCTGCTTCTCCTCCGCGGGCCAGCTCTGCATCTCCATCGAGCGGCTCTACGTCCACGAGGCGGTGGCCGACGCCTTCCTGGAGCGCTTCGCCGCCCGCACCAAGGCGCTGCGCCTGGGCACCGCCCTCGCCTACGGCGCCGACATGGGCTCCCTGGTCGGGCAGCGACAGCTGGACGCGGTCACCCGGCACGTCGAGGACGCCGTCGCCAAGGGCGCCGAGGTCCTCGCCGGCGGCACCGCCCGCCCGGACATCGGCCCCTACTTCTACGAGCCGACCATTCTCGACGGCGTCGAGACCCCGATGAGCGTGTGCACGGAGGAGACCTTCGGCCCGGTCGTCTCGATCTACCGCTTCTCCTCCGACGACGAGGCGGTCGAGCGCGCCAACGGAACGCCGTACGGGCTCAACTCGTCGGTGTGGACGCGGAACGCCCGCCGTGGCCGCGAGATCGCCGCCCGTTTGCGCACCGGCACCGTGAACGTCAACGAGGGGTACGCCCCGGCGTACGGCAGCGTGCAGGCCCCGATGGGCGGCATGAAGGACTCCGGTCTCGGCCGCCGGCACGGCTCGGAGGGGATCCTCAAGTACACCGAGGCCCAGACCGTCGCACAGCAGCGGCTGCTGCCGATGGCGCCGTCGCTCGGCATGGACGACGAGAAGTACGCGGCCTTCATGAGCCGCAGCCTGCGCCTGATGAAGGCGTTCCGCTTCCGCTAGGTCACTCCGCCGGGTCCCCCTCCCGGCGCCGCGGCTTCGAACGAGAGCTTTCGACGAGGAGAGCACGTGTCACAGGAGAACTCCGTCCCCGCCCCCGACGGCGACGCCGGCTACGACTACGACGTCCTCGTCGTCGGCTCGGGCTTCGGCGGTTCCGTCTCGGCGCTCCGGCTGACCGAGAAGGGCTACCGCGTCGGCGTGCTGGAGGCCGGCCGCCGCTGGACCCGCGAGTCGCTGCCGAAGAGCTCCTGGGACCTGAAGAACTACCTCTGGTCGCCCAAGCTCGGGATGTACGGCATCCAGCGCATCCATCTGCTGGGCAACGTGATGGTGCTGGCCGGCGCGGGGGTCGGCGGCGGCTCTCTGAACTACGCCAACACCCTGTACGTGCCGCCGAAGCCGTTCTTCGAGGATCCCCAGTGGGGGAACATCACCAACTGGCAGGAGGAGCTGGCGCCGTACTACGACCAGGCGCGGCGCATGCTCGGCGTGCGGCTCAACCCGACGATGACCCCCTCGGACGTGCATCTGAAGGCGGCGGCCGAGCGGATGGGCTGCGGCGACACCTTCCACATGGCGCCCGTCGGGGTCTTCTTCGGCGACGGCGAGGACGCCGACGGCACGGTCAAGGCCACGCCGGGGCAGGAGGTGCCCGACCCGTACTTCGGCGGGGCGGGCCCCTCGCGGCGGGCCTGCGCCGAGTGCGGCGAGTGCATGACGGGCTGCCGGCACGGCGCGAAGAACACCCTCAACGAGAACTACCTGTACCTCGCCGAGAAGGCGGGCGCGGTCGTGCACCCGATGACCACGGCCGTGTCGGTGACGGAGGACTCGCGCGGCGGGTTCGCCGTCGCCACCCTCCCCACGAACGACCGCCGCAAGGGCAAGGGCCGCACGTTCACCGCACGCCGGGTGGTGCTGGCCGCCGGCACCTACGGCACGCAGACGCTGCTGCACCGGATGCGCGCGGGCGGGCAGCTCCCGCACCTCTCGGACCGGCTGGGCGAGATGACCCGCACCAACTCCGAGGCGCTGGTGGGCGCGCAGACCGACGACCGCCGCTACCGCAAGGCGACCGGCGAGCCCAAGGCAGACTTCACCCGCGGTGTGGCCATCACGTCCTCCATCCACCCGGACGAGAACACCCACATAGAGCCGGTCCGCTACGGCAAGGGCTCCAACTCGATGGGCTCCCTGTCGATCCTCCAGGTCCCGTACGCCGACAACGCCTCGGGCGCGGTCCGGGTGCTGGGCTGGCTGGGCAACGCGGCCCGGCACCCCTGGCTGATGCTGCGGTCGCTGTCCAACCGGCGCTGGTCGGAGCGGACCATCATCGGCCTGGTGATGCAGTCCCTGGACAACTCCCTGACCACGTACCTCAAGCCGTCGGGGGTGGGCCGCGGCCTGCTCACCGCGCGGCCGGGACACGGCGCCCCCAACCCCAAGCAGATCAAGGCGGCGACCGACGGCGCGTCCGCGCTGGCCGCCGAGATCAACGGCTTCGCCGGCTCCAACGTGGGCGAGCTGACGGGCATGCCGCTCACCGCCCACTTCCTCGGCGGCTGCGCGATAGGAGACTCGCCCGCGACCGGCGTGATCGACCCGTACCACCGGCTGTACGGGCACCCCGGCATCACGGTCGTCGACGGGTCGGCGGTCTCCGCGAACCTCGGTGTGAACCCCTCGCTGACCATCACCGCGCAGGCCGAGCGGGCGATGTCGTTCTGGCCCAACAAGGGTGAGGAGGACCCGCGTCCGGCGCAGGGCCAGGAGTACCGGCGGCTGAACCCGGTGGAGCCGAAGGCGCCGGCAGTCCCGGCCGACGCGTTCGGCGCGCTGAAGCTGCCGTTCCTGGGGATGCCGGCGGTGCCGCCGAAGAAGTAGCCGCGCATGCGTGACACAGAAGTAGCCGCGTATGCGTGACACAGAGGAAAGGACCTGTGCCCCCCTCCGAGCTCAGGTCCTTTCCCCTTGTCACGGGGCCGCCGCACGGGCGGCCGGGATCACGCCTCGGCGCCGGCCTTGCGACGGCGGACGACGAACAGCGCACCCGCGCCGGCCACGACGGCGACACCGCCGACCAGGCCGATCACCGGCAGGGCCGAGTTCGAGCCGGTCTCGGCGAGGCTGCCGGTGATCTTCACCTCGCTGACCTTGTCGAGCTCCTTGACGCCCCCGGTCTGCGGCTCGGCGTCGTCCGGGTCACCGGCGTCGGAGCCGGCCGCCAGGATGTCGAAGAAGTAGATCCAGCCGTTCGGGTCGTCGGCGATCCAGCAGCCCTCGGTGTCCGAGTACTCGGCGAAACCGCCGGTGAGGCCGAGCGCGTCCGGCACCTCGCCGCTGACGGAGAGCCGCAGCTGGTAGGAGACGGACTGGCCGGCGCCCAGCGAGAACGCGGCGAACGTGGCGCCCTCGCCCGCGGCGCCCGCGAGCGTGTTCCACGTGCCGGCCGCCTTGTCGTACGCCTGGACCGTGATCTGGCCGGAGTGGTCGCGGACGTCCTCCCAGCCGATGGCGGCGACGCCGATCAGCGGCTTGATGTTCTTGATCTCCTCGTCGCCGCGGTTGCTGACGTCGAAGGAGAACGTGGTCCAGCCGCTGCCCGCGACGATCGTCTCGGGCAGGCCCGACAGACCGCTGCGCAGGGCGTCGCTGAGCTCGGCCGTGCTCTCGCCGTCCTCGTCGAGGCAGAGCTCAGGGTCCTCCTCGGCCGGGGTGCTCGTGCTGGGGCTCGGCGAGGGGGAGGCGGAGGTGGAGGCCGAGGGC
The DNA here is from genome assembly GCF_043082785.1 of Streptomyces sp. NPDC014764. Classification (NCBI taxonomy): domain Bacteria; kingdom Bacillati; phylum Actinomycetota; class Actinomycetes; order Kitasatosporales; family Streptomycetaceae; genus Streptomyces; species Streptomyces sp. NPDC014764. The sequence goes on along the minus strand of NZ_JBIBXY010000003.1, from coordinate 611,704 downwards.
GAAGGGCTGGAGGACGGGGAGGACGAGGCGGAGCCGTCGTCGGTGCCGTTCCCCTCCTCGCCGGTGCCGCCCTCGTCGCCGTTCGCGGGGTCGTCGGTGTCCTGCTCCGGCTGTCCGTCCTGCTCGCCGGCGCCCGACTCCGTGGACTCCGTCTCGGCGGGGGCGGTCGTCGGGGCGGTCGTCTCCGCCTCCGTCGACCGGGTCGCGGAGGCGGCGGACGCGGGGTCGGTCGCGTGGGCGGCGGGGGCCGCGAGGAGGGCGGCCGGGACTATCGCTGCCGTCGCGGCCGCTGCGGCCAGGGCGCGGCGAAGCTTCATGAAGACCTCGGTGAGTCCGGCGTGCCGCGCGGTCGCGGCACGAGTCGAAGAGCGCCTCCGTGCGGGGCGCACGGGTCTGATCGCTGATGTCGGTGAGTTCGATCACCGAGACCCGCGGATGGTTGTCCCGGATCTCACAGAATCTTTACGTGATGTAGATCACGCGCAGGCAGGGTGATTGCTGGGTTGGGCTCGCCGCCCGCCAAGATCACGTGCGTTTGCATCACGCCGAGGGAAGGACCGCCTTCCCGTGGCCGAGAAGCCGTCCGAACAGTCCCGGCCGGAGTCCTCGGCCCCTTCCGACGACGAGGTGGGAGCAGTTCCTCCGGAACAGCGAGGCCGGTGTCCCGGACTCCGCGCCGAAGGAGCCCTCCGCCCGGGCCCGGACGGTGACCGAGCGGCTGCGCGCCATGGACGAGGCCCAGGCCGCGGCGGCCGGCCGCGAGGGCCGCCGGTTCGGGCAGAGGAAGCCCGCCGCACCCGCCCGGCCGGAGGGCCGGCGCACGGGTCCCGCCCTGCGGACCGAGTCCCCGCGGGCCGGTGCGACCCGCGACCCGTACGACCGCAGCACGGCCGTGTCCAGCGAGGGCGAGTGCGGGGTCGTCTCCCGCACCTGAGCGGTGCCGGGGCACGCGCGTCGGCCGGCCCCGGGCGTCCCCGGGGCCGGCCGATCTCTCGCGTGACCGGGGCGGCTGTCCCCTGCCCTCCCGGTCACCAGTACCGGAGCGAGGTCCCACGACGCACGGCACGAGCCGTCCGTCTCATCGCTCCGGCGAGCCACGCGTGATGCTGCTCCGGTCCGCCCCTGGCTGACGCGGACACCGGTACCAACGACCCGCCTGGCCCGCCGGTCACGCACCGGACGGGTGAGAGGCGATCCGCACGCCAGTACCGGGAACGCGGATTCAGATCTTGCCCCGGCACAGCTCCAGCAGGGTCATGGCGAGTGCGGTGCCCGGCTTGCCCAGGGCGTCCCGGTACGTGGCGAGGATCTCCATCTCGCGGGAGAGGTTCACACGGCGGCCGCCGGAGGCGATCCGTTCCTTCTGGATCACGGCGGACACCGCCATCCGTTCCTGCACCAGACCGATGATCCGGTCGTCCAGGGCGTCGATCCGCTCACGGGCGTCGCTGATCAGCTCGGCGGCCTCGGCGGTGCGGGCGCCGGTCTTCTCGGTGGGCTCGGTGGTGACGGCGGTCATGTCAGGGCTCCTCGGTGGGTGATGGCCCCGGAGCGACACGGTCCGGTGAAACGCCAGGCGCCCCGGACCTGTCGGCCCGGGGCGCCTGGGAAGTCGCTTGTCAGCTGCTCAAGCAGCACGACCATGGCAGCCGGCGGGCCGGGTGCCATAGGTAAAGAGGAAGGTCGGGTGCGTGAGCATGGGGCCAGTATGCCCGGTCGGCCCGGTCCGTCCAACGCGCGGCCCGCATGGTGAGACGTGGCGGGGGGCGCCGGGCGCGGATCGGGCCGGGACGGACCGCGTCGCCGTCTCGGTAGAATCGGGAGGCACAAGACCCCCTCCCCACCGCCGGAAGGCACCTCGTGTCATCAGCGACTCCCGCTGCCAACGCGCCCGACACCGTCCTGGTCGTCGACTTCGGCGCGCAGTACGCCCAGCTCATCGCCCGTCGCGTCCGCGAGGCGCGGGTCTACAGCGAGATCGTGCCGAGCACCATGCCGGTCGCGGAGATCCTCGCCAAGAACCCCGCGGCGATCATCCTCTCCGGCGGCCCCTCGTCCGTGTACGAGGAGGGCGCCCCCCGCCTCGACCGCGAGCTCTTCGAGGCCGGCGTCCCCGTCTTCGGCATGTGCTACGGCTTCCAGCTCATGGCACAGACCCTGGGCGGCCAGGTGGACAACACCGGCGCCCGTGAGTACGGCCGCACCGACCTGCACGTCGCCAAGAACTCCTCCACCCTCTTCGAGGGGACCCCCGAGGAGCAGGCGGTCTGGATGTCGCACGGCGACGCCTGCTCCGCCGCCCCCGAGGGCTTCACCGTCACCGCGTCCACGGACGTCGTCCCGGTCGCCGCCTTCGAGAACGACGAGAAGAAGCTCTACGGCGTCCAGTACCACCCCGAGGTGATGCACTCCACGCACGGACAGCAGGTGCTGGAGCACTTCCTGTACCGCGGCGCGGGCCTCACGCCGAACTGGACCACCGGCAACGTCATCGACGAGCAGGTGGCCGCCATCCGTGAGCTGGTCGGCGACAAGCGCGCCATCTGCGGCCTGTCCGGCGGCGTGGACTCCGCCGTGGCCGCCGCTCTGGTGCAGAAGGCCATCGGCTCCCAGCTGACCTGCGTCTACGTCGACCACGGCCTGATGCGCAAGGACGAGACCGAGCAGGTCGAGAAGGACTTCGTCGCCGCGACCGGCGTCCAGCTCAAGGTCGTCGACGCCGAGGAGCGGTTCCTGAAGGCGCTGGCCGGGGTCTCCGACCCCGAGCAGAAGCGCAAGATCATCGGCCGGGAGTTCATCCGGGTCTTCGAGCAGGCCCAGGCCGAGATCATCGCCGACGAGGGCCCCGCGGTGGAGTTCCTGGTGCAGGGCACCCTCTACCCGGACGTCGTCGAGTCCGGCGGCGGCAGCGGCACCGCCAACATCAAGTCCCACCACAACGTGGGCGGTCTACCCGAGGACCTCGAGTTCCAGCTGATCGAGCCGCTGCGCAAGCTGTTCAAGGACGAGGTCCGGATGGTCGGCCAGGAGCTCGGCCTGCCCGAGGAGATCGTCCACCGGCAGCCCTTCCCCGGCCCCGGCCTGGGCATCCGCATCGTCGGCGAGGTCACCAAGGAGCGGCTCGACCTGCTCCGCGAGGCCGACGCGATCGCCCGCGAGGAGCTGACCGCGGCCGGTCTCGACCGTGACATCTGGCAGTGCCCCGTGGTGCTGCTCGCCGACGTCCGCTCGGTCGGCGTCCAGGGCGACGGCCGCACCTACGGTCACCCGATCGTGCTGCGCCCGGTGTCCTCGGAGGACGCCATGACCGCCGACTGGTCGCGGCTGCCGTACGACGTCCTCGCGAAGGTCTCCACGCGGATCACCAACGAGGTCCGGGACGTCAACCGGGTCGTGCTGGACGTCACGTCCAAGCCGCCGGGCACCATCGAGTGGGAGTGATCCCCCAGCGGTCCGAGGTCATGTCCGCCTGAGCGTGCGCACCGGCGCTCCGGGCTTCCAGACCTCCACGACGAGGTACTTCTCGTCCTCCACGGAGGTCCGCACGACCTCCGTGACCTCGGTGCGGAAGAGGTGGAACGGCTCCGGCGGTTCCACCTCTTCGGCGTACCGGGCGCGGGTCTCCGTGTCGTCCTCCGGCACCTCGACCGCCCGGCCCGCGATCCGCACGTCGCCGCCGCCCATGGTCGTGCCCTCGCCCGGGTTCGCCTGGAGCGAGAAGCGGGGGTCGCGGCGCAGGTCCAGCGCCTTCATCGACCCCGGCATCATCCCGAACCACAGCTCGCCGCCCAGGAAGCGCACCTCCAGGCCCGTGGTGCGCGGCGAGCCGTCCTTGCGGAGGGTCGCCAGGACGTGGTGTGTGTGGGAGGCGAGGCGCTCCTCGACGGTCCGCGCCAGACCGGGTTCGGCCGCGGCGAACGCTCCCCAGGTGACGCCGGCGTCACTCCGGCCGTCCATGTCCGTGTGCGTGCTCATGGAGCGAGTGTGACCCGGAAGACCGACATCCTCTGTCGGGTATCCGGGTGGTCCGCCGGGTATCCGGACGGATGTCCGGTGTTACGGAACAGAGCTGTCGTACGGCGCGCCCCCCGGGTAACTTCCGCCCCGTACGCGAACCCCCCGCGGGAGGACTCATGCACGGGCCCACTCCGCCCCCGCCGGTGCCCACCGACAAACTGCAGTTCGCCATGCCGCCCATGCACGACTCCCTCGAGGACGAACGCAGGCACCGCAAGGAGCGGCTGGCGGGCGCGCTGCGGCTGTTCGGCCGGCTCGGCTACGAGGACGGCGTCTCCGGGCACATCACCGCACGCGACCCCGAGTTCAGCGACTGCTTCTGGGTCAACCCGTTCGGCATACCGTTCCGGCACGTCACCGTGAGCGACCTGGTGCTCGCCAACCAGGACGGCCAGGTCGTCGAGGGCGGACACCACGTCAACCAGGCCGCCTTCGCCGTCCACGCCCAGGTGCACGCGGCCCGGCCGGACGTCGTCGCCGTCGCCCACTGTCACTCCGTGCACGGCCGTGCGCTGGCCGCCCTCGGCGAGCTGCTCGACCCGATCACCCAGGAGAGCTGCGCCTTCTACGAGGACCACGCCCTCTACGACGCCTACACCTCCGTCACCGTCGACCCCGAGGAGGGCCGCCGCATCGCCGCCGCCCTCGGCACCCGCAAGGCGCTGGTGCTGCGCAACCACGGGCTGCTGACCGTGGGCGACTCGGTGGACGCGGCGGCCTGGTGGTTCATGACCATGGAGCGTTCCTGCCAGGTGCAGCTCACGGCGCGGGCGGCCGGCCGTCCCGTGCTGATCGAGCACCGCCAGGCGGCGGCCACCCGGGAGCAGCTGGGCGGGGACCTGGTGGCGTGGATCAACTACCAGCCGATGTGGCGGGAGATCACGCGGAGCGAGCCGGATCTGCTGGACTGAACGCGTGTGTGGCGGGGCGCGCGGGAGGGCGGGGGAGGTGCGTCAACACGGCGCCTCGGAGTTCACCCGTGGCGACCGGGCCCGGCGGACGGGACGGGCGTGGCGTAGGGCACAATTCGCTCTCGATGCGGGGGAGTTGTCCGGTGGCCGCCGACGGCGGTCGTGGTGTGTCGAGATGTGTCGGGTAGTGCGGGAAGGCGGCTTCGGGCGTGGCGGTGCAGGAGGCGAGACAGGGCGGAGCGGATCCGGCTGCCCACGAGGGCGGCTGCACCTGCGGGGACTGTCCGCACGGGGCGCGTGAGGGGCATCGGCGCGCGGTCGCCGCGTTCCTGGTGAAGCGGGACGAGTACGCCACCGGCCAGGGGCTCCCTGCCGCGGTGGCCCACTCCGCCTCCGCCTCCCGGCAGTGGGTCTCCGAGGAACTCGCCCAGGCCGCCGAGGCGGTGGCCGAACGCGGCCGGGCCGAGGGCGCGGCCTGGCTGGCCCGCCTCTGGCAGCGGACCGCGGTCGTCGTCTGGGCCGGAGTCCTCGCGCTGCTGCTCGTGCAGGCACTCACCGCGATCGGCGCGGGCTGGACCTCCGCGCGCACCGCGGGGCTGCTGGCCGCGGTGCTGGTGGCGGGGGCGCTCACCGCGGCGTCCTGGTACCACCGGGCACGCGGCGGTGCGCTCGCGCCGGTCATCGGCGAGGACAACCGGCTCTCCACGTCCCGCGCGGTGGCGGGCTCCTGGGTCCTGCTCGTCGCGTTCGCCGTCCTCGTGCTGGTGGGGCGGCTCGCGGCCGCCTCCGACCACCGGGAGCGCGACGCGCTGATCGACGGCCTGGAACTCGCCCGGGGCGCCGGCGTGGTGACCGTGCTCGCCGTTGTCTGCGGCATCGCCGTCCTGGTGCGCCGGGTGGTCGGGCTGCGGGTGCAGGGACAGCGGCTCCAGAAGGTGCGCGCCCACCGGCCCAGGGCGGCCGACCTGCTCACCGACGACTCCGGACGCGGCAGCTTCGCCGACATCCAGTACGTCGTCATCAACACCGTCGCCCTCGCCTTCGCCGCCGTACGGCTGGCCCGCCGTCCCGACCAGCTGCCCGACCTGCCCTGGGGGCTGGCCGTGGTGGTGCTGGTGTCGGCGGGCACCTACCTCGCGGGCAAGTACGCCGAGGGCGGGCGCCCGGTGATCCTGTCCGTGGTACGGGCCCGGGAGGCCGGGGATCTGGACGCGCCCATCCGCACCGGTGACGACATCGAGATCCGCGGCACCGGGTTCGTCCCGGCCGGGGCGCAGGGCGCGGACCGGCTGGCGCGCATGGTGGTGCGGGTCGGCCCGGTGCACGTCCATGTGCCGCTGGTGCCGGTGGTGGGCGGTTTCGACAACCCGGCCGACGACCTGCTGACCGTGCCGGTCCCCGCGGACGTGGAGCCCGGCCGGGTCGACGTGCAGGTGGTCACCGCGGCCGGAGTGGAGACCAACCGCTACACCATCGACGTCACGGAGTGACGGTGGGACGGCGGAGCGCCGCCGTAGCTGGTGGGTCGCTGTCGCTTCCCTGAGAAAACGCTGTCGACCGGGTTCATCCCACGCCGATTGCCGTACGTTCGGTCTGTCCAGGTGGGCCCGGAGTCGAGAGGCAGCGGCGACATGACGCACGGCATGCGCGCAGACAGTTACACCCCACGTCCCGACGGCGACGGCGGGCTGCGGGGCACCGCCGCCCGCTACGCCCTGCTGCCGCTGCGGATCTTCCTCGGCGTCACCTTCGTCTACGCCGGCCTGGACAAGCTCACCGACAGCGCCTTCCTCAAGGACTCGGGGGCCGGGTCGATCGGCGACATGATGCGCGCCGTCCGCGACTCCTCCGCGATCCCCGCGCTGGTCGACATGGCGCTGGAGAGCCCCGTCGGCTTCGGCTACGCCATCGCCTTCGGCGAGCTGGCCGTCGGCATCGGCACCCTGCTCGGACTGCTCACCCGCATCGCCGCCCTCGGCGGGGCGCTCATCTCGCTCAGCCTGTGGCTGACCGTGAGCTGGGCCGCCGAACCGTACTACTACGGCAACGACCTGCCGTACCTCATGGCCTGGACCCCGTTGATCCTGGCCGGGGCCCCGCTGCTGTCCGTGGACGCCGCCCTCCGCGCACGGCGACGCCGCGGAACCTTCTAACCCCCGTTCGTCCGTGCGTGGTCGGCCGTGTCCGCTCCTCCGGGGGCCGGGCGGCCCCGGCGGCGGCGCACCAGTCCGGTCACGGCGCCCACCCCGCCGGCCAGGCAGAGGCCGCCCACGACGAGAGGGATCAGCACGAACCAGGGGGTCTCCCAGGCCCCTCCCGCGTCCCCGCCGTAGACCACCGCCGCCGCGACGAGGGCGGCTCCCGCGATCAGCCGTCCGGGCTGGAACTCATGACGCAGCACGGCTCACCTCCGCCTGCCCCGCGCCGACCCGGAGGTCGAGCCGCAGCGTGCCCGCCTTCCCGGCGCCGGGTGGCGGCTCCAGGGTCATCTCCTCGTACTTGCCAGGCGCCACGTCCACGTCCTTCCGTCCGTCGCCCGGCACCTGGATGTCACCGAGCCCCACCTCGATGTGCAGCCGCACGGTCGCGTCCCGGGGAACGATCACATGGATGCGGCCCAGGCCCACCTCGACCTGGGTGGAGACCGTGTCGCCGGCGGGGACGCGGACCGCCGACAGGTCCAGCTTCCCCTCGCCGGCGCCCAGGTCGTACACGGGACGGATCTGCGCGACCGAGGCGGGCCGCCAGCCCGTGCGGGTCCAGTCCGTGCCGATGTCGTCGGGCATGGCGGTCGATCCGGCGAGCAGGCCCGCCGTGAGAACCGCGAGGACGATCGACCCCGCTCCCGTGCGGCCGAGAAAGGCGCTGACGGCGATTCCGAGGCCGATGACGCCCAGGGCGCACGCCAGACCCGTCTGCAGGCTGGTGCCGAGGGGCTGCGTCTCCCAGGTGAGGCCCGTGCCCAGACCGGCCGCGAGCAGAGCGAACAGGAAGACCCAGCCGCCGCTCCGGCGGGGCCCTCTCGGCTTGGGCGGGCGCGCCTGCGGCGGGCGCCACACGTCCTTCACGCCGCCGCCGCTCCCGGAGCGGACGCCGACGCCGACCGCGGTGGCGATGTCCAGGTCCCGCGAGTCCTCGGGACCCCACAGGTAACCCGTGCCCCCGACATAGGTGCCGTCCTTGACGATGGGCTCGCGCCACCACGACGGGTACGCGGCCGGGACCGGAGGGGCCTGCGGCTCCGGCGGGGCGTCGGCGGCGGCCTGCGCGGCGATCGGGTCCGGGCTCGGCGTACCGCGCCGCCGCGACCAGTAGGCGGCGCCCGCGAGCAGCAGGGACAGTATGACGGCGAAGCTCAGCACCCCGTCGTTGCTCAGCATGGACAGGAAGACACCGCAGCCGACCAGCGCGAACAGCACCGCCGCCAGGGTGTGACCGTCGACCCGGCCGGTGAGCAGCCGGCGGACCTGGTTCTCGTCCTCGTCGTCGTACGGGACTAACAGCCAGGCGAAGCCGTAGAAGATGAGGCCGATGCCACCGGTCGCGGACAGCACGGCGAGCGTGATCCGGAAGATCACCGGGTCCATGTCGTACTGCCGGGCGAGACCGGAGCAGACACCGCCGAACATCTGGTGCCCCCGGTCGCGCCGGAAGTGCCGGCCGGGGTCGACGGCCCCCGCCGGTACGCCGGCCGTCCCCTCCTTCCCCGCACCCGCACGCGAGGGGTCCGCGGCGGGCGCACCGGGCCCGGACCCGGGACGCGGTCCCGGGTCCGACGCGGCATGCTGGTGATCCGTCATGCGTCCATGGTGGCGGCCGAGCCGCCCGAGCGGCAGTCGGAACGACCCTGGCCGGACCCTGATATCCGCCCCGAGGCACGCCTCGGGGGCGGCCGTTCCGTGACCGGACGGGTCGGGTCCCGGGGCTCGGCCCTCCTGCGGCTCGGGGCCGTGCGGTTCCCGGTCCGGGCGGCCGGACGCTCCGTGGCCCGGAGCCGCATCGACCCGTGACCGGGGTGCAGGCCCCGAGGCGTGGGCACACGCCCCGGTGTCCGGAGACGCGGAGGGGCCGCCGGTCCGGTGGCAGTCGACCCCGACGTCGGGATCAGGGGAGTTTCCGGGACGGACCCTGATGCCCTGGATTGCTCGGCGTGTGACCATCGTTGGCATGTCGGAAGCCGCAGCAGCGCCCCTCGCCGAGCCGCGGCCGCCGCGCAAGCTCTACCGCAGCAGTGACGGACGCTGGCTCGGGGGAGTGGCGCGGGGGCTCGCCGGGCATCTCGGACTGCCCGTGATCTGGGTGCGCCTCGCGTTCGTCGCCCTGTTCATGGCCGACGGTCTCGGGGCCCTGCTGTACGCCGCGTTCTGGTTCTTCGTGCCGCTCGGGGTGGGCGGCGTCGACGCGCAGAGGCCGCCGTCGCCCATCACCACCGAGACCGCCCAGGACGGCCGCCGCAGACTCGTCACGCGGAAACCGGACAAGGGGCAGATCGTCGCCCTGCTGCTCATGGTCGTGGTGGCCATGATCTTCGTGGGCAGCGTGAACCTCACCAACGGCGCCCGGGCCTACCTGTGGCCGACCGTCCTGGTCGGTGCGGGCGTGGCCCTGGTGTGGCGGCAGGCGGACAACGCCCGCCGGGCCCGCTGGATGGAGGTCGGCCGCCGCCGGCGGACGATGACGCTGCTGCGGGCCGTCGCCGGTGTGCTGCTGGTGACGGCGGGCGCCTCCGGGATATTCGTCCTGCGCGGCTCCGGCAGCCACCTCGGCGCGGTGCTGCAGGCCGCCCTCGCGGTCCTCGTCGGCGTCACCCTGCTCGCCGGCCCGTACCTCGTCCGTATGACCCAGGACCTCTCCGAGGAGCGCCTGATGCGCATCCGCGCGCAGGAGCGCGCCGAGGTCGCCGCCCACGTCCACGACTCCGTGCTGCACACCCTCACCCTGATCCAGCGCAACGCGGACAGCCCCGGCGAGGTGCGCCGCCTGGCGCGGGCCCAGGAGCGCGACCTGCGCGCCTGGCTCTACAAGCCGGAGGGGAACGGCAAGGACGAGGACGAGGAGCCCGCCACCCTCGCCGAGGCGGTCAAGCGCAACGCGGCCGAGGTCGAGGACAAGCACGGCGTCCCCCTGGAGGTGGTCGTCGTGGGCGACTGCCCCCTGGACGAGAAGATCGGCGCGCAGATGCAGGCCGCGAGGGAAGCGATGGTCAACGCCGCCAAGTACGGTGGCGAGGGAGGCGCGGTCCAGGTCTACGCGGAGGTCGAGGGGAGGACGGTGTTCGTGTCCGTCCGGGACCGCGGTCCCGGGTTCGACCTCGACTCGATACCCGCCGACCGCATGGGCGTCAGAGAATCGATCATCGGCCGCATGGAACGCAACGGCGGCACCGCGCGGCTGCGCGCGGTGCCGGACGGGGGCACCGAGGTCGAGCTGGAGATGGAGAGGGCGGAGAAGACGTCATGAGCGAGCCGACCGAGGCGAACGCAGCGGCGGAAGCGGCACCGGCGGACGGGACCGCGGAGCCGGCCGGCGGCACCGGGCGGCGCCATGTGCGCGTGGTCCTCGTCGACGACCACCGCATGTTCCGTACGGGGGTCCAGGCGGAGATCGGGCAGACCGAGCAGACCGGTGTGGAGGTGGTCGGCGAGGCCGCCGACGTCGACCAGGCGGTCACGGTCATCACCGCGACCCGGCCCGAGGTGGTGCTGCTCGACGTGCACCTGCCCGGGGGCGGCGGCATGGAAGTGCTGCGGCGCTGCACGTCGTTGATGGGTGACCCGGAGCGGCCCGTGCGCTTTCTCGCGCTGTCCGTGTCGGACGCGGCGGAGGACGTGATCGGCGTCATCCGGTCCGGTGCCCGCGGCTACGTCACCAAGACGATCACGGGTACCGACCTGGTCGACTCGATCTTCCGGGTGCAGGAGGGCGACGCGGTGTTCTCGCCCCGGCTGGCCGGGTTCGTGCTGGACGCCTTCGCGTCCACGGACGCCCCGCCGGTCGACGAGGACCTCGACCGTCTCACCCAGCGCGAGCGGGAGGTGCTGCGGCTGATCGCCCGCGGCTACGCGTACAAGGAGATCGCCAAGCAGCTGTTCATCTCGGTGAAGACGGTGGAGTCGCACGTCTCCGCGGTGCTGCGCAAGCTGCAGCTGTCCAACCGCCATGAGCTGACCCGCTGGGCGACGGCCCGCCGCCTGGTCTGAGCCGCCGGACCGTCCGGGCCCTCCGGACCGGACGGTCCCGGTCACACCACCCGCCTCGCCCCCGCGAACGGCATCTGGTCGACGGGGGCCACGCGGACCGGGGCCGACGGGTTCGGGGCGTGGATCATCTGCCCGTTGCCGATGTAGAGGCCGACGTGGCTGATGCCGGAGTAGAAGAACACCAGGTCGCCGGGGAGCAGTTCGGAGCGGGAGACCCGGCGGCCCGCGTCGATCTGCGCGTACGTGGTGCGTGGCAGGGAGACGCCGGCGGAGCGGTACGCGGCCAGCACGAGGCCCGAGCAGTCGAAGGCGTCCGGGCCGGTCGCGCCCCACACGTAAGGGCTGCCGAGCTTCTGGTGAGCGTATGCGACGGCCTGCGCGGCGCGCGCGTTCGGCGCCTGCGACAGGGCGGCGTCACGGGCCGTGTCGCCGGCCGAGCGTGCCGCGCGGTCGGTGCCGCCGGTGATCCGGGCGCGCTCCTCGGGTGACATCCGGGACAGCGCCTGGCGGGCGGCGGACAGCTTCTCGGTGATCGTCCGCTTGTGGCGCCCGAGTTCGGCCCGGCGGGTGGTGAGCGTCTTCACCTCGACACGGGCCGCGCCGCGCAGCTTCTCGATCTCCCGGAGCTGGGCGCGCACCCGGCCCAGCTCGGCGTGGTGGCGGCTGCCTGCGCGTTCGGCGACGGCGGCGCCGTCGAGATAGGCGTCGGGGTCGTCGGACAGCATCAGGCGCAGGGCGGGGTCGAGTCCCCCGTCGCGGTACTGCGCTGCCGCGACCGTCCCGAGGGCCTCACGGGCCTCGTTGAGCCGCGCCTGGGCGCGGGCCGTCTCGTCCTGGAGGTCGCGCAGCCGCTCCCGCGCCGAATCCGCCTTCTCCTTGACGCCGTTGTACTTCTCGGTCGCGACCTCGGCCTCGCGGTACAGACGGTCCACGTCCGCGCCCGCGGGCGCCGGCCGCGGAGCCGCGTGTGCCGCTCCGTCGAAACCGGCCGTCGTGGCCGCTCCCGCCAGGACGACTGTGACGGCCGCACGGGCCGTGGTGCCGCCCGCCGGGCGCTGCCGTGACCTGCGGTGCGCTGCCACCCTCCAAGCCGTCCTTCCCGTCGACGCCCGCCGGAGCCGGACGACTGCCCGGCGGTCCGGCGGCGGGGTGACAGGGGAGCCGTCCGCCGCCGGACCCTTTCCTCGGCGGTGGTGTCCGGCCGCCGCTCCTGACCGAGCGGCGATGCGGAGCCGGTCACCTGGGGCAGGACGCTAGGCCCGGCCGCGCGGCACGGGATACGAGTTGTGCGGAACTGTCGTCCACGGACCGCCGCGTGACCGTAAGTGACCGTTGGGGTGCGCACGGCGCTTCGTTCTCACTCAGGGTGATGACCGATGTGGTGAAGGCGGGAAAGGTGAGGGCGGCGGAATGCTATGGGACGCCCCTGGCTAGGCTCCGGCCTCATGGACGTACTCCTCCACATCTTCGTCGGTCTGCACATCATCGGCATCGCGTCGCTGCTCGGCGGCTTCCTCACCCAGATGAAGGCGATGGGCGCGGGCACCGCCCGCTTCGTCCCCGCGATGCTGCACGGAGCGCTGACGATGCTGGTCACCGGCGTCGCCCTCGTAGGCCTCAACGAGGCCCAGGACCACTCCGTCGACCACATCAAGATCGGCGTGAAGCTGGCGCTGCTGATCGTGATCCTCGGCCTGGTCTACGTGAAGCGGGACGAGGAGAAGGTGGACAAGGGCGTCTTCGGCCTTGTCGGCCTGCTGACCGTGGCGAACATCTTCATCGCGGTCCTCTGGACCTGAGCCCGCGCCCCGGGGCGCCGGGCACCGCCGCCGACACGGAACCGCCGACCGAGCCGTCACCGGCCCGGTCGGCGGTTCCGTTTCCGTCTGTCCGGGAGGCCGTCAGGCCGGGCGGACGATGCTGTGGATCGCGGAGTCGCCGTCGTAGTAGATCGACTCCTCGCGGACGTACGTGCCCGGCTTCGGAGCGTGGATCATCATGCCGTTTCCGATGTAGATGCCCACGTGGGTGACGTCGTCGTAGAAGAAGACCAGGTCGCCGGGCCGGGCCTGGGACACCGGGACGGTGGTGCCCGCGTTCACCTGGTCGTAGGTGGTGCGCGGAAGGGAGACGCCGGCTGCCTTCCAGGCGGCCTGGGTCAGCCCCGAGCAGTCGTAGGAGCCGGGGCCGGTCGCGCCCCAGACGTACGGCTTGCCGATCTGCGCGCGGGCGAAGGCGAGGGCCTTCTCCGCCTTGGTGCCGTACGACGAGTCGGCCGGCGGGGTCCCGGTCGAGCCGGTGGACCCGGAGCCCTCCGAGGTGCCGCCTCCCTGCTGCGCGGCTTCCTCGCGGGCCTGCTCCTGCTCCGCCTGCTGACGGGCCAGCTCCGCGGCCTTGCGGGCGGCCTCCTCCTGCTTGCGCTTCTCGATCGCGGCGAGCCGAGCCTTCTCCTCGGCGGTCAGCTTCGACAGCAGTCCGCGCGCGTCGGCGAGCTTCTTCTGGACGGTTGCCTTGGCCGTCTTCAGGTCGCCCTGCGTCTCGGTGAGCGTGCGGAGACTCTCGGTGGCCTCCTGCCGCTTCTTCATCGTCTCGGTCTGCTGGGTGACGTAGTCGTCCACCGCCGCCTTCTGGCGGCCGGTCATCCGGTCCAGCACCTGACGCTGGTCGAAGATGTCCTGCGGGGTCTCCGCGAGCAGGAACGTCGCGGTGTCCGGCATGCCGGCACCGGTGCGGTACTGGGCGGCGGCGTAGGAGCCCAGTTCCGAGCGCGCCTCGTTCAGCTTCTGTGTGCGCTTCGCCACGTCGTCGAGGAGGGTGTCGACGCGCTTGCGCTGCTTGGTGGTCTTCTCCTTGGCCGCGTTGTACTTCTCGGTCGCCGACTCGGCCTGGCGGTAGAGGTCGCCGACCTTCTTCTCGACCTCCTCCAGGCTGGGCCGGTCCTCGCCCGGCGAGGCGTCGGCGGTCTGGGAGAGCAGGGCCACGGAGGTGAGCGCGGCCGTGGCGAGGGCCGGGGTGCGTATGCCTGCCACGCGCGGGCCCGGGGTGCGCGACTTGCGGTGCGACGCCAAGGGAGGCGACTCCTTCCAGTGCTCCGCCTACCGGGTTAGCTGTCGGGTTCGGGCGGGTGTGTGGAAGGGTTGCCCTACGGCCGCTCCGAAGAGTGGGCCGATTCACCCCAAGTCTCGGTGGGTCCCCGGCTCCGGCTGCCACGGTGGACAGTGACGGACTCGGCGGAGGCCGCGCGGCCCGGCGAGGTTCGCCGGCGGGGGACGAGCGGCCCGGACCGCACGGTAGCCAACTGGTGTGGCCCTTGTGAAGGTTGATGGGTGATATGCCCGATACATTTTCGTGACCTTCCGGTGGGTGTCACGCACGGTGAGGCGGCGACCGTGGAGGGTGCCCGCCGTGGCGCCTCCGGGAGAGGCCGGGGGATGTTTCCGGGGCGGCCCCGGGTTGTCGGTGGAGCGCCCTAGACTCGGAGAGCGATGAGCAGCCTCTTTGACGACAGCTTCCTGGCGGACCTCCAGGCCCAGCGCGGCCCGGCGGACGAGCCCCCGCCGCCGCCCGAGGACGAGCACGCCCCGGAGCCCCTGCCGGACGATCTGTTCGGCGGGAAGTTCGACGTGCCCCCGGAGCGGGACTCCTACTACCGGGACGGCGCCCCGCGCCCGGTGATCGACTCCGCCGCGCTGCTGGAGGGGTTGAACGACAACCAGCGCGCCGCGGTCGTGCACTCCGGCTCCCCGCTGCTCATCGTCGCGGGAGCCGGGTCCGGCAAGACTCGCGTGCTCACCCACCGCATCGCCCACCTGCTCGCCGAGCGGGACGTCCACCCCGGCCAGATCCTCGCGATCACCTTCACCAACAAGGCCGCGGGCGAGATGAAGGAGCGCGTCGAGCAGCTCGTCGGGCCCCGGGCGAACGCGATGTGGGTCATGACCTTCCACAGCGCGTGCGTCCGCATCCTGCGCCGGGAGTCCAAGAAGCTCGGCTTCACGTCGTCCTTCTCGATCTACGACGCCGCCGACTCCAAGCGTCTGATGGCCCTGGTCTGCCGCGACCTGGACCTCGACCCCAAGCGCTTCCCGCCGAAGTCCTTCAGCGCCAAGATCAGCAACCTGAAGAACGAGCTGATCGACGAGGAGGACTTCGCCGCCCAGGCGACCGACGGATTCGAGAAGACCCTCGCCCAGGCCTACGCGCTCTACCAGTCCCGGCTGCGCGAGGCGAACGCCCTGGACTTCGACGACCTGATCATGACGACGGTCAACCTGCTCCGCGCCTTCCCCGACGTCGCCGAGCACTACCGCCGCCGCTTCCGGCACGTCCTGGTCGACGAGTACCAGGACACCAACCACGCCCAGTACGCCCTGGTGCGCGAGCTGGTCGGAGGCGCCTCCGAGCACCCCGTCGACGTCCCGCCGGAGGCCGAGGTGCCGCCCGCCGAGCTGTGCGTGGTGGGCGACGCCGACCAGTCCATCTACGCCTTCCGCGGCGCGACGATCCGCAACATCCTCCAGTTCGAGGAGGACTACCCGGACGCGACGACCATCCTGCTGGAGCAGAACTACCGCTCCACCCAGACGATCCTCTCCGCCGCCAACGCCGTCATCGAGCGCAACGAGTCCCGCCGCCCGAAGAACCTGTGGACCAACGCCGGCTCGGGCGCGCTCATCACCGGGTACGTCGCCGACACCGAGCACGACGAGGCGCAGTTCGTCGCCGACGAGATAGACCGCCTCACGGACGCGGGCGAGGCCAAGGCCGGCGACGTCGCCGTCTTCTACCGCACCAACGCCCAGTCCCGTGTCTTCGAGGAGATCTTCATCCGCGTCGGCCTGCCCTACAAGGTCGTCGGCGGCGTGCGCTTCTACGAGCGCAAGGAGGTCCGGGACGTCCTGGCCTACCTGCGGGTGCTGGCCAACCCCGAGGACTCGGTGCCGCTGCGCCGCATCCTCAACGTCCCCAAGCGGGGCATCGGCGACCGCGCCGAGGCCATGATCGACGCCCTCGCCCAGCGGGAGAAGATCAGCTTCCCGCAGGCGCTGCGCCGCGTCGACGAGGCGTACGGCATGGCGGCCCGGTCGGCGAACGCCGTCAAGCGGTTCAACACGCTGATGGATGACCTCCGTACGGTCGTCGAGTCGGGCGCCGGTCCGGCGACGGTGCTGGAGGCCATCCTCGAACGCACCGGATATCTCGCCGAGTTGCAGGCCTCCACCGACCCGCAGGACGAGACCCGCATCGAGAACCTCCAGGAACTCGCGGCTGTCGCCCTCGAGTTCGAGCAGGAGCGCGGCGAGGGCGAGACCGGCACGCTGGCCGACTTCCTCGAGCGGGTCGCGCTGGTCGCCGACTCCGACCAGATCCCCGACGAGGAGGACGGCGACGGCGTCATCACGCTGATGACCCTGCACACCGCCAAAGGCCTGGAGTTCCCGGTCGTCTTCCTCACCGGCATGGAGGACGGCGTCTTCCCGCACATGCGCGCCCTCGGCCAGACCAAGGAGCTGGAAGAGGAGCGCCGCCTGGCCTACGTCGGCATCACGCGCGCCCGCGAGCGGCTCTACCTCACCCGGTCGGTGATGCGCAGCGCCTGGGGCCAGCCGTCGTACAACCCGCCCTCGCGTTTCCTGGAGGAGATCCCGGTCACGCATGTGGAGTGGAAGCGGACCGGTGCGAGCGGTCCGGTGGCCAACGGCCCGGTGTCCGGGGTGGCCGCGTCGCTGTCGTCGTCCCGCTCCCGCTCGTCCGCGTCGGGCGCCTCCGGCTTCGCCACCCGGCGCACCTCGGAGAAGCCCGTGGTGTCGCTGGCCGTCGGGGACCGGGTCACGCACGACCAGTTCGGCCTGGGCACGGTCGTCGCGGTGAAGGGCACGGGGGCGAACGCCGAGGCGACGATCGACTTCGGCGACGAGAAGCCCAAGCGCCTGCTGCTGCGGTACGCGCCGGTGGAGAAGCTCTAGCCGTCCGTGCGGGGCCCGTCGTGGGCCGGGGTGCGCCCCGGTGCCGCGACGGGCACCGGTCCACGGGACGACCTACGTGGGTTCCAGGCCGTGGCTGCGGAACCAGGCGAGGGGGTCGATCGCCGAGCCGCCGCCCGGGCGGACCTCGAAGTGCAGGTGAGGGCCGGTCGAGTTGCCGGAGTTCCCGGAGAACGCGACCTGATCGCCGGCCTTGACGGTCGCGCCGGAGGGTACCTGGTAACTGGAGAGGTGGCAGTACCACGTCTCCGTGCCGTCCTTCGCCGTCACGATCAGCATGTTGCCGTAGGCGGAGTTGTACTGCGTGCGCACCGTGCCGTCGGTCGCCGCCAGCACGGGCGTGCCGTAGGAGACGGGGAAGTCGATGCCGCTGTGGAGGGACATCCAGTTGATGCCGGACTGGCCGTAGTAGGCGCTGAGTCCGTGCTGCGCCACCGGGAGCGCGAACTTCGGGCGGAGCCGTTCCTTGCGGGCCGCCTCCTCGGCCGCCCGCTTGCGCTCGAGCTCCTGCTGGGCCTTGAGGTCGATGCGGCCCTGGGCGCGGCTGGCCCGGTCGGCGAAGTCGTCGGCGCCGGCGGCGAGGCTCTCGAGCTGGGTGTCCAGCTTGACGTTTGCGGCGGACGGCTGGACCGGCTGGGCGTCCGCGGCGGTCGTCCGCGCCTCCTGGCCGCCCTCCTCGGACAGATCCCCCACCGAGGCGGCGGCGATGCCGGCGACCCCCATCACGCACGCCGAGGGAACGGCCACGGTCAGCAGCGCGGAGCGCTTGGGCGGGGTGCGGCGGCGGGAGCGGGACCCGGAACGGGAGGCGGCGCGCGGTGCGGGGGTGACCTCTTCCTGCCCGTCGAGGAGGGTCACGGCGGGCAGTTCGCCGGTGTCGGCCGGTTCACCGGCCCCGGGTTCGTCCGGACCGGGCTCTCCGCGGTAGTCGTCCTCCGCGTACGGCTGGTCGGGCACGTCCTGGTCGTAGGACTCCTGGGAGAAGCCCTCCTGGGGGAAGTCCTCCCGCGCCCCGAAGTCCGCGTGCGCCGCCGAGTTCTCCTGCTCGTACGGCTCTCCGCCGTACTGCGCGTCCGGTGCGGGCGTCTCCCCGCCGTCGGAGTTCCACTGGGTGGCGTCGTAGACGCCGCTGTCGAAGGTCTGCGTGCCCCAGTCCCACTGCTGGGTCGGGTCCGCGGGCTGCTCGGCCTGGTCGGGCTGGAGCCACGCGTTCGCGTCCCACTGGCCGGTCTCGGGGGATCCGCCCTGCTGGGGGATCACCGCCATCGGCTGCTGTCCTGTGGTCCAGGCGGTCGCGTCGTGGCCGCCGGTGTCGTACGCGGCCTGCTGGAAGGCGTAGGCGTCGTAGTGCCCGGTGTCCTGCGCGCCGGCCGTCCACTGGCCGGTGGTCCAGGCCGCCTGCGCGGGGTCCTCGCCCGGCATGCTCCCGAAGAGAGGGTCGGCGGCGAAGGTGCCTGCGGCGTGCTCGCCGGTGCCGTAGTAGGTGGCGTCGTAGCCGGCGTAGGAGGTGACGTCCCCGTACGGGACCTCCTGGCTGCCGTACGACGCGTAGGGCGCCGAGGCGGCATCGGAGGCCGGAGCCGGGGTCATGATCCCCGACGGGTGACGGTCGTTCACCAACTTCTCTTTCGCCTCGACAACAGGGGCTGCCAGAGCAGTGCGGCGACTGTACCCGGCGGTATGCGGGCGCGACAATCTTCCCCAGGTTTCGCGGCCGCAGGAAACGGGCATTCGGTCGGGTTTCGGCGGTCGGTGGACGCGGTCTTGGCTCTACGTTCGACTCGTGTTCGAAGTTGTGAGGCGTGGGCGTCGGCAAGTCGGCCGTCTCTGACCGATGTTGTTCGCTTCTGGATGCGGAAGATCGCTCCGTAGCGGGGAGAGGTGCGGGCGTGTCGTGCGCCCCTGCGCCTCAGGCCACCGTGAGGCCGTTCGCCCGTCCGCCGGACGGTTCACCCGGTTGCGCCGTGTCCAGCGCCTCCCGGATGCCCGTCGCCACCGCCGGGTGCACCGGCAGCGCCAGGTGCCCCACACCGCTCACCCGCACGTTGACCGCCTTGAGGTCCGGGTGCTCGACGCACGCGTTCTCCAGCGGATCCATGATGTGGTCGAGATCGCTCCAGAACGCCACGAAATGCGTACGGCACCCGGGCGACGGCTGTGCCAGCTCCTCCAGCACCGGCGAGCCCGGACGCATCTGCCGCACGATCGGATGGGCGTTGGCCAGCGGCGCCACACGCGTGCCGGAGTGTGGGGTGCCGAGCGTGACCAGCGTCCGCACCCTCCGGTCACCGCCCAGCCGCTGCACGTAGTACCGCGCGATCAGCCCGCCGAGGCTGTGTCCCACCACGTCCACCCGCTCGCTGCCCGTGCGCTCGCAGACCTGCTCGACATGCCGTCCGAGCAGCTCGGCCGCCGTGCGGATGTCGCACGTCAGCGGGGAGTAGTTGAGCGACTCGATCTGCTGCCGGCCGTGCTGGGCCAGGCTGCGGCGCAGCAGGACGAAGACCGAGCGGTTGTCGATGAAGCCGTGCAGCAGCACGACCGGGGGCTTGGCCTCCGCCGGCAGCTGCGCCGTCCCCTCCGGGGCGGTCAGGGCGGAGCGGTCGGGGCCGCGCCGCTCCTGGATGATGCCGGCGGGATAAAGGAGGACGTGGCCCGCCAGGATCGCCAGCTCCAGGGCGGTCGCCTTCAGCAGGCCCACGGAGAGATCCGCCAGCCGGGCCGGCAGAAGACGCCGGCAGAGGGGCAGGAACGGAAGAGCTGCCTGGGTGACCTTCATGGCCGACCTCCTGTCGGCACGCGAGGGGACAGCCTCGTCCCCCGTGTGCCCTCGTGGAATGGCGCTCCGAGTGCGGTCGACGGTGCGCGCCGGTGAAGCGCGGACGGTGCGCGGTGGTGGGTCGACCTCGAGGCGCATCCCTTATGCGCATGTTCCCACTGTTGTCCCTGTGTCGCACGAGCACTCGGCCTGGAGGCCGGGCCCGGGAACGCTGCGCGACGGACGTGTCCCACCGTGTGATTTCCCCCTCCCTGTGCACCGTGAAACTGCCGGTTGCGGGATGCTGGAGATAACGTTCGTTCACTTCTGCGGCCGGTTCGGGCCGGGGAATCCGTGCGATGTGTGCGGTACTGGTCGATACGGATGGATGTAGTCGCTTCATGGAGGCAGTGATGGGTGTGGCAGCCGGTCCGATCCGCGTGGTGGTGGCCAAGCCGGGGCTCGACGGCCACGATCGCGGGGCCAAGGTCATCGCGCGGGCCCTGCGCGACGCCGGTATGGAGGTGATCTACACCGGGCTCCACCAGACCCCCGAGCAGATCGTCGACACCGCGATCCAGGAGGACGCCGACGCGATCGGCCTGTCCATCCTCTCGGGCGCGCACAACACGCTGTTCGCGAAGGTCATCGAGCTGCTGAAGGAGCGGGACGCGGAGGACATCCTCGTCTTCGGGGGCGGCATCATCCCCGAGGCGGACATCCCCCCGCTGAAGGAGAAGGGCGTCGCGGAGATCTTCACGCCGGGCGCCACCACGGCGTCCATCGTCGACTGGGTCCGGGCGAACGTCCACCAGCCCGCGGAGGCGTAGGCGCGGGGCCTCAGCGGCCGGCGGGTGGTGTGCCGCCGGGACTGCGGGCATGGGCGCCCGTGTGGTCATGGTCGCGGGCGCCGAGGGCGCCTGGGTTTCCCGGAAGGGTGCCGGGGCGTCCGTGGCGGGCGCGACGAGGTCGTCGAACGTCGATGAGGTGAGGGCGTCCGGTGCCGGCGCGGCCGGGGCGGCGCCTGCCGTCGTCGCGAGGGCCGCGGGAGCCGGTGCTTCCGGTGTCGGCGCTGCGGGAGCCGTTGCCGCCCGTGCGACGGCGGGCGGCGGGATGCCCGTGTCCGGGCGTCGGCGCCGCGGGTGTCCGCCGGTGTGTGCTGCTCCGCCCCACCCTGCTGCGGCGGTGAGCGTGGGCCTGACGAGGCCGGCCGGCCCGGTCAGGGCGCCGGGTCCTCCGGAGCCAGCTCCGCCAGCATCGCGCCGCGCAGCCGCAACGTGGTCACCAGGCGCCGGAACGCCTCCGACCAGTAGCTCCCGGCGCCGGGCGCCGCGTCCTCCGGCTCGTCCGGTATCGCCAGCAGCGCGTCCAGACGGCTCGCCTCGGACGGGTCGAGGCAGCGCTCGGCCAGGCCCATGACTCCGCTGAAACTCCATGGATAACTCCCTGCGTCCCGCGCGATGTTGAGCGCGTCGACCACGGCCCGCCCGAGCGGCGGGGCCCAGGGCACCGCACACACCCCGAGCAACTGGAACGCCTCGGACAGGCCGTGCGTCTCGATGAACCCGGCGACCCACGCCGCCCGCTCACCGGAGTCCAGAGTGGCCAGCAGCCGGGCGCGCTCGGCGAGGGACACCGCTCCCGGACCGCCTGCCTCCGGCGCGGACGGCTCCCCGAGCAGCGCGCGCGACCAGGCCGCGTCCCGCTGCCGCACCGCCGCCCGGCACCAGGCCGCGTGCAGCTCGCCCTGCCAGCCGTCGGCGACCGGCAGCGCCACGATCTCCTCGGGCGTACGCCCGCTGAGCCGCCCGGGCCAGGTGCCGAGAGGCGCCGCCTCCGCCAACTGGCCCAGCCACCACGAGCGTTCCCCGCGTCCGGCCGGCGCCTTGGCCACCACACCGTCGCGCTCCATCGCCGCGTCGCACTCGTGCGGCGCCTCCACCACGATCGTCGGCACGTCCCGCGTGCGGTCCACCGCCACACACGCCGCGGCGCGCACCGCCATCCGTGCGGCCAGTGCCGAGGCGGGCAGCGCAGACAGCAGTTCGGCCGCCGTCGCCCGTACGTTGCGGCTGCGGTCGGCCAGCGCCCGCTCCAGGAAGGTCTCGTCGTCCGGGCCGAGTCCGGCGCGCAGGGAGTCCAGGAACATCAGCCGGTCCTCGGCCCGCTCCGTCGCCCATGTCTCCTCCAGCAGGGCGCGCGCGGCCGCCGCGTCACGGGAACGCAGGGCGGTGAGCAGCGTGACCCGCTCGGCGAAGAGGCCCTCCTGCCAGAGTCGCCGTATGCCCTGCGGGTCACGGAGATCGGGTGCCGAGGGGCCGCCGCCGGGGGCCGCACGCAGGGCGAACCGCCAGTCCGGGTTGAGCCGGGCCAGCCACAGCGCGCGCGGGCCCGCGAACCGCAGCGCCGCCGGACGCAGGTCGGTGCGGCCCCGCGCCGCGTCGAGCAGTGCGGGCAGGGCCTGCGGGGGCGCCGCGTAGCCACGGGCGTTGGCCGCCTGGAGCCACTGCGGCAGCAGCTCCGTCAGGTCCGGCGCCGCGCCCCGGCGGCCGCCGCCGGACGCGCCGGGGCGGTCGGCGAGCAGCGCCGCGAGCCTGTGTGCCGCGGCGGGCGGCAGCGGAGCGCGCGGGTCCTCCGGGGCGGGCCGCAGCCGCTCGGCGGGCCGCGCGGGCCGCAGCCCGGCCCGACGCCGTACGGTCGCCGCTGCGGCCGCGTCGAGCAGGTCCGACGGCGCCTGCGATCCGGGCGCCGCGCCCGGCGGGGTGCGCCGGTCGGTGCCCAGCAGAGCCGAGGTCAGCAGCTCCTCCCAGTGGTCCGGGAGGGACGCGGCCCCGGTGGCGGTCGTCCTGCTCATGAGCTTCCTTTCCGACGGGGGTCCCGGTGCGGTCGAAGACTCACGCGCACCGAGTGTCCAGCGATGTCCGAAAGATGCATGGGGGTGGCGGGGCCGGAGGCGACTGAGGCGCGGAAGTGGCAGGTCAGCACAGGGGTACCACCTCTCCCGGACCCTGCGGCCAGGCCGCCAGGGGAGTGAAACCGCGGGGGCCGCACTCGCCGAACACCCGGACCGGGGCGCCACCGGAGAGGGCGACCAGCCGCCACAGCCCCGCGCGGGACCGGGCCGCCGCGCCGACCGGCAGGGCGTGGTCCTCGTCGGCGTCGGCGAGCTGCCAGCCGTCACCGTCCTGGACCGGCACCACCCGGTCCAGCGTCACCGGGACCGACTCCCGCCACGGGTCGTCGCGCAACGCGGCGCCGTAACGCGCGAGCGCCCCGGACGTCGTCGTGCCCGGCGGGCGCACGGTCGTCGGCGTGGGCGGCCCGAACCGCTCGGTCAGCGCCATCCGCGGCTGCCCGGCGCCCGGGTAAGGGGTCAGCTCCGCGTCGACCGCCGGCCCGGCCGGGAGGGTCAGGTCGGGGGCGCGGCCCGCCGCCCCGTAGGAGAGGAGCAGCGCCGTACGGCCGGACGCCGTGCCGTGCAGCCAGATGCGACGGGTGGTCAGGTGGCCGTCGGAGGTGTCGTACTGGGCGAGGACGAGCCAGTCGTCGCGGATCGCCGGGCCCTCCGGCGACGCGGTCAGGCCGACTCGGGAGCGGACCGTCGCGGCGAGCGGCTCGGGCAGCCGGTCGCGACGCAGCCAGGCCCGGGCCAGGAGATGGAGGAGGGCGCACTCCTCCAGCAGACGTACGGGGGCGCCTGCGCCGGCGTACGCAAGCGCCCCCAACTCCCGGACGCGGTTGGCCAGTCCCGGGGCCTGCGCGTCGACCATGCGGGCCGCGGTCTCCTCCCACAGGGCGCTACCGGACTGCTCGGCCGAGATCAGCCCGCCGCGCAGCAGGTCCGCGAGACGCTGCTCCAGCTCGGTCGCCCCCGCGGTGACTCGCTCGGCCCGCCGCCCGGCCCGCCGTTGGGCTCCGGGGGAGACGGGCGGTGGGGAGACGGGCGGTGGGGACGCGGAGGCCGCGGCGTCCGGTTCGTCGGGCGAGGGCTCGCAGGACCCGCCCGGCACTGACTCGCCCGCCGTGCCGGACGAGGGCTCGGCGAGTCCGTCCGGCACAACCTCACCCGCGCCGGCCGACGCGGCGTCACATGCCTGTGCCGGTACCTGCGTCACGGTTCGGCGCACCCCCCGATCACTCATGTCCTCGACGGTAGGCCCCGCCACTGACAGTCCGTGTCGGCCGGGTATGTGTGCAGGCCGGGGGTGATTGTCAGTGGCGTGGTGCACGGTGGGTGACAGATCCGAACCGGCCGAGCTGGAGGGGGACCCAGCCATGTCTGTGTCCGCAGAACCGACGTCCGTCGACCCGCGGCGGAACGGCTCCGTGCCCGCGGACACCGGCACCGGGCGGACGGACACCCTGCGTCCGCACGCCGAGCACGCCTTCGCGGAGGAACTGGCCGCGCTGGCCGCCCAGGACGACCGCCCGCGCCCCGCCCGCTGGCGCCTGTCGCCGTGGGCCGTCGCCACCTACCTGCTCGGCGGGACGCTGCCGGACGGGACGGTGATCACCCCCAAGTACGTGGGTCCGCGCAGGGTCGTGGAGGTCGCGGTGACCACCCTCGCCACGGACCGTGCCCTGCTGCTGCTCGGCGTGCCCGGCACGGCCAAGACCTGGGTGTCCGAGCACCTGGCCGCCGCCGTCAGCGGCGACTCGACGCTGCTGGTGCAGGGCACGGCCGGCACCCCGGAGGAGGCTATCCGCTACGGCTGGAACTACGCCCGGCTGCTCGCCCACGGCCCCAGCCGCGACGCCCTCGTCCCCGGCCCCGTGATGCGGGCGATGGCGGAGGGCAGGACGGCCCGCGTCGAGGAGCTGACCCGCATCCCGGCCGACGTCCAGGATTCCCTGATCACGATCCTGTCCGAGAAGACACTGCCGATCCCGGAGCTCGGGCAGGAGGTGCAGGCCGTCCGCGGCTTCAACCTGATCGCCACGGCCAACGACCGCGACCGAGGCGTCAACGAGCTGTCCAGCGCCCTGCGCCGCCGGTTCAACACGGTGGTGCTGCCGCTGCCGGAGACACCGGAGGCGGAGGTCGACATCGTCACCCGCCGTGTGGAGCAGATCGGGCGGTCGCTGGACCTGCCGGCGGTGCCGGACGGCGTCGACGAGATCCGGCGGGTCGTCACCGTCTTCCGGGAGCTGCGTGACGGCGTGACCGCCGACGGGCGGACGAAGCTGAAGTCGCCCAGCGGCACGTTGTCGACCGCCGAGGCGATCTCCGTCGTCACGGGGGGTCTGGCCCTCGCCGCCCACTTCGGCGACGGCGTGCTGCGGGCCGGTGACGTCGCCGCGGGCGTGCTCGGGGCGGTCGTCCGCGACCCGGCGGCGGACCGTGTCGTCTGGCAGGAGTACCTGGAGACCGTCGTCCGCGAACGCGACGGCTGGTCGGACTTCTACCGTGCCTGCCGCGAGGCCGGCGCGTGAACAGGGGCCGGGCGCAGGGTGCGGGGCAGCCGCTGCTGCTCGGCGTGCGGCACCACGGGCCCGGGTCGGCGAAGGCCGTGCGGGCCGCGCTGGAGGCGTCTCGGCCGTGCGTCGTGCTCGTCGAGGGCCCGCCCGAGGCCGATCCGCTGATCCCGTTGGCCGCGGCGGAGGACATGCGTCCGCCGGTCGCCCTGCTCGCCCACGCCGTGGACGAGCCCGGTCGGTCGGCGTTCTGGCCGCTCGCCGCGTTCTCGCCGGAGTGGGTCGCGCTCCGCTGGGCGCTGGAGCACGGAGTGCCCGCCCGCTTCATCGACCTGCCGGCCGCCCACACGCTCGCCTGGGAGCAGGACGAGCAGGACCGGGACGAGCAGGACAAGGACCAGGAGGACAAGGACGGGGAGGGCGGCGGCACGGACGCCGGGGCGGCGGAGCAGGGCCCCCCGGACGAGGACGTGCGGGTCGACCCGCTGGGGGTGCTCGCCGACACCGCCGGGTACGACGACGCCGAGCGCTGGTGGGAGGACGTCGTCGAACACCGGGGCGCGGGAAAGGGCGACGCGCTCGCGCCCTTCACGGCCTTGGAGGAGGCCATGACGCTGCTGCGGGAGACGTACGGCAGCGGTGGGCACGGGCGGGACCTGATCCGTGAGGCCCACATGCGGCTGCGGATACGGGACGCGCAACGGGAGTTCGAGGACGGCGTGGCCGTGGTCTGCGGGGCGTGGCACGTGCCCGCGCTGCGGCGGCGTACGGGCGTGGCGGCCGACCGGGCGCTGCTCAAGGGGCTGCCGAAGGTGAAGACGGACATGACGTGGGTGCCGTGGACGCACCGCAGGCTGTCCCGGGCCGGCGGCTACGGCGCGGGCATCGACTCACCCGGGTGGTACGCGCATCTGTTCGCCGCCCCGGACCGGCCGGTCGAGCGCTGGCTGACCAAGGTCGCGGGACTGCTGCGGGCCGAGGACCGCACCGTGTCGCCCGGCCATGTCATCGAAGCGGTGCGGCTCGCCGAAACCCTCGCCGCGATGCGCGGACGGCCGCTGCCGGGTCTGGGCGAGGCCACCGACGCCGTGCGGGCGGTGATGTGCGAGGGCTCCGACGTGCCGCTGGCGCTGGTGCGCGACCGGCTGGTCGTCGGCGACGTGCTGGGGGAGGTGCCGGACACCGTGCCGGCGGTGCCGTTGCAGCGGGACCTGGAGCGGACCCGGCGCCGGCTGCGGCTCAGACCGGAGGCTGCCGAGCGGGAGCTGGACCTCGACCTGCGCGAGGAGACCGGCGCGGAGCGCAGCCGGCTGCTGCACCGGCTGCGGCTGCTCGGCATCGACTGGGGACGCCCGGCCGCCTCACGTTCCGGCACCGGCACCTTCCGGGAGACCTGGCGGCTGCGCTGGGAGCCCGAGCTGGCCGTGCGCACCGCCGAGGCGGGGGTGTGGGGGACGACCGTGCTCGCCGCCGCGACGGCCAAGGCGGAGGCGGACGCGGTCTCCGCGCGCGGCCTCGCCGACGTCACCGCTCTCGCGGAGCACTGCCTGATGGCCGCCCTGCCCGGCGCCCTGCCGGTGGTGATGCGCGTCCTCGCCGACCGAGCCGCGCTCGACACCGACGTCGCCCACCTCGCGCAGGCACTGCCCGCCCTCGTCCGCTCGCTGCGCTACGGCGACGTCCGCGGCACCGACACCGCCGCCCTCGCCGAGGTCGCCGCGGGCCTCGCCGAGCGGGTCTTCGTCGGACTGCCCCCCGCCTGCGCCGGGCTGGACGCCGACGCGGCCGAGGAGATGCGGGGTCATGTCGACGCGGTGCACGGCGCGCTGGGCCTGCTCGGCGAGGTCCCCGCGGCGCGCGACGGGAGACTCCGCGCACGCTGGCGGGCCGTGCTGCGGACGCTGTCCACGCGGGACACCGTGCCCGGGGTGCTGCGCGGGCGGGCGGTGCGCCTCCTGCTCGACGAGGGCGAGCTGGCGCCGGACGAGGCGGCGCGGCTCATGGGGCTCGTGCTGTCGCCGGGCACGCCTCCGGCGGACGCGGCCGCGTGGATCGAGGGGTTCGTCGGCGGCTCCGGCGGCGGGCTGCTGCTGGTCCACGACGAGCGGCTGTTCGGCCTGGTCGACCGGTGGCTGACGGCGGTCCCGGCGGAGGCGTTCACGGACGTGCTGCCGCTGCTGCGACGGACGTTCTCGGCGTACGAGCCGAGGGTGCGGCGCACGCTCGGGGAGTCGGTGCGTCGGGGACCGGGGCGGCGCGACCGCACGGACACCGCGGCGGCCGGCGCGCCCGGCTTCGGACCGGGTGTGGACGAGGCGCGGGCGGACGCCGTCCTGCCGGTGCTGCGGTTGCTGCTGGGGCCGGACGGCGACGATGAGACGCGCGGGGAGGGAGCGGTGGTGCGGCGATGACGGAGGACACGGCGGGGGAGCGGCTGCGCCGGTGGCGGCTCGTGCTCGGTGGCGACACGGCCGACGGCACCGGACGCGCGCTGTCCGGACAGGACACCGCGGTCGACGACGCCCTCACCGCCCTCTACGGCAGGGACGACACCCCCACGGCGGGGCGCGAGCGGGCGGGAGGACTCGGGGCGTCGGCGCCGTCGGTGGCGCGCTGGCTCGGTGACATCCGCACGTACTTCCCCGCCTCCGTCGTCCAGGTCATGCAGCGTGACGCGATCGACCGGCTCGGCCTCGGCACGCTGCTGCTGGAGCCCGAGATGCTGGAGGCGGTCGAGGCCGACGTGCACCTCGTCGGCACGCTGCTCTCCCTCACCCATGCGATGCCCGACACGACGAGGGAGACGGCACGGGAGGTCGTGCGCAAGGTCGTCGAGGACCTGGAGGAGCGGCTCGCCACCCGCACCCGGGCCACCCTCACCGGCGCCCTCGACCGCGGCGCCCGCGTCCGCCGGCCCCGCCACCACGACATCGACTGGAACCGCACCGTCGCCGCCAACCTCCGGCACTACCTCCCCGAGCACGGCACGGTCGTGCCGGAGCGGCTCGTCGGTTACGGGCGGGCCTCGCGGTCGGTGAAGAAGGAGGTCGTGCTCTGCGTGGACCAGTCCGGGTCGATGGCCTCGTCGGTCGTGTACGCCTCGGTGTTCGGGGCGGTGCTCGCATCCATGCGGGCGGTCGCCACCCGGCTCGTCGTCTTCGACACGGAGGTCGTCGACCTGACCGAGCGTCTGGACGACCCGGTCGACGTCCTCTTCGCCACCCGGCTCGGCGGCGGCACGGACATCAACCGGGCGCTCGCGTACTGCCAGTCGCGCATCACCCGGCCCGCCGACACGGTCGTCGTGCTGATCAGCGACCTCTACGAAGGAGGAATACGCGACGAGATGCTGAAGCGGGTGGCGGCGATCAAGGCGTCCGGCGCGCAGTTCGTGTCGCTGCTCGCTCTCTCCGACGAGGGCGCGCCCGCGTACGACAGGGAGCACGCGGCGGCCTTCGCGGCACTGGGCGCGTCCGCGTTCGCCTGCACCCCCGACCTCTTCCCCGAGGTGATGGCGGCGGCGATCGAAAGGCGGCCGCTGCCGATACCGGACGCCGGAGCGGCCGGGCCGGACTCCGCGCGCTGAAAACGGACATGAGTGCCCATCGGTGACACGGGGGTTGCGGGACCGCGGGCGTCGCGTGCAAGGATCGGGGGCGTTCGATCGAGGACCCGTGAAGGTGTCCGGTGGTCCCCGCAGTCCGGAGAGGGAACGCCCTGTCGACCTGGTCAGCAACAGCCGTGCCCGGGGCCGCCGCGCGTGTGGTGCGCGCCGCGGCTCGCAGGCGTGCGGTTCGGCTGGCGCTGGTGGCGGGGGCGGTGTTCGTCATGGGCGTCCTGTTCGGGGAGCAGGCCCAGGCGGCGGACGGCCCGTCCACCGGAGTCGTGCGGCTGGACGCCGGGAGCGTCGGGTCCGTGCTGAACGGCCTCACGGCGGGTAGCGACACGCCAGCGGCCGAGAAGCCGGCCGGGAGTAAGGGGAGCTCTGCGGAGGAGCCGGTGGTGCGCGAGCGGGGCTCGCGGCCTGTGCTCGGGGCTGAGCCGGTGGTGCCAGAGGAGGCCTTGCGGCCTGTGCCCGGCGCTGAGTTGGTGGTGCGCGAGCGGGGCTCGCGGCCTGGCGCCGGGGTTGTTGCACAGCCCGTGACCGAGCCGGGCGCGCGGGTGGGCGATGCGCGGGGCTCGCGGTCTGCGGTCACGTCGGGCGCGGCGCCCGGCGGTGAGCGGGCGGCGCGGCCCGGGGCCGCGGCCGGTGCCCGACCGGGAGAGGAGCGGACCGCGCTGTCTCTCGGTGAGGCGGTGCGTGTCGCGGACGAGCGCGTGGTGCGAACTGTCGTGGAACGGGTCGTGCAGCCGACCGCCGAGCAGTCGGGCACGGAGCAGGGCCCTGCGGAGAGGCCTCTCGGACACGTTCTGCGGCCCGTCGGGCAGGTGGTCCGTGGCGTGACCCAGGAACTGGGCGCCGCCACCTCGGCCCTGCCTGCCGTGTCCCTGCCTGCCGTGTCTCTTCCTGCCGTGTCCCTGCCCGCTGTGTCCCTGCCCGTGCCGGAGCAGCCCGCTGTGCTGTCGCCCCCGGTGTTGCAGGGGCTTCCCGCCCTTCCGGCCCTGCCCGCCCTTCCGGGTCCCGCGGGGCTCGCGGGCCTCCCCGCGCATCTCCTCCCCGTTCCGGCCTCCCCCGGCGAGCAGGCACCCGTGCCCCCGCCGACCGCGGCAGACACCCCCGCCGTACCGGCCGCCCACGTCACCCACGGTCCCCGGCCCACCGTGGCCGCCCCCGAGGGCGCTCCCACCGCCGCTGAGGTGATCCCCGCCTCCCGGACGACGGCCGCCCCGCTCCAGGCGCCCTTCGTCCCCACGGACAGCGGGGAGGGCGACGGCGCTCCCGGCAGCCGGTCGTCCGCCGACCAGGGCACCGCCCGGCACGCCGACGCCGGTGCCGTGCCCGCCGCCCACCGGCCCGTGCCCCGGCTCCTGCCGGGTGCCGCCGCGCCCGCGGAGACCCCCCGCACGCGCGAGCACAGCCGGGACGTCCACGTCCCGCCCGCCTAGGCCGGACGGCGACCCTCCCGCGCAGGCGCGCGCAGCCGTCCGTACGGACAGACGCCCCGTCCCGGCCGAAACCGCCGTGGACCGGCCGTCCCGACGTCCTCCGGCGCGCACCCGCCTGTCACCCGTTCCTGACTCACGGGTAACAAAGGACTCCGCGGGGCATCAGGACCGGACAGCCGAAAGCCGTCGGTTCGTCCGGCCGCGACCTCGCGGAGGGGAGACCGGCCGCCATTGGGGAATGGAGGCCGGCCGCCCCGCAATCCCGGCCCCGGGCGTCACTGCCCGTCCGGGTTGTTCGGCAGGGCCTCACCGGGCCAACCCCAGCCCGGTGAGGCCCCTCACGCGCGGCACGCGGTGCCGGAGAAGGCGACATCATGTGACAGGTATCACCGCTCACGTGTGACCCGCGATTTAGAGGCTCCCCCCATGCGGCGATAACCTGCGAGACGGACATGCCGCGCGCTCGGACACCGTGTGCGCCTCCCTTGTGACAGAGCGGACGTCACGTTGCCCTTCGCGGCACGCCCACGCATCCAACGAACCGCGAGATCACTGATAGGGACGGAAGCGCGTGGACCTGTTCGAGTACCAGGCGAGGGACCTCTTCGCCAAGCACGATGTACCGGTGCTGGCCGGTGAAGTCATCGACACGCCTGAGGCGGCCCGCGCAGCCACTGAGCGTCTCGGTGGCAAGTCCGTCGTCAAGGCCCAGGTGAAGGTCGGCGGCCGCGGCAAGGCCGGCGGCGTGAAGCTGGCCGCGAGCGCGGACGAGGCCGTGGCCCGTGCGACCGACATCCTCGGCATGGACATCAAGGGCCACACGGTCCACAAGGTGATGATCGCCGAGACGGCCCCGGAGATCCTGGAGGAGTACTACGTCTCCTTCCTCCTCGACCGTGCCAACCGCACCTTCCTCTCCATCGCGTCCGTCGAGGGCGGCATGGAGATCGAGGAGGTGGCGGCGACCCGTCCGGACGCCGTTGCCAAGATCGCGATCGACGCCATCGACGGCGTGGACGAGGCGAAGGCCCGCGAGATCGTCGAGGCCGCCAAGTTCCCGGCCGAGGTCGCGGACAAGGTCGCCAACGTCCTGATCAGGCTGTGGGACACCTTCATCAAGTCGGACGCCCTCCTCGTGGAGGTCAACCCGCTGGCGAAGGTCGCCTCCGGCGACGTCATCGCCCTGGACGGCAAGGTGTCGCTCGACGACAACGCCGAGTTCCGTCACCCCGAGTACGAGGAGCTCCACGACAAGGCCGCGGCGAACCCGCTCGAGGCCGCCGCCAAGGAGAAGAACCTCAACTACGTCAAGCTCGACGGCGAGGTCGGCATCATCGGCAACGGCGCGGGTCTCGTCATGAGCACCCTGGACGTCGTCGCGTACGCCGGTGAGAAGCACGGCAACGTCAAGCCGGCCAACTTCCTGGACATCGGCGGTGGCGCCTCCGCCCAGGTCATGGCCAACGGCCTCGAGATCATCCTCGGCGACCCGGACGTCAAGTCCGTCTTCGTCAACGTCTTCGGCGGCATCACCGCCTGCGACGAGGTCGCCAACGGCATCGTCCAGGCCCTGAAGCTGCTGGAGGACCGCGGCGAGAAGGTCGAGAAGCCGCTCGTCGTGCGCCTCGACGGCAACAACGCCGAGCTCGGCCGGCAGATCCTCACCGACGCCAACCACCCGCTGGTGCAGCGCGTCGACACCATGGACGGCGCGGCCGACAAGGCCGCCGAGCTGGCCCACGCCGCCAAGTAAGCACTCAGGACGAGGACACAACACACCATGGCTATCTGGCTCAACAAGGACAGCAAGGTCATCGTCCAGGGCATGACCGGCGCCACGGGCATGAAGCACACCAAGCTCATGCTCGGTGACGGCACCAACGTCGTGGGCGGCGTCAACCCGCGCAAGGCGGGTCAGACCGTGGACTTCGACGGCACCGAGGTACCCGTCTTCGGGACCGTCAAGGAGGCCATCGAGAAGACCGGCGCCAACGTCTCCGTCATCTTCGTGCCGGAGAAGTTCACCAAGGACGCGGTCGTCGAGGCCATCGACGCCGAGATCCCGCTGGCCGTCGTGATCACCGAGGGCATCGCCGTGCACGACTCGGCCGCCTTCTGGGCGTACGCGGGCAAGAAGGGCAACAAGACCCGGATCATCGGCCCGAACTGCCCCGGCATCATCACCCCCGGCGGGTCGAACGTGGGCATCATCCCGGGCGACATCACCAAGCCGGGCCGCATCGGTCTGGTCTCGAAGTCCGGCACGCTGACGTACCAGATGATGTACGAGCTGCGTGACATCGGCTTCTCGACCGCCGTCGGCATCGGTGGCGACCCGATCATCGGCACCACGCACATCGACGCGCTCGCCGCGTTCGAGGCCGACCCCGAGACCGACCTGATCGTGATGATCGGTGAGATCGGCGGCGATGCCGAGGAGCGGGCCGCGGCCTTCATCAAGGAGAACGTGACCAAGCCGGTCGTCGGCTACGTCGCGGGCTTCACCGCGCCGGAGGGCAAGACCATGGGTCACGCCGGCGCCATCGTCTCCGGTTCCTCCGGCACCGCGCAGGCGAAGAAGGAGGCCCTCGAGGCCGCCGGCGTCAAGGTCGGCAAGACGCCGACCGAGACCGCCAAGCTGGCGCGCGCGATCCTCGCCGGCTGAATCGCCGGCGCGACAGCGCATCGTACGGGTGGGCCCGTTCCCCTGGCGGGGGACGGGCCCACCCGTCTTCTCCTGCGCGGGGCGCGGCTCAGCGGGCCTGGGGGGAGAGGCGTTCCGGGCCGTCGAGCAGTGCCTTGCGCAGGTAGTCGCGCAGCTCGCGCTGCTCGTCCGAGAGCGGTCCCGGCGCCACCCGGGGAGGCACGCCCCGCACCGTCTCGCCCGGCGGCACGGGCGGTACGTAGTGCGTGGGCGCGGTGCGCAGGGTCATGGCCGTGCTGCCGATCAGGACGACGGTCACGGCCGCCGCCGTCCGCGTCCACAGACGCGCCCGGCGCTCGCTGCCGCCGCGGACCGCCGCCGGCTCCGCCGCCCGCGTCCGGCCGGTGGACGCCAGCTCCGCCAGCCGGTCGTGCAGCTCCCCGGGATCGGCCAGCTCCGGCAGCCGCTCGGCGAGGACCTCCCGCGCGTGCATCAGCCGCCCGGCCGCGGCCCGCGTGCTGGCCTCCGTCTCCGCCGCGGTCTCGGGCAGGTCCAGGCCGACGCCGTCGTACAGCACGAGCGTGCGGCGGTACGGCGGCGGCAGGCTCAGCAGCGCGTCCAGCAGCGTGCGGTCGTCCTCCTCGGGCGGCGGGGGCTCGGGGTGCCGGTAGCGGCGGCGGAGGCGGTGCCAGGGGGACAGCGCCCAGTCGTGCGCGGCCGCCCGCACCCACCCCGCCGGGTCCGGGTCGCGGGCCACCTCCGGCCAGTGGTCCCACGCCCGTTGGAAAGCCCGCTCCACGGACTCGTGCGCGAGGTCGCGCCGCCCGGTGAGCAGGTACGCCTGCCGGACGAGGGCGGGGGCGCAGTACGCGTACAGCGCGTCGAAGGCCTGCGCGGGCGTCAGATACGGCCCCGCCCCCCGCGCGACGGGGACCACCCCCGACGCACGCTCCCGCCCCGACGGCCGCAACACCCGCGCCCAGGAGGGCCGCGGCCACCGACGCCGACGCCCACCGCCATGGTCCGCCCCGCCCGGCGTTGGCAGGTCCCCACCGCTGCACGGCCCCCGGCCCGCCGACGCGGGGTCGCTCGCCGGCACCGCGTCCTGCCGAGGCGCTGCCTCGCGCCGTGGCGCGGGGCTGCCGGCCGGCGTCGTCTCCCGCTTGGGGTTGCCGGTCGGCGTCGTCTCCCGCTTGGGGTCGCCGGTCGGTGTCGCGTCCCGCTCGGGGTTGCCGGTCGGCATCGTCTGCCGATCGGGTGCTGTCCCGCGCGCCGACCCGTCTCGGTTCCCCCACTCGGGCTCGCTCGCCGGCACAGCCTCCGGCTCCGGCGCTGACCCGTGCCCGGGCTCAGCTCCCCAGCCCGGCCGGGGGTCACCTGTCGGCCCCGCCTTCCGCTCCGACGCCGTGCCGTTCGGGGAGGCGTGCCGGTCGTCCGAGGCCGGGCCGTCCTCCGGCCCCGGCCCGTTCCCGGGCTCCGGTCCGCCATCCGATGCCCGCTCGCCGTCCAACTCGGTCGAGTTCTTCGACTCGCGGCATGGACCCGGCGCCCGCCCGGCCTCCACCGCCGGTCGGTCTGCCGACGGCGAGCCCGGCTCTGACGATGTGTCCGCCCACGCCGGCGAGACGAGCGCCGTAGGGGTCAGGACGAACTCGGCGGGGTCCAGGGCGGCCTTGTCTCCGGCGCCCTCGACCGGTGCCGTACGGAACGTCACCCCGCCCGAGGCTTGCGGCGCCTGACGTTCCGTGTCCGAAGCCAGTGTGGAGAGCAACTCCGCGTAGGCGACCCTGTTGCGCCCCCGAGGCGTGCTGCGCCCCGACTCCCAGGCGCGCACCGTGTCGGGGCGTACCCCGAGACGCTTCGCGAGCTGAGCGCGCGTCAGCGCGCAGGCCTCCCGCAGGCGTCGGCGTTCGTTCGGCGGGGGGAGCGGAACGGCAGGGCTCCGCGTCACTGGGCGTCCCTCAGTACAGAAAAGTACATAAACGTATATTGAGCGACACAGCCGAGGTTCGCCCGTTACGCCGGTAAAGCGCGTGTCGTTGGGAGCATGGCGGGCGTGATCCAGACGACCGTACGCCGATCGATGCCGGCCTCCTTGCTCCTCCGGGTGCGTCACCGCTCACCCGGGCTGGCCAACGGCCTTGCCGGTGGCGCCCTCGCGGCCGGGCTGGGTCTCGCGGCGTTCACCGTGCTCGTGATGCTGCTGTGGGTCAGCTCGCCCTACCCGGACAGCGGACCCGGCGGAGCCCTGCACGTCGCGGCGGCCCTGTGGCTGCTGGCGCACGGCGCCGAACTGGTCCGCGTCGACACCCTCTCCGGCGTCCCCGCCCCGGTGGGCCTGCCCCCGCTGCTGCTCGCCGTGGTACCGGTGTGGCTGCTGCACCGGGCGGCACGGGACACCGCCGAGGGAGGCGCCCGCGACAACGCCCCGCTGATGCCGGGCCGTATCGCCTGGGCCGGCGTCGTGCTCGGCTACCTCGGCGTCGCCGTCCCCGCCGCCCTCTACGCCGCCGGTGGTGCTCTGCGCCCCTCGTGGCCGTGGACGGCGCTGTGCGTGCCGCTGGTCGCGCTGGTGGCCGCCGGGACGGGCGTGTGGACCGCGTACGGACGGCCCAGCGGGCCGCTGGAGCAGGTGCTGGGGGCGGTGCTGCCCCGCGGGGCGCGGCACCTGGTGCTGGGTCCCGACGGCCGTCCCGGCGTCGCGGCGCGCGCGGCGGCGGCCGGGGCGACGGTGCTGGTCGCGGGCGGTGCGGTGCTGCTGACGGTGGCACTGGGCTGGCACCTCGGCGAGACCCGCCGCACGTTCGGAGGGCTGACCGAGGGGTGGTCGGGGTGGCTGGCGGTGCTGCTGCTCTGCGTCGCGCTGCTGCCGAACGCGGCGGTGTGGGCGGCGGCCTACGCCCTCGGCCCTGGCTTCCTGCTCGGCACGGGCATCACGGTGACGCCGCTCGGTGCTCAGGCCGCCCCGCTGCTGCCGCCGTTCCCGCTGCTGGCGGCGGTGCCGGACCCGGGCGCGGGCACGGCGCTGCAGGGGGCGGTCGCGGCGCTGCCGCTGACGGCAGGAGTCGTGGTGGGGTGGTTCGTCGGGTGCGGATCCGTGACGGGCGGCGGACGCTTCGGCATCTGGACGGCCGGACGGACCGCCGGTGCGGCGGCGCTCGCGGCCGGTCTGTGCGGGGTGCTGATGGCGCTGCTCGCCGGGCTGGCGGGCGGCCCGCTGGGCACGGCCGCGCTGGCCCGGTTCGGCCCGGTGTGGTGGCAGGTGGGCCTGGCGACGGCGCTGTGGCTCGGGCTGACGGCCGCCGCGACGGCCCTGACCGTACGAGCGTGGCGCCTCCGGCGGTCGTACGGGCGGGGCGGGCGTCGTCCGGACCGCGTGGTCGCCCCCCGGCGCCGTCCGGCCTTCCCGCGCCCGGCCCTGAGGGAACGGCTCCCTCGCGGCACCTGGTTCAGGCGGAAGCGCGGACGAAGCGCTCCCGCCCCTGCGCCCGCCACCT
This sequence comes from Streptomyces sp. NPDC014764, assembly GCF_043082785.1. NCBI lineage: Bacteria > Bacillati > Actinomycetota > Actinomycetes > Kitasatosporales > Streptomycetaceae > Streptomyces > Streptomyces sp. NPDC014764. The sequence continues at coordinate 575,232 of NZ_JBIBXY010000003.1, read as the reverse complement.
CCGACGAGCCCTACCTGCTCCTCGACGACGACGATCCCGATGTTTTCCGCGCCGACACGGACCCCCTGGGCCTCGGCGCGCGTTCCGCACCCGCCGCGCCCCTCACGGACCTCGCGTCGTCACGGAGAACCGAACCCGCGAGCGACCTGCCCGCCCCCGAAGACACCGACCCCCGTCCACCCGCGTGAGCGCACGCGTCCCACCCGCCGCTCGCCCGCAGGCCACGGACGACGAGCCCTCGCGCGGCCCCGGGGCGCCCTCGCAGCCCTCCGCCCGCTGCGTCCGCCGCTCCCGGTCGGCTCCGGACGGCGCCGGACCCCGCCCGCCCCCTGACCCGGACCCAGCACGGCCCCGGACGACACCGACCCCCGTCCATCCGCCTGAGCGGGTGGACGGGGGTCGGTGCGAGGACGAAGGACGTCCGGAGGGCGGACCGTCAGCTCTCCTCGTCCAGCAGGCCCCGCAGCTGCTCCGGCAGGTGATCCCCGCAGGACTGGCGTGCCTGCTGGGTGAGGGCGTCGCTGGTGCACTCGTAGTAGTCGCTGTAGATCAGGCGGGCGCCGAAGACGCCGGCCACCAGCAGCAGCGCCAGGCTCGCCGTCACCAGGCCGCTCACCGCCGCCGTGGTCTGCGGGCGGCCCTTCTGCTCGGGCGCGGGGGCGTCCGGGTCCTGCCCGCGGGGCTTGGCGCGCAGGGCGCTGATGCTCCAGTACAGGGCGAGCGCGCCCAGCAGCAGCGCCAGGTACGGCCAGTTGAACAGGGCGAAGAAGAAGGCCCACATGCCGCCCAGCAGGGCGTAGCGCGCGCGGCGCTGGGCCGGGTCCGTGGGGTCCCAGCGCATGCCCGGACCCTGCTGGCCGCCGCCCTGGCCCTCGGGGCCACGCGGACGGTCGCCGAAGCCGCCGGAGGAACGGCCCGGCTGCCGGTCGCTCCAGTTACGGCCCCAGGGGGAGCGACCGCCCCTGTCGTTGCCGCCCTCACCGCCCGAGGGGTGGCGCGGCTGCCAGGGGCGGTCGGGCGTCCCCTCCGGCGGGGGCGCGAACGGGTTGTCGTCCTGGCCCGTCCCCTGACCGTCCCGGGAGTCCTGGCCCTGGCCGTCACGGCGGTCGTCGCCGTCGCCGCGGGGGGCGTCGGGCGGCGAGGAGGGGCGCTCCCGCAGCAGCACGGCGCCACGCTCCCCTCCTTGGGCCGACTGCTGGGGGAACGTGAGGAGTCGCAGGCTGCGGTCCGGCATCAAGTGAGCGTCTTCCCCTTTGTGAAGCACGGCGTGAGTGCGGTGTGACCGCCTCGCACGACGTATCGACTACGAGTGAGCGGTGAGCTGGTGCGTTCCCGTCAGCTCCGCGCGGCCCGGGTCCGTCGCCCTGTGAACGAACGGTGCGCGGTCGGCGTTCCCGTGCGCCCCGGTGTCCAGAACTGTGTACCCCGGCCGGCTCGTACCAGACGCTACCTTCCGGCCACGCCCCCGTCCCGTGGGGGCCCGTCGGGAGTGCCGGTATCGTTGCTGCCGGTCGGCCGCTTCGTAGGCTTCCCCGTATCGGGGGGCGCGAAGCATTCGTAGGAATGTACAAAGCGCTGTGCCGCCGACCGTACGGACGCTTCCCGAGAAAGGGCCCCACCGTGGCCGCCAAGCCCGTGGCCGAGCGCGCCAGGCGTCGTCTCGTCGTGCTGGTCTCCGGATCCGGCACCAATCTGCAGGCGCTCCTCGACGAGATCGCCGCCGTCGGACCCGACGCCTACGGGGCCGAGGTCGTCGCCGTCGGCGCGGACCGCGAGGGCATCGAAGGGCTGGCCCGGGCCGAGCGGGCCGGGCTGCCGACCTTCGTGTGCAAGGTCAAGGACCACCCCGCCCGCGAAGAGTGGGACGCGGCGCTCGCCGAGGCCGTCGCCGCGTACGAGCCCGACCTCGTGGTGTCCGCCGGGTTCATGAAGATCGTGGGGAAGGAGTTCCTCGCGCGCTTCGGCGGGCGGTTCGTGAACACCCACCCCGCTCTGCTGCCCAGTTTCCCGGGAGCCCACGGTGTACGGGACGCGCTCGCGTACGGCGCCAAGGTCACCGGCTGCACCGTCCACTTCGTCGACGACGGCGTCGACACCGGGCCGATCATCGCGCAGGGCGTGGTGGAGGTCAGGGACGAGGACGACGAGAGCGCTCTGCACGAGCGCATCAAGGAAGTCGAGCGAAAGCTGCTCGTCGAGGTCGTGGGGCGCCTCGCCCGCAACGGCTATCGCATCGAGGGACGAAAGGTAGTTATCCAGTGACCGCCGAGAGCAACAAGCGGGCCATTCGACGGGCGCTCGTCAGCGTCTACGACAAGACCGGCCTCGAGGATCTCGCGCGCGGCCTGCACGAGGCCGGGGTGGAGCTCGTCTCCACCGGGTCCACCGCCGCGAAGATCGCCGCCGCGGGCGTCCCCGTGACCAAGGTCGAGGAGCTGACCGGCTTCCCCGAGTGCCTGGACGGCCGGGTCAAGACGCTGCACCCCAAGGTGCACGCCGGCATCCTCGCCGACCTGCGTCTCGCCGACCACGAGCAGCAGCTCAAGGACCTCGGCGTGGAGCCGTTCGACCTCGTGGTCGTGAACCTCTACCCGTTCCGCGAGACCGTCGCCTCCGGCGCCTCGCCCGACGAGTGCGTGGAGCAGATCGACATCGGCGGCCCCTCGATGGTCCGCGCCGCCGCCAAGAACCACCCGTCGGTCGCCGTCGTCACCAGCCCCGCCCGCTACGGCGACGTCCTCGCCGCGGTCGGGGGCGGTGGCTTCGACCTCGCCACCCGCAAGCGGCTGGCCGCCGAGGCCTTCCAGCACACGGCCGCGTACGACGTGGCCGTCGCCTCCTGGTTCGCCTCCGAGTACGCGCCCGTCGACGACTCGCAGTTCCCCGACTTCCTCGGCGCCACCTGGGAGCGCAAGAACACACTGCGCTACGGCGAGAACCCGCACCAGCCGGCCGCGCTGTACGTCTCGGGCACGGGCGGTCTCGCCGAGGCGGAGCAGCTGCACGGCAAGGAGATGTCGTACAACAACTACACGGACACGGACGCCGCGCTCCGTGCCGCGTACGACCACGACGCCCCGGCCGTCGCGATCATCAAGCACGCCAACCCGTGCGGCATCGCGGTCGGCGCGGACGTCGCCGAGGCGCACCGCAAGGCGCACGCCTGCGACCCGCTGTCCGCGTTCGGCGGCGTGATCGCCGTGAACCGCCCGGTGACCAAGGAGATGGCCGAGCAGGTCGCGGAGATCTTCACCGAGGTCATCGTCGCCCCGGACTACGAGGACGGCGCGCTCGAGGCGCTCACCAAGAAGAAGAACATCCGCGTGCTGCGCGCCCCCGAGGCGCCGTCCGCCCCGGTCGAGGTCAAGCCGATCGACGGCGGCGCGCTGCTCCAGGTCACGGACCGGCTCCAGGCCGAGGGCGACGACCCGGCGACCTGGACGCTGGCCACCGGCGAGGCCCTGTCCGAGGCGGACCTGGCCGACCTGGCGTTCGCCTGGAAGGCCTGCCGCGCGGTGAAGTCGAACGCGATCCTGCTCGCCAAGGACGGCGCGTCGGTCGGCGTCGGCATGGGCCAGGTGAACCGCGTCGACTCCGCGAAGCTGGCGGTCGAGCGGGCCGGTGCCGAGCGCGCCCGTGGCTCCTTCGCCGCGTCCGACGCGTTCTTCCCCTTCCCCGACGGCCTGGAGATCCTCACCGAGGCCGGCGTGAAGGCGGTCGTCCAGCCGGGCGGTTCGGTCCGCGACGAGCTGGTCGTCGAGGCCGCGAAGAAGGCGGGCGTGACGATGTACCTCACGGGGACGCGGCACTTCTTCCACTGAGCCCGGCGGAGCGGGCCGCGCCCCAGGGGCACGGCCCGCTCGGACGGGTCAGCAGCTGTTGGCCCACTTGTGGGAGCGCAGCTTGTAGGTGCCCGCGAGGTTGCCCTTCGTGCCCTTGGTGGTGCAGCCCTTGCGGGTCTGGTAGTTGGCGCCGCTGTAGTAGATGACCACCATGCCGCTGGTGCCGTTGTTGTAGATGGAGCGCACGTTCTTGTCCGCGGCCCACGAGCACTGGATGTCACCGTTGCGCCAGTCGTTGTCGTTTCCGCTCCAGACGCAGCGGCTGCCGGAGCCGTTGTCGCCGCTGTAGAAGCAGACGCTTCCGGAAGGACAGCTGTAGGCGGCCTCCTTGGCCTGGGCGGGCGCGGCGGCGGCGCCGAGACCCAGACCCGCGAGGACGGTGGCCCCGGCGGCGACGCCGGCCTTCGTGCGCAGTGCCCGGATGTGCTTCATACAAGCTCCTCCTGGTCGGATCCTGCGGAGGGAGTGCTGCGTTCCCCCGATGCGAGAGCCACACGCGGTGGCGGTCGTGGACCACTCTCCGGTCAGGGCGCCGAGCGCGGTACCTCGAAAGTTGCAGGGTCCCCGGCGAGCGGTCCCGTGTCCTCGTCGCCCTGGTGCTTTTCGCACAGGTGCGGCGCGGTGAACGGCGGGCCGGCGTCCCGCACGGTGGTCCAGGCCGTCGCGGCGGTCGCCAGGGTGAGGGCCGCGACGGCCGCCAGTACCGCGGAGTGTGGACGGCGGCGGGCTCTCGGGCGAGGGGAGCGGAGCGGCGCCGAGCAGCCCGCGGCCCGTTCCGCGCGGCGCAGCAGGGTGCTCGCGTCGGGGCGGTCCGCGCCCGTGGGGGTCAGACAGGAGCGGACGACGTCCCGCCACGCGTCCGGCAGAAGGGGCGACAGGCGCAGTTCCTCCAGGCCGCGCGCGTACCGCGTCACGGTGTCTGTGCGGGCCTCCGCGCAGCCGCCGGGGAACGGGTGCGCTCCCGTCAGCACCACGTGGGCCAGCACCCCGAAGGCCCAGACGTCGGCGGAGGGGCGGATGAGCGCACCGCGTTCGTCCAACTCGGGCCACAGCAGTTCGGGCGGTGAGTAGTCGGGGGTGGCGAAGGCGGGGGAGTAGGCGTGGGCGCCGTCCAGTTCGAGTTCCGCCGCCGTGTTGAAATCGGCGAGCTGGACCGAACCGCCCGCCATCAGCAGCACGTTGGCGGGTTTCAGGTCGCCGTGGACCCAGCCCGCGTGGTGCAGCTGGTGCAGGCCCTCGCAGATCTGGACGAGCAGGGCAGGGCCCGCCCCGGGGACCGGCATCCGGAGCAGCAGCGTGTCCAGGGAGCCCTCGGCGCGCTCCAGGACGAGGACGGTGGCGCCGTCCAGGTCCGGACGGGACGGGTCGTCGACCGTCAGCGTCTCGTGCATCCGGATCAGCCGGGGCGCCCGCAGCCGGGCGAGCAGGCCGACCTCCCGGTCCGCCAGGTCGCGCAGGTGCGACAGCCGGCGCGGGGTGCGGGTGCCGGTGGGCAGGAACTTCAGTGCGGCGTCACGCGGCTGCCCGCCGTCGGTTCGGCGGGCGGCGTAGACCGTGGCGAACGCGCCCGACGCGAGCGGCTCACGCACCTCCCACGCGCCCACCCGGTACCCCTTCGGCACGGGTACGGCGCACGGCGTCCCGGTCACCGGACCACCTCGCTGCGGCTCGGTCCGAGCACCACGAGGTCGTCCTCGCGCACCAGGTCGAAGCGGAGCGCGAGGGACACCAGGGACTGCTTCTTGCCGTTGGCCCGTCGGGGCCGGTCGGCGTCGTCGGGGCCCGGACGCAGGCGCAGTTTCACCGCCAGGTAGTCGATGTTCCAGTAGACGGCCGAGCGGGTGACCGACGGCCAGGACGGCCGCAGCCGCTCGACGAGCTCCTCGACCGCGGGCAGCGGGGCGTGCGGCTCCCCGCGCAGCGGGGGCTCGCACAGCGCCGCGAGCACCGCGAAGTACCGCTTCGTCCGGTCCAGCGCGAACGCCGGGACGGTCGCGCACCCGGCAGCCCCCGGCGGTCGGCGGTGCGGTAGGCGTGGCAGGGCGCCCACACGTCGAAGGCGAGCAGGTCGCCCGCGGAGGGCAGCACGACCCTCGCGAACTCGAACGGCACCGGCGTCTCCACCCGGCCCGGCGCCACCTTGATGTGTTCGCCCGCGCCTTCCGGGCTCTCCACCACGTAGGTCTGATCGTTGCTCAAGTTGTCCAGCGCCAGAACCTCCGGTGGGCCGAGATCTCCCCGGCGATCCGCGGCACCCCCGCGTGGTCGAGCGCGAGGCCGCCGTCCGTCACCGCCCTGCCGAACGGCAGGCGTTCCCCCGTGGCCACCTTGATCTGTTTCCCGCCGGCGCGGTCGGCCGCCGGCGGCACGACGATGATGCTGTACATGGAGTCGTCCCCCTCCCCCGATCTCTCGGGGTCACCGTTCCCCAGTGCAACATCCGCCAGGCTAGGGTGAGTTGACGGGGCGGACCCGGCTTCGGGGCGGCCTCGGCGATTCGGCCAGAAGGCGGCCGGAACGGGACGGCTCCCCGCCCCGCTACCGGGAGCTGGGCCAGGAGCCGCCCTCGGACCGTCCGCGTCAGCAGGGGCGCAGGGACCAGATCGGGTCCCAGGTGGCCGTGCCCGACTTGTAGGCCGTGGACGTCCAGCGGACGCTGCCGTCCTTGTTGTAGAAGCGGGCGACGGTGCCCGGCGTCTGGTTGTTGGTGAACGGGCCGTCGCCGATCCAGTTGGTCAGCTCCCACGTCTGGCACTTGTAGAAGTCGAACTTGGTGCCGTTGACGACCATGCACAGGTGGCCGTAGCCGCAGGACAGGGCCTTCGTGGAGGCACTGCCCCGCGGGGCCTCGGTGACGGTCAGGCCGTCGTAGGCGACCGCGTCGGCGGTGACCCGCACGGGCTTGGCGTCGCCGCCCAGCACCTGCTCGGCCGTCCGCTGGAGCGAGGTGACCCGGGTGCCGTCCGGGTCGGGGGCGGCGGTGGCCGCGACCGAGCTGCCGGCGACGAGGGCCGTGGCCGCGACGAGCAGCGCGGCGGACTTGAAGGTGTTCACTGTTTCCCCCATGAACGAACTGGTCGGTGCACCGCGGAGGCGGTGGGTTCACACCGTGCCGGGGGAGCGCGCCGTCCGGTACCTCGCACCTGTGAGGGTCACCTCCGGCCGGGCGGGGTGTACTCCTTCAGGTAATGGGCGACCCGGTCGGCGTAGGAGCGGTACTTCGCGGGGACACCTCCCGCGTCGTTCACCCTGCGCCAGGACGTGCGGTAGGCGGCGGCGATCAGCACCCGCCGGTCCTCCCGCAGTTCGTCGTCCAGGCGGGGCGCGATCCAGCACAGGTAGCGGCCCATCGCGGGCACCGACTCGGCGGGCGGGAACGGCGGTTCCGGCACGGTCTCGCCCGGTGTGCCGTCCTCGTTCATCCACCACCGCAGCACCTTCGGCGTCCAGCGCGCGATGCCGTACTCGTTCCTGACCGGGTCGGACAGGTCGGGGTCGAAGTCGCTCTCCACCTTCAGCATGGCCGCGATCAGCGGCGCGGTGACGTCCCCGCTGCGGCAGTCGTGCGCGGTCTCCACGATCAGCAGCCGGTAGGCGGCCGACACCCCCCGGTCGGTGCGCAGCACGTCGGCCCCGTACGTGACCGAATCGTTGGTGCTCGCGCTCGGCTTGCCGTCGGACAGGGCCCACCGGTCGAATCCGAACCCGAGGACGGCAACGGTGGCGGTCGCGAGGGCCGCCGAGACGGCGACCGTCCGCCGGGAGCCGCGCCGCGCGGGCAGCAGCCGGGGCAGCCGGGAGGGGCGTCCCGCGCCGGCCGCGTCCCGCACCCGGCCCAGCAGCTCCTCCACGCCGATCCGCTCCGCGTGCGTACGGGACAGGCAGGCGCGGACGACGTCCCGCCAGGCGTCAGGGAGTTCGGGGGAGAGCCGCAGCTCGTCGGTGCCGGCGGCGTACGCGGCGGCGGCCGTGCGGCGGGCCGCCGGGGTGGCGCCGGGCAGCGGGAAGGTGCCGGTGAGCACGAGATGGGCGAGCACGCCGAACGCCCACACGTCGGCGGACGCGCGGATCCGGCGGCCCCGCTCGCCGATCTCGGACCACAGAAGCTCGGGCGGGGTGTAGTCGGGCGTGGAGAACGCGGACGTGTAGGCGTGCGTGCCCTCCAGCTCGGCGGCCATGTTGAAGTCGGCGAGGCGGACCGAACCGTCCGCCATCAGCAGCACGTTGGCAGGTTTCAGGTCGCCGTGCACCCAGCCCGCCCGGTGCAGCTGGGCCAGCCCCTCGCAGATCTGGGCGAGCAGGCCGGGCCCGGCGCCGGGCCGGGGCGAGGCGTCCGTCAGCGCCGACAGCGAGCCCTCCGCCTTCTCCAGCACCAGCACGGTGGCGCCGTCCAGCTCCGGGTGCCCGGGGTCGTCGACGGTCAGCGTCTCGAACATCCGGATGAGGCGCGGCTGCCTCAGCCGGCGCAGCACGGCCACCTCACGCTCGGCCAGCTCGCGCAGATGGTGCAGCTGGCGCGGGGTGCGGGTGCCGGTGGGCAGGAACTTCAGCGCGACGTCACGCGGCCCGTCCCCGGCGCCTCCGGTGCGGCGGCCCGCGTACACGCTGACGAACGCGCCCGTGGCGATCGGCTCGCGCACCTCCCACGCGCCCACCCGGTACCCCTTGGGCACCGGCACGGCGTACGTCTCCGTCACCGGACCCCCTGGCGGAGCGGGACCGCCAGGACCGTCAGGTCGTCCTCGCGGACCAGGTCGAAACGGAGCGCCAGGGAGACCAGCGACTCCTTCTTGCCGTTCAGCCGCGGCCCCGGCTCCGCGGTCTCCGGGCCGGGCTTGAGGCGCAGCTTCACCGCCAGGTAGTCGATGTTCCACTGCACCGCGGTGCGGGACGCGGCCGGCCACAGCGGGCGCAGCCGCTCCACCACCTGCTCCACCGTGGGCAGCGGCGCGTGCGGTGCCCCGCGCAGCCGCGGCTCGCACAGCGCGGCCAGCACCGCGAAGTACCGCTTGGAGCGGTCCAGGGAGAAGGCGGGCGCGGTGGCGGCGCCGTCGTCGCAGGCGTCGACGCGGACGTGCTCGTGGCAGGGCGCCCACACCTCCAGCGGCAGCAGGTCGCCGCAGGCCGGCAGCACGATCCGGGAGAACTCGAACGGCACCGGCGCGTCCAGTCGGCCGGGCCCGACCTTGATGTGCTCGCCCGCGCCCTCCGGGTTCTCCACGACGTACGTCTGCTCCCGGCTGAGGTTGCTCAGCAGCCAGAAGTCGCCCTGCGCGGTGATCTCACCCGCTCTGCGGGACACCCCGTCGTGCGCGATGCGCAGGCCGTCGCCCTGCGGGGCGCGGCCGAAGGAAAGGCGCTCGCCGGGCGCCAGACGGAGCCGGTCGCGGCGGCCGGAGTCCTCCGGAACGGTCGCCGGAGGTACGACGATGAGGCTGTACACGGTGCATCCCCCCATGCCTGACAGCTACTCGGCCAGGGTAGAGGGACGCCCGGCCGCCGGGCCTCCCCCGATCGGGTAGGACACGGGTGCGCGGCGGGATTGGCGCGAATCGGACGGGTCCGTCGCGGCGAACACCGAGGCCGTGTCCCCCGGTACGGGCGGACACGGCCTTGTGGTGGAACGTCGGCGGGACGGTCTCCCGGGGTCAGTACCTCGGGCGCCGGAACCACTCCGTGCTCGCCCGCTTCGCGCAGAACACGATCACCAGGACCGACACGACCCAGATGACCAGGCCGAGCAGGTAGATGGCCAGCGCGAAGAGACCGCTGACGATCGCGAACGAGGCGTAGACGATCGAGCAGACGCGGACCGAGCTGCCGCCCTTGGCGTACTGCAGCAGGAGGACCAGGCCGAGGATCGCGAAGACGGCGGCCAGGCCGGCGAAGAAGACGACGACGCCCTTGCCCAGGTCGGCGTACTGCTCGACCTCGGCGTCGCCCGCGATGCCGGCCTCGCGCATCGACTCGTCCCACTGCGCCAGCGCCACGCCGTACACGGCCGCGATGATGACGTGTGCGAGCGCGATCACGCCGACCAGGACCTGCGCGGCGCGCGTGATGCCGGGCATCTGGGTGGGTGCGTAACCGCCGCCGTAGGGCTGGCCCACCGGGGGCGCCGAGGGGTAGCCGTATCCGGGCTGTGCGGGCTGGCCGGGCTGCTGGGGGTAGCCGTAGCCGGGGCCGGCCTGGGGCTGCTGGGGCGGCTGCCCGTAGGGGTTGTTCGGGTCGCCGAAACTCATGGCGGTTCTTCCTCCGTTGCGCTTCAGTTGCGGGGACGACGCGAGGCACGGCGCGGAGGAAGTACTACAGATGCGGTCCGTCCCCCCGGTTCTGCCCGCGGCACTGTGTGTTCATCGTTCTTGACCGTTGCTTTCCTTGTCCAGCGGTACGACATATGTGTTGTGCAAGTGCAACATCGCGATCTTGCTCGCATTGCCGTCGATGGTGAGCGAATGCCCGGTCCTGACCTCGCGGCCGACCGGAATGCGGGCTGATTGGAACAGTGACCCGGTCATCCGCGAGGATGGGGTCATGACCGCCCAGATTCTCGATGGCAAGGCCACCGCAGCTGAGATCAAGTCCGATCTGACCGCCCGCGTGGCGGCGCTGAAGGAGAAGGGCGTCACGCCCGGCCTCGGCACGATCCTCGTGGGGGACGACCCCGGCAGCCAGAAGTACGTCGCCGGCAAGCACCGCGACTGTGCCCAGGTGGGCATCGCCTCCATCCAGCGCGAACTGCCCGCCACCGCCACGCAGGAGGAGATCGAGGCGGTCGTCCGCGAGCTGAACGAGGACCCGGCCTGCACCGGCTACATCGTCCAGCTCCCACTCCCCAAGGGCATCGACGAGAACCGCATCCTCGAGCTGATGGACCCGGAGAAGGACGCCGACGGCCTCCACCCGATGAACCTCGGCCGTCTCGTCCTCAACGAGCCCGCCCCGCTGCCCTGCACGCCGAACGGCATCATCACCCTGCTGCGCCGCCACGGTGTGGAGATCAAGGGCGCCGAGGTCGTGGTGGTCGGGCGCGGCGTCACCATCGGCCGCCCGATGCCGCTGCTGCTGACCCGGCGCAGCGAGAACGCCACCGTGACCCAGTGCCACACCGGCACCCGCGACCTGTCCGCGCACCTCAAGCGCGCGGACATCATCGTCGCGGCGGCCGGCAGCGCCCACCTGATCCGCCCCGAGGACGTCAAGCCGGGCGCGGCCGTCCTGGACGTCGGCGTCTCCCGCAGCGCCGAGGGCAAGATCGTCGGCGACGTCCACCCGGGCGTGGCCGAGGTGGCCGGCTGGGTCGCGCCCAACCCCGGCGGCGTCGGCCCGATGACCCGGGCGCAGCTGCTCGTCAACGTGGTCGAGGCGGCGGAGCGCAGTGTCGGCTGAGCGGAAGGCACCTGACGCGCCCGAGGCCCCCGCGGCGGAGGAGTCCCCCGAGGACGTCACCGTGCGCGACGCGGTCAGCGCGCCCGACGCCGAGGGCGCCCCGCGCCGCGCCACCCGCAGGTTCCCGCTGTTCACGCGGGACACCGCGCGTCCCGAGGGCGGCGGCCGTGCGGCTCCCGGCGACGCCCCCGCGCCCGCCCGGCAGTGGCCGATCCTGGCCGTGCTGCTCACCGTGGGTCTGGGCCTGTTGCTGACGGCGCTGGACGTGTTCCGGGTCGGGCTGCTGGTGATCGGCGCGGCGCTGGTGGCCGGGGCGGTGCTGCGCTGGGTGGTGCCGGACGTCGGCATGCTCGCCGTGCGCTCCCGCTTCACCGACATCGTCACCTACGGCGGTCTCGGCCTGGTGATCGTGCTGCTGGCGCTGATGATGCAGCCGGATCCGCTGCTGCAGTTCCCGTGGCTCCAGGACATGCTGCACTTCACGGTCGACAGCTGAGCCGCCCGAGCGGCAGGAACGGCGGCCCGTCCACACCCCCGTGAGAGGACGGGCCGCCGCCGCGCACCACGTTCCTGCACGGCGGACGGCCGGATCAACGGCGGCTTGGCCGCTGTGGCACGGAAGTAACCGTTCCGGTACGCGCCCCGGAATCCCCGTACATCCTTGCGATGACCCCGGCGTCAGTTCGCGACACGGGCGACCGCGCAGGGGTGATGTGGCCACGGACACCCCCGCGTCCGGGCGCCGGGGTGGTAGGACAGGAGGACGGTGGGACGGTCGTACCGGTCCGGTTCGCACGGTCCGCGGGTTCCGGGGTTCCGTTCGGCCGGGTGGTCGGCCGGTGGGACACTGGAGCGCAAGCGACTGGGCGTGCGACGCCGCACGCGCCCTGTTGCTCCCGTGCGCCCCCACCCCGGGAACTGAGACCCGTCCCGGTGGCATCCCTGTGGGTAGCCAGACGGGACGTGGCAGTGGGCACCATGCGCGAGGGAAACACCAGCACGAACCGGGGGGAAGAGGGGGAGAGCAATGCCTCGTTGGAAGGCTTTGCCGGATGAACTCGATCCGCAGATCAGGGAGTTCACCAGCCAGCTCAGGCGGCTGGTGGACCGCAGCGGGCTGAGCGTCGCGTCGGTCGCCGACCGCACGGGCTACAGCAAGACGTCCTGGGAGCGCTATCTGAACGGCCGGCTGCTCGCGCCGAAGGGCGCGATCGTGGCGCTGGCCGAGGTCACCGGGACCAACCCGGTGCACCTGACCACCATGTGGGAGCTCGCCGAGCGCGCCTGGAGCCGCTCGGAGATGCGGCACGACATGACCATGGAGGCGATCCGGATCTCGCAGGCGCGCGCCGCGCTGAGCGAGCTGGCCGGGCCGCCGTCGGGCGGAGGCGGACGCTCCCGCGGCGGCGGAACCCGTACGGGGGTCGCCGGCCCGGCCGGGGTGTCGCCGAGCGTGCCGCCGCAGCCGACCGCCACCGACGTGCGTGACGCGTCGGGCAGCGGCAACTCCTGGGGGGTCGTCAACCCGGACGCCGGTTACCCGGGGGCGTACGGTCCCGGGGCGCCCGCGGCGGGCGGGTACGGCCCGCCGCCCGCGGAGCCGTCGGGTCCGGGCGGCGGTCCCGGCCGTCCCACGGGCAAGCGGCGCACCGCGATGTTCCTCGTCGGCGCGCTCGGCGCGCTGGTGGTGGTCGCCGCCGGGCTGTACGTCACCGAGACCCAGGGCGACAAGAAGGAGGCCAAGCCCTCCCCGTCGCCCACCGTCACCAAGGAAGCGCCGCTGCCTCCCGGCGTGAAGTGCAGCGGCAAGAGCTGCGCGGGCAAGGACGCCGAGGTGATGGGGTGCAGCGGCGACCTCGTCACCACGGCCGGCTCCGCGGTCGTCGGCGCCACCACCGTCGAGATCCGCTACAGCGAGGTCTGCGCCGCCGCGTGGGGGCGCATCACGCAGGCCACGCAGGGGGACACCGTCGAGATCAGCTCGGGTGCGTCCCAGCAGACCGACTCGGTCGACGCGCCGGGCGACACGGTCGCCTACACGATGATGGTGCCGGTCGCCTCCGCCACCGAGGCGAAGGCCTGCGCGGTGCTGGCCGCGACGGGCGAGAAGGGCTGCACGGACTGACGGTCCGGCCGCTCCCGCAGGGCGGCCGGACCACGGGTCACCCGGCCGCTCCCGCGAACCATCTGGCTGCTGCCGTGAACGACGCGGCTGCTGCCGGGGACCATCTGGCTGCTGCCGTGAACGACGCGGCCGCTCCCGCGAACCATCTGGCTGCTGCCGTGAACGACGCGGCCGCTGCCAGGGACCACCTGGCCGCTCCCGCGAACCACCTGGCCGCTCCCGCGAACCACCTGGCCGCTCCCGCGAACCACCTGGCCGCTGCCGCGGACCATCCGGCCCGCTCCCGCTTTGCGGACGCCGAGGCGGGCCGGCCGGATCGCCGGACCGTCGGGCCGGGTGGCCGGATCCCTCGCCCGCGTAGCCCGTACGGGTCGTGACATGTGTGGGAAGCGTGGTGACGTGAATGCGACAGCGTGGGGCGGGCACGCGACAAGTACCCCCACGGGATACCGGCACGGTCGGTCCCGGACGGCGGCCGCCCCGCCCTCACCTCTCCCGGGCGGAGCGGCCGCCCCCTCTTTCTCACCTCGCCGCCGCCCTCGGTTACCCGCGTGCGTGCGCGGTCACTCTGTGGGACGGGCCACAGGGAGCCCGGCCGTGCGTGCCCACGGATGCGCGATAGCCTGACCGCTGGATCTCTCTTGACGCCAAGAGATCGATCATTCGAACCGGTGATCGATCATCGTGGCGGCCACCGGTCACGAGCCGGAGCGGGGATCCCGCACCAGGGGGCAGGGACCGCCCCACCGCCAGCTGTCATACGGAGAACGCCATGACCCGCACTCCCGTGAACGTCACCGTCACCGGCGCGGCCGGCCAGATCGGTTACGCCCTGCTCTTCCGCATCGCCTCCGGCCAGCTGCTCGGCGCGGACGTGCCGGTCAAGCTGCGCCTGCTGGAGATCACCCCGGCGCTCAAGGCCGCCGAGGGCACCGCCATGGAGCTGGACGACTGCGCGTTCCCGCTGCTGCAGGGCATCGACATCACGGACGACCCGAACGTGGCCTTCGACGGCGCCAACGTCGGCCTCCTCGTCGGGGCCCGGCCGCGGACCAAGGGCATGGAGCGCGGTGACCTCCTCGAGGCCAACGGCGGCATCTTCAAGCCGCAGGGCAAGGCCATCAACGACCACGCCGCGGACGACGTGCGCATCCTGGTCGTCGGCAACCCGGCCAACACCAACGCCCTGATCGCCCAGGCCGCCGCCCCGGACGTCCCGGCCGAGCGCTTCACCGCCATGACCCGCCTGGACCACAACCGCGCGCTGACCCAGCTCGCGAAGAAGACGGGCTCCACGGTCTCGGACATCAAGCGCCTGACCATCTGGGGCAACCACTCCGCCACCCAGTACCCGGACATCTTCCACGCCACCATCGCCGGCAAGAACGCCGCCGAGGTCGTCAACGACGAGAAGTGGCTGGCCGAGGACTTCATCCCGACCGTCGCCAAGCGCGGCGCCGCCATCATCGAGGCCCGCGGCGCCTCGTCGGCCGCCTCCGCCGCCAACGCCGCCATCGACCACGTCCACACCTGGGTCAACGGCACCGCGGAGGGCGACTGGGTCTCCATGGGCATCCCGTCCGACGGCTCCTACGGCGTCCCGGAGGGTCTCATCTCCTCCTTCCCGGTCACCGTCGAGGACGGCAAGTACGAGATCGTCCAGGGCCTGGAGATCAACGAGTTCTCCCGCACCCGCATCGACGCCTCCGTCAAGGAGCTCGAGGAGGAGCGCGAGGCGGTCCGCTCCCTCGGCCTCATCTGAGCCCGGCCACCACGGCCTTCGCGGGGCCCCGTACCGGTTCGTCCGGTACGGGGCCCCGCGCGTCGCACGGTCCCGGCGGCCCCTGTGGTCAATCCGGTTCGCACCCACCCGTCCTTCCCCTATGCTGATGCCCCGTCACTCCGCGTGGTGGTGACGTCCATTCGCGTATCGGGGGATCCGCGTGAGCACTGCCTTCGTACCCCAGCAGCAGCCGGAGCGCCCTGGCGGGACGCCGGACGGCCCGCCGCCCGTGCCCCCGTACGCCAGCGAGGCGTCCCGGCTGCTGTGCGCGGGGGCGTACCTGGACGCCGGCTACCGCGACCGGGTCGTCGAGGAGCTCTACCTCCACGAACAGCGGGTCGTCGCACCCTCGCTGGGCTTCGACGCGGCCCGCGTCCTCGCGCACGCGCTGCGCGCCCGCCGGCTGGAGATGCTGTGGGCGGCAGCGGTCGTCGGCCTGTGGATCGTCGGCACGCCGATCAGCGGCGGTCTGCTCCTCTACTTCGTCTGGCCGAGCCTGCTGCTCGCCGTCGCACCCCTGCTGCGCGGCCGTGACGCCCGGCCGCCGTGGTACCGCTCGCTCGCCGCGTTCCTGGCCCGCTGGGGCGGACGCGTCTTCACCGCGTTCGCGTTCTTCACCGTCCTCTCCGTGGCGCTGGGCGAAGGGCCCGAGGATTCCTCGTACTCCTCCTCGCCGTACGGCCCCTCCGGCGACGAGGACGTGCTGGGGGCGGTCACCGGCGAACTCACCGGGAGTGCCGAGCCGTGGCAGGCGTGGCTCGGGTTCGGGGTGCTCGTGGTCATCGGCCTGTGCGTCGCGGGGCGCCGCACCCAGTTCGCCCGGGTCATCGCCGCCGAACTGTCCCCGGCCCGCTTCCCGGACGCGGCGAGCGACCCCGCCGAGCGCTATGAGGGGCCCCGCTTCCGGCGGCTGTCGCAGCGCATCCGGCTGGAGCAGCACACCCCGCTCGTCATGTACCACGAGGCGCGCCCGTTCTGCGGGGCCGGCACGGCGTACGACACCTGGGTGCTCGCCGTCGAACTGCGGCCCGACGAGGACGCGGACCAGCAGCCGCTGAGCAACCGGGCCATCCTCGACCGGGTCCGGCCCCTCATCGAGCAGCTGCGGAAACCGGCCGAGCACGCGGGCCCCGGCGTACGGGACCGGCTGCGGCGGCTGGAGATCGACGAGTGCGTGTTCCTGCCCGTCGAAGGGCTCCAGCGCCGCGACGAGGCGCCGTACGCGGCGGGCGACTTCGAGCAGCACCGGACGCGGGCCGTCGAGGAGGGCGGCGAGAAGCGGAGGCACTTCCTGCGCGTCCGCGTCGCCGGCTGGGAGGAGGAGCTGGTCGTCACCGTCTTCGTCCGCGTCCACACCCAGGGCCGGATGCTGATGCTGGAGATCGCGCCGCACGTGCTGCTGCCGGTCCGCGAGGACTTCAAGGACGCCGACCGTATCGCGCACCAGTTCCTGCACGACATCAAGGGCCGCATCGCCGGCTCCGTCGTCCTGGTGCCCCGCTCCGCCGGCGACTCGCTCATCACCCTCGGCCGGGGCGCGGCCTACCTGTGGCGGCTGCTGACCGGCGGCCACGCCCACGCACTGCCCGACGGGCCGGCCCTGTCCGTGCGGGAGCTGGCCGCGGCGCCCGCCGGGTCCACGTTCCAGGAGATGGACGTCGCACGGTACCTGCGCAGCGTGCAGGACCGCATCGGCCGCGGTGTGCGGCTGGCGCTGGGCGAAGCCGGCTACGAGACCGGCGAGTTCGTGCAGAAGATCGTCAACATCAGCAGCGGCGCGGTGCACATCGGGCGCGCCGACAACTCGTCGTTCGCCTTCGGTGACCACGCGCGCGCCCAGACCACGACCGGCGGCCCCGTGCCGCAGAAGGGATCCGACTGACGATGGCATCCGACGAACCGAACGTCAGCATCGGCCGCGCCGACAACTCCTCCTTTGCGTTCGGCGCCAACGCCCGTGCCGAGACGCACAACACCGCGGCTCCGGCGCGCGACGAGACCGCAGAGCAGCTGCTGGCCGCCGTGCGGGAACTGCGTGCGGACCTCGCCCGGCTGCGGGAGAACGAGCAGGTCGCGCGGCTGGACTCCACCCTCGCCGACACCGAGGAGGAGATCACCCGCAACGGGACGGCCGGTGAGAGCCGCATACAGCGACTGCGCGAGGCGCTCACGGACGCCCAGAGCGTCCTGACCCTGTTCTCGTCGGCCGGGGCCGTCGCCGGGCTGCTGGGGATGTGAGAGGGGCGCCATGACCGGGGGACAGCGGTACTGGAACGAGGACGCCCAGTGTTGGGAGGACGGCAGCGGCGCGGCGGCGCCGGTGACTCCGCCGCCGCCTCCTCCACCGTCCTTCCAGCCGGTCGTGCCCTCGGCTGCCCCGCACGGGGTGACCGATCCCGACGCCCCGGGGGGCGCGGGGTGGTCCGTCCCGGGGCCGCCGACGTCGGGGCCGCCGACGTCGGGGCCGCCCGGCGCCGGGCAGCGGCGGATGGTGTGGGGTGTGCTGGGCGGGGCCGCGGCGGTGGGGGTCGCGGTGGCGCTGGTGCTGAGCCTGGTCGTGGGGGACGACAGCGGGGGCGGTGGCGCGGACGACCGTGCGGGGGGCACGGGTGCGAGCACCGCGCAGATGTCGCCGTCGCCGGCGGGAGAGCCGGGGACGGTGCCCACGGAGTCCTTCCGGTCGTCCGAGTCCTCTGAGCCCTCGGGGTCCTCGGAATCGCCCGGGGGCGAGGCGTCGCCGCTGCCCGAGGGGTTCGAACTGCACCAGGACGCCGAGGGGTTCACCATCGCCCGGCCCACGGGGTGGGAACGGGAGACGGCGTCCTCGCAGCACGGCTTCGACGTCGTGAACTACCGGAGTCCGGACGGGTACCGGCGGCTTCAGGTGTACGAGATCGCGGAGTCCTCGCCGGAGGAGTCCTTCGAGCTGTACCTGTCGGAGGACACACCGAAGCCGGACGGCTTCCAGCGGGTCGAGATGGTGCGGCTGGACGCGGGCGGCGAAGGGCTGCGTCTCGAGTACCTCGCCGATTCGCTGCGGGGCGAGCCCGAGGTCGGCAGCTGGCACGTCCAGGACGTCCGCTTCCGGTCCCCGCAGGACGGAAAGGTCTACGCGGTGGCGGCGTACGGGGCGCCGACGGATGGGGTGGACCCGGAGTTGGAGCTGGCGCTCCTGGCGGTGGAGCACTTCTGTCCTCCGTCGGCGACGTGCGGCTGACCTGACGTCCCGTCGGTCGGTGTGGGCGGGGGTGTTGGCGCAACTCGGCGCCGACGAGGTGCCGCCCGCGCCCACCCGTGCCGCCCCAGCGGCACGAATGCCCGCAACTGCGGCGCCCTCAAGGGCGCGGAGAACTGCGCGATCGGCCACGGATGACGTGCACCTGGCGTGGAAAGGGCTGCCCGCGGTGGGCGGGACGGCGTGCCGCCCGCCGTGGCGCCCTCAGGGGCGCGGGGAACTGCGCGATCGGCCACGGATGACGTGCACCCGGCGTCGAAAGGGCGCCGCCACGCCCTCCGTGCCGCAGGTGACTGCGTGACGAAGCGCACTCCCCCGCCTCGATTCCGCATGACTTCCGCCCGGCAGGGCAGGCGCACCCGGTCTCGGGGGTAACAGGCATGTGACTCACGGGCGCGGAAGAGAACGGAAGGCAGTACCCACCATGGCGGACAGCACAGCATTGCGGGCGCGCGACACCATCTACGCGGAGGGCGAGTGGCGGGCCGCGGTCTCCGGGGCCACCCGGGAGATCCTCGACCCGGCGGACGCCCGGCCGTTCGCGGTGGTCGCGGAGGGCGACGAGAAGGACACCGACCTCGCCGTGGCGGCGGCGCGCCGCGCCTTCGACGAGGGGCCCTGGCCGCGCACCCCCGTCACCGAGCGGGCCGCGCTGCTGCGTCGTGTCGCCGACCTCCTGGTCAGGGACCGCGAGGAACTGGGCCTGCTGGAGGCCCAGGACGCGGGCAAGACCGTCGAGGAGGGCCGCGTCGACATCGACTGCGTGGCCGACGCCTTCCGCTACTTCGCCGACCTGGTCGCCGCCGAGGCGCCGGGCCGGGTCGTGGACGCGGGTTCGCCGGACGTCCACAGCGTGGTCGTGCACGAGCCGGTCGGCGTCTGCGCCCTGATCACCCCCTGGAACTACCCGTTGCTCCAGGCCAGTTGGAAGATCGCCCCGGCGCTGGCCGCGGGCAACACCTTCGTGGTGAAGCCCAGCGAGATCACCCCGATGACGACCGTCGCCCTGATCGGCCTGCTCACCGAGGCGGGTCTGCCCGCCGGCGTCGCCAACATCGTCACCGGTCCCGGTCACACCGTCGGCGCGCGGATGGCCGAGCACCCCGACGTCGACCTGGTCTCCTTCACCGGCGGCCTGGTCAGCGGCACCAAGGTCGCCCAGGCGGCCGCGCCGACCGTGAAGAAGGTCGCCCTCGAGCTCGGCGGCAAGAACCCCAACGTCGTGTTCGCCGACGCCTGCGCCACCGAGGAGGGCTTCGACACCGCCGTCGACCAGGCCCTCAACGCGGCGTTCATCCACAGCGGTCAGGTCTGCTCGGCCGGTGCGCGCCTCATCGTCGAGGAGTCCGTGCGGGATCGTTTCGTCGGCGAACTCGCCCGCCGCGCCGAAAAGATCCGGCTCGGCCGGGGCACCGAGGACGGCGTCGAATGCGGCCCGCTCGTCTCCGCGCAGCAGCGCGAGAAGGTCGAGTCGTACGTCGAGTCCGCCCTCAAGGAGGGCGCGGTGCTGCGCTGCGGCGGCAAGCGGCCCGAGGCGGCGCCCGAACGCCCCGCGTCCGGCTACTTCTACGAGCCGACCGTCCTCGACCGCTGCCACCGTGAGATGCGCGTCGTGCGGGAGGAGGTCTTCGGACCGGTCCTCACCGTCGAGACGTTCCGCACCGAGGACGAGGCCGTCGCCCTCGCCAACGACACCGAGTACGGCCTGGCCGGCGGTGTGTGGACGGCCGACCCGGGCCGCGCCCGCCGGGTGGCCGGACGGCTGCGTCACGGCACCGTGTGGATCAACGACTTCCACCCCTACCTCCCGCAGGCCGAGTGGGGCGGCTTCGGCAAGAGCGGCACCGGGCGCGAACTCGGGCCGGCGGGGCTCGCGGAGTACCGCGAGACGAAGCACGTGTACCAGAACCTGGCGCCGGCGCCGGTCCGGTGGTTCCGCGGCTGATGCCGTGACGGGGCGGTGCCGCGTGTCGCGTGGCGGCTGCGGCGCCGTCGTGGCTGGTCGTGCCCACGCGGCGGAGCCGCATGTCGACACAGCTCCGCGCCCCCTTTGGGTCGCCCTTCCCGGGGCGCCCTTCAGTCCGAGCCTTTGGAGTACCCCATGACCGAGGACACCCCTGTCTACGACTACGTCGTCATAGGCGGCGGGACCGCAGGTTCCGTCATCGCCTCCCGACTCACCGAGAACCCGGACGTCACCGTCGCCGTCATCGAGGGCGGCCCCAGCGACGTCGGCCGGGACGACGTGCTGACGCTGCGCCGCTGGATGGGCCTGCTCGGTGGTGAGCTCGACTACGACTACCCCACCACCGAGCAGCCACGCGGCAACTCGCACATCCGGCACAGCCGCGCCCGCGTCCTCGGCGGCTGCTCCTCGCACAACACCCTCATCGCGTTCAAGCCGCTGCCGTCCGACTGGGACGAGTGGGAGCAGGCCGGTGCCAAGGGCTGGGGCGCCGTGCAGATGGAGGCGTACTACGCCCGGCTGAAGAACAACATCGTGCCGGTCGACGAGAAGGACCGGAACGCCATCGCCCGCGACTTCGTCGACGCCGCGCAGACCGCGCTCGAGGTGCCCCGCATCGAGGGCTTCAACAAGAAGCCGTTCGCCGAGGGTGTCGGCTTCTTCGACCTCGCCTACCACCCCGAGAACAACAAGCGGTCCTCCGCCTCGGTGGCCTACCTGCACCCGGTGATAAACGAGCGGACCAACCTGACGCTCTGGCTGGAGACCTGGGCGTACAAACTGGAGCTGAACGGCACCCGCGCCGAGGGCGTCCGCGTGCGCACCAAGGACGGCGAGGAGGTGCTGATCCGCGCGCGCAACGAGGTGGTGCTGTGCGCCGGCGCCGTCGACTCGCCGCGGCTGCTGCTGCACTCCGGCATCGGGCCGCGCGAGGACCTGGAGGCGCTCGGCATCCCCGTCGCGCACCATCTGCCGGGCGTCGGCGAGAACCTGCTCGACCACCCCGAGTCGGTGATCGTGTGGGAGACGAACGGGCCCATCCCGGAGAACTCGGCGATGGACTCCGACGCCGGTCTGTTCGTGCGCCGTGACCCCGGACATGCGGGTCCCGACCTGATGTTCCACTTCTACCAGATCCCGTTCACGGACAACCCGGAGCGACTGGGCTACGAGCGGCCGGAGTTCGGGGTCTCCATGACGCCGAACATCCCGAAGCCGAAGAGCCGCGGCCGGCTGTACCTGACCAGCGCCGACCCCGGGGTGAAGCCGGCGCTGGACTTCCGGTACTTCACCGACGAGGACGACTACGACGGCCGCACGCTCGTCGACGGCATCCGCATCGCCCGCGAGATCGCGAGGACGGAGCCGCTCGCGCACTGGCTCAAGCGGGAGGTGGCCCCCGGGCCTGACGTCACCGCCGACGAGGAGCTGAGCGAGTACGCCCGCAAGGTCGCGCACACCGTGTACCACCCGGCCGGCACCTGCAAGATGGGCGCCGCCGACGACGAGACCGCGGTCGTCGACCCCGAGCTGCGGATCCGGGGCCTCCAGGGCATCCGCGTCGCCGACGCCTCCGTGTTCCCGACCATGACCGCCGTCAACCCCATGATCGGCGTGCTGATGGTCGGCGAGCGGGCCGTCGATCTCCTCGGCGGTGATGCCCGATGAGCGCGGCGACAGCGGCCGTAGCCGCCGCCGGCTCCGCCCCCGCGTCCGACGTGGAGGCTCCGCCCGTCTTCTCCGTCGAGGGATTGTGGAAGGTCTTCGGGCCCCGCGCCGACAGGGTGCCCGCCGACCCCGCCCTCGCCTCCCTCGACGCGGCCGGGCTGCGTGCCCGTACCGGCTGCACGGCCGCCGTGCGGGACGTCTCCTTCGACGTCCGCAAGGGCGAGGTCTTCGTCGTCATGGGCCTGTCCGGCTCCGGCAAGTCCACGCTGGTGCGCTGCCTGACCCGGCTGATCGAGCCGACCGCGGGCCGTATCGCCATCGACGGCGAGGACGTCCGCGCGATGGACGGGACGCGGCTGCGGGAACTGCGGCGCCATCGCGCCGCCATGGTCTTCCAGCACTTCGGTCTGCTGCCGCACCGCACCGTCCTCGACAACGTCGCCTACGGCCTGGAGATCCAGGGCATGGGCCGCGCCGCGCGGCGGGAGAAGGCCGCCGAGGTCGTCGCCAAGGTGGGTCTCGCGGGCATGGAACAGCGCCGGCCCGCCCAGCTCTCCGGCGGTCAGCGGCAGCGGGTCGGGCTGGCCCGCGCCCTCGCCGTCGACCCCGAGGTGCTGCTGTTCGACGAGCCGTTCAGCGCGCTCGACCCGCTGATCCGGCGGGACATGCAGGACGAGGTGGTGCGGCTGCACCGTGAGGAGGGCCGCACGATGGTCTTCATCACGCACGACCTCCAGGAGGCGCTGAAGCTGGGCGACCGCATCGCGCTGATGCGGGACGGCCGTGTGGTGCAGCTCGGCACGCCCGAGGAGATCGTGGGCGCGCCCGCCGACGACTACGTGCGCGCGTTCGTCCAGGACGTACCGCGCGAGCAGGTCCTCACCGTCCGGACGGCCATGCGCCCCGCCTCACCGGCGGAACGGACGGCCACGGGCCCGACGGTCACCCCCGACACCACGGTGTCGGAGGCCATCACCACGGTGTCCCGCGAGGGCGCCCCCGCCCGCGTCCTGGACGGCGACGAGTGCGTGGGCGTGGTGGACGCGGAAGCCCTGCTGAACGTGGTGGCCGGCCACCCCTCCACCGCGCCCGCGGCCACGTCCGCCGCGCCGCCCCCGACCGGCCCCGCCGACGCCGCGCCGCCCCCGACCGGCCCCGCCGACGATGCGCCGCCCCCGACCGGCCCCGCCGACGGTGCGTCGGGCGGGCCGGCTGCCGCTGACGGAGGCGCTGAGGGCTCCGCGGCACGGGGGGCGGTCGTACCCGACGGGAGCCCGGCCGCAGGCGGGGACGCGCTCGCCGGGCCGGGCCCGGACACCTCCGCCGACGACGCCCCGACCGGCCCCGCCGGCCGGAGCGCGGGCAGGCCCGCCGGGCGGCCCGCCGTGCCCGCGCGGGGCGCCGACGAGGGGGCGGCTTCCGCCGCCGGGGAGGGGGCCGTCTGATGGCCGCGGTCACCGCCACCGCGCGGGGGGCCGCGGCGCCCGGCGTCCTCGGCAACCCCCATGTCCGCAAGCTCGGCGTCCTCCTCGTGCTCGCCGCCCTCGTCGTGCCGTTCGCGGCGAGCCGGTGGGGGAGCGGGGCGTGGCCCGGGGCGTTGACCGTCGACGTGTCCGCGCCGCTCGGCACCGTCAGTGACTGGATCGTCGACAACCGCGACTCCCACCCCCTCTTCCTCTATTTCCTCGGCCACGTCAGCAACGCCGTCGTCATCGCCGTACGCGCCGTCTACCTCGCCCTCCTCGCCGTCGGCTGGGCGGGAGTGACGGCCGTGGCCGCGCTGACCGCCTGGCGTGTCGCGGGGATCCGGCTCGCGCTCGGGACCGCCGCCGCGTTCCTCGCGTGCGGGCTGCTGGGTATGTGGGTGCCCACCATGCAGACGCTCGCGCTTATGGTGGTCGCGGTTGCCGCGTCCGTCGTGGCGGGCGCGCTGCTCGGGCTCGCGGCCGGACTGTCCGACCGTATGCACCGGGCGCTGCGCCCTGTCCTCGACACCATGCAGGTCCTGCCGGCCTTCGCCTACCTGCTGCCGGTCGTGCTGGTCTTCGGCATCGGCGTCCCCGCGGCCGTGCTCGCCACGGTCGTCTACGCCGCCCCGCCGATGGCCCGGCTCACCGCGCTCGGGCTGCGCGGCGCGGACAAGGAGGTGCTGGAGGCCGTCGAGTCGCTCGGGACGACCGCGCGCCAGCGTCTGCTGACCGCCCGCATCCCGCTGGCCCGCAAGGAACTGCTGCTCGGCCTCAACCAGACGATCATGATGGCCCTCTCCATGGCCGTCATCGCCTCCGTGATCGGCGCGGGCGGCCTCGGCGACCGCGTCTACCAGGCGCTCGCCTCGGTCGACGTGGGCGCCGCGCTGGCCGCGGGCATCCCGATCGTGCTGCTGGCGGTCGTCCTGGACCGGGTGACCGGCGCGGCCGGCGCCCGGCTCGGTGACGCGCCCGCCCCGGACGCCCGCCTGCTCGGCGCGTGCGCCCTGGCCGCCGCGGCCGTCGTCGCCGTCGCCGGACGTCTCGCGGGCCGGCTGGAGTGGCCGGAGAGCTGGGTCGTCGGCATCACGGAGCCGGTCAACCGGGCCGTCGGCTGGATGACCGCGCACCTGTACTCGGGCGTCCCCGTGGTCGGAGGCACCGCCGACTGGGCGGGCCGCTTCACCACCTGGGTGCTCGACCCGCTCCGTGACGGGCTCCAGTGGCTGCCCTGGTGGAGCGTGCTGCTGATCGTCGCCGCCCTGGCCTGGCTGATCGGCACCTGGCGCACCGCGCTCTCCGCCGTGCTCGCGATGGCCGCCATCGGCGTGCTCGGCGTGTGGGGGCCGTCGCTGGACACGCTGTCGCAGGTGCTCGCCGCCGTCGCGGTGACCCTCGTCATCGGATTCGCCGCGGGTGTCGCCGCCGCGCGCAGCGACCGCGTCGAGCGGCTGCTGCGCCCGGTGCTGGACGTGTTCCAGACCATGCCGCAGTTCGTGTACCTGATCCCGGTGGTCGCCCTGTTCGGCGTGGGCCGCGCCCCCGCGGTCGCCGCCGCGGTCGTCTATGCGCTGCCCGCCGTCGTCCGCATCACCACGCAGGGACTGCGGCAGGTCGACCCGGCCGCCCTGGAGTCGGCGCGCTCGCTCGGCGCGACCGGCGCCCAGCAGCTGCGGCAGGTGCAGCTCCCGCTGGCCCGCCCGGCGCTGCTGCTCGCCCTCAACCAGGGCGTCGTCCTGGTCCTGGCCGTGGTCATCATCGGCGGCCTCGTCGGCGGCGGCGCACTCGGCTACGACGTCGTCTTCGGCCTCGCGCAGGGCGACCTGGCGACCGGTCTGGTGGCCGGCGCCGCGATCGTCTGCCTGGGCCTGATGCTCGACCGGGTCACCCAGCCCACCGGACGCCGCGCGACGAAGGGAGCGTGACATGCGGATCCGTACGATGCCCGCCGTGGCGGCGGGCTGCGCGCTCCTGCTGCTGACCGGCTGCGGGGCCGCCGACATGACCAAGCAGGCCTCGCCGTTCGCCAACGCGCGCGGGGCGAGGACGGTCACCCTGTCGGTGCAGTCCTGGGTCGGGGCCCAGGCCAACGTGGCCGTCGCCCAGTACCTGCTGGAGCACGAGCTCGGCTACCGCGTCGACACCGTCCAGGTCGACGAGGTGCCCGCCTGGGATGCCCTCAGCCAGGGCCGCGTGGACGCGATCCTGGAGGACTGGGGCCACCCCGACCAGGAGCAGCGGTACGTCGAGGACAAGAAGACCATCGTGAACGGCGGCGACCTGGGCGTCACCGGGCACATCGGCTGGTTCGTGCCGACGTACTTCGCGAAGCGGCACCCGGACGTCACCGACTGGAAGAACCTCGACAAGTACGCCGACCAGTTCCGCACCCCGGAGAGCGGCGGCAAGGGCCAGCTCCTCGACGGCTCCCCCTCCTACGTCACCAACGACAAGGCGCTGGTGAAGAACCTGAAGCTGGACTACCGGGTGGTGTTCGCCGGCTCCGAGGCCGCGCAGATCACCCAGATCCAGCAGTTCGCCAAGGAGAAGAAGCCGTTCCTCACCTACTGGTACACGCCCCAGTGGCTGTCCGAGCAGGTGCCGATGACGGAGGTGAAGCTGCCCCCGTACGAGGAGGGCTGCGACGCGGACCCGGAGAAGGTCGCCTGCGCCTACCCGCACACCCCGCTGCAGAAGTACCTCAACGCGGACTTCGCGCGCAGCGGCGGCAAGGCGGCCGAACTGCTGAGGAACTTCGAGTGGACGACCGAGGACCAGAACGAGGTCTCCCTGATGATCGCCGAGCAGAAGCTGTCGCCGCGCGAGGCGGCGGAGAAGTGGGTGGACAGCCACCGCTCCGTCTGGGAGAGGTGGCTGCCCTGAGCGGCCTCCGGTCGCACCTCTAGTGGCGCTGTCCCGGCTGGTAGTGGCCGGGCGTCATCCGGCAGGTCACGCCGAACCGGTTCCAGGCGTTGATCACCGCGATGGCGGCGATCAGCTGGGACAGCTCCGCCTCGTCGAACTGCTTCGCGGCCCGTTCGTACACGTCGTCCGGCACGAAACCGTCGGTCAGCACGGTGACCGCCTCGGTCAGCTCGATCGCGGCGATCTCCTTCTCCGTGTAGAAGTGGCGTGACTCCTCCCACGCGGCCAGCTGGATGATCCGCTCGACGCTCTCGCCCGCCGCGAGGGCGTCCTTGCTGTGCATGTCCAGGCAGAACGCGCAGTGGTTGAGCTGCGAGGCGCGGATCTTGAC
The DNA here is from genome assembly GCF_043082785.1 of Streptomyces sp. NPDC014764. NCBI lineage: Bacteria > Bacillati > Actinomycetota > Actinomycetes > Kitasatosporales > Streptomycetaceae > Streptomyces > Streptomyces sp. NPDC014764. The sequence goes on along the minus strand of NZ_JBIBXY010000003.1, from coordinate 548,499 downwards.
CAGCTCGGCCAGCTTCGGGTCGAGACCCTGCCGGGCCGCGACGTCCAGCCGGACCATCGCCTTGTAGACCTCGGGGGCGTGCTTCGCCCACTCCATGCGGGAGGGCTCCTCCGCCGCGTAGGGGGCCGTCCCTGTCGTGTCGGTGTTCGTCATGCCGTCGAGCCTAGGAACCGGGCAGCCCAGGAGTATGGTCCAGTTCCATGGCAGAACGCTGGGCCACTTTCGGCATCGACCTCCACCTGGACCCGAGCGGCCCCGGGGTGCGGCGCGGCCTCACGGACGCGCTGCGGGAGGCCGTCCGCAAGGGCCGGCTCGCCCCCGGCACCCGGCTGCCCTCCTCCCGCTCCCTCGCCGTCGACCTGGGCATCGCCCGCAACACCGTCGCCGACGCCTACGCCGACCTGGTCGCCGAGGGCTGGCTCACCGCCCGCCAGGGCTCCGGCACCCGCGTCGCCCCGCGCGCCGTCCCCGAACGCCCGGCCGCCCCCACGCCCCGCCGCACCCCCGGCCGGCTGCCGTACAGCCTGATGCCCGGCACCCCCGACCTCGCGTCCTTCCCCCGCACCGAGTGGCTCAGGGCCACCCGCCGCGCCCTGGCCGCCGCGCCCCACGACGCCTTCGGCTACGGCGACCCGCGCGGCCGCCCGGAACTCCGCGAGGCCCTCGCCGGCTACCTCTCCCGGGTGCGGGGCGTGCGCGCCGACCCCGGGCACGTCGTCGTCTGCTCCGGCTTCGCCCACGGGCTGGAGCTGCTGTCCCGGGTGCTGCGCGCCCGTGGCGCCCGCACGCTCGCCGTCGAGCCGTACGGCCTCGACGTCCACTGGGACCTCGTCCACCGCGCCGGCCTGCGGACCGCGCCGCTCGCCCGTGACACCCTCGGCACCCGCGCCCAGGACCCGGGCGACGCCGGCGCGGTGCTGCTCAGCCCGGCCCACCAGTTCCCGCTCGGCGGGGCGCTCCTCCCGGAGCGCCGGGCCGCCGTGGTCGAGTGGGCGCGCCGCACCGGCGGCCTGATCCTGGAGGACGACTACGACGGCGAGTTCCGCTACGACCGCCAGCCCGTCGGCGCCCTTCAGGACCTCGACCCCGGCCGGGTGGTGCACCTCGGCACCGCCAGCAAGTCCCTCGCCCCCGGCCTGCGGCTCGGCTGGATGGTGGTGCCGCCCTGGCTGCTGCAGGACGTGGCCGACCACGGCGGCGGCCGTACGGTGAGCGTCGTGGAACAGCTCGCCCTGGCCGAGTTCCTGACCTCCGGCGCCTACGACCGACAGGTCCGCGCCGCCCGCCTGCGCTACCGGCGCCGCCGCGACGCCCTCGTGCAGGCCCTCGCCACCGGGGCGCCCCACGTCCGCGTCACCGGCATCGCGGCCGGACTGCACGCCGTGCTCGAACTGCCGCCCGGCACCGAACAGTCGGTCCAGCGGTCGGCCACCTGGCAGGGCCTCGCCGTGAAAGGCCTGGACTCCTTCCGCCACCCCGGCGTCACCGAGCCCGTCGGCGACGCCCTCGTGGTCGGCTACGCCACCCCGCCCGACCACGCCTGGGCCGGCACGCTGGACGCGCTGCTCCGCTCCCTGCCATGACCGCCCCCGAGCCGCCTCCCACGGCCGGCACCTGTGGATCTTCCGTGAGCGCCGACCGGCCATATCCCGCCGCACGGTGACAAACCGTCAACCCTGCCGGGCGCGGGCCCGGGGGGGTCCCGTGCGTCCCGGCCGGACGGTCTCTAGGCTGTCCGCCGCGAGCCGGGCGACACGGGAACGGTCCGGCGCGACACGAGGGGGAGCGAAAGGCATGGCGCAGACACGGCGACGACTGCGGTCCAGCACGGTGGTGCTGGGCGGCATGGGTGTGCTCGCGGCGGCACTGTCGGCCTGCGGGTCCGACCCGGACCGGCGGTGCGTGGACCGCAACAGCTACACGCTCGGCGACGGGTACAAGGTCGTCTCCGACAAGAACTGCTCCGGCGGCTCCTCCGGCTCCCTCGGCAAGAGCAGGAGCGGGTCCCGCTCCACCGACGCCGACTGGTACTACGACTCCGACGTCCGCAACGGCTACGCCGAGCGCGGCACCTTCAGCCGCAGCGAGGCCGTCGCCCGGGGCGGTTTCGGCTGCTCCGGCAGCGGCGGGGGCTGAGCCGTCGTGGAACGGCGCACCACCGAGCCCCGCCCCGGCTGGCAGCAGACCGTCGAGGAGCAGGGGCTCGTCTACCCGCTGACCCGTTACCCCGACGACTCCCTGCGCCCCTACTGGGACGAGAGCGCCTACTACGTCTTCGGCCTGGACGAGGTCGAGGCGCTCGAGGAGACGGTCGAGGAGCTGCACGCGATGAGCCTGGCCGCGGCCGGGCACATCGTCGCCGAGGGCCGCTTCGCCGACCTCGGCATCACCGACCCCCGGGTCGTGGAGGCCGTCACCGAGTCCTGGCACCGCAGGGACGAACTGCCCTCCCTGTACGGCCGCTTCGACCTCCGGTACGACGGCGCCGGCCCGGCGAAGCTCCTCGAGTACAACGCGGACACCCCGACCTCCCTGGTGGAGGCGGCCTCCCCGCAGTGGTTCTGGATGGAGGAGCGCTTCCCCGGCGCCGACCAGTGGAACTCCCTGCACGAACGGCTCGTCGACGCATGGAAGAGGCAGTCCGCGCTGCTCCCGCCGGGCAGCCCGCTGTACTTCGCGCACACCGCGGGCGACGAGTGCGGCGAGGATCTGATGACCGTCGCCTACCTCAAGGAGACCGCCGAACAGGCGGGCCTGGAGACCGACTGGCTGTCCGTGGAGGAGATCGGCTGGGACCGCCTCTCCGGCCGCTTCGTCGACAACCGCCTGCGATTCATCCGCAGCATCTTCAAGCTGTACCCCTGGGAGTGGCTCACCACCGACCGCTTCGCCGACCATGTGCTCGACACCCTCGACAACGGCGGCGGCACCGGCTCCACCCTGTGGATCGAACCCGCCTGGAAGATGCTGCTCAGCAACAAGGCCCTGCTGGCGATCCTCTGGGAACTCCACCCCGGCCACCCCAGCCTCCTCCCCGCCTACCTCGACGGCCCCCGCGAACTCGCGGACACCACCGGCTGGGTCGCCAAGCCGCTGCTGGGCCGCGAGGGCGCCGGCGTCACCGTCCACGAACCCGGCACCGCGCCGGACCTCCGCGACGAGCCCTGTTGCTACCAGCAGCTCGCCCCGCTGCCCGACTTCGACGGCAACCGCGTCGTCCTCGGCACCTGGGTCGTGGAGAACGAGGCCGCCGGTCTCGGCATCCGCGAGTCCTCCGGCCTGGTCACCGACGGGTACGCCCGCTTCCTGCCCCACGTCATCCTCTGACCGGTCGCCCCGCCGACGGCAGGGGTGACGGTCACTCCCGCATCGCGGACACCCGCCGCGCCGCTCCCGCCCACCCGGTAACCTGGCGCGCGGGCCGTGACTGGCGCGCTGGGATGGGACCAACCATCGGGGAGCGGCCCGCGAGAAACGTGCCGTGCGCCTGGGCCATCCGTACCGTGAACGCTGAACGCTACGTCCGGAGGTCCCCATGTCTGCCGAGCCTTCGCTCACCCCCGAGTCCACCGCCTTCCGCTCCGCCCTCGACGTGATCCGCGCCGTCGAGCCGCGCGTCGCCGACGCGATCGGGCAGGAGGTCGCCGACCAGCGCGAGATGCTCAAGCTGATCGCCTCCGAGAACTACGCCTCCCCGGCCACCCTGCTGGCGATGGGCAACTGGTTCAGCGACAAGTACGCCGAGGGAACCGTCGGCCGCCGCTTCTACGCCGGCTGCCGCAACGTCGACACGGTCGAGTCGCTCGCCGCCGAGCACGCCAAGGAGCTGTTCGGCGCCCGCCACGCCTACGTCCAGCCGCACTCCGGCATCGACGCCAACCTGGTCGCCTTCTGGGCGGTCCTCGCCGACCGCGTCGAGGCGCCGTTCCTGGAGAAGACCGGCGTCCGCCAGATCAACGAGCTCTCCGACGCCGACTGGGCCGAACTGCGCCAGGCCTTCGGCAACCAGCGCATGCTGGGCATGTCCCTGGACGCCGGCGGCCACCTCACCCACGGCTTCCGGCCCAACATCTCCGGCAAGATGTTCGACCAGCGCTCCTACGGCACCGACCCGGCCACCGGCCTGATCGACTACGAGGCGCTGCGCGTCACCGCCCGCGAGTTCAAGCCGCTGATCATCGTCGCCGGCTACTCCGCGTACCCCCGTCTCGTGAACTTCCGGATCATGCGGGAGATCGCCGACGAGGTCGGCGCCACGCTCATGGTCGACATGGCGCACTTCGCGGGTCTCGTCGCCGGCAAGGTCCTCACCGGAGACTTCGACCCCGTGCCGCACGCCCAGATCGTCACCACCACCACCCACAAGTCGCTGCGCGGCCCGCGCGGCGGCATGGTGCTGTGCGACGACTCCCTCAAGGACCAGGTCGACCGCGGCTGCCCGATGGTCCTCGGCGGCCCGCTGCCGCACGTCATGGCCGCGAAGGCGGTCGCCCTCGCCGAGGCGCGGCAGCCCTCGTTCCAGGACTACGCGCAGCGGATCGTCGACAATTCCCGCGCGCTCGCCGAGGGGCTGATGCGCCGTGGCGCCACCCTCGTCACCGGCGGCACCGACAACCACCTCAACCTGATCGACGTCGCCACCTCCTACGGCCTCACCGGCCGCCAGGCCGAGGCGGCGCTGCTCGACTCCGGCATCGTCACCAACCGCAACGCCATCCCGGCCGACCCGAACGGAGCCTGGTACACCTCCGGCATCCGGATCGGCACCCCGGCGCTGACCACGCGCGGACTCGGCACGGCGGAGATGGACGAGGTCGCCGGTCTCATCGACCGCGTCCTCACCACCACCGAGCCCGGCACCACCAAGTCCGGTGCGCCGTCCAAGGCGTCCCACGTGCTCGACGAGAAGGTCGCCGACGAGATCTCGCGCCGGGCCACCGACCTGGTCGCCGGCTTCCCGCTGTACCCGGAGGTCGACCTCGGCTGAGGGCGCCTGCCGGCTCCGTCACACGTCGAGGAGTTCCTGGCGGGGGCCGTCGTCCCGGTTCCGGCGGTCGCGTATCGCGGCCGCACCCCGCAGCGCGTACGGGCGCAGTACCAGGGCCAGGACGGCTCCCCCCGCCAGGCCCGGTACGGCCCACCACCACGCGGCGGCGTCCGCGCCCTCGTCCGTGGCGGAGGCGGCCGCCGGCGTGGGGGCCATGTGCAGGTCCTCACGGGGGGCCGGCGGCGCCGCGGGCGCGGAGACGCCGGCGCCCGTCACGCCGAGCTCCGAGAGCAGCGCGCGGAGCTTCGCCGGGGACTTGGCGCGGTGCCAGACGCCGTCGTCGCCGTCGGTGATGCGGGTGGAGGTGTGTATCCACACGTCCTGGCCGCCGTCCGGGAGGGCGATCTGGTCCACCCGCCACGGGGTCACGTCGTGGACCATCCACGTCACGTTGATGTGCCGGCCGGAGGCGGTCGCGAGCTGGGGCGGCTCGGTGCGGGTGCCCTGGTGCATGGGGCCGAGGAGGCGCTCGAGTTCCGTGTAGCGCTTGTCGGCGTAGTGCAGCGAGGCGGTCCTGCCGGTGGTCGCCGAGACGATCAGGACGCTGGTGGGGCCTCCTGCGGAGGCGGGTGTGCTGCCGCACAGGATCAGGGTCAGCACCGCGAGCGTGATCGCCGTCAGGTGTCGTCGTACGCAGTCCTTCCAGGTGTGCATGTCGGTCCCCCACTGGGCTGGTCGAACCTCGTGCGGCTCCCTCTGCGAGCCGCCTGCCACTTTTGATACACCGGCCGGTGCGGTGGGGTTCCCACCGGGTTTTCTCGCCCCCGCCGCCCCTTCCCTTCCCGTCCCTGGGGCTGCGCCCCAGACCCCCTTTCGGCCCTTCGGGCCTCGTCATCGAACGCCGGACGGGCTGAAGTCAGCCCGTCCGGCGTTCGAGCCCCGAAGTGGGGACGGACGTCGCGATCTCGTGGGCCCGGGTGCGCGACCCCACCCCCTCCAGGCGGAGGGTGACCTCGCCCTCAGGGCTCCACAGCAGTGTCGGCCCCGCCGTGCGGTCCTCCCGTGTGAAGCGGCGCCCCTCCGCGTCGGACATCCAGAACGTCAGGACGTGCGGGCGGGGGAACCACAACGCCTGGCCGCCTACGTCCAGCCACTGCGGCTGCTCACGCACCGACTTGGTGAAGGAGAGGTCCAAGCGGCCCGGGAACTGGTCCAGGCGGATCGTCCGGCCGTCGTCGTCCCTCCAGCACAGGCTGACCAGGGACCGGCCGTGCGGCAGCGCGCCCACGGAGACCGCGTCCGGCGGGCCCAGCGCCTCCGGGACCACGGGGGTGAAGCCGGCCCGCCGCGACGCCTCCTCCAGCCGCACCGGAGCGGCGCAGTCCGGCACCCGGCCGCCCGGGGTGGGCACGGCCGACGGGTCCTGCCGTACCTGGACGCCGTGGAAGCCGAACCAGTCGCTCACCGTCGCCCGCACCGGCGGCGTCAGCACCAGCACCGTCAGCAGACCGCACAGGGCGGCCAGCAGGGTGCGCATGCGGGCCCGCGTCCAGTGCCGGACCGCCCGCAGGCGGGACCGGGGGGCCGGTTCGGGGACGGGGACCCGCTCGGCGAGTATCCGGGCGACCACCCGCTCGGCCATCGTCTCCGCACCCGCCGCCCCGTCCGGCGCGTCGAGGGAGCGGCCGTAGGCGCGCAGCTCCTCGCGCAGGCGCCGCAGCTCCTCCTCCCGCGGTCCGCTCACGCCGGCGCACCCCCTTCCGGCAGCAGCCGCTGGAGCCGGCGCAGGGCGCGGTTCAGACGGGACTTCACGGTGCCCCGGGGCCAGCCCAGGGTTTCGGCGGTCTCCCGCTCGTCCATCTCCAGCAGATAGCGGTAGGTGACGACCAGCCGGTGCTCCTCGCTCAGCTGGTCCAGGGCGGCCAGCAGGGCCGCGCGGCGCTCGGTCTCCAGCGTGGCGACGGCGGGGTCGGCCGACTCCGGTATCACCGGCTCCGCCCCGACGAGGGCCGCTTCCCGGCCGGCCAGGGTCGTCCTGCGTGCCGCCGCGCGCACTGTGTTCCTCGTCTCATTGGCCACGATCGACAACAGCCACGGCCGGAAGGCCGCGCCGTCCCGGAAGCGCCCCAGCGCGCAGTACGCCTTCACGAAGGCCTGCTGCACCACGTCCTCCGCGTCCGGGCCCGCGCCGAGCGCGGCGGCCGCCCTGAGCGCGATGCCCGTATGGGCGCGCACCAGCTCCGCGTACGCCTCCGGCTGCCCGGCGCGTACGCGTGCGATCACCGCGGCCTCATCGACGATGCGGCCCCCCTCCCGCGTCCTCACTCTCTTGTTACACCGCGCGGAACTGATCGGTTCCCACCTGTTCCGGACTCGTTCCGGACCGCCTCCCGGAACCTGAGAGAATGAGAGGCATGGCGACTGACCGACCCCGCGTGCTCTCCGGAATCCAGCCCACAGCAGGCTCCTTCCACCTCGGCAACTACCTCGGTGCCGTCCGCCAGTGGGTGGCGCTCCAGGAGACCCACGACGCCTTCTACATGGTCGTCGACCTGCACGCGATCACGGTTCCGCAGGACCCCGAGGAGCTGCGGGCCAACACCCGGCTCGCCACGGCCCAGCTGCTGGCCGCCGGCCTCGACCCGGACCGCTGCACGCTGTTCGTGCAGAGCCATGTCCCGGAGCACGCCCAGCTCGCCTGGGTGATGAACTGCCTCACCGGCTTCGGCGAGGCCTCCCGCATGACCCAGTTCAAGGACAAGTCCGCGAAGCAGGGCGCCGACCGCGCCTCCGTCGGCCTGTTCACGTACCCGATCCTCCAGGTCGCGGACATCCTGCTCTACCAGGCGAACGAGGTGCCGGTGGGCGAGGACCAGCGCCAGCACATCGAGCTGACCCGCGACCTAGCCACGCGCTTCAACGGCCGGTTCGGCGACACCTTCACGCTCCCGAAGCCGTACATCCTCAAGGAGACGGCGAAGATCTACGACCTCCAGGACCCGGCGGTCAAGATGAGCAAGTCGGCGTCCACCCCCAAGGGCCTGATCAACCTGCTCGACGAGCCGAAGGCCACCGCCAAGAAGGTCAAGAGCGCCGTCACCGACACCGACACGGTGATCCGCTACGACGTGGCGGAGAAGCCCGGCGTCAGCAACCTGCTCACGATCTACTCCGTCCTCACCGGCACCGAGATCGCGGATCTCGAGCAGAAGTACGCGGGCAAGGGCTACGGCGCGCTCAAGACGGACCTGGCCGAGGTCATGGTCGACTTCGTGACCCCGTTCCGGGAGCGCACCCAGCAGTACCTGGACGACCCGGAGACGCTCGACTCGATCCTCGCCAAGGGCGCCGAGAAGGCCCGCGCCGTCGCCGCGGAGACCCTCGCCCAGGCGTACGAGCGGGTCGGCTTCCTGCCCGCCAAGCACTGAGAGCCCCGCGCCGGCCACGGCGCCGGCGCGGTGAACGGGCCCACGTGCCCCGTTCGTACCACCGCACAGCGCTGTACATCACTCCGACTGCGCCTGCCCGCGACCGGGTCGTGGTCGTACAGTCGAGAACGGGTGGCCGCCTCGGCGGCCACCCGGACGCGCACCCGTTCCACCACCGCGCTTCACCACCACAACGACAGGAGACGACGTGGGGACCGTAACGATCGGTGTGTCGATCGCGGTCCCGGAGCCTCACGGCAGCCGGCTTCAGCAGCTGCGCGCGGGCTTCGGCGACGCCGCCGCCTACGGCATCCCCACGCACGTCACCCTGCTGCCGCCGACGGAGGTCGCCGACACGGCAGTCCCGGCCGTCGAGGCGCACCTCGCCGAGGTCGCGGCGGTGGGCAGGCCGTTCCCGATGAGGCTGTCGGGCACGGGCACCTTCAGGCCGGTGTCGCCGGTGGTGTACGTCCGGGTCGTCGAGGGCGCGGAGGTCTGCACGCGCCTCCAGCAGCAGGTCCGCGACCCCGCCGGGCCGGTCGCCCGCGAGCTGCAGTTCCCGTACCACCCGCACGTCACCGTGGCGCACGGCATCGAGGAGGCGGCCATGGACCGCGCCTTCGAGGACCTCGCCGGGTACGAGGCGGAGTGGCCCTGCACCGGCTTCGCCCTCTACGAGCAGGGCGCCGACGCGGTGTGGCGCAAGCTGCGCGACTTCCCCTTCGGGACCGTCGTGGTACCCCCGCAGGCCGGACACGTCGGCCGGGGATCTGTCTCCGCGCGTTGACCCGGGCGTCCGGCCCTCACACCGGCAGCCGGCGGAACACGCCCCGCGGCAGATGCCGTAGCGCCGACATCACCACGCGCAGCGCGCCCGGCACCCACACCGTCTCCGAGCGGCGCCGCAGCCCCAGCTCCACGGCCGCCGCCACCGCCTCCGGGGTGGTGGCCAGCGGCGCCTCCGGCAGGCCCGCCGTCATACGGGTGCGCACGAACCCCGGGCGCACCACCATCACGTGCACGCCCGTGCCGTACAGAGCGTCGCCGAGGCCCTGTGCGAACGCGTCCAGGCCGGCCTTGCTGGAGCCGTAGATGAAGTTGGCGCGGCGGGCCCGCTCGCCCGCGACGGACGACAGCACCACCAGCGAGCCGTGCCCCTGCGCCTGGAGTGCGCCCGCGCAGACCAGGCCCGCGGAGACCGCGCCGGTGTAGTTGGTCTGCGCGACCCGCACCGCGGCCCCCGGGTCCCGTTCGTCGCGCGCCTGGTCGCCCAGCGTGCCGAAGGCGAGCAGCACCATGTCGACGTCGCCCTCGGCGAACACCTTGCCGAGCGCGTCCTCGTGGCCGGCCGGGTCGAGAGCGTCGAAGTCGACGGTGTGCACCTCGGCGCCGAGCGCGCGCAGCTGCCCGGCCGCCTCGTCGAGGCCGGGGGAGGGGCGGCCGGCCAGCCACACCGTGCGGGTGCGGCGGGCGATCAGCCGCCGGGCGACGGCGAGCGCGATCTCGGACGTACCGCCGAGCACGAGCAGGGACTGGGGGAGGCCGAAGGCGTCCTTCACGACAGCTCCTCAAAGGGCCGGGGGAGGGGAGGGGGTCACAGGCACAGGCGGCGCGACAGGTCCGAGGTGAACACCCCGCGCGGGTCCAGTTCGGCGCGCAGGGCGCGGAAGTCGTCCAGCCGGGGGTACATGGCCGCGAGCAGCTCGGGGCGCAGCCGGGAGTCCTTGGCGAGGTAGACGCGGCCGCCCGCGTGCGCGACCTCCTCGTCGAGCTCGTCGAGGAAGGCGCCGAGGCCGGGCATCGACGCGGGGATGTCCAGCGCCAGGGTCCAGCCGGGCACCGGGAACGACAGCCAGCCCGGGTCGGCGTCCCCGAACCGTTTGAGGACGGCGAGGAAGGACGGGCAGCGGCGCTCGGAGATCCGGCGCACGATCCGGCGCAGGGTCTCCTCCCGGCCGTGTCCGACGACGAACTGGTACTGCACGAAGCCGCCCCGCCCGTAGATCCGGTTCCAGTGCGGCACCCCGTCCAGCGGGTGGAAGAACGCGGGGATGCGCTGGAGCTCCCCGGTCCGCGCGCGGGGCGCCCTGCGGAACCACAGTTCGTTGAACAGCCCCACGGTGGTCCGGCTGAGCAGCCCCTCCGGAACGAAGGAGGGCGGGGCGGGCAGACGCGAGGTGCGGAACGACAGCGGCTCACGGCGGGCGGAGCGCGGCAGGGCCTCGAGCGGCGCGTGGTCGCCGCGGGTGAGGACGGCGCGGCCGGTCGCCTTCCCGCGCGCCAGCAGGTCGATCCAGGCGACCGAGTAGCGGTAGCGGTGGTCGGTGTCGGCGAGACGGGCCATCAGATCGTCGAGGTCGGAGGCGCGTTCGGTGTCGACGGACATCCAGGACGTCCGCACGGGCTGGAGCCGGACCGTCGCGGTGAGGATCACCCCGGTCAGCCCCATGCCGCCCGCGGTCGCCTCGAACAGCGGCGTGCCCGGAACCACCGTGCGCACCTGCCCGTCGGCGGTGAGCAGCTCGAACGACAGCACATGGCGCGAGAAGGACCCGCTGACGTGATGGTTCTTGCCGTGGATGTCGGCGCCGATCGCCCCGCCGACCGTCACGTACCGGGTGCCGGGCGTCACCGGCACGAACCAGCCGAGCGGCAGCAGCACCACCATCAGCCGGTGCAGGGACACCCCCGCGTCGCACAGCACGGTGCCGCCGTCGGCGTCGATCGCGTGGATCCGGTCCAGGCCGGTCATGTCGAAGACCTCGCCGCCCGCGTTCTGCGCGGCGTCCCCGTACGCCCGGCCGAGCCCGCGCGCGATGCCGCCGCGCGCCCCGCACCCCCGGACGGCCAGGGCGGCCTCCTCGAACGTCCGCGGACGGACCAGCCGGGCGGCGGACGGAGCGGTGCGGCCCCACCCCGTGACGGAAACGGTGTCGGCAGGCATGACGGCGACCGTATCGCCCCTCTGTGTGCCGTTGGTTTTGAAACGTCAATCCCGTCCCCGAAACGGGTGATTAATGGGATGTCGTCCCGAAGCGGTGGAATTCCGGTGCGCCGGGGGTGAACAGTGAGCCACATGGACGACCAGCACGACCTCTTCCGGCCCCGCGGTCTCCACGGGGTGGACCACCGGATCGTCTCCGCGCTCAGGGCGTGCGGCTCCGACCCGCGCGTGGCCGGGGCCGCGCGCGCCCTGTCCTGGGCGGGCGAGCACGGCGCCGTATGGGTCGCGGCGGGCCTCGCGGGCGCCGTCGTGGACCGTCCCCGGCGCGGTGCCTGGCTGCGCGGCACCGCGCTCACCGCGGGCGCGCACGCGGCGAGCTCGGTGGTGAAGCGGGTCGTGCGCCGCCCCCGCCCGGCGCACGTCGAACCGCTGGTCGGCACCGTCGGACGGCACTCCTTCCCCAGTTCCCACGCCACCTCCGCCGCGGCCGCCGCCGTCGCCTTCGGCGCGCTCGGCGCCCGGTCGGTGCCTCCACTGGCCGCCGCGGTGTGCGTGTCCCGGCTGGTGGCCGGCGTCCACTACCCGTCGGACGTGGCCGCGGGCGCCGCACTCGGGGCGCTCACCGCCAGGCTCGGCGCCCGCTGGATGACGGGAGGCACGGCGTGACGCTGCTGCGCGAGCGCTCCGACCGCGGGCAGGCCACGCGGTCCGCCCGGGGCGGGCTCCTCACCGGTCTGCTGCGCACCGCGCGCCCCAAGCAGTGGGTCAAGAACGTCCTGGTGGCCGCCGCCCCCGCCGCCGCCGGTGTCCTCTTCACCGCGAACGCCCTGACCCGGCTCGCCCTGGTGTTCGTGCTGTTCACCGCCTGCGCCGCCGCCGTCTACCTGGTCAACGACGCCCGCGACGCCGAGGCCGACCGCGCCCACCCCGTCAAGTGCCGCCGCCCGGTCGCCGCCGGACAGGTCCCGGTGCGGGTCGCCTACGCCGCCGGGATCACCCTCGGCGTGCTCGCCCCGGCCGCCGCCGCGCTGCTGTGCCCGCCGGAGCTGGCCGCGCTGCTCGCCGGCTACCTCGTGATGCAACTGGCCTACTGCGTCAGCCTCAAGCACGTCCTCGTCGTCGATCTCGCCGTCGTCACCGCCGGGTTCGTGATGCGCGCGGTCGCCGGCGGACTCGCCCTCGGCATCCCTCTGTCCCGCTGGTTCCTCATCACCACCGGCTTCGGCGCGCTGTTCATGGTCGCCGCGAAGCGCTACTCCGAGGCCGTGCAGCTCGCCGGGAACGGCGGCGCCACGCGCGCGCTGCTCACCGAGTACACCACCGGCTACCTGCGCTTCGTGTGGCAGCTGGCGGCCGGGGTCGCCGTCCTCGGCTACTGCCTGTGGGCCCTGGAGGAGGGCGGCGTGCCGCACACCAGCGTCCTGCCCTGGCGCCAGCTGTCCGTCGTCGCCTTCGTCCTCGCCGTGCTGCGCTACGCGGTCTTCGCCGACCGGGGCACCGCGGGCGAACCGGAGGACGTGGTGCTCGGCGACCGTGCCCTCGCCCTCATCGGCCTGGCGTGGGCGGCGATGTACGCCGCGGCGGTGGCCGACTGGTGAGGGACCGCCTGCGCAGGCACCGGCGGGAGCTCCTCGGCTTCGCGACCGCCGGCCTCCTCGCCTACGCCGTCGACCTTGCCCTCTTCACGTACCTGCGCGGCCCCGGCGGACTCGGGCCGCTCACCGCGAAGGCGCTGTCCTTCGTCGCCGGCTGCACCGTCGCCTACACGGCCAACGCCCACGGCACCTACCGCGACCGGCGCGTGCGCGGCGCCCGGCCGTACGCGGTGTTCTTCGCCGTCAACCTCGCCGGCGCCGCCGTGCAGCTCCTCTGCCTCGCCGTCAGCCACTACGGCCTCGGCTACACCTCGCAGCGCGCGGACACCGTGTCCGGCGCGGTGGTCGGCATGGCACTGGCCACCGTCGTCCGTTTCTGGGGCACCAGGACATTGGTCTTCCGTGACGCGGGCAGAGTCGGTTCGTGGACTGGCTGAAAAAGCTCCCGCTGGTGGGGCCGTGGTTGACCCGGCTGTCGCTCACGCACGCGTGGAGGTCGTTCGAGCGGCTGGACCGGGTGCACTGGACACGGCTCGCCGCGGCGATGACGTTCCGCAGTTTCGTCGCGCTGTTTCCGCTGCTCACCGTGGCCGCCGCGATCGGCGCGGCGACCCTCGGCAAGGAGCGCCAGGACGCCCTCCAGAACACCATCACCGACCAGGTGCCCGGCATCTCCGACCAGCTCGACGTCGGGGAGCTGGTGGACAACGCGGGCACCATCGGTCTGATCGCCGGCGCCGCCCTGGTGTTCACCGGCATCAGCTGGGCCGGCCTCATGCGGGAGTGCCTGCGCGTGGTGTGGGAGCTGCCCGACGACGACGAGAACCCCTTCCTGCGCAAAGGCAAGGACGCGGGCATCCTCGTCGGCCTCGGCGGAGCGGTCCTCGTCACGCTGGCCGCCTCCGCCGTCGCCACCGCCCTGGTCGGCCGGGTCAGCGACGCCGCGGGACTGGAGAAGGGCGGCTGGGGCGGGATCGTCCTGCAGACCGCCGCGTTCGCCGTCGCCGCCGGCACCGACTTCCTGCTCCTGGTCTACGTCCTCACCCTGCTGCCCGGCGTCCAGCCGTCCCGGCGCCGGGTGACCGTCGCCGCGCTCACCGGCGCCGTCGGCTTCGAACTGCTGAAGCTGCTGCTCAGCGGCTACATCCAGGGCGTCGCCGCGAAGAGCATGTACGGCGCGTTCGGTGTCCCCGTGGCGCTGCTGCTGTGGATCAACCTCACCACGAAACTCGTGCTGTTCTGCGCCGCCTGGACGGCCACGCCCAGCAAGGAGGACGAGGCCGGCGAGGTCACGGACGGGGACGGCGGCGCACCAGGTCCGGCAGCGGCCAGCGCCGGTTGACCAGGAACGCGCCGCCCGCCAGCAGCACCACCACCCCGCCGGCGATGCCGAGCGCCACGCCCATGCCGTCGGCGCCGCCGCCCGTGTGCGCGCTCGCCACCGGCTTCGACCCGGCGCCGGTGCCGCCGCCCGCCTGGCCGGGCGACGCGGACGGACCGGCCGCGGCTTCCGCCTCCTGGATGCTCTTCGGCGGCACCAGCTTGCCGACCGGCTCGACCTTGCCGGCCGCGGCGAAGCCCCAGTCGAAGAGGCGCGCGGTCTCCTTGTAGACCTCGTTGGACTCCTTCTTCTGCGGGTTCATCACGGTGACCAGCAGCACGTTGCCGCCGCGTTCGGCGACACCGGTGAAGGTCGCCCCGGCGTGGGTGGTGTTGCCGTTCTTGACTCCGGCTATGCCCTGGTAGACGGGCACGTCGTAGTCGCCGCTGAGCAGCCGGTTGGTGTTCTGGATCTCGAAGGAGCCGCGGACCCGCTTGCCCTTCTTGTTCTTCTTCGTCTCCCCGGGGAACTGCGCCCGCACCGTCGAGCAGTACTCCCGGAAGTCCTTCTTCTGAAGCCCGGAGCGGGCGATCAGGGTCAGGTCGTACGCGGAGGACACCTGCCCCGGGGCGTCGTAGCCGTCGGGGCTGACGGCGTGTGTGTCGAGGGCCTGGAGCTCCTCGGCGTGCTCGTTCATCTCCTCGACGGTCTTCTCCACGCCGCCGTTCATCGCGGACAGCACGTGCACGGCGTCGTTGCCGGAGCGGAGGAACACACCGAGCCACAGGTCGTGGACGGTGTACGTCTCGTCCTCCTTGACGCCCACCATGCTGGACCCGGCGCCGACACCCGCCAGGTCCGAGGGCTCCACCCGGTGCGTCGTCGTCCCCGGCCACTTCGGCAGCAGCGTGTCCGCGAACAGCATCTTCAGCGTGCTCGCGGGGGCCAGCCGCCAGTGCGCGTTGTGCGCGGCGAGCACGTCGCCGCTCTCGGCGTCCGCGACGATCCACGACCGCGCGGACAACTCCTTCGGCAGCACCGGCACCCCGGCGGCCAGGTTCACCTGAGTCCCCGGCCTGCCCAGCCGCTCGCCGCCCACGGTCGACATCCGGGCCGGCGGCGCGGCGGTCGGGGACGTCGTCGGCTTGGGCGCCGCGAGGGCGGCCGGTGCGGTCAGCGCGGTGGACAGCAGGACGGCTGAGGCGACCAGCGCGGAGCGCCGGACGGTCTTCTCGGTAGCGGGCACGGTCCGCAAGGTACATGCCATCTCTGTGGACGTCCCCGCCCGGTCCCCACCCCGCGAAGGGAACCGGTCACCGCGTGGCGATACTGGACGCATGAAGCTCAGCCGCCCCGTCTCCTGGTTCCTGCTCGCCTTCGGGGTGTGGAGCTGGGTCATCTGGATCACTTTCGTCAAGAACCTGGTCAAGGACAGCAGTGGGCTCGCCTTCGACGACGGGCACCCCACGGCGTACTTCTTCGTTCACCTGACGCTCGCCGTCGTCTCCTTCGTACTGGGGACGGTCGTCGGGGGCATCGGGTTGCGCGGTCTGCGCGCATTGAGCCGGACGTCACGGACGACGTGACGCCGTAACGGGAAGCAGGGGAAGTCCGCCTCGTGGCCATCGTCTTCGTACTCGTCGCACTGCTGGTCGTCGCCGTCCTGGTGACGGGCAACTGGTACGTGTGGCGCCGACTGTTCCGGGACACCACCACGGGGCCCGGCCCCGTGCGCCGCATCGGCCTGGCGGTGGTCGTCGGAGGGTGGCTGCTGTTCATCGGCGGCATGGTCGCCTCCCGCACGGAGGCGCCGTTCACCCTCCGGCGCGTGCTGGCCTGGCCGGGGTACCTGTGGCTGGCCCTCACCCTGTACCTGCTGCTGGCCCTGCTGGCCGGCGAACTGGTCCGCCCCGTGCTGCGCAGGGTGCTGGAGCGGCGGGCACGGGCCTCCGCCCCGGAACCGGCGCCGGCCCGCGACCCGATACCGGCGGGGCGGGCGGAGGGCGCGGACCCGGAGCCGGCGGAGAGCCCGGAGGCGACCGTCCCGGCGCAGGACGCCACGACGACGGAGGAGACCCGCGGGGCGGGAGCCGCGACGGACGTGTCCGGCCCCTCACGCCGGCTGTTCGTCTCCCGGGTCGTCGGCGGAGCCGCGGCCGCGGCCGCGGTCGGAACCGTCGGGTACGGGACCTACGGCGTCCTGCGCGGACCGAAGGTCGAGCGGGTCACCGTGCCGCTGGCCAAGCTGCCGCGCGCCGCGCACGGTTACCGGATCGCCGTGGTCAGCGACATCCACCTGGGCCCGGTGCTGGGGCGGGGTTTCGCGCAGAAGGTCGTCGACACGATCAACTCGACCCAGCCCGACCTGATCGCGGTCGTCGGCGACCTGGTCGACGGCAGCGTCAAGGACCTCGGTCCCGCCGCCGCCCCGCTGGCCCAGCTGACGGCGCGCCACGGGTCGTTCTTCGTCACCGGCAACCACGAGTACTTCTCCGGCGCCGAGCAGTGGATCGAGGAGGTCCGCCGACTCGGCCTGAACCCGCTGGAGAACGCCCGCACGGAGCTGCCCCACTTCGACCTCGCGGGCGTGAACGACGTCGCCGGCGAGGACGAGGGCCAGGGACCGGACTTCGCCCGGGCCCTCGGCGACCGGGACCGCGCACGGGCCTCCGTGCTGCTGGCCCACCAGCCGGTGCAGATCCACGAGGCCGTCGACCACGGCGTGGACCTCCAGCTCTCGGGCCACACCCACGGCGGCCAGCTCTGGCCGGTCAACCTGATCGCCCGGGGCGCGAACCCGACCCTGGCCGGCCTCGACCGCTACGGCGACACCCAGCTCTACGTCAGCCGGGGCGCCGGCGCGTGGGGCCCGCCCACCCGGGTGGGCGCCCCCTCGGACATCACGGTGATCGAACTGGCGTCCCTCCAGGCATAGCCGCGACCGACGCGTTCGTCTCCGGCCACGGGCCGGCGGAGCCTCCTCGGGGGACGACCCGCGTGCTGCCCACGGGATGCTCGACCTCCGGCCGGGGTGCCCGTGAGCCGGTTTGCGTGGGGGCGGCGGCGGTCCGCGATCGGTCTGCGGGGCCGGTCGGCGTGTGGGTCCAGGCTCTCCGGGCCAGTCGGAGAGCCGGCCATCGCTGTTCGCTGGGGCGGTCGGCGTTCGGCGGCTGCCTCGGGCCGCTCCGCCTCCGGCCGGTCGGGGGTGTCCGGGGCCGGTTCGCGGTGGGCAGGCGACCCGCGACCGGTACGCAGGGCCGGTCGGCCTTCGTCGGGCTGCGCCCCTCGGGGGTGCCCGGGGCCGGTTTGCGTGGGGGCGGCGGCGGTCCGCGATCGGCCCGCCGGGCGGGCCCAGGCGTCCAGTACGGTCGGCATCGCTCAGGGCGCCCGCTCAGTCCGCCTGCGGGCCCTTCTCCGCGCACGACGGCAGCGTCACCGTGACCGTCAGGCCCTTCCCCGGGGCCGTGTCCACCGTCACCCCGCCGCCGTGGGCGTGGACGACGCCCTGCACGATCGCCATGCCCAGGCCGCTTCCCGCACCGCCGCCCGCGCGGAAGAAGCGGTCGAAGACCCGGGCCGCGTCCTCCGGGGCGAGGCCCGGGCCCTCGTCCGCGACCCACAGCCGCACCTCGCCGTCCGCGCCGGCCACGCCGAGCCGTACCGGCACCTCGGCGGGGGTGTGGGTGCGGACGTTGCCGACCAGGTTGCCCAGGATCTGGCGGAGGCCCGCCTCGTCGGCGTGGACCAGCGCCACGCCCTCCGCGTCCACCCGTACCGGACGGTCCGGCTGCTGCACCCGCAGGTCCTGCGCCGCGTCCCGCGCCAGCCGGCACACGTCCACGTTCCGCTTGCGCAGCTCCGGCCGCTGGTCGAGGCGGGCCAGCACCAGCAGTTCGTCGACCAGCCGTCCCATCCGGTCGGACTCGGCCGTCATCCGGTCCCAGGCCCGCCTGCGCTCCGTGGGGTCGCGCAGCATCCCCCGCTCGTACAGCTGGAGGTAGCCGCGGATCGCCGCGAGCGGGGTGCGCAGCTCGTGGGAGGCGTCGGCGACGAACCGACGCAGCTGCGCCGCGCTGCGCTCCCGGGTGCGGTACGCCGATTCCACCTGCTGGAGCATCGAGTTGAGCGCCAGCCGCAGCTGCTCCACCTCCAGGGAGGTGTCGCAGCTGGAGGGCACCCGTCGGGTCAGGTCGCCCTCGGCGATCGCCGACGACGTCTCCACCATGTCCTCCAGCGGCCGCATCCGCCGCCGTACCCCCATCATGGTGAGGCAGGCCAGCACCAGCAGCAGCAGTGTGCCGATGGCCAGGTCGAGCCTGACCGCCTTGGCGACACCGTCGTGCAGCGGCTCGGTGGACCCGGCGATGAGGACACCGGTGCCGTCGGCGAGGCGGGTGGCGGTGACACGGTAGGCGTTGCCGCGCACGGTGACGTCCTGCGGCTCCGGGTCCCGGATCAGCGCGTCCGGGTCGCCCACGGCGTCCGCCAGGTCCCGCTGCGCCCGGGACGGGGCGAAGCCGAACACGGGAACCGGCTCGCCCTCGCGGTCCACGGCGGCGAAGACCGAGTCGGGGACGTCGTCGTCCTGGTTCCACTCCGGGTCCACCCGGTCGCGGAGGAAGCGCAGGGCGCTCAGCGAGTCGATCTGCCGCAGCGTCAGCTCCGAGCCGCCGAGGGAGTCGCGGGTGCGGACCAGCTCCGTGTCGATCTGGTCGAGCAGGTAGTAGCGCATGCCGAGCACGCTCACCGTGGTCGCGGCGACGATGCCCAGCGCCAGCAGCACCACGTTCGCCACCGTGAGCTGCGCGCGCAGCGACCGCACCCGGGGGCGGCCGGGGCGCGGCAGGCGTGTCCGGCGTGTCACGTCAGCCCGTACCCGACGCCGCGCCGGGTGGTGATGACCGGTGGGCCGAGGGTGTCCAGCTTGCGCCGCAGATAGCTGATGTAGGTCTCCACGACGGTCGACTCCTGCGGGACGTGCTCGTACTGCCAGACGTGCCGCAGCAGTTGCTCCTTGGGGACGATCCGGCCCGCGTTGCGCACCAGGAAGCGCAGCAGCGCGTACTCGGTCGGGGTGAGCTCGACGCTGCGGCCCGCGCGGCGCACCGAGTACGTCGTCTCGTCGAGTTCCAGGTCGCCGTGGCGCAGCGGCGCCGGCTGCGGCAGCACGTCGGCGGGGCGGGTGCGGCGCAGCACGGCCGTGATGCGGGCGACGACCTCGTCGATGTTGAACGGCTTGGTGATGTAGTCGTCGCCGAAGCCGAGCGCCCCCACGATCTCGGCGGGGGCGTCCCGCGCGGTGAGGAACACCAGCGCCGTCTCCGGCCTGCGCTCGCGCAGTTCGCGGCCGAGGGCGCGGCCGTCGCCGTCCGGCAGCATCACGTCGAGGAGGGCGCAGTCGGGCCGGGTGTGCTCGGTGAGGGCGAGCGCCTCGCGGACCGTGCCCGCGGTCATGACCTCGAAGCGGTGGAAGCGCAGCGCGATCGCGAGGACGTCCGCGATGCTCTCCTCGTCCTCCACGACCAGCACGGTGCCGGGAGCTGTCGTCATGTCCCCCAGTATCGGCGTGACCGTGCGGCCAAGTACCGGTTGTCGCTTTGGAGTTCCTTGAGAGTCCGGGGCGAGTCGTGTCCCCGGGCGGGTGCCGCCGCCGATTCTGACGCCAGGACCCGGGGGACCGACCGAGCGACGAAGGAGCGGACACGTGACGGTATTGGCACGCTGGTGCTATCGGCATCGGCTGGTGGTCCTGGTGCTGTGGGCGGGGGCGCTGTTGGGACTGGGCGTGACGGCGAGCAGCGCGGGCACCAACTACGCGGAGGTCTTCTCCCTCCCGGACACGGACTCCAAGCGGGCCTACGACCTGATGCGCAAGGCCTTCCCGGAGCGCGCCGGGGACACGGACACCGTGGTGTGGAAGACCGACGAGGGCACGGTGCGCGACGCGGCGGTGCGCTCCCGGATGGAGGACGCGCTCGCTGAGATCGGGCGCATGGAGGGCGTCGGCGCGGTCGCCGGGCCCTACGGGGAGCAGGGCGCGGCGCAGATCAGCGAGGACGGGCGGATCGCGTACGCGCAGGTGACGTTCGCCGAGCAGGCGGACGCGGTGCCGAAGACGCTGGTGCAGGACGTCGTCGACACGGCCCAGGAGGCGGCGGGCGACGGGCTCCAGGTGGAGCTGGGCGGCCAGGCCGTCACCCGGGTCCAGGAACCGCCGACGGGCACGGCCGAACTGGTCGGCATCCTCGCGGCGGCCGTGGTGCTGTTCGTCGCGTTCGGGTCGGTGTTCGCGATGCTGCTGCCGATCGTGGTCGCCGTCTTCGGCGTCGCGGGCGGCATGTTCGGCACGCAGCTGATCAGCCATGTCACCGACGTCCCCGAACTGGCGTCGCTGCTGGCGACGTTGATCGGTCTGGGCGTGGGCATCGACTACGCCCTGTTCATCGTGACCCGGCACCGCAAGGGCATCCTGAGCGGCAAGGACCCGGAGGACGCCGCGGTCGCCGCGCTCAACACCTCCGGCCGGGCGGTGCTGTTCGCGGGCGGCACGGTGTGCATCGCGCTCGCCGGCATGCTGGTGACCAACCTGCGGTTCCTGGACGGTGTCGTCATCGGCACCTCCCTGACCGTGGTGCTCAGCGTGCTCGCCGCGATCACCCTGCTGCCGGCGCTGCTCGGTGTGCTGGGGCACCGGGTGCTCAGCCGCCGTCAGCGCCGCCGGCTCGCGGCCTCGGACGCGAAGGGCGAGCAGGTGAGCGGTCTCGCCGCGCGCTGGTCGGCGACCGTGCAGCGCAGGCCACGCGCGGTGGCCGCCGTGGCGGTGGTGCTGATGGCCGCGCTCGCGGTGCCGCTGCTGTCGCTGCGTCTGGGCACCGTGGACCAGGGCAACGACGACGCTTCGACGACCACCCGCAAGGCCTACGACCTGCTGGCCGAGGGCTTCGGCCCCGGCTTCAACGGCCCGCTCCAGGTGGTCGTGGACGGAGAGGCGCCCAGCGGGCTGATCAAGGCGGTCGAGGACACCGAGGGCGTGGCCCAGGTGGTCGCGGCCCCACCCGCGAACGGGGTCAGCGTGATCCAGGTCGTGCCCACCACCTCCCCGCAGGACGTGGAGACGGACCGGCTGATCGACACCCTGCGCGAGGACGTCATCCCCGGGGCGGGGGTCCAGGCGCACGTCGGCGGTGTGACGGCGGTGTCCAAGGACTTCGCCTCGGTGACCGGCGACCGGCTCCCCCTCTTCGTCGGCACGATCATCGGCCTGGGCTTCCTGCTCCTGCTGCTGGCGTTCCGCTCCCTGGTGGTGCCGCTGACGGCCGCCGTGATGAACCTGCTCGCGGCGGCGGCCTCGTTCGGCGTGCTGGTCATGGTGTTCCAGTGGGGCGTCGGCCTGGACGTGCTGGGGCTCGGCACGGAGGGCCCGATCGCGTCGTTCCTGCCGATCATCATGCTGTCGCTGCTGTTCGGGCTCTCCATGGACTACCAGGTCTTCCTGGTGAGCCGGATGCACGAGGAGTGGGTGCACACCCGGGACAACGCCCGCGCGGTGCGGGTCGGCCTCGCGGAGACCAGCCGGGTCATCAACTCCGCCGCACTGATCATGGTCTGCGTCTTCCTCGCCTTCGTGCTCAGCGGCGACTACGGCGCCGCCATGGCCGGCGTGGGACTGGCCGCCGCGGTCGCGCTGGACGCGTTCGTGCTGCGCACCGCGCTGGTCCCGGCGGCGATGCACCTGCTGGGGCGGGCCAACTGGTGGCTCCCGGCCGGACTGGAGAAGCGGCTGCCGCACCTCGCGGTCGAGCCGAAGGAGGAGGACGACGTCACGCCGGTTCCCATGCCGGACGAGAAGGCCGTCGACGGGGCCGCCTCGGTGGTGCACGGCTTCGTGCGGACCCCGGAGGGTGAGCCGGTGCGGGGCGCGGCCGTCACGCTGCTCTCGCCCGGCGGCCGTCAGCTGGACCGGGTGGTGTCCCTCGCCGACGGGGCGTACGTCGTGGCGGTCCCGTCACCGGGCACCTATCTGCTCGCGGTGTCGGCCTCGCCGCACGGGGCGCGGGCGGCGCACGTGACCGTGGGGGAGGAGCCGCTCGTCCACGACGTGGAGCTGACGCCCGGCGGGGTGGACGTCGTCAACTGACGCGGAGGACCGGCGGCGACGGCCGGCCGGCGACGTCAGCCGTCGTCGCCGGGGCGCTCCTCCCCGTCGTCCCCGGTGCTCCCGCCCCGCCGGCCGGAGTTCTTCCGGACGGCGGGGTCGGGCAGCGCCCGGGTCATCCCGGGCAGGAACTCCGTGAACAGCCCGTGCACGTCCCGCACCAGCGGCCGCAGCACCCGGAACCGGGCCAGGGCGACGCCCCGCGCGGTGAGCCGGGCGCCCCGCTCCGCGAGCCGGTAGCTGCGTTCGCGGCCCTCGGTGCGGTCGAAGATCCAGTACAGGCACAGCCCCATCTGGGACAGCCACATCAACTCGGGCAGGATGCCCCGCAGTTCCTCGGGCACCTTGGTCTTCGTCCCGGCCAGCACCGCCCGGTGCACGCTGATCGCCTCCTCGCGCGCGTGCTCCGACTCGGGCGAGAAGGGGCTGAGCGGGCTGTCCGGGTCGGCGGCGTTCTTGAAGAACTGCACCGCGAACTCGTGGTAAGGCGTGGCGATGTCCAGCCACGCCTTCAGCACGCCGGCGAGGCGGGCCTCCAGGTCGGTCTCCCGGGCGAGCACGTCCCGGACCGCCACCTGGTGCTCGGCGGCGATCCGGTCGTAGAACCCCTGGATCAGGTGTTCCTTGCCCTCGAAGTAGTAGTACGCGTTGCCGACGGAGACCCCGGCCTCCTTGGCGATCGCCCGCATGGTGGTCCGGTCGTAGCCGCGCTCCTGGAACAGCCGCATGGCCGTCTCCAGGATCAGGGCGCGGGTCTGCTCGGACTTGCTGAGGTGGGCGCCGGGGTCGGGGCCGTCGTTCTTCGCGGGCACGGGAACAGAGCCTAACGTCCGCCGCCCGCGCTACGGCGCGGCGCAGGCGTCGGAGCCGCAGCCGGGCGGGGTGTAGTGCCAGCCGTCCCGCGGGTCGTACGTCCACCCGTCGGCGGGGCGGTACACCCGGCCGCCCTCCGAAGCCGTCGCCCCGCGCCACTTGGCGGCGGCCAGCACCGCGCCCTTGGCGAACCGCATCCCGGAGGGGGTGCTCAGCCGGTGTGCGAGCCGCCGGTGGTCGCGCAGCGCCCACAGGGTGACGATCCAGGCTGCCGCGCCCCGGTACACCTGCCCGCCGTCCCCGACCACGGTGATCTCGGACAGGGTGGACGCGTGGTCGAGGCCGGGGAAGCGGGTCCGGGCGGCGGGTGACCCCGCCGGGACGAAATCCAGGGGGACGAGCTGGGGCCGCTTGACGAGCCAGTCGCGGACGTGGGTGCACAGGGGGCAGCCCGCGTCGTACAGCACGGTCAGCTTGCGGAGCGGGACGCGGCCGGCGTCGTACCGGCGGCCGAGGGGGTGCCTCGCAGTGTCGTACGCCGGGTGCGGCCCGTCGGGGGCCGGTCGCGCAGTTCCCCGCGCCCCTGGGGGTGTTGATCCACCGGGCGCAGTTCCCCGCGCCTCTGGGGGCGTCGGCCCGGCGGCGACCGCGTTCATGCCTGGGCCGCCGGGGCGGTCCAGTCCTGCGGAGGCACCGGCGGGTTCTGCTCCCGCTCCATCACCCCGCGCCGCCGGATGCGGTTCAGCACGTACACGTTGGCCAGGTGCATCACGCCCAGGACCAGCAGCACCACGCCCAGCTTGGCGGAGAGCGCCTCGAAGACGCCGCGGGTGTCGGTGACGGTGTCGTCGTCGCTCAGGTAGAGGGCGACGAAGCCGAGGTTCACCAGGTAGAAGCCGACCACCAGGAGGTGGTTGACGGCGTCCGCGAGCTTCTCGTTGCCGTGCAGCACGTCGGCGAGGAAGACCCGTCCGTTGCGGCTGAGCGTGCGGGCCACCCAGACGGTCAGCCCGATGCTGACGACCAGGTAGATGACGTAGGCGATGACGGTGCGGTCCATGCCCCACCCCTTCTTGAACGCGTTCAAAACGCTGACGGAGATGACTGTAACGCCTTCTTTTGAACATGTTCAACTCGCGCTGGACGGCGGCCCGACCCGTGTCCCCCCGCACCAGTGCCGCGCCCCAACTGGTGCGTACGCACCAGGCGAAGACGGTGACGGGCGACGATGCCCGTGAGGGCCGACGGACGGAACCGTGGGACGTGCTCACCGACCCCTACGAGAACGGGACGTCCATGTCCGACACCCTGCTCCCGCCGCCGCGTTTACAGCGGCCCGCGATCGCCGCCCTCGGGGTGCTGGCGCTCGCCCTGGGCGCGCTCCAGTCCGTGGTGGAACCCGCGCTCCCGCTGCTCCAGCGCGAGCTCGGGCTCGGCCCCTCCGAGGGCGCGCTGGTCGCCAACACCCTGCTCGTCACCGGCGCGGTCCTCACCCCCGTCGCCGGGAAGCTCGGTGACCGCTACGGCGGCAAACGCGTGCTGATGCGGCTGATGGCCGTCGTCGCGGCCGGCGGACTGCTGGCCGGGCTGGCCCCCGGACTGCCGGTGCTGCTGCTCGGCCAGGTCCTCCAGGGCGCCATGGTCGGCGTGCTGCCGCTGTCCTTCATCCTGGTCCGCGCCCATCTGCCGGCCGGGCGCACCCAGGCGGCGATCGGCGTGGTCGTCGCCCTGTTCACCGGCGGCGGCATGCTCGGCATGCTCGGCGCCGGACTGATCGCGGAACACCTGTCCTGGCACTGGATGTTCGTGCTGCCCACCCTCGTGGTCGTCGCGGCCGCCGCCTTCGTGGCACGGCTGATGCCGTCCGACGAACCGGTCCGGCAGGACGAGCGGATCGACTGGCCCGGCGTGGTCCTGCTGAGCGCCACCCTGCTCGCCTTCATGCTCGGCCTCGTCCTGCTCACCGGCGGTGGTCTTCCGCCCCTCGCCGCGGGCGCGTTGCTCGTGCTCGTGGCCGTGCTCGCCACCGCCTGGGTGCGCGTCGAGCGCCGGGCCGTCTCCCCGATGGTCGACCTGCGCATGCTGGCCCGGCCCGCGATGTGGCAGGCGTGCCTGCTCACCCTGCTCGTCACCGTCACCCTCGGCATGGTCACCCTGCTGCTGCCGCAGCTCCTCGCCGTGTCGGGCGACGGCTACGGTTTCGACGCCGACACCACGGACATCGGCCTCTACCTCCTGCCCGGCGCGATCGCCGGAGCCATGAGCGACGCGGTCGGCGGGGTCGCCGCCCGACGGTTCGGCGCCCGTGCCGTGGTCGCCGTGGCCGCCCTCGCCACCGCCGCCGCCATGTTCGGCCTCGCGGCCCAGCACGACTCCGCCTGGCAGCTCGCCCTGGCCAAGACGCTGACCGCGTTCGCCGCGGGCATCGCCACCACCGCGCTGCTGGCCGGCGCCGCGACCGCCGTCGACCCCGGGGACACCGGCATCGCGACCAGCCTGCTCGTGGTGACCCGGGTGATCGGTGTCGTCGTGGGCGCCCAGATCGCGGGCGGGCTGCTCGCCGCCGGGACCGACGCCGGCACGGGGCTGCCCGCCGAGGCGGCCTTCACCACCGGCTTCGCCGTCACCGGCGTCACGGCGGCGCTCGGCCTGCTCCTCGTCCGCGCCACGCGCGCCTCCCGGCCCCCGAGCCCCGTCGAGCCCGCTCGCACCCCCGCGAAGGAAGGAACCCGCTCATGACCGGCCCGCGCACCGTCCTGATCTCCGGAGCCAGCGTCTCCGGACCCGCCCTCGCGTACTGGCTCCACCGGGCCGGGTTCGCGGTCACCGTCGTGGAGAAGGCCGGCGCCCTGCGCGGCGGCGGCTACCCCGTCGACATCCGCGGCACGGCGACCGAGGTGATCCGGCGGATGGGCCTGTGGCCGCGACTGCGCCAGGCGCACGTCGGCCCCCGCCGCGCCACCTTCCTCGACGCCGACGGCCGCACCGTCGCCTCGCTCCGGGCCCCCGCCGACGAGGGCGAGCCCCGCGACCTGGAGATACGGCGGGGCGACCTCGCCGACGCGCTGTACGGGCTGGTCCGCGACGACGTGGAGTTCCTCTTCGGCGACTCCGTCTCCCGCTTCGCCCCGGTCGCGCACGGCGTCGACGTCACCTTCCGCAGCGGCCGGCAGGGCACGTACGACCTGGTGATCGGCGCGGACGGCATGCACTCGGCCACCCGGGCCGCCCTGTTCGGCCCCGAGGACCGTTACCACCGCTACCTCGCCTACTGCTTCGCCCTCTTCACCCTGCCGAACCCCGCGCACCTCGACCGGGAACTGGTGCTGTGGAACACCCCGGGGAAGGCCGCCGCCCTCTACGCCACCGGCGACGGCCCCGAGGTGCACGGCTTCCTCACCTTCCACCGTCCGGAACCCCCGAGCGACGCCCTCTGCGCCCCGGACGCCCGGCGCGCCCTGGTGGCCGAGGCGTTCGCGGGGGAGGGCTGGGAGATCCCGCGCATGGTGGCGGCCGTGCGCGACACCGACGACCTGTTCTTCGACACGGCGGGACAGATCCGCATGCCCCGCTGGACGCACGGCCGCGCCGCCCTCGTCGGCGACGCCGCGTACGCCCCGTCCTTCCTCACCGGGCAGGGCACCAGCCTCGCGCTGTCCGGCGCCTACGTGCTCGCCCACGCCCTGGCCGCCCACCGCGACCACACGGCCGCCTTCGCCGCCTACGAGGACCGTATGCGCCCCTACGTGACGGCCAACCAGGCGCTCGTCGACGAGGGCGGCGCCACGCTCTTCCCCGTCACGGCCCGCGCCCTGGAACAGCGCGACGCGCGGCTGCGCGCCCTCGACGCGCTGCCCTCCGCGCGGCCCCGCCCGGCCCACACCGCCCTGACCCTTCCGGACTACGAGGAGCGTCCGGCCTCGTCCTCCGGGGTGACCCGCGCCAGGCCGGTCCGGTAGGCGATGACGACGAGCTGCGCGCGGTCGCGGGCCTCCAGCTTCGTCATCGCGCGCTGCACATGGGCGCGCACGGTGAAGGGGCTGAGGACCATCCGCTCGGCGATCTCCTGGTTGGACAGGCCGGTCGCCACCAGCGCCACCATCTCGCGTTCGCGCGGGGTGAGCACGTCCAGCCGGCCGGCGTCCTGCGGAGGGGTGCCGGCCGGCGCGGCCAGGAAGCGGGCGACCAGGGAACGGGTGGCGGCCGGGGACAGCAGCGTCTCTCCCTCGGCGACCGTCCGCACCGCGTCCGCCAGGTCCTGGGCGCCGATGCCCTTCCCCACGAAGCCGGCGGCGCCCGCGCGCAGCGCCCGCGCCACGTTCTCGTCCGTCTCGTACGTGGTGAGGATCAGCACGCGGGTGGCCCGCAGGTCCGGGTCCGCGCAGATCTCCGTGGTGGCGGCGAGGCCGTCCGCCCCCGGCATGCGGATGTCCATCACCACGACGTCCGGGCGCAGTTCGCGGGTCAGCCGCACCGCCTCCCGGCCGTCGCCGGCCTCGCCCACCACGGTGATGTCGTCGGTGCTCTCCAGCAGCAGCCGGAACGCGCCGCGCAGCAGCGCCTGGTCGTCGGCGAGCAGCACCCTCAGCGTCATGCGGTCCGTCCCTCGTCCGTGGCTCCGGGCATCCGCCCCGTCCCCTCACCGTCGGCCGCGCCCTCACGCACGGACGGCAGGGGCAGCCGGGCGGTCACCAGGAAGCCGCCTTCCGGGCGCGGGCCCGCCGTCAGCTCCCCGCCCACCGCGGCGGCGCGCTCCCGCATGCCGATCAGCCCGTACCCGGGCGGCCGGTCCGACAGGGCGGGCGGCCCGCCCGGGGCGCCCCCGTCGTCGGACACGGTGACGGTCAGCCACCCGCCGCCCCAGTCGAGCCCCACCCGGGCGCCACGGCCCGCCGCGTGCTTGGTCACGTTGGTCAGCGCCTCCTGCACGATCCGGTACGCGGTGAGGTCCACGCCCGGCGGCACCGTCCGCGCCGCTCCCTCCTCACGCACCGACACCTCCAGCCCGGCCCTCCGGAACGCCCCCAGCAGGTCCGGCAGCCGGTCCAGCCCGGGCGCGGGCCCGTCGGGCGCGGACGTGTCCCCGGTCTGGCGCAGCAGGCCGACCGTGGCGCGCAGTTCGTCGAGGGCGTGACCGGTGGTCTCGACGAGCTCCCGCAGGCTCGCGCGGGTCTGCTCCGGACGCGAGTCGAAGAAGTGGGCGGCGACCGTGGCCTGCGCGTTGGCCAGGGTGATCTGGTGCGCCACCAGGTCGTGCAGCTCCCGGGCGATCCGCACCCGCTCCTCCGCGACCCGCCGCCGCGCCTCCAGCTCCCTGCTCTCCTCGGCCCGCCGCGCCCGCTCCTCCACGGCCGCCAGATACGCCCGCCGGGTCCGCACCGCCTGCCCGACCAGCCACGCCACCAGCGGCGCCGCCGCCACCGTCCCCATCCGGCCCGCGTCCCGCCACGAGAGGTCTCCGTACAGCGGCACGGACGCCGCCAGCGCCACGGCGGAGAGGGACACCGCGCCCACCGCGCGCCGTTCGCCCGGCACGCCCAGCGCGCAGGCGTACGAGGCGACCAGGGCGGGGGCGATCACGGGCGGGGTCAGCACCAGTCCGAGGGGCTGCGCCACCAGACCGGCCGCGGTGGTGACCGCCAGCACGGCCAGGGGCTTTCGGTGCCGCGGCGGGAGCACGGCGCAGGACACCACGGCGACCAGGTACGCGGCGGCGGTCGGCGGGGTCAGGGTGTTGTCGACCCGCACGGTGCCGCCGAGCAGACAGATCACGAAGGCGGCCGCGACGACCGCCCCTTCCCGCCACCGGCGGGTGCCGGTACGCGTCACCACCGGATTCACCGCGGGCCCGCCGGGAGCCGCGCCGTGACGCACCGGAACGGTGCCTCACCCGCGACGTCCGGACCTGGCAGCACGCGGCCCAGGATAGGGGGCGGCCACCGGAACACGAAGGCGCCGGGGGTGGGGGAGCGTGTCAGGCAGGGACGGGATCGCATGGCTCCCACCCTCCGGTCCCGCAGCCGTGCCGGACATCGTCCCGCGGTGCCGTCCCCTCTGGTGCGCACGCACCGGACGGGCACACGGCCTGGTGCGGACGCACTACACGCGGGCAGTGGCGCCCGCACGCGGGCACCGCGAACGCCCGAGGGCCCGTCTCCGGATCGGAGACGGGCCCTCGGGGTGGTACGGCGCGGTGCCTCAGTAGCGGCGCGTGATCAGCGCACGCTTCACCTCGGCGATCGCCTTGGTGACCTCGATACCGCGCGGGCAGGCGTCCGTGCAGTTGAACGTGGTGCGGCAACGCCACACGCCGTCCTTGTCGTTGAGGATCTCCAGGCGCTGCTCGCCGGCCTCGTCACGCGAGTCGAAGATGAAACGGTGCGCGTTGACGATCGCGGCCGGGCCGAAGTACTGGCCGTCGTTCCAGAACACCGGGCACGACGAGGTGCACGCGGCGCACAGGATGCACTTGGTCGTGTCGTCGAAGCGCTCGCGGTCCTCGGCGGACTGCAGCCGCTCACGCGTGGGCTCGTTGGTGTCCTTCGTGATCAGGAAGGGCATCACGTCCCGGTACGCCTGGAAGAACGGCTCCATGTCCACGACCAGGTCCTTCAGGACCGTCAGGCCCTTGATGGCCTCGACCGTGATCGGCTTCTCGGGGTTGATGTCCTTGATCAGCGTCTTGCACGCCAGGCGGTTCTTGCCGTTGATCCGCATGGCGTCGGAGCCGCAGATGCCGTGGGCGCAGGAACGGCGGAAGGTCAGGGTGCCGTCCAGGTCCCACTTGATCTTGTGCAGCGCGTCGAGGACGCGCTCCTTGGGGTCGATCTCCAGCTGGAAGTCTTCCCAGGTCGCCTCCGCGGAGACCTCCGGGTTGAACCGGCGGATCCGCAGGGTGACGGTGATGTAGGGGGAGTCGGCGAAGCCGGGCTCGGGGGAGCCGGCCGCGTCCGCCTTGTCCAGTACGGGGGTAGCCATCAGTACTTACGCTCCATCGGCTGGTAGCGGGTCTGGACGACCGGCTTGTAGTCCAGACGGACGGTCTCGGTGCCGTCGGCGCCGACCTCGCGGTACGCCATCGTGTGGCGCATGAAGTTGACGTCGTCGCGGTTCGGGTAGTCCTCGCGGTAGTGACCGCCGCGGGACTCCTTGCGGGCCAGCGCGGACACGGCCATGACCTCGGCCAGGTCCAGCAGGTTGCCCAGCTCGACCGCCTCCAGCAGGTCGGTGTTGAACCGCTTGCCCTTGTCCTGGATGGCGACGTTCTTGTAGCGCTCGCGCAGCTCGGCGATCTTCTCGACCGCCGTCTTGATGGTCTGCTCGGTGCGGAACACCATGACGTTGGCGTCCATGGTCTCCTGCAGCTCGCGGCGCAGCTCGGCCACCCGCTCGTTGCCGGTGGAGGAACGCAGCCGCTCGATCTGGCCGACCACGAACGACTCCGGGGCCTCCGGCAGCTCGACGAAGTCCGCGGTCTGCGCGTACTCCGCGGCGGCGATGCCGGCCCGCTTGCCGAACACGTTGATGTCCAGCAGCGAGTTGGTGCCCAGACGGTTGGCGCCGTGCACCGACACGCAGGCCACCTCGCCGGCCGCGTACAGGCCGGGGACGACCGTGGTGTTGTCCGCGAGGACCTCACCCTTGACGTTGGTCGGGATGCCGCCCATCGCGTAGTGCGCGGTGGGCTGGATCGGGATCGGGTCCGTGTAGGGCTCGATGCCGAGGTAGGTCCGCGCGAACTCCGTGATGTCGGGCAGCTTGGCGTCCAGCTGCTCCGGCGGGAGGTGCGTGAGGTCCAGGTAGACGTGGTCGCCCTCGGGACCGCAGCCGCGGCCCTCGCGGATCTCCGTGTAGATGGAGCGGGAGACGACGTCACGCGAGGCGAGGTCCTTCATGACCGGCGCGTACTTCTCCATGAAGCGCTCGCCGTCCTTGTTGCGCAGGATGCCGCCCTCACCGCGGGCGCCCTCCGTGAGCAGGATGCCCATGCGCCAGATGCCGGTCGGGTGGAACTGGAAGAACTCCATGTCCTCCAGCGGCAGGCCCCGGCGGTACACGGCGGCCTGGCCGTCACCGGTCAGGGTGTGCGCGTTGGACGTCACCTTGAAGAACTTGCCGGTGCCGCCGGACGCGTAGATCACGGACTTTGCCTGGAAGATGTGGATCTCGCCGGTCGCCAGCTCGTACGCCACGACGCCGGACGACTTCTTGACGCCGTCGACCTCGGTGATCAGCTGGTCCAGGACGTAGAACTCGTTGAAGAACTCCACGCCCTCCTTGACGCAGTTCTGGTACAGCGTCTGGAGGATCATGTGGCCGGTGCGGTCCGCGGCGTAGCAGGACCGGCGGACCGGGGCCTCGCCGTGGTTGCGGGAGTGGCCGCCGAAGCGGCGCTGGTCGATGGTGCCGTTCGGCGTGCGGTTGAACGGCAGGCCCATCTTCTCCAGGTCGAGGACGGAGTCGATGGCCTCCTTCGCCAGGATCTCGGCGGCGTCCTGGTCGACCAGGTAGTCACCGCCCTTGACCGTGTCGAAGGTGTGCCACTCCCAGTTGTCCTCCTCCACGTTGGCCAGCGCGGCGGCCATGCCGCCCTGCGCTGCGCCCGTGTGGGAGCGGGTGGGGTAGAGCTTGGTCAGCACGGCGGTGCGGCTGCGCTTCGTCGACTCGATGGCGGCGCGCATACCGGCGCCACCGGCGCCGACGATGACTGTGTCGTACTTGTGGATCTTCACTGATCTCGCCTCACTGCGGGGCTTTGTCGGAGACGGTGGTGCGAGCATCGGCCGGGGGTCCGGGGGTCGTCCCCCGGGAAATGCAGCATGATTCTCGCAGCCCCGTGCCTAGCGGATGTTCGGGTCGAAGGTGAAGATCACCAGCGTGCCCAGCAGGATGGTGAACACCGTGGCCGTGTAGAGCAGGCCCTTCAGCCACAGGCGGGTGTTCGGCCGCTCGGCGTAGTCGTTGATGACCGTGCGCAGGCCGTTGGCGCCGTGCAGCATCGCCAGCCACAGCATCGCCAGGTCCCATACCTGCCAGAAGGGGCTCGCCCAGCGGCCCGCCACGAAGGCGAAGCCGATCTTGGAGACACCGCCGTCGAGCACCAGCTGGATCAGCAGGTGGCCGATGACCAGCACGACCAGGACGACACCGGACAGACGCATGAACAGCCACGCGGCCAGCTCGAAGTTGCCGCGGGTGCTCTTCGGGGTCTTCTTGGTCCGCTTGCGCGGGGGCTCGATGACCGGCGCCGGGTTGTCGACGGAGTACGGCGAGGCGCCTTCGACGGGGCCGACGCCCGAGGCGGAGGTTTCAGTCGTGGACATCTGCGTCAGCTCCCGAACAGTTCACGAGCGGCGTGGCCGAGGACGGGGTAGATCGCCCCGAGCATCAGCACGATCCACACGGCGACGACGGTCCAGAGCATCTGCTTCTGGTACCGGGCGCCCTTGATCCAGAAGTCGACGGCGATGACACGCAGGCCGTTGAGCGCGTGGAAGAGGATGGCGGCCACCAGGCCGTACTCCAGCAGCGCGACGATCGGCGTCTTGTACGTGGCCACGACCTCGTCGTAGGCCTCCGGGGACACTCGCACGAGAGCGGTGTCCAGCACGTGAACGAACAGGAAGAAGAAGATGAGGACGCCGGTGACTCGGTGAGCCACCCAGGACCACATTCCTTCCCGGCCGCGGTACAGCGTTCCAGCCGGCACGGAAATTTCCTCCGGGAGCGGGGATTGGGGCCGCGCCGGCTTTCCTTGTCGGTCGGGCCCGGCCGGGTACGGTCCACCGGCCCCCAGCATGGTAGCGACGGTTGCCTGCGGCGCTTACGGGGGGCCTGCCGGTGTGATCAAACTTGCACCCGAAAAGGGGGGCCGTGGTGGGGCCGCGGCCACCGGCAAGGGGGTTTTGCGGTTATTTGCCGGGTGTTGCGGTCCGGAGGCCGGTCGCGCCGTTCCCCACGCCCCCCAGGGCGTTGCTCAGACGCTCCCTGGCGAGGAGGCGGAGCTGGTCTCGGGTGACCGTGTGTTCTTCCTCGGGATCGTTCGCCAATCGTGACCGGATGTTCTCCAGGACGCGGTCGAGGGCCTCGTTCTCGGGGACGCCGTCCAGGCAGAGGACGAAGACGTGGCCGAACTTGGCCTCGTAGGCCGCGTGGGCGGCGTTCAGGGCGGTGTGGGCCGCCGAATAGGTGTCCTCGGGTAGCGGGGGGAGGGGCTCGGAGGCCAGGGCCTCGGTGATCTCCTCCGGCGAGAGGTCGTAGGCCGCCTCGTCCGCGGCGGCCAGGAGGGAGGCCGTGTCGGGGTAGGGGCGGTGGCCGGCCAGCAGGCGGGCCCAGCGCAGGCTGTGCAGGCAGGACAGCAGGGCGCGCTCGGCGTCCGGCCCGGGAGCGTCGTTGAACCACTCCAGCGGGGACGGGGTTCCGGGCGTGCCGCGGGACTGTTCGGGTATGGCGACTCGGCCGGGGAGGTCTGGGAGTCGGTGCGCAGGCAGCGTGGGTCCTCGTGGGCGTCGCGTGAGTGTCGTTGGCAGATGCTGTGAGAGTTGTGACGTCACGTTATCGAGTGAGTCCGAGACGTGTCCGATCGGTACCCCCATTTCACCCGGACGGCAGAGTTTGAGAACGGCTCGTGGACGCTTCTCACTCGAACGGGTCGTACGTTGGCAGGGTGAGTCGGCACAGGCAGCACGGTCAGCGCAGGCGCGGTCCCGGCGCGGAGGCGACGGCGAGGCGGCGGAGGATCACCGCCGTCGCGGTGGCCGTGGGGGCGGTGGTGGTGGCCTCCGGCGTGGGACTCGGCCTGTGGGCCTCGGGGGACGACGGCGGCCCGGCGGCCGCGCCCTCCTCGCCGACGCCGACGCCGAGCCCCACCCGCAGCTACCCGCTGTCCGAGGCGCCGCGGACCATACCCGCCGTGCGCGAGCACACCGCCGAGCGCGGCCCCGGCTGGCGGCCCGTCCCCGGGCACCGGGTGGTCGTGTCCGACCCGGCCCTCGCCGACGAGGGCCGGCTGACCGCCGAGGAACTGGGCCTGACGTACGCGGGGGAGAGGGACGACGAGCGGCCCGGCGACGTGCGCCTGGAGCTCAACCGCGACTCCGGCGCGAACCCGGAGTCGTACACCCTGACCGTGCGCGGCGGGCGGGTCACCGTCAGCGGGCCGGGGGAGGCGGGCGTCTTCTACGGAACCCGCACCCTCAAGCAGGAGATACGCGGGGCCGGCGCCGCCCCCGAGGGCGTGGTCCGCGACGAACCCGCCAAGCCGCGGCGCGGCATGATGCTGGACATCGCGCGCAAGCACTACGACGCCGGCTGGATAGAGGACCGCATACGCGAGCTGGGCGACCTGAAGTACAACGAGATCGGTCTGCACTTCTCCGACGACCAGGGCTTCCGCATCGAGTCCGACTCGCACCCGGAGATCGTGTCCGAGGACCACCTGACCAAGGCGCAGGTCCGGAAGATCGTCGAGCTGGCGGAGAGCCGGCACATCACCGTCGTCCCCGAGGTCGACTCGCCCGGACACCTCGGCGCCGTCATCGACGCCCACCCCGACCTCCAGCTGCGCAAGGCGAACGGCGAGGCCGTGCGCGGCGCCATCGACATCGCGAACCCGGACTCCGCCCGGATCGTCGACGACCTGCTGGACGAGTACGCCGGTCTCTTCCCCGGCGGCCAATGGCATCTCGGCGGCGACGAGTACCAGGCCCTCGTCGTCACCGACCCCGAGGCGACCTTCCCCGGCCTCGCCGCCGCGGCCCGCGAGAAGTACGGCTCCGGCGCCACCGTCGAGGACCTGACCACCGGCTGGCTCAACGACCGCGCCGCCACCGTCCGCGCCAACGGCCGCGTCCCCCGCGCCTGGAACGACGGCTTCTTCCCCGGCGGGTCCGTCCAGGCCGACGAGGGGATCCGGGTCGCCTACTGGACCGGCAAGGAGATCGGCGCGCGCAAGCCCGCCGAGTACCTGGCCGAGGGCCGCGAGGTGATCAACTACAACGACGAGTTCCTTTACTACGTCCTCGGCGAGCCGCTCACCTTCGTCTACCCGACCGGCGAGCGCATCTACGAACAGTGGACCCCGCGGGTGCTGCGCGGCACCGAGCCCGTCCCCGCCGAGTACGACCGGCAGATCCTCGGCGGCTCCTTCGCCGTCTGGGGCGACCTGCCCCGCTCCCAGACCCAGGAGCAGGTCGCGGCCGGCATCCGGATGCCGCTGCGGGCCCTCGCCCAGAAGCTGTGGGACGCGGGCGAACCCACGCTGTCCTGGGCCGAGTTCCGCACCCTGGCGGGCCGGCTCGGCTGACGTATTGCCGCGAACGCCTGCGAACCCCCGTACGGCTGTGGTGATGTTCTGGGCGAGCCGACGGCTCGGCGCGCCGGGCCGGGAACCGACACACGGGGGGACACCGGCACATGGGCTACTGGGGTTATTTCGTCGTGGGCCGCGCGGAGCAGCCGCTGACCGCACTGGACGCGCTGGCCGGTGCGGCCGGGGAGCTGACCCTGCGCACCGAGGCCCCGGACGGCTGGCAGGTGTGGGAACTGCCGGGCCACGAGGGCGAGCTGGGCAGCATGAACGAACTCGCGAAGGAGACGGGCGCGCCCGCGCTGTTCGGCTACGTGATGGCCGGCGAGTGCGTGGCCGTGGAGGCCGCGTCCCCCGAGAGCGGGGTGTGGACGGCCTGCCTCGGCCGGGACGTGATGGCCGGGTACCTCGACGGGCGCCAGGAGGGCCTCACCGTCGACGACTACTTCCTGGAGCCGGCCGACGCGGCCGAGCGGGCCGTCTTCTGGGCCGAGGAGGCCGGGCGCGAGGTCGCCGCCGAGGATGTCCTGGAGGTGCTGACCGCCGACCCCGGTCCGATGGCCGAAAACGGTTTCTTCCGGCTGCTCGACCGGTTGCGCGTGGTGCCCGAGTGACACTCCCGGCTTGTCGCACGCAGTAAGGGGAAATGCGGGCTCCGTGAGGTACGGCGCCCGTCAAGGCCTCATCAGGGGCCTGCGGAACCCGCAGAGGGAGGCGTGGATGAGCCTGGAGGAACTGATCGCACAGGCCGACGAGCGCGGACTGGCCGTCAGCGGAGTGGCTTGTTTGGATCGGTGCGTGCCGCTCCTGGGTGGTGACGACGAGGCGCTGCGGCCGCTGTGGGGCACCCTCGCCGGGGGTCCCTCCGACGGCGACTGGGGCGAGGTGCTCCAGCAGACGCGCGAGAAGCTGGACGCGGCGGCGGGCGAGGCCGCGGGCGCATGCGCCGACGAGGCGGCGGAGCTGGCGCGGGGCATGCTCGCCACGGCTCCCCCGGACCGGTCCGGGACGGCGCTGCGGCGGTGGGCCGACGGGTGCTCGGCCGACGCGCTGCGGATCCACCTGCTGCTGGACGGCGCGGGCGACGCCGACGCCACCGGCCTGGCGGCCGCCTGCCGTGAGGGCCGTACGGACGGGCTGTCGCCGCTGCTCGCCGCGGAACTGCGGCGGCAGACCGCCGTCCTGGAACTCGTCGCCGCCCACGGAGCGGCCGGGCTGCGCGGCGCGCTCGAGGTCTCCACGGAGGGGCGTCGGGTGCTGCGCGCGGCGGTCTCGCGCCGCAGCCGGCGGGACGCCTGACACCCCCTTCTCCTGTTCCGGCTCCAGGACATGCGGCGACGGCCCTGTGAGTGTTCTGGGGCGGTCGTGCACCCGTTGTGGGAAACCGCGGGATCGGGGTGACGAAACGCTTCGCCGCAGCGCTCTCCAGAGTGTGACGACTGCGACGACTGTGACGACACAGCAGGAGACCAGGCCCTCGGCGGCGACGAAGCCGGTCCGCTGGGCGGCGGACGCGGTGGCGGCGATGCGTGAGGGCGCACGGATGCGCCTCGACTACTCGGCGCGCAGTCTGTGGAGCGTCGACCGGGTGATCGAGGACATCCGCCGTGAGTCGGCTCCGTATGCCGCCGTGGAGCTGGTGCTGCGCGGTTTCGGGGCCTACGCGGGCGAGGTGATCGTGCGTCAGGCCGGCGGCGAGTGGTGGGCCTCCGGCGGCGACCACTGGGTCCGCACCCCCGACGGCCGGCTCTGGGACCCCATCGACGAGGCCCGCCGCTGCTACACCCAGGACGGCTCGCTCCGGCTCCTGTGCCGGGACGCGACGACGGGGGCGCGGCCGGACTGAGCCCTGCCGGTCGGCCCCGGGAATGTCCGGGGTGGTGCGTCGCCGGGGGCGTGCGGGGCCCGTGAGAGGCCTGGGACGTGCGTTGACCTGTGACACTTTGGCCGCCCTGCACGCTGAGGTCGCTGGGGGTGTGACACGGCGGACGTGCACACGCCATGCGAGGCGCATCGCGCTCGGTACGGACGAGGACGGTTCTTGGGCCACGGAGGGGAATCCCGCCGCACGCAGGCGTTCGACGGGGATCTGGGCGACGCCGTCGCGCGCGCCCAGCAGGGCGACGAGGCCGCGTTCGCCGTGGCCTACCGGCTCGTGCAGCCCGGACTCCTCGCGTACGTCAGGGGACTGGTCGGCGCCGACGCCGAGGACGTGATGTCCGACGCCTGGCTGGAGATCGCCCGCGACCTCGGCCGGTTCAAGGGCGACGGCGCCGGGTTCCGCGGCTGGACGGCCACCATCGCCCGGCACCGCGCCCTGGACCATCTGCGCCGCCAGCGCGTACGCCCCCGTGCGTCCGCACTGGAGCAGGACCTCCTGGAGCTGCCCGCCCCGCACAGCACGCACGACCAGGCGATGGAGGCCATGTCCACCGAGCAGGCCCTCGCCCTCGTCGGCCGGCTGCCCCGGGACCAGGCCGAGGCGGTGCTGCTGCGCGTCGTCGTGGGCCTCGACGGGCCCGCTGCCGCCCGCGTGCTCGGCAAGCGGCCGGGCGCCGTGCGGACGGCCGCGCACCGGGGTCTGCGGCGCCTGGCGCGGCAGCTCGCGGCCGACGGTGTGACGGATGAGGCGCCCAGGACGCTGGGTGAGTCGACGTGACCGCGGGCCGGAACGGCGGTCACGCCGCACGGCACGGCCTCGGCGGCCGCTGCGGCGGCTGAACGGGCCGGGCGGACGGAACGTATCCGTCTGTCCGGGGCCCGCACGGCACTCCCGCTGGTGGGAGGGGGTGCGCCGTCCGGCGGGCCTCGGACACGGGGCCGCGGGGCCGGCGGACGGAACAGGACAGGCCGGACAGGCCGGACGCGATCGAGCAGGGACGGAAACGGACATGGGTGAACGGCAGAGCGACGGCGGGCGGGCCGGCCGCCGGCGTGTGCACCCAGAGCGTTCCGCGTGCCCTGCGGGTGCGACGGCCGCGTCCGGGCGTGCCGTACCCGTCTCCGTCGAGGGGCCGGCCGGTGACACGGCCCGGCTGGAGGCGCTGCTCGTCGCCGCCCTGGTGCGTGACGGCGTGGACACCGGGGCCGAGCAGCGGGCCGTCGCCGCGTTCGTGGCCGCCCGGGAGTCGGGGGCGTATGGCGCGCGCACCCGCCGCCGGGACGACTGGCGGGCCTCTCGACGGCGGTTCGGCGGGCGGTCGCTGCGGGCGACGCTGGGCGCCCTGGTCGCGGGCTGTGCCCTCAGTGGGGTGGCCTGGGCCGGGATCCAGGCGGCGGGAACCCAGGGCGGAGGGCGGTCCGAGGACACCGGGCCGGCCCGGACGCCGTCCGCGAGCTCGGCGCCTGTCGTGCCGGACGCCTCCGGTGCCTCCGGCGCCGGTGGGATCCCGGAGGGGTCGGCGTCCGCCGCGGAGGCGGGGCGTGACGGTGCGTGGCGCGGCTCGGGGCCGGCGGAGGCCGCGGGGTCCGCCGGGGACGTCGAGGCGCAGTGCCGGGCGTACGAGAGGGTCGCCGGGCGGGGGCGGGTGCTGGACGCCCCGGTCTGGGAGCGGCTGGTCGCGGCGGCGGGAGGCGCGGGCCGGGTCGAGGCGTACTGCGCGGGACGCGATGGGGACGGGCTGCCCACGGCTTCTGTGCCGGCGCCGGTGAGTGTTCCTCCCGTGCCGGAGGAAGAAGCGGGTGTCGGCCGTCCCACGCGGGAGACGGCCGGTGCCGGACCCTCCGGCGAGGGCAAGGGGAGGGGCGAAGGCGAGGGTGAGGGTGCCGGGCGGAAGCCCTGACGGGTGACGTGGGTCGCCTGGGCGGAGGCGGCTGCGCCGTCCGGCGCGTGCGGGGTGCTGTCGCGCCCGCCCTCCCCGCTCCCGGCTTCGCTCGAGCGGGGGACCCCCGTCGCCCTGAGCGGCACGCCTGCCGGCGGGGGAGCCTGAGGCGCCGTCACATGTGTTCGCGGAGACGGCCGGGGCCGCCACCCCCCACAGGAGAGGCCCCGGCCGTCGCGCGGTACGGGCCGCGCGCGACCCGTATCTTCTACAGCGCCGGGCATGCGTTTTCTGTCACACGTCCCGTGCCACGAGTTAGTTGCGTCTTGTACGGTCATGGACGGGGAGCGGTTTCAGGTCGTAACGTGCCTTTCGCGCCAGGCCGCGGGAGGCAAACGACCACAACCTCCGCGAGCGGCCTTGAGACCGCAACGACCGATTGAGCAATGACGACGGCGAGCAACCCGGTCCGCGAGAGCGGCGCCGGCTTAGGCGCAGAAGGGCGCACGCGTGCTGGGGGACGACGCGGAGCTGACCGCCGCGGTGCGCGCGGCACAGGACGGGGACGAGACCGCGTTCCGGACCGTGTACCGCGCAGTGCACCCGCGGCTGCTCGGGTACGTCCGGACACTGGTCGGCGAGCACGACGCCGAGGACGTCACGTCCGAGGCCTGGCTGCAGGTCGCCCGTGACCTGGAGCGGTTCTCCGGCGACGCGGACCGCTTCCGCGGCTGGGCCGCCCGTATCGCCCGCAACCGCGCGCTCGACCACATCCGCATGCGCGGCCGCCGCCCGGCGATAGGCGGCGACGAGACCGAGCTCACCGGACGGCCCGCCGAGTCCGACACGGCCGGCGAGGCGATCGAGGCGCTCGCCACCGACGGCGCCTTCAGCCTGATCTCCCGGCTTCCTCAGGACCAGGCCGAGGCGGTCGTCCTGCGCGTGGTCGTCGGCCTCGACGCCAAGACGGCCGCGCAGACCCTGGGCAAGCGCCCGGGCGCCGTACGGACGGCCGCGCACCGCGGCCTGCGCCGCCTCGCCGAACTGCTCGGCGACGATCCGGACGGCCATCCGGAATCCGCGGGTGTGCTCGACGCCCTTCCACCCCAGAGAGAACCCCGCCGTCGTACGGTGACGTCCGCGAGTGTGACGCAGTTGCGAGCGCGGACGCAGAAGGACTTGTGATGGCCGATGAGCGGTACAGGTGGCTGGACGCGGAGGCGGCGGAGCGCCTGCTGAACGGTGAGTCGCCCAGGGCTGCCGATCCACCCGCCGGTGACCAGGCCGAACAACTCGCAGAAGTGCTCCGTGCGCTTTCCGCGCCTCCGCCCACGGCCGAGGGGGGACTTCCCGGGGAGGCGGCCGCGCTGGCCGCCTTCCGCAAGTCGAGGGACGAACGGACAGGACAGGCCGACTCGGCCCCGCACACCGGTCACGGCGCCGGCACCGGGGACTCCGACGTCGGCCTGATCCGTCTCGGGGCCCCGCGCACCGGCCGTGACGGAACGCCCGGCGGAGCCCGCAGGCCGCGTCCCGCCCGGCTCGTGCTGGCCGCCGCGCTGGTCGCCGGCATGGTCGGCGGCAC
The DNA here is from genome assembly GCF_043082785.1 of Streptomyces sp. NPDC014764. Classification (NCBI taxonomy): domain Bacteria; kingdom Bacillati; phylum Actinomycetota; class Actinomycetes; order Kitasatosporales; family Streptomycetaceae; genus Streptomyces; species Streptomyces sp. NPDC014764. Next base: position 507,603 of record NZ_JBIBXY010000003.1, on the reverse strand, counting down.
CGCCGTGCTGGCCGGTACCGGGCTGCTGCCCAGCCCCTTCGACGACTCCCGCTCCGGCCCGGCGGGCGCCGCCACGGCCACGCACCCCCAGCGCCCGCTGATCTCCCCGCCCGCCCAGGGCGTCACCCCGGACGACCGTCGTCAGGACGACCCCGCCGACGGGGACCGTGACGGCGCCCAGGGCGGCGAGGATCCCGGCCGCGCACCCGCGGCCCCGGCGCCCGGCGAGGGCAAGGCCGCCCACGGCGCCCGCTGGAAACTCGTCGTCTCCGCGTGCCGGTCCTGGCACCAGGGCCGGCCGGTGAACGGTGAACGCCGTCGCGCCCTGCACGAGGCGGCCGGCGGCGCCTCCCGCGTCGCCGCCTACTGCCGCGGCGTCACTGCCCAGGAGGGCGCCGGAACCAAGGACGGCACGGCCGGCAAGGGCGACAAGGGCGCCGGGGGCGGCATGCACGACGCCGAGACGCGGCTCGACGCCGACAAGGGCGAACAGCAGGACACCCTCCCGGGCCGGGGCGCCGGCCGCCCGGACACCGGCGACGACGGTGAGGGCAAGGGCAAGGGCGACAACGGCAACGGCACGGGGAACGGGAAGGGCAACGGGAACGGCGGCGGTCGCGGCCCCAAGGACTCCGGCACCGACGACCACCCCTCCAAGGGCCAGGGCAACGGGAACGGGAACGGCAACGGAAACGGCAAGGGCAACGGAAACGGCAAGGGCAACGGAAACGGCAAGGGCAACGGAAACGGCACGCAGGACTAGCGAGCGGACAGGCGTCTCCGTCACCCGTCTGACCTGCACAAACGCCCCCGCGTCCCCCTTACGTACCGACCGGTGTGACACTTCCGGCCCTCATGACGCAGTACTGAGTGAGCCGACTGGTCATCGGCCGTAGCACTGAGCCGGGGTTCCCCCCGTACCCACGGCTCGTGCACCTGGCGCGGGCGGGACACGTTCCCCCGGTCCCGCCCGCGCCCCTCTCTCCTCAGGTCACATCGCCCACTTCAGGTCTCACCAGTGGACGACGACCTTGTCGCCGTCCCGCACCTGCTCGTACAGCCGCGCGATCGCGTCCTCGTCGCGTACGTTCACACAGCCGTGCGAGGCGCCCGCGTAGCCCCGGGCGGCGAAGTCGGACGAGTAGTGCACCGCCTGTCCGCCGCTGAAGAACATCGCGTACGGCATCGGCGAGTCGTACAGCGTGGAGACGTGGTGCCGGGACTTCCAGTAGACGCGGAAGACGCCCTCGCGGGTCGGCGTGTACTCGGAGCCGAAGCGGACCGGCATCGTGGACACCGTCCGGCCGTCGACCATCCAGCGCAGGGTGCGGCTGGACTTGCTGATGCACATCACCCGGCCGGTCATGCACCGCGGGTCGGGCTGGTCGGCCGGCTGGCCGCCCATCAGATACAGGTCCCAGCGGCCCGGCTCCCGTGTCATCGCCAGCAGCCGCTGCCAGGTCACCGTGTCCGTCACGCCCGTCTCCGGCAGACCGCGCTTGCCCTGGAAGCCGCGGACCGCCTCCGCGGTCAGGTCGTCGTAGGTGCCGGTGGGGCCGTGGAAGATCCAGGCGATCTGCCGCAGCCGCGCCTGGAGTTCACGGACGTCCCGCCCTTCGTCGCCCGGCGACCACAGCACGCGGGCCGGCGTCGGACTGCTGGACGGCTTCGCGGACGAAGCGGACGGCGACGGCTTCGCGGGCTCTTCCGGTGTCCGGCTCGGCGACGCGGGCCCGTCCGGCGCGTCCGGCACGTCCGGCGTCCGGGACGGCACCTCGACCCGCACCGGCGGGGCGCCCTTCCCGTCCGCACCGGCCGGCTGCACCGTGCACCCGGCCGCACCCACGGCCGCCGCGCCCAGTACGGCCAGCACGGCTATGCCTTTCCTCCCCATGGCTTCCCCGCGCACCTCGGTCCCCCCCGTCGTCCCGCCGCACCGGTCCCGCCCGGTCGTCACCCGGTGTTTCTACCCCGGACGTGACCGGAGCGGAACAAGGAGGCACGGTGGGGAGTGACCGGATGTGACGGCCGCCGGGAAAAGGCCTTGTGAGCGGGGTCCCACGGGTGTTGTGAGGAAGGTCCCAGCGTGTGACCCTCCACCAGGCAGCACGCGCACCGCTACAGTCCGTCGAAGGGTCGGCCTGTACTGGTGAGTAACTGGCCAGTGACCGGCGATCGGATCGAGCAACGCTGCTCAGCGGGAGGCAAGCACATCATGGCGCGTGAGTCGGAGTCCGGACTGCCCATCGAACCGGTCTACGGGCCGGAGACCCTCGAGGGCTGGGACCCGGCCGGGAAGCTGGGCGAGCCGGGCTCGTACCCGTTCACGCGGGGCGTGTACCCGACGATGTACACGGGCCGTCCCTGGACGATGCGCCAGTACGCCGGTTTCGGCACGGCGACGGAGTCCAACGCCCGCTACAAGCAGCTGATCGCGAACGGCACGATGGGTCTGTCGGTCGCGTTCGACCTGCCCACCCAGATGGGCCACGACTCCGACGCGCCGATCGCCTCGGGCGAGGTCGGCAAGGTGGGTGTGGCCATCGACTCGATCGACGACATGCGGGTGTTGTTCGGCGGGATCCCGCTGGACAAGGTGTCCACGTCGATGACGATCAACGCGCCGGCCGCGCTGCTGCTGCTCCTGTACCAACTGGTCGCCGAGGAGCAGGGCGTCCCGGCGGACAAGCTGACCGGCACGATCCAGAACGACGTGCTGAAGGAGTACATCGCCCGCGGCACCTACATCTTCCCGCCGAAGCCGTCGCTGCGGCTGATCGCCGACATCTTCAAGTACTGCAGGGCCGAGATCCCGAAGTGGAACACGATCTCGATCTCCGGCTACCACATGGCGGAGGCGGGTGCCTCGCCCGCGCAGGAGATCGCGTTCACCCTCGCCGACGGCATCGAGTACGTCCGCACCGCCGTCGCGGCCGGGATGGACGTCGACGACTTCGCCCCGCGTCTGTCGTTCTTCTTCGTGGCCCGCACCACGATCCTGGAGGAGGTCGCCAAGTTCCGTGCGGCCCGCCGGATCTGGGCGCGGGTGATGAAGGAGGAGTTCGGGGCGAAGAACCCCAAGTCGCTGATGCTGCGCTTCCACACGCAGACGGCCGGGGTGCAGCTGACGGCCCAGCAGCCCGAGGTGAACCTGGTGCGCGTCGCCGTGCAGGGCCTGGCGGCGGTGCTCGGCGGCACGCAGTCGCTGCACACCAACTCCTTCGACGAGGCGATCGCGCTGCCGACGGACAAGTCCGCCCGGCTCGCCCTTCGTACCCAGCAGGTCCTCGCCTACGAGACCGACGTGACCGCCACGGTCGACCCCTTCGCCGGCTCCTACGTCATCGAGAAGATGACCGACGACGTCGAGGCCGCCGCGATGGAGCTGATGGAGAAGGTCGAGGACCTCGGCGGCGCGGTCAACGCCATCGAGCGCGGTTTCCAGAAGAACGAGATCGAGCGCTCCGCCTACCGCATCGCCCAGGAGACCGACTCCGGCGAGCGGGTCGTGGTCGGCGTCAACCGCTTCCAGCTCGACGAGGAGGAGCCCTACGAGCCGCTCCGCGTCGACCCGGCCATCGAGGCCCAGCAGGCCGAGCGCCTCGCCGAGCTGCGCGCCGGACGTGACCAGGAGGCGGTCGACACGGCGCTCGCCGCGCTGAGGAAGGCGGCCGAGGGCGAGGACAACGTCCTCTACCCGATGAAGGACGCCCTGAAGGCACGCGCCACGGTCGGCGAGGTCTGCAACGCCCTGCGCGAGGTGTGGGGGACGTACGTTCCGAGCGACGCCTTCTAGAGGTCGTTCTCGCAGGCCGAGACGGGAGCGAGGAGTGTCGCACGGCGTGCGACACTCCTTGCCATGTTCGGTGTCGTCGACCTTCCCACCTACCTCGCGGGCCTGGTGCTGATCATCCTGCTGCCCGGGCCCAACTCGCTGTACGTCCTGTCCGTCGCCGCCCGCCGCGGGGTGCGCTCCGGCTACACGGCCGCCGCCGGCGTCTGGTGCGGGGACGCCGTCCTGATGACGCTTTCGGCCGCCGGTGTCGCCTCCCTGCTCCAGGCGAACGCCGTGCTGTTCGGCATCGTGAAGTACGCCGGCGCCGGCTATCTGGCGTGGCTGGCCGTCGGGATGCTGCGCGCCGCGTGGGGCATGTGGCGCACCCGCGGGGAGGAGAGCGCGCAGGAGGCTCCCGCCGCCGAGGCTGCCGGTGAGCGTCCGTTCCGCCGGGCGCTGGTCGTCAGCCTGCTGAACCCGAAGGCGATCCTGTTCTTCATCGCCTTCTTCGTGCAGTTCGTCGACCCGGCCTACGCCTATCCGGCGCTGTCCTTCGTGGTGCTGGGGGCGCTCGCGCAGATCGCCAGCGTGCTCTACCTCAGCGCGCTGATCTTCAGCGGCACCCGGCTCGCCGCCGCGTTCCGCCGTCGCCGCCGGCTGTCGGCGGGCGCCACCTCGGCGGCGGGCGCCCTCTTCCTGGGCTTCGCGGCGAAGCTGTCCACGGCGAGCGCGTAGGGCGCACGCGGGTCGGCGTACGCGTCTCGGCCCACGCGGACGTGCCGTCAGCGCGTCCCGCACCGGGCCAGGTAGGCGCCGAGGCCGTCCGGGGTGTCCCCGGCCCAGCCCACGTAGCCGTCCGGGCGGACCAGGAACAGGCCTGTGCCGTACGTCCGGTGGGACGGGCCGCGCACGAGCCGCACGCCCGCGGGCGGTTCGGGGGCGTCCGCGCCCAGCGCCAGCAGGGTCCAGTGCGGGCCGCGGAAGGCGTCGAAGAGGCGTGTGCCCTCGACTCGGCCGTCCGGGGCCCGGTCGCCCGCGCGCACCGGTCCCGGCTCGGTGCGGGTCTCCGCGCTGAGCGAGGAGTCCCGGTAGCCGAGGTCCAGTTGCAGGGTGGCTCCGCCGCGCTTCGCCTCGCCCCGGTGGATGCGTGTGGACAGGCCGAGCATGTCCGCGGCGACGGCCCGCCGCTCCTCCTCGTAGCTGTCGAGGAGGGACGGGTCCGCCCCGTCGGACAGCACCGCGCCGAGCTTCCAGCCCAGGTTGTAGGCGTCCTGCACGGAGGTGTTGAGGCCCTGGCCGCCTGCCGGGGAGTGCACGTGCGCCGCGTCGCCCGCCAGGAGCACCCGGTCCGCGCGGAAGTGGTCGGCGAGCGCGGCGCGCGGCCGGAAGTCGGAGGCCCACAGGACCTCGGTGACGTCCTCGGCGGTGAGGTGGGTGCGGGCGGCCACGACCTGCCGTACGGCGTCGGGGGAGAGGTCCACCCGGGTGCTCCGGGAGAACCGGGCGACCAGCTGGAAGTCGCTGGTGCCGGCGAGCGGGCAGAGGGTGAGGAACTCGTCGCGGCCCTCGCGGGGCGGGAACATGTGCCACCAGTCCCGGTCCAGGCCGGCGACCCGCACGTCCGCCACCAGCATCGGCAGCGGGTCGACGGCCTCGCCGGTCATGCCGGTGCCGACCGCCCGGCGCACCGCGGACCGTCCTCCGTCGGCTGCCACGAGGTACCGGGCGCGCAACGGCGGACCGGCGGCGAAGTGGGCGGTCACGCCGTCCTCGTCCTGGGTGACGTCCATGACCTCGCGGCCGTAGGCGATCTTGCCGCCCAGTTCCTCCAGGCGGTCCCGCAGGATCCGCTGGGTGCGCCACTGCGGCACCATCCAGCCCTCGTACGGGGCCTCCTCGGTGGTCTCCACCGGGTCCATCAGGCGGTGCTCGCCGAGCTGCTCGCCGTCGCGCCAGAGCATGCCGACCGGGTAGCGGCCGCCGCCCGCCCGGACGGCGTCCAGGACGCCGAGGTCGTCGAAGACCTCCATGGTGCGCGGCTGGAGGCCCTTGCCGCGCGATCCGGGGAACAGCCCGTCCTCCCGTTCCACGACCAGTGCCGGGACCCCGCGCCGGGCGAGGTCGATGCCGAGGGTGAGTCCGGTCGGCCCTGCGCCCACGATCAGGACATGGGTGTCGCTCATGATCCGCCTCCTTAACGGTGTTAAGTGACCTGCCGCCCTGAGAGTCTCCCTAACGGTGTTAAGTTGTCAAGTGTGAGCACGGAACGACGCGCGCCGCTGGACCGCCGACGGGTTGCCGAGACGGCGCTGAGACTGCTGAACGAGGTCGGCCTCGACGGGCTGACGCTGCGCGCCATCGCCAAGGAGCTCGACGTCAAGGCGCCCGCCCTGTACTGGCACTTCAAGGACAAGCAGGCGCTGCTGGACGAGATGGCGACCGAGATGTTCCGCCGGATGACCGACGGGGTCCAACTCGCCGCCGACGACAGGTGGCAGGAGCGGCTGCTCAGGAGCAACCGGGTGCTGCGGCGGACGCTGCTCGCCTACCGCGACGGCGCGAAGGTGTTCAGCGGCACGCGCTTCACCGGCCTGGAGCACGCGGACCAGCAGGAGGCGGGCCTCCGGCTGCTCACGTCCGCGGGTCTCAGCCTGACCCAGGCGGCCCGGGCGCTGCAGACGACGTTCCTGTACACGCTCGGGTTCGTCGCCGAGGAGCAGGGGGTCGAGCCGGTGCCGGGCGAGCGTCGCGAGGGCTTCGACGTGGAGGCCCGTGCCCGCCTGATGGCGGACCACCCGCTTGCCGCGGAGGCGGGGGCGGCGCTCTTCGGCGACTACGACGAACAGTTCGAGGAGGGCCTCGCCCTGATCGTCGCCGGCATCGAGTCCCGCTACGGGGTGAACTGAGCGGGGTGGGGGATCGTCGCGCAGTTCCCCGCGCCCCTGGGTGGGTCGTCCGACCCGCGGACTCAGAGGCTGACGGTGCCCGTTGCCACCGTTCGCGCAGTTCCCCGCGCCCCTTGCGGCACACTGCCCGACCGGCACCGCGAGGGGCGCGGGGAACTGCGTGACCGGCCCCCGCCGACCCGCGGTCGAAGTCGGCCCCGTGCCCTGGTCGGCGCGATCGGGGGGCGCGGGGAACTGCGCGTCGAGCCCGCACTGGGCGTCGGTCGAGTGGTACTGGGCGTGAAGTCGCCCTAGGGGGCGCGGGGAACTGCGTGACCAGCCCCCGCCGACCCGCGGTCGAAGTCGGTCCCCCGCCCGGCCGGCGCGTCGCCTACCGCCTGCCGCCCCGGCGGACCGCCCGCCCCACCCTCCGTTTCGCCCGCGCAGCGCGAACCCTCGCCCGGGTACCCGGGCTGCTGCCCGGGAGACCGAGCTCGGCCAGGCGCAGGGCCGGGAAATACGGCGCGGGACTGCCCGCGAGATGGTCGCGCAGCCACGCCTCCGCGGATGCCCGCAGCGCCGGATACGTCCGGGGCTGCATGCAGAACCCCATCGTCCGCATCAGCGGCTCCAGCGACGCGGGCGACGCGCCCAGCACCGTCGGTGTCTCGTCCCGTTCCAGGTCCGGGACCAGGTGGTCGACCAGGGCCAGCGGTATCCGGTTGCTGTTCTCGTAGGGCCGCAGGCGGTCCAGGACCAGCGCCGTCCCCACCCGCGCCACGGCCACGCCGTAGTAGGCGGACGCGGTCACCATCGCCGTGGAGAAGCAGCCGACGACCAGCTCCGGGCGGGCATGCTCGTACAGCGTCTCCGCGAGCAGCGGAGCGTCCAGCACCGTGAGCCGTACGCCCGCGTCGGCCGCCGCCTTGTGCAGGGCCGCCGAGTAGCCGGCGGGGGCGGTCGGATGAGGCTTGAAGACGACCGAACGGTGCCCGGCGCGCACCGCCCCGGCGAGCATCCGGACGTGCAGGTCCTCCTCCTCGTCCGCGCCCAGGATGCCGAGCGCCGCGAGGTACTGCCCGAGCAGCACGGCCGTCGGCGCCTCCTCCCGTACGGGCGTGAGCCGCGGGTCGTCCGCCGCCTCCCGGGCCACCTCCCCCAGCACCGCGCGGAAGGCCCCGTCCGGCACGACGACCGGCTCCACGCCGTACTCGGACAGCAGCAGCGGGCGCAGACCGGGCACCAGGTCGAGGTGCAGCAGGCGACGGACGCGCCGGCCCAGTGTCAGCGGCAGCTTCTCCCGGGTCGGGCCGTAGCTCATCAGCCCGTCCGCGTAGACGTCGACGGACGCCTCGGAGAAGATCGCGACCAGCGCACGGGCCGGGTTGGCCTGGATCGACTCGACGGCCAGGTCGACCCGTTCGTCCTCGCCGATGCCCCACAGCAGCCGCAGCGCCCGCTGCCACAGCACCGTGTCGGCGCCGCGCGGCCCCCAGGCGCTCGGGTGGTACGGGCTGATCGCCTCGTTCCAGCTCACCACCTCGTCGAAGCGGGCGGCGAGCGGCCCGTAGCCGTGCATCTCGTCCAGGCGCAGCGCGGTCTCCGGGACGGCGGCGTTCTGCGAGACCAGCAGGATCCGGCGGGCCGACCCGGCCGGTCCGAACAGGCCCGCGTCCAGCGCCGCGGCCAGGGTCGCGGCGCCGTAGAGGGTCGAGACCTGGAAGATCTGGGTCGTTCGGTGCATGGGTCAGGCAGCCTTCCGCCCGTCGCGCAGGCGGCCGAGCAGCCTGCTCCGGGTGCTGTCGAGGGTGGCCAGGGTCTCCTCCAGCGCGTCCTGCGGCATCCGCAGCAGCGCCTCCCGCGCCTCCTGCCGCAGCCGCCGCGCCGCCGACGGTTCGTACGCGTCCGCCTTGCCGAGATGGAAGGCGATCATGGCGCAGTAGGTGCGGACGGCCTTCGGCAGGAAGCGGTCGCACTCCGGGTCGCCCTGTACGTCCCGCAACAGCAGGTCGTAGGCCGGGATGAAGTCGAGCTGGCGGGAGTCCTTGATCTGGGTGAGGGAGGTCGCGACGCCCCGCCGGTAGAACACCCCGTGCAGCCCGAGGGAGGCGTAGCTGCGCGCCGTGAGATGCAGCCGCCAGATCCACAACCTGTCCTCGGCGGTGCGCAGTTCGGTGACGAAGCGCATCCCGCCGTCGTCGAAGAGGTGCCGGCGGTAGACGCCCGCCCAGACGAACGGGTAGTCGACCATGGTCTCCGTGTCGACGGGCGTGATCCCGTCGCGCGGGTCCATCACCGCGTCGCGCACCGGGGCGGGGGGCCGCCTGATCACCCGCTCCGTGCCGGTGACCTGCACATGGTCGGTGCGGGCGAAGTCGCAGCCCAGCTCGTCCATCGCCCGCACCAGCGCGGCGAGATGACCGGGCCCGTACCAGTCGTCGCCGTCGAGGAACGCCAGGTACTCCCCGCCCGCCGCGTCGATGCCGGAGTTCCGCGCCTGCGCGATGCCCTGGTTGGTGTCGTGCCGGATCACCCGCGCGCCCGGCAGTTTCTCCGCCCACCGGTCGATCAGCCAGGGTGTGGCGTCCGTGGAGCAGTCGTCGACGATCAGGAACTCGACGTCCGGGTGCGCGTTGGCGGCGAGACCGCGCAGGGTGCTCTCCGCGAACGCCTCCACGTCGTGCATCGGGACGACGACGGACAGCTTGGGCACCTGGACCTCTTTCTCGGGCGACGGACGACGGGCGGCGTGTGGCGGATGCGGGCGACGGCTGACGGGTGACGGCACCCGGGCGACGGGGCGCGGCGGCCGGGCGCGGCGGGGCGCACGCGGCCCGGTCGGCGAACGGCCCCCGTATGCGCACTGCCCCGGACGGCGAATCTGCCCCGAGAGGGCGGTCCACCGGTGGCGCCCGGGTGGACACGGGGTGAACAGTCCTCGGCCAACGGCCGACCCGCGGTCGGGCGTTCGTACTCAGACGGCTCCCCACCGGACCGGGCGAGGGTACTCAGCCGCTTCTGAGGGCCTTCGCCCTGCCGGGCCGGCGCCGGCCCCGGCACCCTGGTGACCGGCGGGACGGCCGACGGAGGGGCGGGGCGCATGACGGCCAGGACGTGGCTGGGGATGCTGGCGACCGGAGTGGCACTGCTCGGTCTGACCGGGTGCGGCGCGGCGGACCGGGCGGTGCTCGGCGCGCCCCCGTGCCCCGACGGGCCCGCCGCCCGCCCCGAGCCGCCGGCCGCCCGGCCGGGCGCCGTCTGGGCCTGGGGCCCGATGGACGGGGCCCCCGAGGGAACGGAGACGCCGGCGCCGGTGCCGGGCCTGACCGACGTCGTGTCCGTCGCGGACGGCCGCTTCACCGCCGCCGCGGTCCGCGCCGACGGCACCGTCTGGACCTACGGCACCGACATCAAGGGCTCCCTCGGCCGGGGCACCGTGGAACGCCGTCACCTCGCCACGCCCCAGCAGGTCCCCGGCGTGGACGACGCCCGCGCGGTGTACGCCGTCGGCCCCACCTTCTTCGTCGTACGGCGCGACGGCACCGTGTGGGCCTGGGGCGACGACCGCTTCCTCGTCGGCGCGGGGAAGCGCGACGGACACGCGGGGGTCACCCGGCCGCGAGCCGTGCCCGGGGTGAAGGACGTCGTCTCGGTGGGACCGGGCCCCCTCAACGCCTTCACCGTGCGCTCCGACGGCCGGGTGCAGGGCTGGGGCGTCAACCTCACCCAGGTCCTCGGCGAGTCGAACGGCACCCGGCTCACCACGGTCGACGGGGTCCGCGGGGTCGTCGACGTGGCTCCGGCGGGCGGCGCGGTGGTCGCCGCACGCGCGGACGGGCTGGTCTGCGCGTGGGGGAACAACGCGCACGGCCTGCTGGGCGTCGAGCCGCGGGGCGGCCAGACCGGCCGCCCGGTCCACGTCACCGGGCTGACCGACGTCGTCCAGGTCGCGGGCGGCCACGACACCGCCTACGCCCTGGACCGGGACGGGGTGGTGCACGCCTGGGGCCGGGGCGCCGGGGGAGCGCTGGGCGACGGCGACACCTCGGACCACAGCTCCGCCACCCCGGTGCGCGTGACGGGCCTGCCCCCGGTGCGCAGGATCGCCGCGCACGGCCTCGCGGGCCTGGCCGTCGACGTGCGGGGCGGACTGTGGGTGTGGGGCTCGGGCCTCGCCCTCGACGGCGGCCCCGCCGCCCGCCCGGTGCGCGTCCGTCTCCCCGCCCCGGCCCTGGACCTGTCGGGCCGCCACGTGATCCTGGCGGACGCGGGCGCCTGATCCGCCTCAGCCCCGCACGGTCCTCCGCACCATCCGGGCCGCCCGCCGCGCGGCCCGGTTCCGTGCCAGGAACACCAGCTGCGGCGGCACGCCCCCGGGCAGCCCCAACGCGGTGAGCCGCCGTCGCGGGAACCACCGCCGGTCCCACGCCCCCGCCGCGAGATACCGCTCGGCGTCCGCCCGCAGCGCGGGGTGCACCTGGGGCCGCATGGTGAACGCGAGGGCGCTCAGCAGACCCCGCAGGTCGCCGTCAGGGGGCGCCTGCCCCGGCAGCACCGCCTCCGCCAGCACCAGGGCGACCCGCCGGGGGTGGTGATACGGCCTCAACCCGTCCAGCAGCCGCCGGGTGCCGACGCGTGCGACGGGCAGACCGTAGAGCGCGGACGCAGTGAACACGGCGGCCGACGCGCGGCCGACGACCAGCGCCGGGCGGGACACCTCGTACAGCGCCTCCGCGGGGACGGGCGTGTCCAGGACCGTGAGGTCCACACCCAGGCGGGCCGCCTCCGCCCGCACCGCGCCCGAGTGCCGTGACGGGGACGCGGGATGGGGCGCGAACACCACGTGGTGGTGTCCGCGTCGGACGGCCGTCCGCACCATCTCCGCGTGCAGCGCGTCCTCCTCGCCCGCCGGGTCCGACGGTCGCTCCCCGACGACCAGCGCCGCCCCCTCCGGCACCCCCGTCACCGCCGAGGCGACCTCACCCGTCACCGCGCGGAAGGCGTCCGCCGGAACCACCCGGGCGGGCGCCCCGAACTCGGCGAGCAGCAGCGGAGCCAGACCCGGTATCAGGTCCAGGTGGAGCACCTGCCGCACCCGCGTGCCGATCAGCGGGTCCAGCTTGCCGCGCGTGGGCCCGTAGTCCGCCGGTCCGCCCGCGCACACGTGCAGGGGCGCACCCGTGAACACCCGGGCCACGGCCTGCGCCGGTGGGGTGTCGGGGGCGCCGAGGACCAGCTCCACCCGGTCGTCCCCGAGACCCCACAGCCGCCGCAGGTGCCGCTCCAGCAGCGGCACGTCCTCCGCGCGGGGCGTCCAGGCCGCCGGGTGGAAGGGCCGTATCGCCTCGTTCCAGGACAGCACCGTGTCGAAGCGGGCCCGCAGCCGCGCGAAGCCCGGCACCTCGTCCCAGGGCGGGGCCGCCTCCGGGACCGGCGCGTCGTCGCACACCAGCAGCACCCGCCGCCCCGCCTCCGGCAGCAGCCCCGCCTCGACCGCTGCGGCCATCAGCACCACCGCCGACGTGCTGTTCGCGCAGAACACCTGCGCACCGGCCGCCCTCACCTGGCCCCCCTCCCCGCGCGCAGGGGCGCCCTCCGCAGCCGTCGCAGCCGCGCCGCCCGTCCCGCGTCCATCGAGTCCAGCACCCCGTCCAGCACGTCCCGCGGCAGCCGCCGCAGCGCGTCCGCGCACAGCGCCCGCAGCCGCGCGGCCACCGCCCGCTCGAACTTGTCCCGCTCGGCCAGGTGACGGTCGATCACCGCGCAGTAGGTCCGCACCGCCTTCGGCAGCAGCCGGTCCGCGTCCGGGTCCGCCGCCGTCTCCGCCACCACCCGGTCGAAGGCGGGCACGAAGTCCAGCTGCCGCTCGTCGCCGACGCGGGTGAGGGAGGAGGCGACGCCCTTCCGGTAGAACACGCCCAGCAGGCCCACCACGGCGAACGACTCCGCCTCCCGGTGCAGCCGCCAGATCCACGGCCGGTCCTCCGCCGTGCGCAGTCCGTCCGGGAAGTGCAGCAACCCCCGCTCCAGCAGCCGCCGGTGATAGACACCGGCCCACGCCTGCGGGTGGTCCACCGCGGTCGTCCGGTCGGCGGGCAGGATCGCCGCCCGCGGGTCCAGCACCTCGTCCCGCAGCCCCACCGGCACCCGGCGCACGGACCGGGCGCGCCCGGTGACCCGGACGTGGTCCGTGCGCAGGAAGTCGCAGCCCAGTCCCTCCGCCGCCGCCACCAGCCGGGGCAGATACCCGGGGGCGTACCAGTCGTCGCCGTCCAGGAAGGTCAGGTACTCGCCCTCCGCCACGTCCAGTCCGGCGTTGCGCGCGGTGGCGATCCCGCCGGGGCGCTCACGGCGGAGGACACGGACCCGCGCGAGCCGGGACAGCTCCTCGGCGGCCCGCTCCACGAGGTCCGGAGTGTCGTCCTCCGAACCGTCGTCGACCAGAACGAACTGGAAATCCGGGCGGGCATTCGCGCGCAGACTTCTCAGCGCGTCCGGCGCGTACGGCCGGACGTCACGGAAAGGGACGATCACGGAAAGCTTCGGCACCCGGAAAACTCTAGAAGGCCGCCCGCCGCGCCTTCTTTCCGTCGGCCGTACGGACGGTGAACTCGATGTGTCGGTCCGGTGGACCGCTTCTGCCTCGGGTCGTTTCCCGGGCCGGTTCGGCTCTCGGTGGGGTGCTGTTAACTTTTCGTTGAGGCGCGGTTGGGCAATTCGCGGAATTCGATTCCTAGCGTCCTCGGCGTGCCAGCAAGTGCGAACAAGCCCCTCAGGGTGACGGTCCTCGCGGATTCCGACACCCGCTGGAAATGGGGCACGCTCACCGCGAAACGCATCGCGCCGCGTGACATCCGCCTGGACGGATTCCTGCTGCGGGGCCGCGCCACGCCCACCGCCCGCCAGCTCGGCGAGGTCGGGGTCCGCGCGGACTCCCTGCGGGAGGTCACCGCGGCCGAGTTCCTGCGCGCCATGGACGAGGAGCCCTGCGACGTCCTCGTGCTCGCGCTGGTCGGCGGCGGGGTGCAGGCGATGCTGCACGGACTGGCCCGTGCCTGGGAGGACCGGCCCCGCCGGCCCGTCGTCGTCACCGGCTACGTCGGCGTCGTCTACGAGAAGCTCACCGACGGCCTGCTGCTCCGCCACGGCGCCGATCTGGTGCTCGCCAACTCCCGCGACGACGCGGAGCGTTTCCGCGCCGTGTACGAGGGCGTCGGCGCCGACGCGGACGCCGTCACCGAGGTCGCGCTGCCGTTCCTCGGGGGAGCGCCCCACACCGGCGGCCACGCGCCGTACACGGTGGTGTTCGCCGCCCAGCCGTCCGTGCCGGAAACCCGCGCGGACCGCACGTACCTGCTGAACCGGCTGGTGGAGCACGCCCGCCGCCACCCCGGGCGCGAGGTGCTGCTGAAGCTGCGCTCCCGGCCCGGCGAACACACCACGCACATCGAGGAACTGCCCTACCAGAAGCTGGCCCGCGGCCTCGGCCTGCCCGCCAACCTGAGCCTGGTCTACGGGCACATGGGCGAGATCCTGGACCGCACCGACCTGCTCGTCACCGTCAGCTCGACGGCCGCCCTCGAGGCGCTGCACCGGCGCATCCCCACCGCGGTCCTCACCGACCTCGGCATCCGCGAGGCGCTCGGCAACCACCACTTCGTGGGCTCCGGCTGCCTCGCCTCCTGGGACCAGCTCGACGCCGGACACCGCCCGGCGCCCGACGAGAAGTGGCTGGCCCGGCAGGGCGTCGCCGCGGACGGCACGTACGCGACGGCCTTCGACACGGCCCGCGCCCGCATCGCCGAACTGCTCGACGCACCCGGCGGACTCCCGCCGCTCACCCCGTACTACACACCCGTCACCGCGCCCGGCTATCTGCCCGGCGTCCTCGCCCGCCACCACCTCGGCCCCGACGGGACGCCGCTGCCCGGCGCGCCCGCCGGGGACCGGGCGCCCGGCCCGGTCCGGCGGGTCGTGCGCCGCACCGCACGCGGCGCCTACCGCCACGGCGTGCAGCGCGTGGCCCCCGTGATCCGCCGCATGGGCGAGCTGTGACCGCCCCGCCCTCTTCTCCAGGAGCTGACCCCATGTCCGACCCAACGGCCGCCGTCCGCCGGGTGCTCGCCGTGATTCCCGCCCGCGGCGGCTCCAAGGGCGTCCCCGCGAAGAACCTCGCCCCCGTCGGCGGCGTGCCCCTGGTGGCCCGCGCCGTACGGGAGTGCCGCGCCGCCCGGCACGTCACGGACGTGGTCGTCTCCACCGACGACGCGGCCATCGCCGAGACCGCGCGGCAGGCGGGCGCCGAGGTCGTGCTGCGGCCCGCGGACCTCGCCGGGGACACCGCCACCTCCGAGGCGGCCGTGCTGCACGCCCTGGACGCCCACGAGGCGCTGCACGGCGCCCGCGTGGACGTCGTCCTGCTCGTGCAGTGCACCAGCCCCTTCCTCACCCGGGAGGACGTCGACGGGGTGGCCGCCGCGGTCGCCGACGGCGGCGCCGACACGGCGGTGACCGTGGCCCCGTTCCACGGCTTCCTGTGGCGCGACGCGGGCGCCGGCACCCCGGGCGCCGGCCTCTCCGCCGCCGGTCACGGTCCGGTGCCGGGCACCGTCGAGGTATCCGCCCCCGACCGGGGCGCGGGCACCGGCGCACCCTCCGGCCCCGGCGACGACCAGGCCGCCGGCGCGGAGCCCGCCACCACTGCCGCCGGAGGCCACGGGGTCAACCACGACAAGTCCTTCCGCCCCCGCCGCCAGGACCGTCCCCAGGACTTCCTCGAGACCGGCGCCGCCTACGCCATGGACGTCGCCGGGCTGCGCGAGCACGGCCACCGCTTCTTCGGCCGCACCGACCTCGTGCGCACCGACCCCGCGCGCGTCCTGGAGATCGACGACCCGCACGACCTCGCCCGGGCCCGCGCCCTCGCGCCGCTCCTCGACACCGGGCGCACCGGCCTGCCCACCGCCGACGACATCGACGCGGTGGTCCTCGACTTCGACGGCACCCAGACCGACGACCGGGTGCTGATCGACGCGGACGGACGGGAGTTCGTCTCCGTGCACCGCGGCGACGGCCTCGGCGTCGCCGCCCTGCGCCGCAGCGGCCTGAAGCTGCTGATCCTGTCCACCGAACAGAACCCGGTCGTCGCCGCCCGCGCACGCAAGCTCAGGATCCCCGTGCTGCACGGCATCGACCGCAAGGACCTCGCCCTCAAGCAGTGGTGCGAGGAACAGGGCATCGCGCCCGAACGCGTGCTCTACGTCGGCAACGACGTCAACGACCTCCCGTGCTTCGCCCTCGTCGGCTGGCCCGTGGCGGTCGCGAGCGCCCACGACGCCGTACGCGGCGCCGCCCGCGCGGTCACCACCCTCCCCGGCGGTGACGGCGCCGTCCGAGAGATCGCCGGCTGGATCCTCGGTCCCTCTCTCGATTCCCTCCCCCAGTAAGGAAACCCCTGGTCATGAGCGACTCCCGCATCCGCACCCTCGGCGACCGCGAGGCCGGCCCCGGCCGCCCCGTCTACGTCACCGGTGAGATCGGCATCAACCACAACGGCGACCTCGACAACGCCTTCCGGCTGATCGACGCCGCCGCCGACGCCGGCTGCGACGCCGTCAAGTTCCAGAAGCGCACCCCGGAGATCTGCACCCCGCGCGACCAGTGGGACATCGAACGCGACACCCCCTGGGGCCGGATGACGTACATCGACTACCGGCACCGCGTGGAGTTCGGCGAGGACGAGTACCGGCAGATCGACGCCTACTGCAAGGAGAAGGGCATCGCCTGGTTCGCCTCCCCATGGGACACCGAGGCCGTCGCCTTCCTGGAGAAGTTCGACGTGCCCGCCCACAAGGTGGCCTCCGCCTCCCTCACCGACGACGAGCTGCTGCGCGAACTGCGCGCCACCGGGCGCACGATCATCCTCTCGACCGGGATGTCCACCCCGAAGCAGATCCGGCACGCGGTCGAGGTGCTCGGCAGCGACAACATCCTGCTCTGCCACGCCACCTCCACCTACCCGGCGAAGGCCGAGGAGCTGAACCTGCGGGTCATCAACACCCTCCAGCAGGAGTACCCGAACGTCCCGATCGGCTACTCCGGCCACGAGACGGGCCTGCAGACCACCCTCGCGGCCGTCGCCCTCGGCGCGGTCTTCGTCGAGCGTCACATCACCCTCGACCGCGCCATGTGGGGCTCCGACCAGGCCGCCTCCGTCGAACCCCAGGGCCTCCAGCGCCTCGTCCGCGACATCCGAGCCGTCGAGGCATCCCTCGGCGACGGCGTGAAGAAGGTCTACGAGTCCGAGCTCGGCCCGATGAAGAAGCTGCGCCGGGTGGCGGGCGTCGTCGCCGAGGCGGAGATCGCCACGGCCGCCGGCGAGCCCGTGTCGGTCTGACCCGCCCTCATCTTCACCCCTACGACGGGAACGGTCGTACGTCGATGAGCCCTCGCGCCGGCCGCACCGGCCCCCGCACGCTCGCCTTCGTGGAGAGTCCGGTCCAGCTGCTCAACGTGCTGGAGTGGGCGCACGCCCACGCGCCCGGCGCGGGACTCGCCATGGTGGTGCTGTCCCCGGTCGACCCGATGACCCGCGGCCAGCTCCGCCGCATGGCCGAACTGGCCCGTGAGGAGGGGCACGACGTCCGCTGGGAGGAGGCGCGCGGGGGAGCGTCAGCCCCGCTGCGCACCATAGGCGGCCTCGCCGTGCCGCTGCGGCGGGCCCGGCGGGTCGTCCTCGGCGACCCGTTCTCCCGCTACGTGCAGCTGCTGCTGACCATCACCCGGGCGCCCGAGGTGGTGGTCGTCGACGACGGCACGGCGACCATGGAGTTCGCCGGCCAGCTGGCCCGCGGCGAACGCCTGGTGCGCTGGCACCGCAAGGGCGGGCGCCCCGGACCCCGCGACCTGGCCCTCGCCCCGGTGTCCGCCGCCGCCCGGCGCCGGCTCACCCCCGGCGACGGCCGCACCGTGGAGGTGTTCACCTCCATGCCGATGGCGGACGTCCCACCCGGCGTCACCGTCCGCGCCCACACCTTCGCCTGGACCCGCGACCGCTTCGGACCGCCACGCGTCACCCGCGGCGCCGACCTGGTGGGCACCTCCCTGGTCGAGACGGGCGTGGTCAACGCGGACGCCTACGTGGCGGCGGTCGGCGCCCTGGCCCGGACCCACGGCGCCCGGCGGTACTTCGCGCACCGCCGCGAGACCACCGAGAAGCTCCACCGGCTGGCCGTCGGGACCGGCCTGGAGATCGTCCGCCCCGAACTGCCCCTGGAACTCGTCGCCCGCCGCGGTCCCGTGGGCCGAGAGGTCGTCAGCTTCCCCTCCACCGTCGTCCACACCCTGCCGCTCGCCCTGGCCGGAACCGGTGTGCGGATCGCGGTGTGCGACATCGACCCGGCGTGGCTCACCGCCCACGCCTCACCGCGCGCCCGGGGCTTCCTCGCCGACGTCGTCGGCACCGCGCGCGGCGCCCACCCCCTGCACCCCGCCCCGCCGCCGGACACCGGCCCGATGTCCGCCAGATGAACCGGTCCGCGTGGGTTGGGCCGGACGTGGTAACCGTGGAAGTACGGAAGGCGCCGACGCCCACGCCTGGCTGTGACCGGCCTCATGGCCCGGCAGGCCGAGTGCCCCTACCCTTCCCGAAAGGGCGGTGAGTGTACCCATCTCGCTGAACGGCTATGCGTAGGGCAGCCGGATTTTCTCCCTCCAACGGGCTGATTTTTCTTGATCAGGGGTCGGTGGAGCGCTTCGGAGCCCTACTCTTCAAAGGGTGAAGCCACTGATGTCACTGGAGTCCGAGATCGATCTCCCCGGGGGAGCGGTGCTCCCCGGCGCGCTGCCCGAGGCACTGCGCGCGGAACTCGTGGCGTTCCGGCGAGACCTCCACATGCACCCGGAGCTGGGCAACCAGGAGTTCCGTACGACCGCCGCGATCAAGGAGCGCCTGCAGCGCGTGGGCCTGCGCCCCCGCGTACTGTCCAGCGGGACCGGGGTGATCTGTGACATCGGGACGGACGAGGAGGCCGGCGCCGACGCCGCCATGCTCGCCCTGCGCGCGGACATCGACGCCCTGCCCATCCCCGACATGAAGGCCGGCTGCGCCTACCGGTCCACCGTGCCCGACCGCGCCCACGCCTGCGGTCACGACGTGCACACCACCGTGGTGCTCGGCGCCGGCCTCGTGCTGGCCGAACTGCACCGCCAGGGCCTGCTGCCCCGCCCGGTCCGGCTGATCTTCCAGCCCGCCGAGGAGGTGCTGCCCGGCGGCGCCGCCGACGTCATCGCCGACGGCGCGCTCGAGGGCGTCGGCCGGATCCTCGCCGTGCACTGCGACCCGCGCGTCGACGCCGGGAAGATCGGGCTGCGCCAGGGAGCCATCACCTCCGCCTGCGACCGGCTGGAGATCGCCCTGGAGGGCCCCGGCGGCCATACCGCCCGCCCGCACCTGACCACCGACCTGGTCACCGCCGCCGCCCGGGTCGTCACCGACGTGCCCGCGCTGGTCGGCCGCCGGGTCGACACCCGCAGCGGGCTCGCCGTGACCTGGGGCCGGATCGAGTCCGGCCACGCGCCCAACGTCATCCCGCAGCACGCCGAACTCTCCGGCACCGTCCGCTGCCTGGATCTGGAGACCTGGCGGCAGGCGCCGGACGTCGTGGTCGCCGCCATCGACGAGGTGGCCAATCTGCACCGCGCCAAGTCGGAGATCAACTACGTGCGGGGCGTCCCGCCGGTCGTCAACGAGGCCGGGGCCACGGAACTGCTGCGCGACGCGATGATCGCCCGCCGTGGCACGGAGGCCGTCGAGGGCACCGAACAGAGCCTGGGCGGGGAGGACTTCTCCTGGTACCTGGAGCGCGTCCCCGGCGCCATGGCCCGCCTCGGCGTCCGCACCCCCGGCGAGCGCATCGTGCGCGACCTGCACCAGGGCGACTTCGACGTGGACGAGCACGCCATCACCGTCGGTGTGGAGCTGTTCACCGCCGCGGCCCTGCTGGACGCGCTGCGGTAGACGGCGTACGTGTGACGCAAGGCGGCCGTGTCCCCGGCGGACACGGCCGCCCTTCCGTGTTCTCGCGTGCCGCCTCCGCCAGGCCCTCTCGGCTTGCGGGGCGGCCCCCCTGGGTGCAGCGTGGGGCGCGTGCAGACGCGTTTGCCCGTTTCGCTCCGCTGCGACCCCCTGGTTCACAAGGACGTAACCGGCCATCGGCACGAATGGATAACGGCCCCGCACGACCCCGTTCCCAGGAGTGTCTACGCGCGTTAATGTGCGCCGAACCGAGCACCCGCTGCGGGGCTTTGGAGAATGGGGAACTTCAGATGCGTCGGATATCCAAACTGACCCGCGTAGCGGTGGGGGTCGCTTCGCTCGCGCTCGCCGCCACCGCCTGCGGCGGAACCAGCGGTGACAACGGTGACAGCGGCGGTTCCAAGGACGACCTCGGCGTCGCCATCGCCTACGACATCGGCGGCAAGGGCGACCAGTCCTTCAACGACGCCGCCTTCGCCGGCCTGGAGAAGGCCAAGAAGGAATTCGGCTTCAAGACCGCCGACGTCGAGCCCACCGAGGGCGAGACCGACGCGGACAAGGAGCAGCGCCTGGCCTCGCTGGCCCGCCAGGGCTACAACCCGGTCATCGGCGTGGGCTTCGCCTACGGCCCCGCCATGGAGGCCGTCGCCGCCAAGTACCCCGACACCACCTTCGGCATCGTCGACTCCGTCGTCGAGGGCGAGAACGTCGCCTCCCTGGTCTTCGCCGAGGAGCAGGCCTCCTACCTCGCCGGTGTCGCCGCCGCCAAGGCCACCAAGAGCAACACCGTCGGCTTCGTCGGCGGCGTGGACATCCCGCTCATCCACAAGTTCCAGACCGGCTACGAGCAGGGCGTCAAGGACACCGACGCCAAGGTCAAGGTCGTCTCGCAGTACCTGACGCAGACCGCGGAGGAGGGCGGCTTCTCCAGCCCCGACAAGGGCAAGGCCGCCGCCGAGGGTCAGATCGAGAAGGGCGCGGACGTCATCTACCAGGCGGCCGGTCTCTCCGGCCAGGGCGTCATCGAGGCCGCGGCCAAGGCCAAGGTCTGGGCGATCGGCGTGGACTCCGACCAGTACAACCAGGAAGCCCTCGCCGGCTACAAGGACTTCATCCTCACCTCCGCCCTGAAGGACGTCGGCGGCGCGGTCTACACGCTGACCAAGTCGGTCCAGGACGGCAAGCCGCTCACCGGCACCCAGGTCTTCGACCTCAAGGTCAACGGCGTCGGCCTGTCCGACAGCAACCCCAAGATGGCCGAGATCCCGGGCCTGAAGGAGGCCGTGGACGAGGCCAAGAAGGGCATCACCGACGGCACCATCAAGGTCAACACGGAGTGACCCCGCTGCCGGACCCGGTCCGGCACCGGCCTTCCGTACGAAGCGGGCGGGCGCACCTCGCGCCCGCCCGCTTCGCCGTACCCCCGGAAAGGCCGTCCCGAAGCCGCCCGGGAGGCCCCGGGCGCTCACCGACCGCCACCTTCCCTTCGCGAACAGCAACGCCCCGTCCCGGCTGGCGGAACCAGCTTGAACACGGGCGCATAACAAGGTGGACAGAAGGGGTTTTCAGGCAGGTCTACGCGCGTTAATCTGCGGCGAAGCCAGCGCCGTACCCCGTACCGTTCCCGGCGCTTGTAAGACTAGGAGCACCACACATGCGCCGGATTTCCCGGATCACGGTCGCAGGCGCAGCGACCGCGTCCCTGGCCCTCGCCCTCTCCGCCTGCGGCGGCACCTCGACCTCCTCGGGCTCCTCGGAGTCGAAGGACGGCAAGGGTCTCGCCATCGCCTACGACGTCGGCGGCAAGGGCGACCAGTCCTTCAACGACGCCGCCTACGCCGGCCTGGAGAAGGCCAAGACGGAGTTCGGCTACGAGACGGCCGACGTCGAGCCCACCGACGGTGAGACCGACGCCGACAAGGAGCAGCGCCTCGTCTCGCTGGCGAAGCAGGGCTACAACCCGATCGTCGGCGTCGGCTACGCCTACGCGTCCGCCGTGAAGGGTGCCGCGGAGAAGTTCCCCGACACCACCTTCGGCATCGTCGACGACGCCACCGTCGAGGCGGAGAACGTCGCCGACCTGGTGTTCTCGGAGGAGCAGGCCTCCTACCTGGCCGGTGTCGCCGCCGCCAAGAGCACCAAGACCGACGTCGTCGGCTTCGTGGGCGGTGTGGACATCCCGCTGATCCACAAGTTCCGCGCCGGCTTCGAGCAGGGCGTCAAGGACACCGACCCCAAGGTCAAGGTCATCTCCCAGTTCCTCACGCAGACCGCGGAGGAGGGCGGCTTCTCCAGCCCCGACAAGGGCAAGAGCGCCGCCGAGGGCCAGATCGAGAAGAAGGCCGACGTGGTCTACGCGGCCGCCGGTCTGTCCGGTCAGGGCGTCATCGAGGCCGCCGCCGCCAACAAGGTGTGGGCGATCGGTGTCGACTCCGACCAGTACAAGCAGGAAGCCCTCGCCAAGTACAAGGACTCGATCCTGACCTCGGCGATGAAGGATGTCGCCAAGGCGGTCTACAACCTGGCGAAGTCGGTCGAGGACGGTAAGCCCGCGACCGGTATCGTCAAGGGCGATCTCAAGACGGGTGAGGTGAGCCTGTCGAACTCCAACCCGAAGTTCGCGGACGACGCCGAGCTCCAGAAAGCCATCGAGACGGCCAAGGAGAAGATCATCAGCGGCGAGATCAAGGTCAAGTCGAGCTGAGTCACACCCTGAACCACCGCGGGGTCGCGACCGCTCGACGGGGTGCGAGGAGCCTGGCTCCTCGCACCCCGTCGGTCAGGTGTGCCACCCCTTTGTTTGCCGAAGGGGCGCTACGCGCGTAGACGGCCCCCGTCCCCAGGAGAGTGCGTCATCAACGCGTCCAGCAGCCCTCCGGCCGGAGCGGCGGTCCACAAGACGGTGACCGCCGTGGAGCTCGCCGGGATCACCAAGCGCTTCCCCGGTGTCGTCGCCAACCACGACATCCACCTGACCGTCCGCAAGGGCACCGTCCACGCCCTCGTCGGCGAGAACGGCGCCGGCAAGTCGACCCTGATGAAGATCCTCTACGGCATGCAGAAGCCGGACGAGGGCACCATCACGGTCCACGGTGAACAGGTGAACTTCTCCTCGCCCGCCGACGCCATCGCGCGCGGCATCGGCATGGTGCACCAGCACTTCATGCTGGCGGACAACCTCACCGTCCTCGAGAACGTCGTCCTGGGCAGCGAGAAGCTCCACGGCATCGGCGGCAAGGCCCGCCGCCGCATCAAGGAGCTGTCCGAGCGCTACGGCCTGGACGTGCGCCCCGACCTCCTGGTCGAGGAGCTGGGCGTCGCCGCCCGCCAGCGCGTGGAGATCCTCAAGGTCCTCTACCGCGGCGCCACCACCCTGATCCTCGACGAGCCGACCGCCGTGCTCGTCCCGCAGGAGGTCGACGCACTCTTCGACAACCTGCGCGAGCTCAAGGCCGAGGGCCTGTCCGTCATCTTCATCTCCCACAAGCTGGGCGAGGTGCTGTCCGTCGCCGACGACATCACCGTCATCCGCCGCGGCACCACGGTCGGCACCGCCGTGCCCTCCGAGACCACCCCGCGCCAGCTCGCCGAGCTGATGGTCGGCAGCGAGCTGCCCACCCCGGAGACGGCCGAGTCCACGGTGACCGACCGGCCCGTCATCACCGTCGACAAGCTGCGCCTGGCCGCCCCCGGCGGCAAGGCCCTCCTCGACGACATCTCCTTCACCATCCACGAGGGCGAGATCCTGGGCATCGCCGGCGTCGAGGGCAACGGCCAGACCGAACTGGTCGACGCCCTCATCGGCCTGCGCCACGCCGACTCCGGCGTCATCCGGCTGGCCGACGAGGAGATCACCGGCTGGCCCACCCGCAGGCGCCGCGAGCAGGGCATCGGCTACATCCCCGAGGACCGCCACCGCCACGGCCTGCTGCTCGAGGCGCCCCTCTGGGAGAACCGCATCCTCGGCCACGTCACCGAGAAGCCCAACGCCAAGGGCGTCTGGCTGGACCCGAAGGCCGCCCAGGAGGACACCCGCCGGATCGTCACCGAGTACGACGTCCGCACCCCCGGCATCGACGTCACCGCCGCCTCCCTGTCCGGCGGCAACCAGCAGAAGCTGATCGTCGGCCGCGAGATGAGCCACAAGCCGCGCTTCCTGATCGCCGCCCACCCCACCCGCGGTGTGGACGTCGGCGCGCAGGCCGCGATCTGGGACCACATCCGCGAGGCCCGCCGCGAGGGCCTGGCCGTGCTGCTGATCTCCGCCGACCTGGACGAGCTGATCGGCCTGTCCGACACCCTCCGCGTGATCTACGACGGCAAGCTGGTCGCCGACGCCGACCCGGCCACCATCACCCCGGAGGAACTCGGCACCGCCATGACCGGCGCCGCCGAGGGCCACCTCGAACACGAAGAGACCCCTGCCGAGACCCAGGCCGACCTGTCCAAGTCCGCCGAGTCTCCGGAAGACGAGGCCCGCTGATGAAGAAGTTCGACAAGGAGCGCGTGCTCCTCGCGGTGGCCGGCCCGGTCATCGCGCTCGCCGTGGCCTTCGTGCTGAGCGCGATCGTGCTGGTCGCCTCCGGCAAGAACCCCGTCGAGCCGTTCGCTCTCATGTTCGAGCAGGCCGGGTACGCGGACGTCCAGGTCCTGATCATCAACCAGGCCTCGATGTACTACATCGCGGCCCTCGCGGTGGCCATCGGCTTCCGGATGAACCTGTTCAACATCGGCGTCGACGGCCAGTACCAGCTCGGCGCGATGATGGCCGCCATCGTCGGCGCCCACGCCAACCTGCCGGCGTTCCTCCAGGTCCCGCTGCTGCTGCTGACCGCGGTCTTCACCGGAGCCTTCTGGGCCGGCATCGCGGGCTTCCTCAAGGTCACCCGCGGCGTCAGCGAGGTCGTCGCCACGATCATGCTCAACGCGATCGCCACCTCGCTGATCGTCTACATGTGGAAGCCGGACGTCTTCGGCGTCAAGATCGGCAACAACAGCACCACCGGCGAGATGCACGAGTCCGGCTGGATCCCGGGCATCGACCTCGGCGCGGCCGGCGAGATCTACGGCCTGGTGATCCTCGCCGTGCTCCTCGGCATCGGCTACTGGGTCACCCTCAACCGCACCCGCTTCGGCTTCGACCTGCGCGCCTCCGGCGCGTCCAGCTCCGCCGCGGCCGCCAGCGGCGTCGACCCCAAGCGCATGGTCCTCACCGCCATGCTGCTCTCCGGCGCCATCGCCGGCCTCGCGGGCCTGCCGATCCTGCTCGGCGACTCGCACACGTACAACCTGAACTTCCCCACCGGCATCGGCTTCCTCGGCATCGGCATCGCCCTGCTCGGCCGCAACAGCCCGGTCGGGATCGTCTTCGCCGCCCTGCTGTGGGCCTGGCTCGACAAGGCGTCGCCCGAGCTGGACTTCCACGGCTACGACAAGGAGATCGCGGTCATCATGCAGGGCCTGATCGTCCTCTCGGTGGTCGTCTCCTACGAGGCCGTCCGCGAGTGGGGCCTGCGCCGCCAGCAGCGCCGGGTCGGCGCCGAACTCGCCGCGGGACACGTCCTGGGCGCCGACAACAACACCACGAAGGAGGTGGCCGGCCGATGACCGCTCCGACCACAGCGACCGACGTCAACCAGCCGTCGCTGGAGCACGCCCCGCAGACCGGCCGCCGCATGTCGCTGCCCGTCCTGATGCTGGTCATCGCCGGAGCCCTGGCCCTGACCTCGATCGTGCGCCTGATCACCGGCGCCGACGGCATCACCAACGTCAGCCAGATGTCCACCGCCCTCCAGCTCGCCGTGCCGATCGGCCTCGCCGGCCTCGGCGGTCTGTGGGCCGAGCGCGCGGGCGTGGTGAACATCGGCCTCGAAGGCATGCTGATCCTGGGCACCTGGTTCGGCGCCTGGGCCGGATTCCAGTGGGGTCCGTGGACCGGCGTCCTCGTCGGCATCATCGGCGGCTGCCTCGGCGGCCTGCTGCACGCCATCGTGACCGTCACCTTCAACGTCAACCACATCGTCTCCGGTGTGGCGATCAACATCCTCGCCCTCGGCGCCACCCGCTACCTGGCCCCCCTCGCCTTCGAGGGCCACCAGGGCGGCTCCGCCAAGCAGTCCCCGGCGGTCGAGTCCCTCGGCCACTTCACCGTGCCAGGACTGTCCGACTGGCTGACCGACCTCAACGCCAAGGGCTGGTTCTTCATCTCGGACATCGCCGGCCTGCTCGGCGGCCTGGTCACCAACGTCTCCTGGCTGACCCTGATCGCCGTCGCGCTGATCCCCGGCACCTGGTGGATCCTCTGGCGCACCCCGTTCGGTCTGCGGCTGCGCTCCTGCGGAGAGAACCCGGTGGCCGCCGAGTCCCTCGGCGTCAACGTCTACAAGTACAAGTACCTCGCCGTGATCATCTCCGGCGGACTGGCCGGCCTCGGCGGCGTCTTCCTCTCCATCGTGGCCAACCCCTTCTACCTGGAGGGCCAGACCAGCGGCCGCGGCTACATCGGCCTCGCTGCGATGATCTTCGGCAACTGGATGCCCGGCGGCCTCGCCATCGGCGCCGGCCTCTTCGGCTACACCGACAGCCTCAACCTGCGCGGCGGCTCCACCAACGTGCACGCCCTGCTGCTCCTCGGCGCGCTGCTGCTGGTCATCGGCGCCATCTGGCTGGCCATCCGCAAGAAGTACGTCAACGCGGTGATCACCCTGATCGTCGGCGCCCTCGTGTTCGCCTGGTACGCCGGCACCAACGAGGTCCCGAGCCAGGTCGTCGCCGCCACGCCGTACGTCATCACCCTGGTCGTCCTCGCCCTCTCCGCCCAACGGCTGCGCATGCCCAAGGCGGACGGCATGCCGTACCGGAAGGGGCAGGGCAAGTGACCGCGGCCGACGACGTCGACTGGGACGCGCTGCGCGCGGCGGCGCGGGACGCCATGTCCTACGCCTACGCCCCCTACTCGGGGTACCCGGTCGGCGTCGCGGCCCGGGTCGACGACGGACGCACCGTCACCGGCTGCAACGTCGAGAACGCCAGCTACGGACTGGGCCTGTGCGCCGAGTGCGGACTGGTCTCGGAGCTGCAGCGCACCGGGGGCGGCCGGCTCACGCACTTCACGTGCGTGGACGGCGGCGGCGAGATCCTCGTCCCGTGCGGCCGCTGCCGTCAGCTGCTGTACGAGTTCGGCGGCCCCGACCTGCTGCTGGAGACGCCCGAGGGCATCCTGCCCCTGTCCGAGATGCTGCCCCAGGCCTTCGGCCCCCAGCACCTCACCAAGTAACTCCCGTGCGGCCCCTCCCGACGGCCCCCGGCATCCCGGGCGGCGTCGAGCGGAGGGGCCGTGCTCTTCGCACCCCGGAAGGAACGCCAGCCATGGCCATGGACGTCATCTCCGTCATCCGCACCAAGCGGGACCGCGGCGAACTCACCGACGAGCAGATCGACTGGGTCATCGACGCGTACACCCGCGGGGAGGTGGCCGACGAGCAGATGTCGGCCCTCGCCATGGCGATCCTGCTCAACGGCATGAACCGCCGGGAGATCGCCCGCTGGACCGCCGCGATGATCGCCTCCGGCGAGCGCATGGACTTCTCCTCGCTCTCCCGCCCCACCGCGGACAAGCACTCCACCGGCGGCGTCGGCGACAAGATCACCCTGCCGCTCGCGCCGCTCGTCGCCGCCTGCGGCGCGGCCGTCCCGCAGCTCTCCGGCCGCGGCCTCGGCCACACCGGCGGCACCCTCGACAAGCTGGAGTCCGTCCCCGGCTGGCGCGCCCTGCTCTCCAACGAGGAGATGCTGTCCGTGCTCGACACCACCGGGGCGGTGATCTGCGCGGCCGGCGACGGTCTCGCCCCCGCCGACAAGAAGCTCTACGCCCTGCGCGACGTCACCGGAACGGTCGAGGCGATCCCGCTCATCGCGTCCTCGATCATGTCGAAGAAGATCGCCGAGGGCACCGGCTCACTGGTCCTGGACGTGAAGGTCGGCTCCGGCGCCTTCATGAAGACGATCGAGGACGCCCGCGAACTGGCCTCCACCATGGTGGGCCTCGGCACCGACCACGGCGTGAAGACGGTCGCCGTGCTCACCGACATGTCCACCCCCCTCGGCCTCACGGCGGGCAACGCCCTGGAGGTCCGCGAGTCGGTCGAGGTCCTGGCGGGCGGCGGCCCCGCGGACGTCGTCGAGCTGACGATCGCCCTGGCCCGGGAGATGCTCGACGCGGCCGGTCTGAAGGACGCCGACCCGGCGAAGGCCCTCGCCGACGGCTCCGCGATGGACGTATGGCGCCGCATGATCGCCGCGCAGGGCGGCGACCCGGACGCGCAGCTCCCGGTCGCCCGCGAGCAGCACGTGGTGAAGGCCCCGTCGTCGGGTGTCCTCACCCGCCTGGACGCCTACGGCATCGGCGTCGCCGCCTGGCGCCTCGGCGCGGGCCGCGCCCGCAAGGAGGACCCGGTGCAGGCGGGCGCGGGCGTGGAGATGCACGCCAAGCCCGGCGACCAGGTCACCGAGGGCCAGCCTCTCCTCACCCTCCACACGGACACCCCGGACCGCTTCGACTACGCGCTCCAGTCCCTGGAAGGCTCCTTCGACATCGGCTCCGGTGCGGACTTCACCGCCACGCCGGTGGTCCAGGAACGCATCGCCTGACCTGCGCTTTTCCCCTTCGGACGAACGGGACCGGTGGACCCCCGCCGGTCCCGTTCGTCATGTCCGGGGGGTCCGCGGGCCCGGCCCGGCTCACCCCAGCACCGCCGCCACCGCCACCAGGACCGGCACCGACAGGGCCGTCGAGACGAGGATGGACTCCCGGGCCAGCCGTTCGCCGACGCCGTAGCTGCTCGCGTAGGTGAAGAGGTTCTGGGCGGCCGGGAGGGCCGAGGTGACCACCACGTCCAGGAGGTGGGCGCCGTGCAGGCCGAACACGCCGGCCGCCAGAGCCCAGGCCGCCAGCGGCTGACCCACCGCCTTCAGGCCCACGGCCAGCAGCACCGCGCCCCGGTCGCCGCTCCGCAGCGGCAGGGTGCTGCCCCGCAGCGAGATGCCGAAGGCGAGCAGCACCGCCGGGACCGCCATGTTCCCGATGAGCTGCACCGGGTCCCACACCGGGCCGGGGATCTCCACGCCCGCCGCCGACACCGCGACCCCCATGAGCGACCCCAGCGCGACCGGGTTGCGCAAGGGGGTCAGCAGCCGCCGCCACAGGGGCTGTTTCCCGCCCGCCGTCGACAGGTCGAGGATCGTCAGCGCAACCGGCGTGACCCCGACCAGCTGGAAGAGCAGCACCGGCGCCACCAGCGAGGCGTCCCCCAGCACGTACACGGCGATCGGGATGCCCAGGTTGCCGGAGTTGACGTAGCTGGAGCACAGGGCGCCGATGGTGGTGCGGCCCACGCCCCAGCCGCGCGCCACGCCCACCGCGACGAAGACGCCCGCCACCGCCGCCGTGCTCAGCGCGGTGACCAGCAGCCGGCCGGAGAAGACCACCGACAGGTCCGCGCGGGCGAGCGTGGTGAACAACAGGGCAGGGGACGCCACATGGAACGCCAGCTTGGTCAGCACCTCGCTGCCCTGCGTGCCGAGATTCCCCCGCCGCCCGATGAGGTAGCCGACGCCGATCACGACGGCGATCACCAGGAACCCGCTCAGCACCCCCTGCACAGTGGCCTCCCGTGACGGCCGAGGGCGCGGGACACCAGGGGAGACGATGATCTGTGGCGCATACAGGCAACCCTCCGGGGAGGGCCGCGCCCGGGTCAATGTGATCCTCGGCGCCGGGCACCCGCATCCTCCGTCACCGTGAGGGTGGAGAAACTGCACCCGGAGAACGCCGCCCGTGCCGCCCGCCGATGAGTTACCGGCCCACGGCCGGTCTACCGCTCGTGGACGCCATGACACCGCCCGTACTCGTGATCAGCGGCCCCCTCACCCCGGGAGAGGTGAGCGGGCCGTGCGAGGCGTTGCGCGCCCTGCTGGACGGCGGGGGGTCCGGTCGTGTCGTGGTGTGCGACGTCGCGGGGCTGGGACCGCCGGGACTGGCCGCCGTGAACCTGCTGGCCCGGCTCCAGCTCACCGCCCGCCGGGCCGGCGGACGGATACGGCTGCGCGACCCCTCACCCGCGCTGTGCGCCCTGCTCGACCTCGTCGGTCTCCGCTTCGAGACGGAGGGGCAGCCCGAACAGCGGGAACCACCGCTGCGTGTCCAGGAAGCAGTGGAACCCGGTGATCCGGCCGTCTGAAATCTCCAGCGCCTGGATCGCCCACGGGGCGAAGCCGCCGTTCTCCGGGTCGGGCTTGTACTGCGCGAACCCGGGCAGGCCGTTGACCCGCACCGGCACCAGCCGGGAGCCTGCGCACGGGGCGCCCAGCGTCGTGATGAAGCCCGTGATGTCGTCGGCGCCGGTCAGCCACAGGTCGAACGGCGGCATCGTCATGATGGCGTCCTCGTGCAGCAGGGCGGTGAGGGCCGACATGTCGTAGCCCTCGAAGGCGGCCACGTACCGGTCGAGGAGCTTCTTCTGGTCCTCGTCCAGCGGGTCGGAGACCGACGCGTCGGCGCCCGGCTCCCGCTGCTCGGCGAGCGTCGCCCGGGCCCGCTGCAGCGCGCTGTTGACCGACGCGACGGACGTGTCCAGCAGCTCGGCGACCTCGCTCGCCTTCCACGCCAGCACCTCGCGCAGGATCAGCACCGCCCGCTGCTTGGCGGGCAGCCGCTGCAGCGCCGCCATGAAGGCCAGCCGCACGGACTCCTTGGCGACCGCGGCCTCCGCCGGGTCGGCGGGCGTGGGCAGCACCCGGTCGTCGGGCATGGGCTCCAGCCAGGTGTGGTCCGGGCGGGGGGACAGGGCGGCCTGGGCGAGCGGCGTGGACTCCGTGAGGTCCATCGGACGGGCGCGTTTGTTGCCCGCGGACAGCATGTCGAGGCAGACGTTCGTCGCGATGCGGTAGAGCCAGGAGCGGAGGCTGGAGCGCCCCTCGAACTTGTCGAGGCTGCGCCAGGCACGGATCATCGTGTCCTGCACCGCGTCCTCGGCCTCGAAGGACGAACCGAGCATCCGGTAGCAGTACCCGGTGAGCTCCACCCGGTACCGCTCCAGCGTGGCGTCCAGGTCCGTCGTCGCCGTGCCGTTCGTCATCGTCCACCCACCCCAAGCGGCTTCATGGCGGGACGCCGTCGCGCCCACCACCTCGGAAGCTACCGCAGCCCACTGACAACGGCCCCCCGAGTGGACGAATCCGCAGGTAAGGGTGGTGCGGATCAGCCGGGCGCGCGCCCCCGCCCGGCCGTCAGGCGGGGGCGGCCTCCCCGGCCCGCGCCGCCGCCCGGGTCCCGGCCAGGGTGATCGCCGCGACGCCCGCCACCGCGACCAGACCGACCGCCACCGTCCCGGACCAGCCGCCGGCGTGGAAGGCCACCGCGCCCACCGCGCTGCCCGCGCTCGACCCGATGTAGTACGCGGACTGGTACAACGCGGCCGCCTGCGCCCGGCCCTCGGTCGCGGTCCTGCCCACGGCCGACGAGGCCACCGCGTGCCCCGCGAAGAACCCGGCCGTGATCAGCACCAGACCCAGCAGCACCAGCGGCAGCGTGCCCGCCAGCGACAGCAGCAGTCCGGCCGCGGTGGTCGCGCCGCCCGCGTACAGGGCGCCCCGGCGGCCCAGCCGGCCCACCAGCCGTCCGGCGGCGGACGCCGACACCGTGCCCACCAGGTACACCAGGAACACCGACCCGGCGACCCCCTGCGGCAGCGAGAACGGCTCCTCGGTCAGCCGGTACCCGATGACCGTGTACACACCGCCGAACACCGTCATGAACAGCGCGCCGATCGCGAACAGCCGCCGCAGCAGCGGGTTCCCGAGGTGGCGGCGGACCGTGCCGGCCAGCACGCGCGGCGCGAGCGAACCGGCCTCGAAGTGCCGGGGCGCCGGAAGCAGCAGCCGGAAGGCCACCGCGCACGCCACCGCGACCGCGCCGATCACGCCGACGGCGACCCGCCAGCCCCACTCCTGCGCCACCCAGCCGGTGATCACCCGGCCGCTCATCCCGCCGACGCTGTTGCCGGCCACGAACAGCCCGATCGCCGTCACCAGCGCCTTCGGCGTGACCTCCTCCGCGAGGTACGCCGTAGCCGACGCGGGCAGCCCGGCCAGCGCCGCGCCCTGCAGCGCCCGCAGCGCCACCAGCGCCCCGAGCGACGGGGCGAACGGCACCAGCAGTCCGAGGGTCACCGCGACGGCCAGCGAGGCGGTCATGACCGTACGCCGCCCGAACCGCTCCGACAGGGCGCTCATCGGCAGCACGAACAGCGCCAGGCCGCCGGTCGCCGCCGACACGGTCCAGCTCGCGTCGCCCGCGCCGACCGCGAAGTCGGAGGAGACCAGCGGCAGAAGGGCCTGGGTGGAGTAGAGGAGCGCGAAGGTCGCGACGCCCGCGAGGAACAGGGCGAGACTCATCCGGCGGTAACCGGGACCGCCCGGGGACATCCGGGTCTCGACGGCGGGCGGCGGGGCGGAGGGAACGGATGCGACGGCGTCCACGCGGGTGGACGCCCCGGTACTGGCGGGAGTCATGGCTCGAACGTACGGAGGCCTCCGCTGATCCGTCCAATGCATGGAATCGCCATAATCGTTCCCATGGTGCATCAGCAGAGGTCGGAAGGTCGCCTGTCACGAACCGGTGACACACGAGACAGAGCAGAGATGGCGCGGCTGCTCGCCCCGCGCCTCGCCCACTTCGCCGGCGTGGCCCGCACCGAGCACGTCACACGGGCCGCACAGGAGATGCAGGTGCCGCAGTCCACCCTCTCCCGCGCCCTGGTCCGCCTCGAGGAGGACCTGGGCGTCGAGCTGTTCGCCCGGCACGGCCGCACCGTCTCCCTCACCCCGGCGGGCCGCACCTTCTACGCCTCCGTCGACCGCGCCCTGGACGAGATCGGCCGCGCGGCCGAGGCGGTCCGCGCCGACGCCGACCCCGCCACCGGCAAGGTCGCCTTCGGCTTCCTGCACACCATGGGCGCCGAGACCGTGCCCGGCCTGCTGCACGCCTTCCGCGCAGACCACCCCGGCATCCGCTTCAGCCTCGTCCAGAACTACGGCGAGGCCATGCTGGAGGGGCTGCGCCGCGGTGAGCTGGACTTGTGCCTGACCTCGCCGGTGCCGTCCGCCCCGGACCTGGTGGCCCGCCGCCTCGACGAGCAGAAGCTGCGCCTCGTCGTCCCCGTCGACCACCGCCTCGCCGCCCGCCGCCGGGTCCGCCTGGCCGAGGCGTCCGACGAGACGTTCGTGACCCTGGAGCCCGGCTACGGGCTGCGCCGCATCACCGACGACCTGTGCGCCGAAGCGGGCTTCGCCCCGCGCATCGCCTTCGAGGGCGAGGAGGCCGAGACCCTGCGCGGCCTGGTCGCGGCGGGCCTGGGCGTCGCCCTGCTGCCCCCGCCGCCCTTCCCGCGCCCCGGCGTGGTCGAACTGACGGTGACCGCCCCCAGAGCGGCCCGGGAGATCGGCGTGGCCTGGCTCGCGGGCCGCCCGGACACCCCGCCGGTGGCGGCGTTCAAGAAGTTCCTGCTGTCGAAACGGGGCAGCCTGCTGCCGCGGTAGCGGCCGGCCTCAGTGCCGTAACGTCGTCCCGAACCCCGCCGCCAGCGGCATCCGCAGCCCCAGCGGCGGGGGAGCCGCCAGCGCGTCCTGCACCGGGCGGGAGAAGCCCCGGCCGAACAGCACGCCCATCACGAAGTCCTCGGCCAGCGCCAGCACTTCGTCCCGGTACTGGTTCAACCCGTGCCCGTCCGCGTGGACTTCGAAGCGGCACACCTCGCGGTTCGCCTTCTTCGCTCGGGCCGCCAGGCGGAAGGACAGCTCGGGGTCGGTGCGCGCGTCGTTCGTGCCGTGCACGATCAGCACCTGGCGGCCGGCGAGCTGCCTCACCGGCTCGGCCGGGGCCGTACCGTCCTCCTCCGGGAGCCAGGGGGCCAGCGCCACCACGGAGTTGACCGCCTCGTGGCCCGCCGCGCGCAGCGCCGCCCTGCCGCCCATGCCGAGGCCCACCAGGCAGACAGGCACGTCCCCGTAGCGCCGCAGGGCCTCGTCGGCGGCCCAGGCGGCGTCGTGCGCGAGGTGCGCCTCGTCGCCGTTCCAGCCGCGGTAGCGGTAGTGGACGACATGCGTGGCCAGATGCTGGTCGCGTCCCGCGCGGGCCAGGCGGCGTCCCAGGCCGCGTACGGAGACCGCGGACAGCGGTGACGGTCTGCGGGCGGAGGACTCCTCGCCGTTCGGGAGCAGCAGCGCCACCCCGTTCACCGTGGCCGGCTCCGAGCCGAGCGCCCTCCCCAGCCGGGCCGTACGTACCGGCGTCGCTTGCTGTGCCATGGCAGAACATTCTCAGAAGACGCGGTGGACGCGACCCGTCCGTGCGGTCACCTTTCCGTATCGGCGCTTCCGGGCACCGGGCGATCTACGCGCGTAGGAGTTATGGTGCGGAAATGACGAGCCAGACCATCGCGAACGCCCCCACCTCGGACCAGATCCGCAGGGCGCCCAAGGTTCTGCTGCACGACCACCTCGACGGCGGACTGCGCCCGGGCACCGTCGTCGACCTGGCCCGCGAGACGGGCTACACCGACCTGCCCCACACCGACCCCGACAAGCTCGCCCTCTGGTTCCACCAGGCCGCCGACTCCGGCTCCCTGGAACGCTATCTGGAGACCTTCACGCACACCGTGGGCGTCATGCAGACCCGTGACGCGCTGGTCCGGGTCGCCGCCGAGTGCGCCGAGGACCTCGCCGAGGACGGCGTCGTCTACGCCGAGGTGCGCTACGCGCCCGAGCAGCACCTCGAAGGCGGGCTGACGCTGGAGGAGGTCGTCGAAGCCGTCAACGAGGGGTTCCGCCAGGGCGAGCGGCTGGCCAGGGAGAACGGCCACCGCATCCGCGTCGGCGCCCTGCTCACCGCGATGCGGCACGCCGCCCGCGCCCTGGAGATCGCCGAACTCGCCAACGCCTACCGCGACCAGGGCGTCGTCGGCTTCGACATCGCGGGCGCCGAGGCCGGCCACCCGCCCACCCGGCACCTCGACGCCTTCGAGTACCTGAAGCGGGAGAACAACCACTTCACCATCCACGCCGGCGAGGCGTTCGGGCTGCCGTCCATCTGGCAGGCGCTCCAGTGGTGCGGCGCCGACCGGCTCGGGCACGGGGTGCGGATCATCGACGACATCCAGGTGTGCGACGACGGCACGGTGGAGCTCGGCCGGCTCGCCGCCTACGTGCGTGACAAGCGCGTCCCGCTGGAGCTGTGCCCCAGTTCCAACCTCCAGACCGGCGCCGCCTCCTCGTACGCCGATCACCCGATCGGGCTGCTGCGGCGGCTGCACTTCCGGGCCACGGTCAACACGGACAACCGGCTGATGTCCCACACCAGCATGAGCCGCGAGTTCGAGCACCTGGTCGAGGCTTTCGGATACACACTCGACGACATGCAGTGGTTCAGCGTCAACGCGATGAAGTCCGCATTCATTCCTTTCGATGAACGACTGGCCATGATCAATGACGTGATCAAGCCCGGATATGCGGAACTGAAATCCGAATGGCTGTTCCGTCAGACCGCTTCCACCAGCGCTTCTTCCCTCACGGAAGACTGAAAGGGGCGTCACTGGGAAAGGTGAACGCGCAACGCTTTCACCATCCGTCCGCATTTCGATGTTTGCGGCGGACGGGGGCGCCTGATTACGGTCGCAGCACCGCTCACATCCCCGTATCCCATTTCGAGGACGCCTTTCATGAAGCAGTCTGCTGTCAAGACCCTCGGTGTCGCCGCTCTCGGCGCCGCCTTCGCCGCCGCCGGTGCGGGCGCCGCCCAGGCGGCCCCGGCCCTCCCGGCCGCCCCGGGGCTGGACACCGTCACCCAGGCTCTGCCGGCGGGCCAGGCGGCCGGCGCGCTGCCCGGAGCGGCCGAGGCGCTGACGACGGGCCAGGACGTGGCCGGCAAGGGGCTCGGCACCGCCAAGCCGGTCGCCGGCGAGCTCGGCTCCCAGGTGCCGGGCGCCGGTCTCCTCGGCGGGCTGCCGGTGAACCAGCTGCCGACCAAGGGTCTCAACGTCAACGGCCTCCCGCTCGGCGGCCGCTGACCCTCCCGGCCGGAGACAGGCCGATGGGGCGCACCCGGAAACGGGTCGCGCCCCATCGGTGTACTCGGAGGTCCACGGCCCCGCGCGAGGCCTCAGGGAGATGATGCCGCGCAGGGACCGGGTGGCCGGCGTCCGGACGGCGCCTCGGGGGTGAGGGCGCCGCGCGGGCCGCCCTACCAGGCCGTGCGGGCCTTGTCCTCCGAGGGCAGCAGGGCCCACAGTGCCAGGTACAGCAGGAACTGCGGGCCCGGCAGCAGGCACGAGACCAGGAACACGACACGCATCGTCTTCGCGGAGGTGCCGAACCGCCGGGCCAGCCCGGCGCAGACACCGCCGATCATGCGGTCGTCGGTGGGGCGGGCGAGGCTGCTCATCGCGACTCCCTCGTGAACGGTGCGAGGCACCCCGTGCGGCTGCCTCAGTACCTCCACGTTACGGAGACGAAGGGGGCAAAGCGTCGCTCCACGGGGCGATCCCGACCCTGGGAATCGTCGGGGTCCGCCCCTGAGGGGCCTCCTCCCTCCGGACGGCCCCCTCCGTCGCCGGGCGGAGCGCCTCCCGGCGCAGCCAGGCGCGTCCGGCGGGCACCACGGCGGCGTGGGCGAGCGCGGCCCCCGCAGTGTTCAGCAGCAGCGAGTCGACGTCCACCACCTGGCCCGGAACCGCGGTCTGCAGCAGCTCCACGGCCAGCGACACCAGGGCGGCCGCGGCCATGGTGCGGACCAGCGAACCCAGCCGGGACACCGCCAGCCGGCCCCCCGCCATCGGCAGCAGCACGCCCAGGGGCGCGAGCAGCGCCATCGACTCCCCGGTGCGGCGCAGCCCCGTCGCCCAGCCCAGCGCGAAGTCGGCGCGGATCCCGTCCAGCGGCCGCAGATTGGCGGGCATCACCCACGGAACGTCCAGGGGGCGCAGCGTGTACCAGGCGACGAACGCCAGATGCGCGGCCAGGAGGACGCCTCCGGTCATACGGATACGTGATGCGGCGGTGCCGCCGATGAAGCCTTGACGCTGCACGCTCCCCAAGACGCGGCGTGCGCCTCGGCCGGTTCCGGGATGTTCCCCGTTCAACCGCTGAGGCGTGCACCACACTGCGGCGCCACGCCCGCGGGCACCCGCCGGGTCAGCTTCCGGTGGCCTCGGTGGAGGGCGGCCTCCCGGCCGCCGGACGGGTCCGTACGTCGTCGGTGCAGCGGTAGCGCCGCGGCGTCGCGTCGTCGGGCCCGCCCAGGATCACCGAGCCGTTGCCCTCGGCCGCCGCCGAGTCGGAGAAGGTGCACACGATCTGGGCGAGCGCCGTCGCGGACAGCTCGGCGGGCGGGGTGCTCAGCCGCAGCGTGTCCTCCGGGTCGCCGGCCCGCGGCCCGGTCACGGTCGTCCCCTGCCGCACCCGTGTGGTGTAGCCGGCCTCCCGCTCGGGCTCCGTCGGCTCCCGCGTCAGCTCGTCCATCAGGCCCTGTGCGACCAGCACCCGGCGCGCGTCCGTCGCGCCGTCGGCCACCCGCACCGCCCGGTCCACGGCCACCAGCGACGGCCCGCACACCAGGAACACCTGCACCGGCAGCCCGCGCTCGCCCTGCCCGGCCCTCTCGGGCTCGCCCAGGGAGCAGCGCACCCGGGAGGGCGCGGGACCGAAGTCGGTCGGCACCTCGGTCGCCCGGATCCCGCACCCGGCCAGCAGCGCGGCCAGCACCACGGCCCCCGCGAGGGCGGGCAGGGCGGCCCGGTGGCTTCCGTGCCGTCCGTGTCGTCCGTTCATCAGGCGTCCCCCTCGGCGCCCTCGTCCCCGGCGTCGCCGGTCTTGTCGCCGGACTCCGCGGCGGACACGTCCCGCGGCAGCCGCAGGGTGAACACGGCACCGCCCTCGGGCGAGTTGGCCGCCGTGATCTCACCGCCGTGGATGTGCGCGTTCTCCAGCGCGATGGACAGGCCGAGACCGCTGCCCTCGGAGCGCGGACGGGAGGCGCTGGCCTTGTAGAAGCGGTCGAAGACGTGCGGCAGGACCTCCTCCGGAATGCCCGGACCGCGGTCCCGCACCCGGATGACGACCGAGCCGCCCGACGCGTCCCCGTCCTCGCCGGGCTCCTCCCGCACCGACACCCGCACCGGCGAGCCGCCGTGCTTGAGGGCGTTGCCGATGAGGTTGGCGAGGATGACGTCCAGGCGGCGCGGGTCGATCCGGGCGTGGATGCCGCGCGCGGCGTCCAGCTCCACCGCGTCCAGCCAGGCGCGCGCGTCGATGCAGGCGGTGATCTGGTCGGCGACGTCGACGTCGTCGAGGACCAGACGGGCCGTGCCCGCGTCGAAGCGGGTGACCTCCATCAGGTTCTCCACCAGGTCGTTCAGCCGCCGGGTCTCGCTCACCACCAGCCGCACCGCGGGCTGGATCATCGGGTCGATGCCGCCGCCCTCGAACTCCAGCTCCTCCTCGAGGACTTCCGTCACGGCGGTGATGGCGGTCAGCGGGGTGCGCAGCTCGTGGCTCATGTCCGC
Organism: Streptomyces sp. NPDC014764; assembly: GCF_043082785.1. Lineage (NCBI taxonomy): Bacteria > Bacillati > Actinomycetota > Actinomycetes > Kitasatosporales > Streptomycetaceae > Streptomyces > Streptomyces sp. NPDC014764. Next base: position 469,293 of record NZ_JBIBXY010000003.1, on the reverse strand, counting down.
GACGAACCGGCGGGACGCCTCGTCCCGCGCCGCCATGTCCGCGACCCGCTTCTCCAGCGCCTCGGCGGCCTTGTTGAACGTCCGTGACAGATCGGCCAGTTCGTCGGTGCCCGACACTCTCAGCCGGGTGTCCAGCTTCCCCTCCCCGAGCCGCCGCGCCGCGGTCCCCAGCCGCTGCACCGGCTTCAGCACGGTCGTCGCGGCGGCATGCGCGAGGAGGGCGGAACCTATCAGCGCCAGGCCGGTGGCGATGCCCAGCGACCAGGCCAGCGAGTTGAGGTCCTTCGCCTCCGGCTCCAGCGACTTCAGCATGTAGCCGGTGGTGCCGCCGCCGATCAGCTCGGTCCCGGCCACCAGGTACGGGGTGTCGTCCTCGACGATCCGCTGCCAGTACAGATGGTGCGGGTACTTGTTGTTCGACGTGACCTTCTGCCGCTCGGCCACCGCCTCGCGCAGTGACTCCGGCACGTCCCCCAGCGAGAAGCCGTTCAGCCCGCCCGAGCTGCCGTACACCGTCTGGCCCTCGGGGTTCTCGGCGACGAGCAGCACCGTGAAGCGCTGGCTGCTGTTGGCCATCTGGCCCGCCGTGCGCTGCAGTTCGTCCTGCCTGGGGTGCTCGGGCAGCGCGCCCGCGCGGTTCTGCATCTCCTGCTCGAAGGCGCGCAGCACCGCGTCCTGCGTACGCGTCAGCACCGACTCGCGGTTCAGCCAGTACGCGATCCCGGACGCGGAAACGGCGGCCGTCAGCGCGACCAGGCCGAACACGACGACCAGCCGCAGGCGCAGGCTCGTGAAGCGCAGCCGCGACGAGACTCCCTTGCGCGCCGCGGACCAGCCGCGGCCTCCCCCCTGGTGCTCCTGTGTCACTGAGGCGGATCCAGCCGGTAGCCGACACCGCGGACGGTACGGATCAGCGTCGGGGACGACGGCACGTCCTCGACCTTGGCGCGCAGCCGCTGGACGCACGCGTCCACCAGGCGCGAGTCGCCCAGGTAGTCGTGCTCCCACACCAGCCGCAGCAGCTGCTGACGGGACAGCGCCTGCCCGGGCCGCCGGCTCAGCTCGAGCAGCAGCCGCAGCTCCGTCGGGGTGAGCTGGAGGTCCTCGCCGTTCTTCGTCACCGTCATCGCCGAGCGGTCGATGACCAGGCTGCCGAAGGTCGCCGAGTCGCTGGACTCGCGTTCCCCGCGCCGCAGCACCGCGCGGATCCGGGCGTCCAGCACCCGGCCCTGCACGGGCTTGACCACGTAGTCGTCGGCGCCGGACTCCAGGCCGACCACGACGTCGATGTCGTCGCTGCGCGCGGTGAGCAGGATGATCGGCAGCTGGTCGGTGCGCCGGATGCGACGGCACACCTCGAAGCCGTCGATGCCGGGCAGCATCACGTCCAGCACGATCAAGTCCGGCCGCTGCTCGCGCAGCAGCTTCAGACCGTCCTCACCACTGGCAGCGGTCGCCACGCGGTGACCCTGGCGCGTCAGTGAGAGCTCCAGGGCCGTGCGGATGGCGTCGTCGTCCTCGATCAGCAACAGGGAAGGCACACGCTCATTCTGGCCCATGGAGGGCTTCCTGTTCGACCCGCGCGCGGTGGGTGCCCCTTGGGCCCGGATACGTGCCGCTTTCGCACCCGCCGGGCTGTGGAGGAAGTGTGCGGTCACGGTGACCGACCCCTGTGACACGTCTGTGACAGTCGGCGGACACGGCCATGAAGGTGGCGCGGCAAGCTTTTCGGCACAGCACAACCGCAGGCGGAAACACCGGAAGTCCACGACGGGGGGCGCGAGATGAACACGCTGCACGGCACCAGCACCAGCGCAGTTGTCACGCGTCTGCACGACGTGCACCGGAGTTCCGAGAAGTCCGGCGCCGCGGGCATGCGGGGGTGCGCTCGCGGCGCCGGGCGTCAGCACACCGCGATCATGACGGTGGTTGACGCGTCCACGGGGGACACCGACGGGGGAAGCGCGTACAGGGAGGAACCGGGGGAGCGCCGCTCGGTGAGCGAGGCGGAGTTCACCGCCTACGTCCAGGAGCGCCGCGCCTCCCTGTACGCCACCGCCTACCACCTGACCGGCGACCGCTTCGAGGCCGAGGACCTGCTGCAGAGCGCGCTGTTCTCGACCTACCGGGCGTGGGACCGGATCAGCGACAAGGCGGCGGTCGGCGGATACCTCCGCCGTACCATGACCAACCTGCACATCAGCGCGTGGCGCCGCCGCAAGCTGAACGAGTACCCGACCGAGGAGCTGCCGGAGACGGCCGGTGACACGGACGCCATGCGCGGCACCGAGCTGCGCGCGGTCCTGTGGCAGGCGCTGGCCCGGCTGCCCGAACTCCAGCGCACCATGCTGGTCCTGCGCTACTACGAGGGCCGCACGGACCCGGAGATCGCGGACATCCTCAACATCAGTGTCGGCACGGTGAAGTCCAGCATCTGGCGGTCGCTCCGCCGGCTGCGCGAGGACGAGGTCCTCAGCTTCGGCCGTGACGAGGAGAACGCCTTCGGGGAGCTCGTCGCCTGAGGGTTCGGGGGACACGGGGGACACGGGGGACACGGGGGGACCGTCAGGACGTCGGGGGGCGTCCGCGCGGTGAACGGGGATCGGGGGATCCGGGGGAGCACAGCGGGGGGAGCACGGGGGAACAAGGAGGGGGAGCACCCGGGGGGTGCGGAAACAGCGGGACTGCGCGGGGCCGGGGGGCCCGTCACGCGGTCCCGCTTTTTCGTGCGCCCGGTCCCGGGAGCGCGGGTGGACCCCGCACTACACACCCTATGTATACGCGATGTGTATAGTGCCGTGCATGGCCACCATGACCGCGCCGCGCCGCGACACCCCCGTCACAGTTCTCGCCGCCGTGACGGCCTTCGGACTGCTGCTCGGCTGGGCGACATACACCCTCCACGGGACGACGCCCCTGCTGGAGCGGGCCACCAACTCCGTGTCCACCTGGATCATCTGGGCCGCCGCGGCCGGCGCGCTGATCCGGACCCGGGGGCTCGCCGCCTGGAGCGGGGGCCTGATGATGCTCGCCACCTGCGCCGGCTACTACACGGCGTCCGCACTGGGGGACACCTTCGGTACCGGAGGGCTCGGCACCGCCGCCGTCTGGTCGGTGGCCGGCCTGGTGGGAGGGCCGCTGCTCGGATGGGGCGGATGGACCGTGCGGTACGGGCAGGGAGCGGTACGGGCGACGGCGGGAGCGGCCATCGCGATGGTGGTGCTGGGGGAGGGCCTCTGGATGGGGCTGACGCTGCACTACTGGGGAGAGGCGGTCGTGTTCCTCGCCGTCGGCGCGCTCCTCACGGCCCTGCTGACCGTCCACCTGGCGCGCGCCGGGGAGCGTCGCTTCTGGTGGTGCGCCGTCCTCGCCCCCGTGTTCGCCTTCGTGTTCTACCTCGCCGAGCTGTTCGTGCTCGACGGCCTGATCGGCTCGGTCTAGAGCTGCCGCGGAGAGGCCGCCGCCGGGCGGCCCGCGACCGCCGCGGCGGCCATGCGGGTCAGAGCCTCCTCGCGGTCGCAGGCGTACGCGCCCAGCGCCGTCTGGCGGGCGATGATCGACCGCTCCAGACGCATCAGCCGCCAGCCGCGGCGCAGCAGGAACGGCACCGACTTGCGGCCCTCCTTCAGGTCCCGCAGGAACCGGCGCCGGAAGGTCCGCACCGGACCGCGGCTCAGGCACAGCGCGTCGGCCAGCAGACCCAGTTCGCGGCAGCGGTCCACGATCTCCGCCGCGAAGATGCCCTCGGCGATGAACAGCGGCGTCCCGCCGATGTCCACGGTCGTCTCACCGGTACGGGCGCTCAGCGAGATGTCGTACACCGGGACCTGCGCCGTGCGCGTCCTGCACAGCCGGTCGATCGCGGTGACCGCGGCGTCCGCGTCCCACGAGGCGGGGTCGTCCCAGTCGATGTCGGAGGTGCCCGCCACCAGCGGCAGCGTCGGGTCGTCGCCCTCCTTGTAGAAGTCGTCCAGGCGCAGCACCGGAAGGCCGGAGCGGGCCGATACGAGGGACTTGCCGGAGCCGGAAGGGCCGCAGAGCAGCACGACTCGCGCGGATATGGGCGACTGGGAACTCACGGGACACCAGTGTGAGGCATCGCGCGGGTGGCGTACGACCCGGCGGTCCGACTTTGAAGCGCGCGTCACATCTCCACTACGCTGCGCGTCTGACCGTTGACCCTGCGAAGCCAAGAGGTGGCACAGCGATGGCCCGACACAAGGCACCCAGGACGCCCGTCGTCCGGCGCTCCATGGCCGTACTCGCGACGGCGGGAGCGGCGCTCGGCGTCGCGGCGGGAGGAGCGTCCGCCGCGGAGGCGCAGGTGCTGCCCGACGACGTCGGCCAGGTCGTCGGAACGGTCGCGGACCTCAAGCCCAACCCGCTCGCCGGCACGGGCGTGGACCCGCTCGACAACGGCGTCGGCACGCAGGTCGCCGACTTCCGCGGGCTGGACTCCCGCGAGGTGACCGGGCCGGTCGCCCAGGCGGAGTCGGTCGGCAGCATCCCAATGGCGGGGCGGGCGACGGACGCGCTGAGGGGCTGAGCATCCCCGAGCGTTCTCCCGCGGTACCCCTTCCGTTGGCCGCGCCCGGCTAGCTTTGCCGCGCCCCGCCCCGGCCGCAGGAGAGGTACGTCCATGAGCACCCCGGCCCAACGCACCTCGGCACGACCGTCCGCGGCCGTCCTGACATCGGTCCGGCAGCGTCAGGAAGGGACCCGGGCCGGGAGCCCGCCCCGCAACCCGGTGGGGCACGCCCTCCTCCGGCTGCAGTCCAGCGCCGGCAACCGGGCCACGGCGGCGGCGGTGCAGCGTGCCAGGAGCGCGGACAAGGGGAAGGCGCCGGAGAACGGTGGCACGTCCGCCGGAGCGAAGAAGGACTACCGCGACCGGATCGCCGCCCTCCTGGACAGGTTCAAGAAGAATCTCGAGCCGATCGACACCTTCGTCAAGGGAGCCCAGACCCCCGTCAACGCGGGCTTCACCCAGCAGGCCGCCGCCACGGCCGACGAGGGACTCAAGCACTCCGCCGCCGCCTCGGGTACGTCCGCCGCGTCGGGGAACCTCCTCACGGAGGCCACCGGCGCCGTGGTCAGCGGCATGGACGCGTACAAGAACATGAAGGCCGCCGAGACGCACGAGACCGGCGCCGAGCACCACACGGCGCGGAAGAAGGCCAGGACCAAGGGGACCGACGCGGTCATCGGCGCCGCCGGTTCGGGAAGTTACAGCGCCGCCATCGCCAAAGAGGTGACCAAGGTCCAGAAGGCGGCGGACGCCGCGGTGGCGTCCGAAGCGAGCGGTATCGCCAGTGCTTCCGTCGGCGCGGTCAAGGGCATACGGGCGGCCTTCCGCGTCGGGGGAGCGGCCCGCAAGTACAAGAGGGTGAAGGAGCTCGGCGACCCTCACCTCGTCGAGGTGGCGGCGTTGGCCCGGCTGAACGAGTCGCGGGAACAGGCCGAATGGGCCGCGGCGGAGGCGTACGTCGCGCTGGACGCCTACTGGGACCACGAGGGCGAGGAACGGCTGGAGCTCGTGGCCGAGGCCATCGACGCCGCCTGGGAGGCGATGGGTGAGGTCCGTGACGCCGCCGAGAGCATCCAGCACGCGGAGCGGAAGAGGGAGAGGGAAGCGGACAGGCTGACCAGGGCGCAGGAGTACGCGAAGAAGAAGCAGCTCACCAAGATCGGCAAGGAGACGGTCGGCGGCGCGGTGGGCGAGTCCGCCAAGGCCGCGGCCGGCGTCGTGACGGCGGTCGCGGCGGGAACGGCCGGGCTGGCGAGCAATCCGGTCGGGTGGGGCCTCGCCGGGGCCGGCGCCGGCCTCGTTCTCGGCGTCACCCTGTACAAGGCGCTCCGCGCGGCCACGAAGCGGTACGAGGAGAAACGCCACCCCGAACGCTGGGCGCCGGAGGGAGAGACCCCGGAGAAGGCCGCATCGCGCGCTGACTCGCTGAAGCACGCCCTGACGTTTTGGAAGAAGGTGTCGAAGGGCGAACGCCAGGCCATGGCACGTGAGATCTACGCCCTGGCGGCGGGCCCCGGCATCCCCGGCAGCGGCGACAGGACGCTCGAGATGAGGGAATCCGCGAGGGCCCTCCTCATCGCTCTCAAGGCGGGCCCCGCCGACCACGAGCTGGATCCTGAGACGTGGGCGCAGACCCTCGACGACCCGGCGAAGACGGCGGGCTGGATCAGTGAGATAGCGGAGCAGCTGGCCTCGGGGTGACGGCGAGGCGGGGAGCGGGTGCACCGCGCGGGCTGCTGTCGTATGTCTCCCGGCGGACGAGCGCGTCGTCCGTACGGGGCCGGGCCCAGGTCGTGGCGGCCCGTGTCAGGCGGTGCTCGAGGACGGCCGGGGGCTCATCCGGACGGAGATGAGCCGCGACCGTCCTCGAGCAGTCCGGAGGACCGGCCGCGGGGGGGGGGGGGGTCAGTAGGAGGAGCCCGACGCGCCCAGCGAACCCGTGGGGTGCCAGACCGTCTTGGTCTCCAGGAAGGCCGTCATACGGTCCGTGCCGGGCGCCGCCGCCCACTCGTCCACAGGCTGTGGACGCAGCACGCGCTTCAGGTTGTCCGCGGCCGCGATCTCCAGCTCCTTCGCCAGCGCCTCGTCGGCGCCCGCGAGGTCGATCGCGTTGACGTCCTGGTGCGCGGCGAGCGGCGCGGCGATCTCCGCCGTACGGCCGGAGAGGATGTTGACCACACCGCCCGGCAGGTCGGACGTGGCCAGCACCTCGCCCAGGGACAGGGCCGGCAGCGGGGCCTTCTCCGACGCGATCACGACCGCCGTGTTGCCCGTCGCGATCACCGGCGCCACCACCGAGACCAGGCCGAGGAACGACGACTCCTGCGGCGCCAGCACGGCGACCACACCGGTCGGCTCGGGGGAGGACAGGTTGAAGAACGGGCCCGCGACCGGGTTGCCGCCGCCGACCACCTGGGCGATCTTGTCGGTCCACCCGGCGTACCAGACCCAGCGGTCGATCGCCGCGTCCACCTGCGCCGCCGCCTTGGACCTCGACAGGCCCTCGGCCTCGCCGACCTCCCGCACGTACTGGTCCCGGCGGCCCTCCAGCATCTCCGCGATCCGGTACAGGATCTGGCCGCGGTTGTACGCCGTCGCGCCGGACCAGGCGCCGAACGCCTTGCGGGCCGCGACCACCGCGTCACGGGCGTCCTTGCGGGACGACTGCGGTGCGTTGGCCAGCCACTTGCCCTTGGCGTCAGTCACCTCGTACACCCGGCCGCTCTCGGAACGCGGGAACTTCCCGCCGACGTACAGCTTGTAGGTCTTGAAGACGGAGAGGCGCTCGTTCTTCTCGGGCTTCTCGGTCTTCTCGTTCTTGTCAGACATCGAGGTACGCCTCCAGGCCGTGGCGGCCGCCCTCGCGGCCGAAGCCCGACTCCTTGTAACCGCCGAACGGCGAGGTCGGGTCGAACTTGTTGAACGTGTTGGACCAGATCACGCCCGCGCGGAGCTTGTTCGCCACCGCCAGGATCCGCGAGCCCTTCTCGGTCCAGATGCCCGCCGACAGGCCGTACGGCGTGTTGTTGGCCTTGGCGACCGCCTCGTCCGGCGTGCGGAACGTGAGGACCGACAGGACCGGGCCGAAGATCTCGTCGCGGGCGATGGTGTGCGCCTGGGTGACGTTCGTGAACAGCGTCGGGGCGAACCAGAAGCCGTTCTCCGGCAGTTCGCAGGCCGGGGACCAGCGCTCGGCGCCCTCCGCCTCGCCCTGCTCCGCCAGCGCGGTGATCCGCGCCAGCTGCTCCGCGGAGTTGATCGCGCCGATGTCGGTGTTCTTGTCCAGCGGGTCGCCGAGGCGCAGCGTGGACAGCCGGCGCTTCAGGGAGTCGAGCAGCTCGTCGTGGATCGACTCCTGCACCAGCAGGCGCGAGCCCGCGCAGCAGACCTGGCCCTGGTTGAAGAAGATGCCGTTGACGATGCCCTCGACGGCCTGGTCGATCGGCGCGTCGTCGAAGACGATGTTCGCGCCCTTGCCGCCCAGTTCCAGCGTCAGCTTCTTCCGGGTGCCCGCGACCGTGCGCGCGATCTCCTTGCCGACGGCGGTCGATCCGGTGAAGGCGACCTTGTTCACGTCCGGGTGGGCGACCAGCGCGGCTCCGGCGCGGCCGTCACCGGTGACGATGTTGACGACGCCCCTGGGCAGGCCCGCCTGACGGCAGATGTCCGCGAAGAAGAGGGCGGAGAGGGGCGTGGTCTCGGCGGGCTTCAGGACGACCGTGTTGCCGGTCGCGAGCGCCGGGGCGATCTTCCACGCCAGCATCAGCAGCGGGAAGTTCCAGGGAATGACCTGGCCCGCGACGCCGAGCGGCTGCGGGTTCGCGCCGTAGCCCGCGTGCTCCAGCTTGTCGGCCCAGCCCGCGTAGTAGAAGAAGTGCGCGGCGACCAGCGGGAGGTCCGCGTCGCGGGTCTCCCTGATCGGCTTGCCGTTGTCCAGCGTCTCCAGGACGGCCAGCTCGCGGCTGCGCTCCTGGATGATGCGGGCGATGCGGAAGAGGTACTTCGCGCGCTCCGAGCCGGGCAGCGCGGACCACTTCTCGAACGCCTTGCGGGCCGCCCGCACCGCGCGGTCGACGTCCTCCTCGGACGCCTCGGCGACCTCGGACAGGACCTCCTCGGTGGAGGGGGAGACGGTCTTGAGGACCTTGCCGCCGGCCGCCTCGGTGAACTCGCCGTCGATGAAGAGGCCGTAGGACGGCGCGATGTCGACGACCGAGCGGGACTCGGGCGCCGGGGCGTAGTCGAAAACAGGTGCCATGGTGATCAGTCCACCGTCACGTAGTCGGGACCGGAGTAGCGGCCGGTGGCCAGCTTCTGCCGCTGCAGCAGCAGGTCGTTCAGCAGCGAGGAGGCGCCGAAGCGGAACCAGTGGTTGTCCAGCCAGTCCTCGCCCGCGGTCTCGTTGACCAGGACCAGGAACTTGATCGCGTCCTTGCTGGTGCGGATGCCGCCCGCCGGCTTCACACCGACCTGGATCCCGGTCTGGGCGCGGAAGTCGCGCACCGCCTCCAGCATCAGGAGGGTGTTCGCCGGGGTCGCGTTCACCGCGACCTTGCCCGTCGAGGTCTTGATGAAGTCGGCCCCGGCCAGCATGCCGAGCCAGCTCGCGCGGCGGATGTTGTCGTACGTCGACAGTTCGCCCGTCTCGAAGATGACCTTCAGGCGGGCGTCCGTCCCGCAGGTCTCCTTCACGGCGGTGATCTCGTCGTACACCTTCATGTAGTTCCCCGCGAGGAACGCGCCGCGGTCGATGACCATGTCGATCTCGTCCGCACCGGCGGCGACGGCCTCACGGACGTCCGCCAGCTTCACGGAGAGCGGGGCGCGGCCCGCCGGGAAGGCGGTGGCGACGGAGGCGACCTTGACGGTCGAACCGGCGACCGCCTCCTTCGCCGTGGCCACCATGTCGGGGTAGACGCAGACCGCGGCCGTGGCGGGCGTGGTGCGGTCGGTCGGGTCGGGGCGGACCGCCTTCGCGCCGAGCGCCCGGACCTTGCCCGGGGTGTCCGCGCCTTCCAGCGTCGTCAGGTCGACCATCGAGATGGCGAGGTCGATGGCGTACGCCTTCGCGGTCGTCTTGATCGAGCGGGTGCCGAGGGAGGCGGCACGTGCCTCCAGGCCGACCGCGTCGACGCCGGGCAGCCCGTGGAGGAAACGGCGCAGCGTGCTGTCGGACGCGGTGACGTCGCTCAGAGCGTGGGGTGCAGTGGTGGGCATGGTCACCAGACGAGCATATCTACGCGCGTAGCGGCTGTACAGCCCCGGAACGGATCCGGGGCCGTGGGGTGTGAGGGGGAGGGGGCGGGGCGAGCGAGGGGCCGGTCCGGGACGGGCAAGTGGCCGGGGCCGGGACGAGCGGCCTTCGGGTCCGGGGCCGGGGTCGTGCAGAATCGGGGGCATGACGACCCCCGACCCGTCGCGCGAGCCGGAGCCCACGAAGCCCGCCGGGACCGCGACGACCCCGTACAAGGACCGTGTCTACCGCTCGCCCGCAGGCGTCGTCGGAGGCGCGCTGGTGCTCGCCATCGTCGCCTGGCTCGGCATCGACGCGGTCTTCGTCGGCGAGGGCCGCACGCCGTGGCTCGCCCTCGCCACCATGCTCTTCCTCGTGCCCTTGGTGTTCGCCTACACCCTGCGGCCCGCCGTCTTCGTCAACGACGACCGGCTGCGCATCCGCAACCCGCTGCGGCTGATCGTGCTGCCGTGGGGGCAGGTCGCCTCGCTGCGGTCCGGGTTCTCCAACGAGGTCGTCGACGAGTCCGGCACCAAGTACCAGCTGTGGGCGCTGCCCGTCTCCGTACGGGCGCGCAGCAAGGCGGCGCGGCAGGAGGCGCGGGCCGCGCGTGCGGCCGCCCGAGCCGGGCAGGGCGGGCGCGGTCGCGGGAGCGGGGGTGCCGGGGTGCCCGGGGGTGCGGTGGGGGCCGCCGATCTGGGAGCAGGTGCCGCCCTTGCCGCCGACGGGCCGCGTCGGGCCGAGACGGACCAGGCCATGGACGAGCTGCGTGAGCTGCACGAGCGGCGGCAGGGGGAGCCGGGGACGCAGGGGGAGGTCACCGTGCGGTGGGCCTACGAGATCATCGCGCCTGCCGTGGCGGGGGCTGTGCTGCTGGGTGTGTTGTGGGGGTTGGGCTGAGAGCGGGGCTGCGGGCCGGCTGAGGGTTGGACTGAGGGTTGGGCTGAGAGCTGGGCTGCGGGCCGGCTGAGCGCGGGACTGCGGGCCGGATGAGGGCCGGGCTGAGGGGCCGGCCGGGGAGGGGCGGGCTGAGCCGGCTCAGCTGGGCTCGGGCGCGTGGGCTGTGAGGTGCGGCGGGGGCGGTCCTTCTGGGCCGCCCCCGCTTTCTCAGATGCCCGTGGCCTCGGACAGGTCCTGCTTGATCGCGGCCAGGAGGGCCGTCGCCCTCGTGCGGGCCTCGGGGAGGTCCGCCTTGGCCGCCACCGGGATCACGACCTCCAGGTAGCACTTCAGCTTGGGCTCCGTGCCGCTCGGGCGGACGACGACCCGCGCGCCGTCCAGGGTGTAGCGGAGGCCGTCGGTGGGCGGAAGCTTGTCCGTGCCCTCGGTGAGGTCCTCGGTCCTCGTGATGCGCAGCCCCGCCAGTTCGGTGGGAGGCTGCTCGCGCAGGCGGCGCATCGCGGCGGCGATCAGGCCCAGATCCTTCACGCGGACGCTGAGCTGGTCCGTGGCGTGCAGGCCGTGCTCCACGGCGAGGTCGTCGAGGAGGTCGAGGAGGGTGCGGCCCTCCGCCTTGAGCTCGGAGGTCAGTTCCGTGAGGAGGAGCGCCGCCGTGATGCCGTCCTTGTCGCGTACGCCGTCCGGGTCCACGCAGTAGCCGAGGGCCTCCTCGTAGCCGTAGCGCAGGCCGTCGACGCGGGCGATCCACTTGAAGCCCGTCAGTGTCTCCTCGTACGGGAGGCCCGCCTTCTCGGCGATACGGCCGAGGAGGGACGACGAGACGATCGACTCCGCGAACGTGCCGGTCGCGCCGCGGCGGACCAGGTGGGCGGCGAGGAGCGCGCCGACCTCGTCGCCGCGCAGCATGCGCCAGTCGCCGCCGTCCTGTACGGCGGCGGCGCAGCGGTCGGCGTCGGGGTCGTTGGCGATGACCAGGTCGGGGTTCGTCTCGTGGGCCTTCGCGAAGGCGAGGTCCATCGCGCCGGGCTCCTCAGGGTTGGGGAACGCGACGGTCGGGAAGTCCGGGTCGGGGTCGGCCTGCTCGGTGACCAGGTCGGGGGTGGGGAAGCCCGCGCGGGCGAAGGCGGCGAGGAGGACGTCCTTGCCGACGCCGTGCATGGCCGAGTAGACGGTGCGGGCCGTGCGGGGGGAGGCCGGGGAGAGGACCGCGTCCGTGCGGGCGAGGTAGGCGTCGAGGACGGTGTCGTCAAGGGTGTCCCAGCCGGTGGTGGGGCGGGGGACGGTGGTGAGTGACGCCACGGCGTCGATCTCCGCGGCGATCTCGGCGTCCGCCGGGGGGACGATCTGGGAGCCGTCGCCCAGGTACACCTTGTAGCCGTTGTCGCGAGGCGGGTTGTGGCTGGCGGTGACCTCCACGCCGGCGACCGCGCCGAGGTGCCTGATGGCGAAGGCGAGGACGGGGGTGGGGAGGGGGCGCGGGAGGACCGCGGCGCGGAGGCCGGCGCCGGTCATCACGGCGGCGGTGTCCTCGGCGAAGGTGTGCGACTTGTGGCGGGCGTCGTAGCCGATGACGACGAGGCCGTTGTCGTGGCCCTGCTTCTTGAGGTACGCGGCGAGGCCGGCGGCGGCGCGGATGACCACGGAGCGGTTCATGCGGAGGGGGCCGGCGCCGAGCTCGCCGCGGAGGCCGGCGGTGCCGAACTGGAGGGTGCCGGCGAAGCGGGCGGTGAGTTCGGCGTGGTCGCCGTCGTCGATGAGGCGGGCGAGTTCCTCGCGGGTGTCCGGGTCGGGGTCCTCGGCGAGCCATGCCTGGGCCTGTGCGATGAGCGCGTCGTCTTCCACGGTTCGGTCGGCCTCTCTCGGTCGGTGTGGTGTCAGGTTCGCATGGGGGCGGGGGTGGTGTGCTTGCGGCACGTTTTCGCCCGGTGGGGGCGGGGGTGGTGTGCTTGCGGCACGTTTTCGCCCGGTGGGGGCGGGGGTGGTGTGCTTGCGGCACGTTTCCGCCCGGTGAGGGCTGGGGTCGCGTGCCTGCGGCGCAACGTCCGCCCCGGTGGGGGTTGGTGTAGCGCCCACGGTGGGGTGGTGGTGCGGGGCCGCGGTGGGGGTGGTCGTCCTCGGTCTGGCGCGAGAGTGCGTCTCGAGAGGCTCAGGGCGTGGACGCGCCAGCCGCTGCGGGCGCCCACCCCCACCCCGTCCCCTCCTCGCCGTCGGCGGCTGCACCGGCACCGGCACCGGTGGCACGCTCACCGCGGGCAGTCGTGCCGCCCAGGGCGATGGGGGAGGGTGGGCGCGGCGGCACCTCGTGGCGCCGAGTTGCGCCGACACCCCCGGGTCCGCACCGACGCCGGGTGTCACTGAAAGCCGCCCCCGCCGAAGGCACCCGCACCCGTGGGTGCACAGCCCCGTTGTGGAGGAGGGGGTTACAGGCGGCCCAGGACCTGGGTGAGCAGTTCGCCCATGCGCGTCGCCGAGTCGCGGCCCGCCTGGAGGACCTCCTCGTGGTTCAGCGGCTCGCCGGTCATACCGGCGGCGAGGTTGGTCACCAGGGAGATGCCCAGCACCTCGGCGCCGGCTTCGCGCGCGGCGATGGCCTCCAGGACCGTGGACATGCCCACCAGGTCCGCCCCGATGACACGCGCCATACGGATCTCCGCCGGCGTCTCGTAGTGCGGGCCGGGGAACTGGGCGTAGACGCCCTCCTCGAGGGAGGGGTCGATCTCCTTGCACAGCGTGCGCAGACGCGGGGAGTACAGGTCGGTGAGGTCGACGAAGTTCGCGCCGACGATCGGCGACGTCGCCGTCAGGTTGATGTGGTCGCTGATCAGGACCGGCTGCCCGGGGCGCATGCCCTCACGCAGGCCGCCGCAGCCGTTGGTCAGCACGATCGTCTTCGCGCCCGCCGCCACGGCCGTGCGGACGCCGTGCGCGACGGCGGCCACGCCGCGGCCCTCGTAGTAGTGGGTGCGGCCCAGGAAGACCAGGGCACGCCTCTGCCCGATGCGGTAGGAGCGGATCTTGCCCCCGTGGCCCTCGACCGCCGGCGGCGGGAAGCCGGGCAGCTCGGTGACCGGGTGCTCGGCCTCGGGGGTGCCGAGCGCGTCCGCTGCCGGGGCCCACCCGGAGCCCATCACGAGGGCGACGTCGTGGGTCTCGGCGCCAGTGAGTTCGCGCAGGCGGGCTGCGGCGGCGTCGGCTGCGGCGTACGGGTCGCCCTGGATGTCGTCCGGAAGAAGAGAAGCGTTCACGTCGACGAGGGTAGCCGCAATTCGCCTACGCGCGTAGATGTGGGAGGTGACGGGATGGCGATCGTTGTCTTGTCGTTTCCGTCAGCAGGGGCGCTTACGGAGCTCCATCACGTAGTCGTGGGGCGCCCCCGCGGACTCCGCCGCGTCGGCGATCTCGCCCAGGTAGCGGGCGGAGGGCAGGCCGCCCTCGTAGGAGTTCAGGACGTACGTCCAGGCGTGTTCCTCGCCGTCCAGGGTGTGCACCCGGATCCGCGTGCGGCGGTAGATGTCCAGGCCCGTGCCCTCCCAGCGGTCCAGGGACTCCTCGTCCATGGGCGCGATGTCGTAGAGGGCGACGAAGACCTGGCAGATCGGGTCCTCGACCAGGGTCGCGAGTGCGCCTTCCCAGCCCATGTGCTCGCCCCCGAACGTCAGCCGCCAGCCGTTGAGCCAGCCGGTGGCCCGCAGCGGCGAGTGCGGGGCGCGGCGGGACATCAGCCGGGCGTCGAGGTTGCCGGCATAAGCGGCGTAGAGCGACATGGGGGAAGGGTACGGCAGGGGGTGCCGCGACGGTCGTGGCTCAGGGGATGCACCCCCGGGCGGGCGCACGGTGAAGTGTGCGGGACAATGGAGTACGTGACTCGGATCGTGATCATCGGTGGCGGACCCGGCGGATACGAAGCGGCGCTGGTCGCCGCGCAGCTCGGCGCGGAGGTGACCGTCGTCGACTGCGACGGCCTGGGCGGTGCGTCGGTGCTGACCGACTGCGTGCCGTCCAAGACCCTGATCGCCACGGCCGAGGTGATGACCACCTTCGACTCCTCCTACGAGGAGCTGGGGATCATCGTGGCCGACGACACCCCGCCGCTGGAGCAGGCGGCCCGGGTGGTCGGTGTCGACCTGGGCAAGGTCAACCGGCGTGTGAAGCGGCTCGCGCTGGCGCAGTCGCACGACATCACCGCCTCCGTGACGCGCGCCGGCGCGCGCGTCATGCGCGGGCGCGGGCGGCTGGACGGGATGCAGGCGCTCGACGGGTCACGCAAGGTCGTCGTGACCGCCGCCGACGGGAGCGAGGAGACGCTCAACGCCGACGCCGTGCTCATCGCGACCGGAGGGCATCCCCGTGAGCTGCCGGACGCGCAGCCCGACGGGGAGCGGATCCTGAACTGGACGCAGGTGTACGACCTCGACGAGCTTCCCGAGGAGCTCATCGTGGTCGGTTCCGGTGTCACCGGTGCCGAGTTCGCCGGCGCCTACCAGGCCCTCGGTTCCCGCGTGACGCTGGTGTCGTCGCGCGACCGCGTGCTGCCCGGCGAGGACCCGGACGCGGCGGCCGTGCTGGAAGACGTCTTCCGGCGGCGCGGCATGAACGTGATGGCGCGGTCGCGGGCGCAGTCAGCCAAGCGTGTGGGGGACCGGGTCGAGGTGACGCTGGCGGACGGCCGGGTCATCACCGGCTCGCACTGCCTGATGGCCGTCGGCGCCATCCCGAACTCCGAGGGCATGGGACTGGAGGAGGCAGGGGTGCGGCTGCGCGACTCCGGGCACATCTGGACCGACAAGGTGTCGCGGACCACCGCTCCGGGTGTGTACGCGGCCGGTGACGTCACCGGTGTCTTCGCCCTGGCCTCGGTGGCCGCCATGCAGGGGCGGATCGCCATGTACCACTTCCTCGGGGACGCGGTCGCTCCGCTCAATCTGAAGACCGTCTCGTCGAACGTCTTCACCGACCCCGAGATCGCCACCGTCGGTTACACGCAGGCCGACGTGGACGGCGGGAAGATCGACGCGCGCGTCGTGAAGCTGCCCCTGCTGCGCAACCCGCGCGCCAAGATGCAGGGCATCCGCGACGGCTTCGTCAAGATCTTCTGCCGCCCCGGTACCGGCATCGTCGTCGGCGGTGTCGTCGTGGCGCCGCGCGCCTCGGAACTCATCCACCCCATCTCGATCGCGGTCGACAACAACCTGACCGTCGAACAGATCGCGAACGCCTTCACCGTGTATCCGTCCCTGTCGGGCTCGATCGCCGAGGTGGCGCGGCAGCTGCACACGCGTAAGGCGGGCGCCGAGGCCTGACCCGGCTCTATACCACTTGCTGTGGGGCCGTGCGAACAACTTCTGCTATTCAGCGCAAACTGCTGAAAGCAGACGGTCGTCGGCGTTACTGTCAGTTTCGTGTTCGCTGCAGAACGTCGCCAATTGATCCTCGAAATGGTGCGAGCGAACGGAGCCGTGTCGCTCCGTGAGCTCGCCCGCGTCGTCCAGACCTCCGAAGTGACCGTACGGCGGGACGTGCGCGCGCTGGAGGCAGAAGGACTCCTCGACCGCCGGCACGGCGGTGCGGTGCTGCCGGGCGGTTTCACACGCGAGTCCGGCTTCCCGCAGAAGTCGCACCTCGCCACCGCCGAGAAGACCGCCATCGCCGACCTCGCCGCGAACTTCGTGGAGGAGGGCGAGGCCATCGTGGTCGGCGCGGGCACCACCACGCAGGAGCTGGCCCGCCGGCTCGCCCGGGTGCCCGGGCTGACGGTCGTCACCAACTCCCTGCTGGTCGCCCAGGCGCTCGCCCACGCCAACCGGGTCGAGGTCGTGATGACCGGCGGCACGCTCCGCGGCTCCAACTACGCCCTCGTCGGCAGCGGCGCCGAGCAGTCCCTCCAAGGTCTGCGGGTGTCCCGGGCGTTCCTCTCGGGCAGTGGCCTGACCGCCGAGCGCGGGCTGTCCACGTCCAACATGCTGTCCGCGTCCGTCGACCGGGCGCTGGTCCAGGCCGCCGCCGAGGTGGTGGTCCTCGCCGACCACACCAAGCTCGGCACGGACACCATGTTCCAGACGGTGCCCACGGACCTCATCACCCGGCTGGTCACCGACGAGCCGCCCGCGCACGACGACCGCGCGGCGACCGAGCTCCAGGCCCTCGCCGACCAGGGCGTGCAGATCGCCGTCGCGGGGGCGCCGGGGGGAAACGGCAGCTCGGGGGGTGACGGCCCTCCGTCGGGCCGGCAGCGCCGTGACGTCCCGCTGCCCGGGCCGAGGCGTCAGGCCCCCGGCCTGCGTACGGCCGTCGCGCTGGGGGCCGCGTCCGACCAGGGGCAGGGCGCCGAGCGGGCCGCCCGGGTGGCGGACATGCGACGCCGCTGAACGGCCCGCGGACGTACGACAGCGCCCGGCGCCCTCCGGGAGGACGCCGGGCGCTGTGACGTGAGCGGTCAGTCCTTGATCTCGCAGATCGCCGCGCCGGACGTGACCGAACCGCCGACCTCGGCGTTCAGGCCCTTGACGGTGCCGGAGCGGTGGGCGTTGATGGGCTGCTCCATCTTCATCGCCTCCAGGACGACGACCAGGTCGCCCTCCTTGACCTCCTGGCCCTCCTCGACCGCGACCTTGACGATCGTGCCCTGCATCGGGGAGGCGAGGGTGTCACCGGAGGCCGCCGGGCCCGACTTGCGGGCGGCACGGCGCTTCGGCTTGGCGCCGGCGGCCAGACCCGTGCGCGCCAGGCTCATGCCGAGCGACGCGGGCAGGGAGACCTCCAGGCGCTTGCCGCCGACCTCCACGACGACCGTCTCGCGGCCCGTCTCCTCCTCGGCGTCCGCGTCCACGGGCGAGACGAAGGGCTTCAGGTCGTTGACGAACTCGGTCTCGATCCAGCGGGTGTGGACCGTGAAGGGGTCGGCGGAGCCGGTCAGTTCGGGGGCGAACGCCGCGTCCTTGACCACCGCGCGGTGGAACGGGATGGCCGTGGCCATGCCCTCCACCGTGAACTCCTCCAGGGCGCGCGAGGCGCGCTGCAGGGCCTGCTCGCGGGTGGCGCCGGTGACGATCAGCTTCGCCAGCAGGGAGTCCCACGCCGGGCCGATCACGCTGCCGGACTCCACGCCCGCGTCCAGACGCACACCCGGGCCGGACGGCGGGGCGAACGTGGTGACGGTGCCGGGCGCGGGCAGGAAGTTGCGGCCCGGGTCCTCGCCGTTGATGCGGAACTCGAAGGAGTGACCGCGCAGCGGCGGGTCGTCGTAGCCGAGCTCCTCGCCGTCGGCGATGCGGAACATCTCGCGCACCAGGTCGATGCCGGAGACCTCCTCGGTCACCGGGTGCTCCACCTGGAGGCGGGTGTTGACCTCGAGGAAGGAGATCGTGCCGTCGTTGCCGACGAGGAACTCCACGGTGCCCGCGCCGACGTAGCCGGCCTCCTTCAGGATGGCCTTGGAGGCGCGGTACAGCTCGGCGTTCTGCTCCTTCGACAGGAACGGCGCCGGGGCCTCCTCGACCAGCTTCTGGTGGCGGCGCTGCAGGGAGCAGTCACGGGTGGAGACCACGACCACGTTGCCGTGGCTGTCGGCCAGGCACTGGGTCTCCACGTGGCGCGGCTTGTCCAGGTAGCGCTCGACGAAGCACTCGCCGCGGCCGAAGGCGGCGACCGCCTCGCGGACGGCCGAGTCGTACAGCTCGGGGACCTCTTCCAGGGTCCGGGCGACCTTCAGGCCGCGCCCGCCGCCGCCGAAGGCGGCCTTGATGGCGATCGGCAGGCCGTGCTCCTCGGCGAACGCGACGACCTCGTCCGCGCCGGACACCGGGTCGGGCGTGCCCGCCACCAGCGGGGCGCCGGCACGCTGGGCGATGTGCCGGGCGGCGACCTTGTCACCGAGGTCGCGGATGGCCTGCGGTGGCGGGCCGATCCAGATGAGGCCCGCGTCCAGAACGGCCTGGGCGAATTCGGCGTTCTCCGAGAGGAAGCCGTAGCCGGGGTGGATCGCGTCGGCCCCGGACTCCCGCGCGGCCTTCAGCACCTTGTCCATGTCGAGGTAGCTGGTGGCCGGAGTGTCACCGCCCAGGGCGAACGCCTCATCCGCGGCGCGGACATGCAGAGCGTCCCGGTCCGGGTCGGCGTAGACGGCAACGCTCGCGATTCCGGCATCCCGGCAGGCCCGGGCAACGCGGACAGCGATTTCGCCACGGTTGGCGATGAGCACCTTGCGCACGATTGAGGCTCCCTCCTTGAAACAAGCCGAGTTTAGGGACTGCCGACACGGCACTTCGACCCGTCCCCAGTGGTGAGCTTGCCCACACGGAGCGTGATGCGAGGCTCGCTCGACCCGCGAAATCCCTTGTCGCACCTCGGTACGCAGGACTCCTCCCGGAAACCCTAGCCCTGTCGTGTGGTCAAGGTCTCTGTGAGAGCGTGCTGCGGCCCACTTCGATTCTTTGTGGAGTCCCTACGAATGGCCCAATGATTCTTTGCCCGCCGCACGCCCCTTGTACCGAGGTTTACCCGTTAGTAGCCTTCGCGTCGTCCCGAACATACTCGGGGTAACCACAGTCGTGCTCGAAAGTGGGTGGGGGCCGGTGGTCCGCAGACCGGTGGCGTGGATCGTCGCGCTCGTGCTGTTCGCCGAGGCGCTGGGCGTGCTGGCGGTGAACTGGTTCCTGGGTGTCGTCGTCGACCGGCAGGACATGTCGCTGGCCGGCCTCGACCCGGACGTGATGTCGGTGTCGTCGAAGGCCGGCGGAGTGGTCTTCGGGCTCTACTTCGGCCTGTGCGGAGTGGTGGCCCTGCTGGTCGCCCTGCGCGACCGGGCCCCGGCCGGCTTGGGCAAGGTGCTGCTGATCAGCGCCGCCGTGGTCCATGCGCTGCTCGGCGCCTTCGCATGGGGCCTGATCGGGTGGACGGCGTTCCTCTTCATGGTCGTCGTCCTCGCGCTGATCGTGCTGCTCCTGATGACGTACGACGGGCGGCCGGGGAAGCCCGACGAGCCCGTCGACGCGGGGACGCCGCCCCTCAGTCCTCCCGCGGCGCCCACAGCTCCGTGATCCCGACGCCCAGCTCGGCCAACAGGCGCCGTACGAGCGGCAGGCTGAGGCCGATCACGTTGCCGTGGTCGCCGTCGATGCCGTCGATGAACGGCGCCGAGCGGCCGTCCAGGGTGAACGCCCCCGCCACGTGCAGCGGCTCGCCCGAGGCCACGTAGGCCGCGATCTCCTCGTCCGAGGGCTCGCCGAAACGGACCACCGTGGAGGCGGTGGCGGAGGCGTAGCGGCCGCTGACGGTGTCGTAGACGCAGTGGCCGGTCTGGAGCGTGCCCGCGCGGCCCCGCATCGCCTTCCAGCGCGCGGTGGCCTCCTCGGCGTCCTCCGGCTTGCCGAGGGCCTGACCGTCCAGCTCCAGCACCGAGTCGCAGCCGATCACCAGCGCGCCCTTCGCCTCGGGCCGCGCTGCGACCACGGACGCCTTCGCCTCGGCCAGGGCCAGCGCCAGCTCGGCGGGCGTGGGGGCGGAGACGGCGTCCTCGTCGACCCCGCTGACGATCACCTCGGGCGTCAGCCCGGCCTGGCGGAGCAGCCCGAGCCGGGCGGGGGACTGGGAGGCGAGAACGAGGCGGCGACGCGGCTGATCTGTCATGCGGTCAGCGTATCGGCGTCCTCCGGACGGCTCATCTCGCGCCGGCACGGCCCGCGCGGGGCCGCGGCGCCTCGTGCGGAGTGAGGGCGGCTCATCCTCGCGCCGATCACCTGACGCCGAGGACCTCGCGCCGATCACCTGACGCCGATCACCAGCATCGCCAGGACCATGGCCAGTGCCATGAGAACGCCCAGCCGCCGCAGCATCTCCTGCGTGTCACGCAGTTCCTTCGGCGGCTTGTTCTCGGGGTCGGACCACAGCATTCCTCCAGCGTGCGGCGGAGCCTGCGCGGGGCGCCTGAGTACGCGTACTCAACTTGGCGACGGACGCCTTCGACACGCCGGACGGGCCGTACGCGGTGCGTACGGCCCGTCCTGGTCGGTGGTGTGGAGTCAGCCGCCCGGCCAGTACGTCCGCGACCACGACGCCGGGCCCGGCTGGGGCACACGGCGCGCGGCGATGCGGGACGGGTCGGACCAGGCGTCGGGGATCGTGGGCGCGCCGGACGGCAGGGTGGCCGCCGCCGCGGCACGCGCCCTGACCACCGCCAGTGCGGCGGCCAGCTCCTCCGGGGTCGGGTTGCCCCGTACGACCTTGATCGTCACAGCGGCTCCTTACAGGGGGATGTTGCCGTGCTTCTTCGGGGGCAGGCTCTCGCGCTTGGTCCGCAGCTGACGCAGGCCACGGACGATGTGGCGGCGGGTGTCGGACGGCATGATCACCGCGTCGACGTAACCCCGCTCGGCGGCGACGTAGGGGTTGAGGAGAGCGTCCTCGTACTCCTGCATCAGCCGGGCGCGGGTCGCCTCGGCGTCGTCCGACTCGGCGATGGTGCGGCGGTGCAGGATGTTGACGGCCCCCTGCGCGCCCATCACCGCGATCTGGGCCGTCGGCCAGGCCAGGTTGAGGTCGGCGCCCAGGTGCTTGGAGCCCATGACGTCGTACGCGCCGCCGAACGCCTTGCGGGTGATGACGGTGATCAGGGGGACCGTGGCCTCCGCGTAGGCGTAGATCAGCTTGGCGCCGCGGCGGATGATGCCGTCGTGCTCCTGGTCCACGCCCGGCAGGAAGCCGGGGACGTCGACGAAGGTCAGCACCGGGACGTTGAAGGCGTCGCAGGTCCGCACGAAGCGGGCCGCCTTCTCCGAGGCGGTGATGTCCAGGCAGCCGGCGAACTGCATCGGCTGGTTCGCCACGATGCCTACGGGGCGGCCCTCGACGCGGCCGTACCCCGTGAGGATGTTCGGCGCGAACAGGGGCTGCGTCTCGAAGAACTCCGCGTCGTCGAGGACGTGCTCGATGACCGTGTGCATGTCGTACGGCTGGTTCGCCGAGTCCGGCACGATCGTGTCGAGTTCGCGGTCCTCGTCGGTGACCGTCAGGTCCGCCTCCTCGGGGAAGGCGGGCGGCTCCGAGAGGTTGTTCGAGGGCAGGTAGGAGAGGAGCTGCTTGACGTACTCGATCGCGTCCTTCTCGTCGCCCGCCATGTGGTGCGCGACGCCGGAGGTCGAGTTGTGGGTGCGGGCGCCGCCGAGCTCCTCGAAGCCGACGTCCTCGCCGGTGACCGTCTTGATGACGTCCGGGCCGGTGATGAACATGTGGCTGGTCTGGTCGACCATGATCGTGAAGTCGGTGATGGCGGGGGAGTAGACCGCGCCGCCCGCGCAGGGGCCCACGACCAGGCTGATCTGCGGGATCACACCGGACGCGTGGGTGTTGCGGCGGAAGATCTCGCCGTACGCGCCGAGGGAGGCCACGCCCTCCTGGATGCGGGCGCCGCCGGAGTCGTTGATGCCGATGACGGGACAGCCCGTCTTGAGGGCGAAGTCCATCACCTTGACGATCTTCTGGCCGTAGACCTCGCCGAGGGCGCCGCCGAAGACGGTGAAGTCCTGGGAGAAGACGGCGACCGGGCGGCCGTCGACCGTGCCGTAGCCGGTGACGACTCCGTCGCCGTACGGGCGGTTCGCATCGAGGCCGAAGTTGGTGGAGCGGTGCCGGGCGAACTCGTCCAGTTCGACGAAGGAGCCCTCGTCGAGCAGGAGGTCGATCCGCTCACGGGCCGTCAGCTTGCCCTTGGCGTGCTGCTTTTCGACGGCACGTGCGGAGCCGGCGTGCGTCGCCTCTTCGATACGACGCTGGAGATCCGCGAGCTTGCCCGCGGTGGTGTGGATGTCAGGCTGCTGCTCTTCCGGCTCGGACATCGGGATGCGGCTCCCTGCCTGCTCAAAAGGGGGGGACGGTTACTCATCCGTAGCGTAGTGGGGGGCTGTGTGTTCGGCAGTGCGGTGTTTCCCACACCTAGTGTGGGTTGCATGACACCCCGAGATGACTCCGAATCCCCTGAGCCCCGTCGCAGTCGGTGGTCCGATCTCGACCGGCCCCCGCTGAACGCCGCCGCGTTGCGGCGGGCTCTTGTACGGGAGGGGGGTTTGTGGAGGGAGCTGGACGTGGTGCAGCGGACCGGCTCCACGAACTCCGACCTTGTGGCGCGGGCGGCTGCCGGGGGCGAGGGCGAGGGCGGGTTGAGGGAGGGGGTCGTTCTCGTCGCCGAGGAGCAGAGCGCTGCGCGGGGGCGGCTGGACCGGAAGTGGGTGGCTCCGGCTCGGTCCGGGCTGTTCTTCTCCGTGTCGCTGCGGCCCGGGGATGCCGGTGTGCCGATGGAGCGGTGGGGGTGGCTGCCGTTGCTGACGGGGGTTGCCGTGGCTACGGGGCTCGCTCGGGCCGCGGGCGTGGACACGGCGTTGAAGTGGCCCAATGACGTGCTGGTGACGGTGGGGGGAGAGGAGCGGAAGGCTGGGGGGATCCTGGCGGAGGCCACCGGGGACGGCGGGGGCGTGGTGGTGGGGGTCGGTGTGAATGTCAGCTTGCGGGCCGAGGAGCTGCCTGTGCCTACGGCGGGGTCGCTGGGGCTGGCGGGGGCCGTGAGCACTGATCGGGATCCGCTGCTGCGGGCTGTGCTGCGGGGGATCGAGGACTGGTACGGGCGGTGGCGGGCTGCTGGTGGTGACGCGGGGGCGTGCGGGCTGCAGGAGGCGTACGCGGCGGGTTGCGCGACGCTGGGGCGGGTCGTGCGGGCGGAGCTGCCGGGGGAGCGGGCGCTGGTGGGGGAAGCGGTGGCTGTGGACGGGGACGGGCGGTTGGTGCTGGCTACGGAGGCGGGGGTGCAGGAGCCGGTGGGGGCGGGGGACATCGTGCATCTGCGGGCTGCGGGGTGAGGTGACGGCGGAGCGCCCGGTGGGGGGCGGAGCGCCCGGTGGGAGGCGGGGCGCCCGGTGGGGGGGGGGTGACGGCTGTGGTGGGGGTCTGGCCGGTGGGGGCTTGGGTTTGACGCCTGCGGCGCAACGTCCGCCCCGGTGGGGGTTGGTGTAGCGCCCACGGTGGGGTGGTGGTGCGGGGCCGCGGTGGGGGTGGTCGTCCTCGGTCTGGCGCGAGAGTGCGTGTTGCATTGCCCAGGGCGTGGACGCGCCGGCCGCTGCGGGCGCCCACCCCCACCCCGTCCCCTCCGCGCCATCGGCGGCTGCACCGGCACCGGTGGCGCGCTCACCGCGGGCATCCGTGCCGCCCAGGGCGGCACGGTGGGCGCGACGGCACCCTGTTTGGCGCCAGGTGCGCCGACTCCCGCGGGCCGCACCCGCGACGGGTATCTGGGCAGCACCCCACCCGGGTGTGCAACACCCAGCCCCGCCGCGACCGTGGCTGAAAACGCACCCCCGGATGCCGCCCCCGGCGCGTAAGTAGAGGCACGCGCCCCACACCTCACCCATGGCCCAACCTGACGGAGTGAGCTACCGCACACCTGCCGTAGAGTTGAGCCCGGTCGAGACATGGCCGTGACAGATCGGAAGGGCAGCAACGCGTGAGCGTCGACGACTCGGGTTCCGGTGCGGACGCGCAGGGCGACGGCGAGGATCCGCTTGCTCTGCGCCTCGAGCAGCTCATTCTGGGCGCCGAGCGCCGTTACACGCCGTTCCAGGCGGCCCGCAGCGCCGGCGTCACGATGGAGCTCGCCACCCGCTTCTGGCGTGCCATGGGCTTCGCCGACGTGGGTCAGGCGAAGGCCCTGACGGAGGCGGACGTCCTCGCTCTGCGCCGCCTCGCGGGTCTGGTGGAGGCCGGCCTGCTGAGTGAGGCCATGGCAGTCCAGGTCGCCCGGTCCACCGGTCAGACCACCGCGCGTCTGGCCGAATGGCAGATCGATTCGTTCCTGGAAGGGCTCACGGAGCCGCCCGAGCCGGGCATGACCCGCACCGAGGTCACGTATCCGATCGTCGAGCTGCTCCTGCCCGAGCTGGAGGAGTTCCTGGTCTACGTGTGGCGGCGGCAGCTCGCCGCCTCGGCCGGGCGTGTGGTGCAGGAGGCCGACGACGAGGAGATGGTGGACCGGCGGCTCGCCGTCGCCTTCGCCGACCTCGTGGGCTTCACCCGCCTCACCCGGCGGATGGAGGAGGAGGAGCTCGGCGAGCTGGTCGAGGCCTTCGAGACGACGGCCGCCGATCTGGTCGCGGCGCGCGGCGGGCGGCTGATCAAGACCCTCGGGGACGAGGTGCTGTACGCCGCCGACGACGCCGGGACCGCCGCGGAGATCGCCCTGCGGTTGATAGAGACCATGGCGAACGACCAGACCATGCCGGAACTGCGCGTCGGCATGGCCTTCGGCACCGTCACCACCCGGATGGGCGATGTCTTCGGCACCACCGTCAACCTCGCCTCCCGGCTGACCTCCATAGCCCCCCGCGACGCGGTGCTGGTGGACGCCGACTTCGCCCAGGAGCTGATCCGCACCGGTGACGCGCCGGCCAGCGAGGCCGCTGCGGCCGAAGCGGCGACGAAGGCGGAGAAGGAGGGCGAGGAGCCGCCCTCGTACCGGTTCGCCCTCCAGCCGATGTGGCAGCGGCCCGTCCGTGGTCTCGGCGTGGTCGAGCCCTGGCTGCTCACCCGGAGGACTCCCCCGGAGGCATCCGCCGACTGACCGTCGGCGCGGCTCTCAGCCGCCGAGGCAGATGTTCAGCAGCGGGAGACAGAGGGCGCGGTCCTTCTCGTCCTCGTGCTCGTCGTCGGGTGGCGGGGGTGGGGGTGTCGTCGTCGACGCCGGTGGTGTCGGCTTCACTTCCGGCGGGTTCTCAGGTGTCGGTGACGTCCTGGGTGGCGGGGGTGTCGCCGTGTGCGGGCCTGGTGGTGCCGTCGACGGCTGTGGTGGTGGCGGCTGCGTCAGCGGTGCCTGTGCCTTTCCGCCCTGGGCCCTCGGTGACGTCGGGCTCGGGTGGGGTGTGGGCGGGGGTGTCGTGCCCTTGCGGGGACTCGTCGTCCTGCCCGGTGCGGTGGGGGCGCCGCTCTCCTCCAAGGAGGGGAGCGAGGCCGCCCTCGTGTTGCTGGGCGGGGCGTCCGGCGTCGACAGGTGGATGAGCGTCGCCGCGCCCGCCGTCAGGGTCAGGGCGCCCGCGGCCAGAAGGGCGCGGCGGTGGCGGGGTTTTCGGTGGCGTCCCCGGGGGACGGTGCGCGTCTCGGCCGGTGTCATGGTCTGTCTCCCCCCTGCGTGCGCCCCCGGCGCGCGCGGTGTGCGCACGGTATGCGCCGAGGGCGGTGCGGCTCAGGCGAGTCGGTCGTATGTCACTCGAACGGGTGGACCCTTTTCCTCGGCGGCTCGCGGCTGCCATGATCGGGGCGAGCCAAGTTAACCCGCGTTAACCGGAGGGTGTCATGAGTGAGGAACGGTTCGGGGAGTTCGTGCTGGTGCGGCGGCACGAGCGGGGGCATGTCGCGGAGCTCGTCCTCGACCGGCCGACGGCCATGAACGCGGTGTCGACCGAGATGGCCCGTTCGATCGCCGGCGCCTGTGCGGCGCTGGGTGGGGACCGGGACGTACGGGCGGTGGTGCTGACCTCGTCGCACGAGCGGGCCTTCTGTGTGGGGGCCGATCTGAAGGAGCGGAACTCGTTCACGGATGCCGATCTCGTGCGGCAGCGGCCCGTGGCGCGGGGCGCCTACACCGGGGTGCTTCAGCTGCCCGTGCCCGCCATTGCCGCCGTGCACGGATTCGCCCTGGGGGGCGGATGTGAGCTCGCCCTGTCGTGTGACGTGATCGTGGCCGACCGTACGGCCGTCATGGGGCTGCCCGAGGTGTCCGTCGGCGTCATCCCGGGCGGAGGTGGTACGCAGTTGCTGCCCCGGCGGGTCGGGTCGGCGCGTGCGGCCGAGCTGATCTTCACCGCGCGGCGGGTCGAGGCCGGGGAGGCCCGGGAGATCGGGCTCGTGGATGTGCTGGTGAACGAGGGGCGGGACCGTGAGGACGCGCTCGCCATGGCCGCGCGGATCGCCGGGAACTCGCCCGTGGGGCTGCGGGCCGCCAAGCGGGCGCTGCGACTGGGGCACGGGCTCGACCTGCCGGCCGGTCTCGAGGTCGAGGACGCGGCCTGGCGGTCCGTGGCGTTCTCCGGGGACCGGGCGGAAGGGGTCGCCGCTTTCAACGAGAAGCGGCGGCCGGAGTGGCCGGGTGAGTGACCCCGATGTCTCGATAAGCGGAAAATATCCCTAACCTGGGGGAATGGGTGAGGAGAGCCGTCTGGCGGCCGTGGTGGCGCTGGCTCAGGGCATGGCCGCCGCGCACAGTTCGCGGGAGGCGTGGCGGGCCGCGGCCGGCGGGGCCCGCCGGGCCCTGGGCGGGAGCTTCGCCGCGCTGTCCGTGTGGGAGCGGGAGCTCGGACGGCTGAGGGTGCTGGTGAACGTCGGGGAGCTCGCCGAGGGGGAGGAGGAGTTCCCCGACGACGAGTCGTACCCGGTGCACCAGTTCGCCGAGATCACCGAGTTCCTGCACGAGCAGTGGGCCGGCGGGGGAGAGCCCGACGCCTGGGTGGAGACCGCGCAGGGCCCCGAGGAGGGGCGCGCCGGGTACTGCCACCAGCGGGTGGCGGCGCTGCGGCGGCGCGGTCGCGGCTGCTGCGTGGTCGCGCCCATCGTGCTGCACGGGCGGGCCTGGGGCGAGCTGTACGTGGCCCGGCCGGTGGGCGAGCCCGTGTTCGGAGGGGCGGACGCCGACTTCGCGACCGTGCTGGCCGCCGTGGTGGCCGCGGGGATCGCGCAGACCGAGCGTCTCGAGGAGGCGCGGCGGCTGGCCTTCACGGACTCGCTGACGGGGCTGGCGAACCGCCGGGCGGTGGACGCCCGGCTGGACGAGGCGGTCGAGCTGCACCGGCGGGACGGGGCCGTGGTCAGCCTGGTGGTGTGCGACGTCAACGGGCTGAAGCGGGTCAACGACACCCTCGGGCACTCCGTGGGGGACCGGCTGCTGGAGCGTTTCGGGAGCGTGCTGTCGCTGTGCGGGGCGATGCTGCCGGGCGCCCTGGCGGCGCGGCTCGGCGGGGACGAGTTCTGTCTGCTGGCGGTGGGGCCGTCCGCCGACGAGGTGGTCAAGGCGGCCGACGAGGTCTGCCGGCGGGCCGTTGAGCTGGGCATCGGCGACGGTGTCGCGTGCGGGGTGGCGTCCACGGAGGACCCGATCGGGCCGGTGCATTCGGCGCGGCGGCTGTTCCGGCTGGCCGACGCGGCTCAGTACCGGGCCAAGGCCGAGCGGGCCGCGCAACCCGTGGTGGCCGGGCGGGAGGGGGCGGACGACCCCGTGGTTCGGCTCGCGGACGAACCCTCGCGGGAGGCCGACGGGGAGCGGCGCCGGTTCCGCGGGCGGCACGCGCCCGGGTAAGGGGTGCGGGCCGGGTCCGGGTAAGGGGTGCGGGCCGGGTCCGGTGGTGACAGTGACGCATTCACTGCGTAGGCTCCTGAATATGAATATGCACACTGTGGTGGTGGGGACGTCGGACGTGACCGCGTCCGACGTGCTGGCCGTGGCGCGCGACGGGGCCCGCGTCGAACTGTCCGAGGAGGCGGTCGCCGCCCTCGCCGCGTCCCGCGAGATCGTGGACGCCCTGGCGGCCAAGCCGGACCCGGTCTACGGGGTGAGCACCGGCTTCGGCGCCCTGGCGACCCGGCACATCAGTCCGGACCTGCGCGCGCAGCTCCAGCGCAACATCGTCCGCTCGCACGCCGCCGGCATGGGGCCCCGGGTGGAGCGGGAGGTCGTCCGCGCGCTGATGTTCCTGCGGCTCAAGACCCTCTGCTCCGGGCACACCGGCGTCCGGCCGGAGGTCGCGCAGGCCATGGCCGACGTGCTGAACGCCGGGATCACCCCGGTGGTGCACGAGTACGGCTCGCTCGGCTGTTCCGGCGACCTCGCCCCGCTCTCGCACTGCGCCCTGGCGCTCATGGGCGAGGGGGAGGCGGAGGGCCCCGACGGCAGCGTGCGGCCCGCCGGCGACCTGCTGGCCGAACACGGCATCCGGCCCGTCGAGCTGCGGGAGAAGGAAGGGCTCGCCCTCCTCAACGGCACCGACGGCATGCTCGGCATGCTGGTCATGGCCCTCGCCGACCTGGACCTCCTCTACCGGTCCGCCGACGTCACCGCCGCGCTGAGCCTGGAGGCGCTGCTCGGCACCGACAGGGTGCTCGCCCCGGAGCTGCACGCCATCCGGCCGCACCCCGGTCAGGCCGCCAGCGCCGCCAACATGCTGGCCGTCCTCGAGGGTTCCGGCCTGACGGGGCATCACCAGGACGACGCGCCCCGGGTGCAGGACGCCTACTCCGTGCGCTGCGCCCCCCAGGTCGCCGGCGCCGGACGCGACACCCTCGCGCACGCCCGGCTGGTCGCCGAGCGCGAACTCGCGGCGGCGGTGGACAATCCGGTCGTACTGCCTGGGGGTACCTCCCAGGCTTTCGGCTCTGGGGGAGGCAGGGTCGAGTCCAACGGCAACTTCCACGGCGCTCCGGTCGCCTACGTCCTGGACTTCCTCGCCATCGCCGTCGCCGACCTCGCCTCCATCACGGAGCGCCGTACCGACCGGCTGCTGGACAAGAACCGCAGCCACGGACTGCCGCCGTTCCTCGCCGACGACGCCGGCGTCGACTCCGGCCTGATGATCGCCCAGTACACGCAGGCCGCCCTGGTCGCCGAGCTGAAACGGCTCGCCGTGCCGGCGTCGGCGGACTCCATCCCGTCGTCCGCGATGCAGGAGGACCACGTCTCCATGGGCTGGTCGGCGGCGCGCAAGCTGCGCACCGCCGTCGACGCCCTGACCAGGGTCGTCGCCGTGGAGCTGTACGCCGCCGCACGGGCCGTGGAACTGCGTGAGGGGCTCACCCCCGCCCCGGCGACACGGGCGGTCCTGAAGGCGCTGCGGGAGGCCGGTGTGGGCGGTCCCGGCCCCGACCGGTACCTGGCGCCCGACCTCGCCGCCGCGGAGACCTTCGTACGCGACGGGCGGCTGGTCGAGGCCGTGGAACGGGTCACGGGGCCTCTGAAGTGAAAAGGCCGGGGCCCCGCGGACGGCTCCGCGGGGCCCCGGTGTGCCGTGGGAGGGGCGCTCAGAACTCCAGGCGCTCCCGGCGGACCGAATAGACGACGAAGCCGGCGCCGAGGGCCAGACAGGCCGTGCCGCCGACGATGTACGGGGTGCTGTCGAAGCTGCCGGTGTCCGCGAGGCGGACCTCCTGGCCGGTGCTCTCCAGGTTGGCCGTCGTCGCGCTCGACACGCCTCTCGCCTGCTCGGTGACCTGTGGGGACGGGCTCGCGGACGGCGCGGTCCGGGCCGGGGCGTCCGAGGTCGCGTTCGCGGACGGGACGAACCACAGGGCGCAGAGCAGCGTGCCCGCGGCGGTGGCGGTCAGCAACGGACGGAGCGCGGATGACACGGAATATCGATCCCCTTGTGGCGCTGGCGAATTGGCCGTGTGGGCTGATGGTAGTGAACCGTGCGGGTCACAGGAAAGTCACGCGAGCCCTTCTCTGTGCGCTCCGGTGACAAGCCCGTGGGAGATGTGGCGATTTGCCAGGATTCACCCGAAAGGGAGGAGGGGTGGATGCTCAACGGGCTTGCGGGCAAAGGTTTGTGACCGAGGCCACAGTAAGAATCCCCGTGCTCTCTTACGTATCCGTTCGTACTGGTCGGCGGGGGTGGCGGGGGGCCGGCCGGGGCGGAGGGCGTACGGCGGCGGGGGGTTGGATCACGGCTCGTACTCGCGTGAAGGGGTGAGCGGCGACGAGGATGGCGACCGGTTCGACGAGGACTGCGAAGACGAGTCCGACGACGAAGAGTCCCACCACGACGACGCGTCCCCGACGGCGGGTTTCGCGCCGGCTGAGGCGACTTGGGGAAATGTTGACCCCGGAAGGCAACCGGCGCCCCGGGCCGGCACGTCTCAATCGGCGCACTGACCGGCGTTCCCGCGGTCCGCAACGGCGGACGTGGTGAGTCCCACATGCGTGGGACTCGGGAACCGGATCACCCGGTCGTAGCGTTGAAGGTTGTGGACGAGGTGCCTCGGCTCCCGCCAGGGGCCTCGTGGGGTTGGGATTCTGGCAACGATGGAGAAGCGTGTGATGACGGACGGTAAGCGGCGGCGCAGGGGTCTGGCGGCCGCGTCCGCTCTGCTCGGCGGAGTTCTGGTGCTCTCGGCGTGCTCCGGCGGGGACGACGACGCCGCGGGGTCCGACGGCAAGGACACCTCGCAGGCGCAGGTCGACGAGGCGGCGGCCAAGAAGTCCTCCGAGGCGCAGATCAAGATCACGCCCAAGGACGGGTCGAACAACGCCTCCATCAACAACTCGGCCACGGTGACCGTCGACAAGGGCGAGCTCACCGAGGTCACGATGACCACCGCCGACGGCACCGCCGTCGAGGGCCAGATATCGGCCGACAAGAAGAGCTGGAAGCCCAGCGGCCAGCTCGAGCGCGCCACCACCTACAAGCTGTCGGCCTCCGCGAAGGACTCCGAGGGCCTCGTCGCCCACGAGAACGCCTCCTTCACGACGGTCTCCCCGTCCAACAGCTTCATCGGCAACTTCACCCCGGACAACGGCACCACGGTCGGCGTCGGCATGCCCGTGTCGATCAACTTCGACAAGGCCATCACCAACAAGGCCGCCGTGCAGAAGGGCATCGAGGTGTCCTCCAGCAGCGGCCAGGAGGTGGCCTGCCACTGGTTCAACGCCAACCGCATGGACTGCCGCCCCGAGCAGTACTGGCAGGAGGGCTCCACCGTCACCCTGAAGCTGGCGCTCGACGGGGTCGAGGGCGCCGAGGGCGTCTACGGCGTCCAGCAGAAGACGGTCACCTTCAAGATCGGGCGCAACCAGGTCTCCTACGTCGACGCCAAGACCAAGCAGATGAAGGTCACGCAGAACGGCAAGACCGTCAAGACCATCCCGATCTCCGCCGGCGCGCCCGAGAACAAGACGTACGAGGGCCAGATGGTGATCTCCGAGAAGTTCAAGGAGACCCGGATGAACGGCGCCACGGTCGGCTTCACCGACGACGACGGCAAGGGCGAGTACGACATCAAGGACGTGCCCCACGCCATGCGTCTGAGCACGTCCGGCACCTTCATCCACGGCAACTACTGGGGTGCGAAGTCCATCTTCGGCAGCGTCAACACGAGCCACGGCTGCGTGGGCCTCGCCGACGCCAAGGGCGCCAACGACCCGAGCACGCCGGGTGCCTGGTTCTACAACAACTCGATCGTCGGTGACGTCGTCGTCGTGCAGAACACCGGCGACAAGACCATCGCCCCGGACAACGGCCTCAACGGCTGGAACATGAGCTGGGAGCAGTGGAAGGCCGGCTCCGCGGTCTGACGCCCCCTCCGCCACGACGGACCCACACCACACGGCCGATGCCCTCGTCCCCTCCTTCGGGAGCGGTGACGGGGGCATCGGCCGTCCTGTGTCCCTCCCGCCCCAACCACGCGATCTCGTAACGGAGTTCCGGCGGCCACATCACAGTCACCCGGCGACTTGCCGACCACTCCCGAATCCCTTGAGCCGCTTGATCACCGGTCGGCATACTCCGAGCACCGGGGGGTGCGCACGGGCGTACGAGACCACCCCCGGCCGGGTGGCACCTCTGCCGCCCGGAGATCTCGCTAGGGGGAACCTTGCGCAGACAAGTGAAAAGAGCATGCGCGGCCACGATCGCCACGGCGACCGCTGTGGCGCTCGCGGCGGGCATGGCCGGCCCCGCGTCGGCGAACGGGGAGAAGGGCAGGGCGGCCGGCTCGTCCGCCGGCGCGGCCGCGTTCGAAGGGAAGCACCGGGTCACCCTCATCACCGGTGACCGGGTCGCACTGGACGCCAAGGGACGCGTCGTGGGCCTGGAGCCGGCCGAGGGCCGGGAGCACATACCCGTCCAGATCCGCCGCCATGACGGCCGCACGCTGGTCGTCCCGGCCGACGCCGCGCGGCTGGTCGCGACCGGCAAACTGGACCAACGTCTCTTCGACGTCACCGAGTTGAACAGGGCGGCGACCCGCACCGCGCACCGCGGCGGTCTGAAGGTCATCGTCGGCTACCGGGGCGCCGCGAAGACCGCCAAGGCCGACGTCCGCGACGCGGGCACGGTCCGCCGGGCGCTGACGTCCCTGAACGCGGACGCGGTGCAGACGCAGCACGAGGCCACGGCCGAGCTGTGGGAGGCCGTCACCGACGGCGACCGCACCGCCTCCGGTGTCGCACGCGTCTGGCTGGACGGCGTCCGCAAGGCGTCCCTGGACACCTCGGTCGGGCAGATCGGCACCCCGAAGGCATGGGAGGCCGGCTACGACGGCAAGGGCGTCAAGATCGCCGTCCTGGACACCGGTGTGGACGCCACCCACCCCGACCTCGAGGGCCAGGTGAGCGCGGCCAAGAACTTCACCTCCGCGCCCGGCACCGGGGACGTGGTCGGCCACGGCACCCACGTCGCGTCCATCGCGGCCGGCACGGGAGCCCGGTCCAAGGGCAAGTACAAGGGCGTCGCGCCCGGCGCGAAGATCCTCAACGGCAAGGTTCTCGACGACTCCGGCTTCGGCGACGACTCCGGGATCCTCGCCGGCATGGAGTGGGCGGCCGCCCAGGGCGCCGACATCGTCAACATGAGCCTCGGCGGCATGGACACCCCGGAGACCGACCCGCTGGAGGCGGCGGTCGACAAGCTGTCCGCCGAGAAGGGCATCCTCTTCGCCGTCGCGGCCGGCAACGAGGGCCCGCAGTCGATCGGTTCGCCGGGCAGCGCCGACTCCGCCCTCACCGTCGGCGCCGTCGACGACAAGGACAAGCTCGCCGAGTTCTCCTCCACCGGCCCGCGCCTCGGCGACGGCGCCGTCAAGCCGGACGTCACCGCACCCGGCGTGGACATCACGGCCGCCTCGGCGAAGGGCAACGACATCGCCAAGGAGGTCGGCGAGAAGCCGGCCGGCTACATGACCATCTCCGGCACCTCGATGGCCACCCCGCACGTCGCGGGCGCCGCCGCGCTGCTCAAGCAGCAGCACCCGGAGTGGACGTACACGGAGCTGAAGGGCGCGCTCACCGCCTCCACCAAGGACGGGAAGTACACGCCGTTCGAGCAGGGCTCGGGCCGCGTCCAGGTGGACAAGGCGATCACGCAGACCGTGATCGCGGAGCCGGTGTCGCTGAGCTTCGGCGTGCAGCAGTGGCCGCACGCCGACGACAAGCCGGTCACCAAGAAGCTCACCTACCGCAACCTCGGCACCGAGGACGTCACGCTGAAGCTGACGTCGGCCGCGACCGGCCCGAACGGCAAGGCCGCCCCGGCCGGCTTCTTCACCCTCGGCGCCTCCACCCTCACCGTCCCGGCGAACGGCACGGCCTCCGTGGACGTCACCGCCGACACCCGCCTCGGCGGCACGGTCGACGGCACGTACTCGGCGTACGTGGTCGCCACCGGCGCCGGCCAGAGCGTGCGCACCGCCGCCGCGGTGGAGCGCGAGGTCGAGTCCTACACCGTCACGCTGAAGGTCCTCGACCGCTCCGGCAAGGCCACCGCGAACTACATGACGTACCTGTCGGGCCTCACCGGCCTCGGCAAGGACCGGTCGTTCGCGCCGTACGAGGCCGACGGCACCGTCAGCGTGCGCGTGCCCAAGGGCAGTTACGTCCTGGACGCCAGCGTGCTCGTGGGCGCCGACCCGGAGAAGTGGCGGGGCGCCGACTGGCTCGCCCAGCCCAAGCTGGACGTCACCAGGAACACGACCGTGACGGTGGACGCCCGCAAGGCCAAGCCGGTCAAGTTCACCGTGCCGGGCAAGGGCGCCAAGGCGCAGTTCGCCGCGACCGACTTCACGATCGAGACGAACGACGGCGCGGTCTCCTACGGCTGGTGGCTGGAGAACTTCAGCGGCTTCCGCACCGCCCACCTCGGCCCGCAGATCACGAACGGCACGCTGAGCCAGCAGTGGAACGCCCACTTCAGCAACGGCGCCAAGGCGCAGTACAGCGCCGTCAGCGGCGGCAAGGTGAAGAAGGTCGCCACTGGCTACACCCGTGCCTTCAAGGCCAAGGAGTTCGCCACCGTCCAGGTCGGCATGGGCGCCGCGGCGAGCGGCAAGCAGGGCGCCGTCACCGCGTTCGGCTGGCTGCCCGGCGGCTCGGGCGCGACCGGCTTCTCGCAGGAGCAGAAGCTGCCCGGCACCCGCACGCTGTACCTGTCCACGGTCAACGGCGTGACATGGGACCTCGACTTCGAGCAGCTCGGCGGGGTCGACGAGGAGGGCTGGCCCGTCTACGACGCGTTCTACAGCATCGGCACCGGCAGGACCTACAAGGGCGGCAGGACCTACAAGGAGACCGTGAACACGGCCGTCTTCGGCCCGCGTCTCACCTCGTCCTACGGCGTCTTCCGCGACGGCAACAGCATCTACGGCCTGATCCCGCTGTTCGCCGACGGCAAGGGCCACGTGGGCTCGTCCGACCACACCTCCGCAGTGACGACCCTCTACCGCAACGGCAAGAAGGCCGGCTCCCACACCGACCCGCTGTTCGGCGAGGAGAGCTTCGCCGTCCCGTCCGGTGACGCCGCCTACCGGCTGACCACCTCGGTCAGGCGGAGCGCCAAGGTCGCCGCCGCGTCCACCCGCATCGACGCGAGCTGGACCTTCCGGTCCAAGAAGACGTCGGGCCAGAAGCAGCTGCCCGTCTCCTCGGCCCGGTTCGCCGCGGTCACGGGGCTGGACAGCAAGGTCCCGGCCGGCAAGAAGGCCACCTTCCCGGTCGTCGTGGAGGGCGCCGCCAGGGGCAAGAACCTCAAGTCCCTCGCGGTGTACGTCTCCTACAACGGCGGCAAGACCTGGCAGAAGACCAAGGTCACGAAGGGCAAGGTCACCGTCAAGAACCCCGCGAAGGGCAAGGCGGTCTCCCTGCGCGCCAAGATCACCGACAAGAAGGGCAACGCGTCCCTGATCACGGTCCACAACGCCTACTACGGCAAGTAGTCCGGCGCCGGTGACGCCCGCCGGAGGCATCCGCCTCCGGCGGGCGTCGCCGTTCCTGTGTCCGTCCCGCTTCTCAGGCGGCCGGCGTGCGCGGCCCGTCCGCCGGCGCGTCCGCGTTCCAGCTGCCCAGCAGGCGCAGCGCCTCGGACGACGGCGACCCGGCCTCCGCGAAGTACGTCACCAGTGACTGCTCGGCCTCCCCGGCCGGGCGGAACGACTCCCACAGCAGCGTCATCTCACCGACCAGCGGGTGCCGCAGCCGCTTCACGCCGTGACTCTTCTCCTTGACGTCGTGCCGTGCCCACAGCGTGCGGAACTCCTCGCTCTTCACGGACAGTTCGCCCACCAGCGCGGACAGCGCGGGGTCGTCCGGATGCCGGCCCGCGTCCATGCGCAGATAGGCGACCATGTCGCAGGCCTTCTGCTCCCACTCCACGAACAGCTCGCGCTGCGCGGGATCGAGGAAGACGATCCGCGCCCAGTTGCGCTCCTGGGGCGGCAGCGCGCCCCAGTCGCCGAAGACCGCCGTCGCCATCCGGTTCCAGGCGAGGATCTCCGAGCGCCGGCCCACCACGTACGCCGGGACCGTCTCCATCGCGTCCAGCAGCTGCCGCAGCGCCGGGCGGGCCTGACGGCTGCGGGGCTCCGGGCGTTTGCGGCGCCGGCCCGGCCGGGCGAGATGCGTCAGATGCGCGTGCTCGGCGTCGCTCAGCCGCAGCGCGCGGGCGATCGCGTCGAGGACCTCCGTCGACACGTTGCGCCCGTTTCCCTGCTCCAGGCGTGTGTAGTACGCCACGGACACCCCGGCTAGCTGCGCCAGCTCCTCCCGGCGCAGACCGGGCACCCTGCGGTGCCGTCCGAGGTCGGGCAGTCCCACGTCCCGCGGCTTCAGCCGGGCCCGCCGCGTGCGCAGGAACTCGCTCAGCTCGGCACGCGGGTCCAGTCCGCCCCGCAGGCCGGCCGGGTCGTCCGTGTGCTCGTCCATATGTCCATGGTGCCCGTTCGTACGCACCTCGTGTCTGTCCCCGCCAGTGGTAGGCACAGCGTGCGTAGGCAACCAGGAAGTCTGGGTACGCGCCGCCCGTTGTCGCAGGCTGGACCCCGTGCGGGCCCGGGAGGAGAGATTCCGGGCGCACGACCCCCTCAGGAGGAGAAACTTCGTATGACCACTGTCGCCGCGTACGCCGCGCCCGCCGCCAAGGCACCGCTGGAGCGCACCACCATCGAGCGGCGGGCCGTCCGCGAGCACGACGTGCTGATCGACATCAAGTTCGCCGGGATCTGCCACTCGGACATCCACCAGGTCCGTGAGGGCTGGGGCGAGGCGATCTTCCCGATGGCCCCCGGCCACGAGATAGCGGGCGTAGTGTCCGAGGTCGGCCCCGGCGTGACCCGGTTCAAGGTCGGCGACCGGGTGGGCGTGGGCTGCATGGTCGACTCCTGCCGCGAGTGCGATATGTGCCGGGCGGGCAAGGAGCAGTACTGTCTGAACGGCCAGACCCCGACCTACAACGGCATCGGCCGGGACGGCGAGCCCACCTACGGCGGCTACTCCGAGAAGGTCGTCGTCGACGAGAACTTCGTCGTGCGCATCCCCGACGGAATCGCCCTCGACGTCGCCGCGCCGCTGCTGTGCGCGGGCGTCACCCTGTACTCCCCGCTGAAGCGCTTCGGCGCGGGCCCCGGCCGCAAGGTCGCGATCGTCGGCATGGGCGGCCTGGGCCACATGGGCGTCAAGCTCGCGCACGCGATGGGCGCCGAGGTGACGGTGCTGTCGCAGTCCCTGCGCAAGAAGGACGACGGGCTGCGGCTGGGCGCCGACCACTACTACGCGACCAGCGACCCGACGACCTTCGAGGAGCTGCGCGGCTCCTTCGACCTGATCGTGTCGACGGTGTCTGCGCCGCTGGACTTCGCCGCGTACCTGTCCCTGCTCAAGCCCGAGGGCACGCTGGCGAACGTGGGCGCCCCGGAGGAGCCGATCTCGCTGAACCTGTTCTCGCTGATCGGCGGCGGCCGGTCGCTGGCCGGCTCGATGATCGGCGGCATCCCCGAGACGCAGGAGACGCTGGACTTCTGCGCCGAGCACGGCATCGGCGCGGAGATCGAGCTGATCGCCGCGTCCGAGATCAACGAGGCCTACGAGCGCGTCGAGAACAGCGACGTCCGCTACCGCTTCGTGATCGACACGGCCACCATCTGAGTCCTCGCGCACCGGACCGTCGCGGCCGTGCCGTCGCGCCGGTCCGGTGCCGGACGGACTACTGCGCCGTGGCCCGGGAAGGTGGCACGGTGACGAACAGCCCGCCAACCGGCCTTACCCGGCCGCAGCCGTGCAGGAGGCCCCGGTGCAGGACGGACCCGCCCCGCCCGAGGACGCGCCCGCCCTTCCCGACGAGGACGAACCGGAGGAGGAGGGCCTGTCCCTGGACGCCCTGCCGCCCGCCTGGACGGCCTGAGCAGCCGCCCCTCCTCCGGGCAGCGCCGTCACCCTGGACGTCACGCGTCCGTGTACTCCACGTACAGAGGGCTCGCGACCAGCAGACCGGGCAGCTTCGTGGCGGGGAAGCCCGTGGTGACTCGGGCGTAGCCGCGCATCGTCGCCGCCGTCTCCGGATGGGTCTGGGCGTCGATGCGGGCCAGGAGGGCGTGGAGGGCGGTGACCAGGGAGGGACGGCGGCCGTCCGGACCGGTGCCGAGGTCGTCGGAGAGGGCGGCGAGCAGCGCGCCGGGCGCGCTGGCGTCGGACCCCAGCAGATCCCGCACGAGCGTGCCGGAACGACGGGTCTCGTCGGTGACGCGGGCCGGCGGACCCGCGATCAGATGGTCCACCGAACCGTGCAGCAGCAGCCGGACCGGACGGTCCGGCTCCGGGGCGTCCGCGAAGAACACCATCGTCGGGTCGGCGCCGTCCAGGACGAAGTAGTTGAGCGGCGCCTCGAAGGCGATCCACTGCCCCGGCCGCACCCCCGCCTCCGTGTACCAGCGCGCCGACTCCTCGACCCGGCGCACCACCCGCAGCAGATGCCTGCCCCACAGGTCGGACGCGGGGCCGGGCGACGGGTCCACCTCCACCCCGCCGAACGGCGTGGAGACGCTGACCCGCTGCCGGGGCCACGCGGACCGCAGTCCGGGCAGAAACTGCGAGAGTTTCCGGTCGGACAGGTAGATGACTTCCTGCACTCCTGCTCCGTTCTTCACACGTCCCCGTTCTTCACTCGTCACCGCTCGTCACACGTCCTGGAGACCGAGGAACTCGAAGGCCGTCGGCGGCAACAGCTCCGAGGGCCGGTACAGCCCGTCCGGGCCCGGCTCCATGTCCCGCACGATGCGGTCCAGCAGTTCGTCCAGACCGGGGCGCCCGTCCGGGTCCGGCCGCAGACAGGGCGCGACGACGTCCACGAAGGCGTCCGGCACCCCGCCGAGGTCGGGCGCCTCGGTCTGCATGCGGAGCATGGTGCGCACCGGGTCGCTGCCCGGGTACGGGCTGCGCCCGGTCGCGGCGAACACCAGCACCGCGCCCAGCGCGTACACATCGCTCGCGGACGTCACCTTCCGCGCGTCCAGCGCCTGCTCGGGTGACATGAAGGCGGGCGTCCCCAGCGTGGTGTGCGCGACGGTCAGCTTGCTGGCCGCGGCGGCCGCCGCCAGGGCGAGCCCGAAGTCGATCACGCGCAGGCCGTCCACGCCGACCAGCACGTTGGACGGCTTGAGGTCACGGTGGACGATGTCCGCCGCGTGCACCGAGCGCAGCGCCTCGACCAGCTGCGCGGCCACCCAGCGCAGCGCCCTCAGCGGCAGCGGCCCGCACGCGTCGACGAGGTCCTTCAGGGACGGCGCCGACACGTACGCCGTGGCCAGCCAGGGGATGTCGCCGGTGGTGTCCGCGTCCACGACGGGTGGTGCGTAGAAGCCGTTCACGCCCCGCGCGGCGGCCACCTCACGCTGGAAGCGCCTGCGGAACTCCAGGTCGTCGGCCAGCTCCTCCTTGACGACCTTGACGGCGAGCAGCCGCCCGGCCGGGGTGCGTCCGAGGAACACCCGTCCCATCGAACCGCTGCCGATCCGCCGCAGCACCGTGTACGGCCCGACGCGGCGCGGGTCGAAGGGCTGGAGCGGCTTCCAGCGGGACGTGGGGTCCCACTCGTGGTGCGTCGGCCGCAGCACCGAACCGGCGGGCGGCGCCGCGGGCGACGGCACCCGGGGCAGGGACGCGGCCGTCTCGTGCACGACACCGAGGGCGTCGATCAGCTCCCGGACCACCGGCGCCTCGACGGTGGCCGACGCCGACCGCACGAAGTGGCCCAGCTCGGTCATCTTGTCCAGGACGACCTTGCTGTCGACCCCGACCCTCTTGGCCAGCTCGTAGACCCGTACGTTCGCCACACCCGACTCCTCCACCGGAGGCCCGTCCTGGCCTCGCAGGGGTCAAGAATATGGGTGCGGACGGGTCAAAATACGGACAAACACCGGGGCATCGTGCGGGTGTTGACGTCAGTGCGGCAGCGTGGCCGGGCTGCCGCCGTTCGCCTCGTAGCCGGCGACCGCCAGGGCGCGGTACACCGCGAACTCGGCGGCCGGGTCCGGGGAGAGCGTCCACGGCAGGGCTCCGACGTGCCCGTCCACGTGTATGAGCTGGTTCATGGCCTCCGCCCAGCGCTCGGCGCGCACCAGGAAGAAGATCAGCATGTGCCGCACATGCGCCGACATCGGGTCGTCCGGCCGGGCCGAGTGCGCCGCGTGCAGCGCGCCGTGGATCGCCCTGGAGACGACCTCGGTCTGGTAGAAGCCGCTGACCAGGTTCACCTCCGGGAGGTGCTCGAACACCGCGAACAGCGGCATCGCGGCCAGCAGCGACCCCTCGGGCGCCCGCGCCGCCGCGGCCTCCGCGAAGTCGTACGCCTGCTGCCGCGAGCCGTGCCACTTCTCGCACCAGTAGTGCAGCGCGGCCAGGTGCGCGCCCATGTGCGCCGGGGCGCGGTCGAGGATCTTCAGCCAGACCTGCTCGAACTCCTGCCGCGGGTAACCGAGTCCGCGCGCCACGGACAGCTCCACGATGTACGGCACCGGGTCGCCCGGGGCCAGCAGCGCGGCCTCGCCGCACGCCGCCTTCGCCTCCTCCATGATGATCCGGAACTCGTCCGAGCCGGGCGCGGCCGTGCGCCACGCCTGCTGGACCAGGAACTCCGCGTGCACCGCGGCGCCGCCCGCGTCCTTGGGCATCTCGGAGCGCCACACCCGCAGCCACTGGCCGCCCGGCGCCTCGGAGACCCCGCCGGGCCGCTGCGCCAGCTCCAGGGACGCGGCGCCCGCGAACGCCTGCACCCGCTGCCAGCGCTGCTCGCCGTCCGCGGGCGTGCCCGCGAGCAGCTGCTGCGCCGCGCGGTAGTCCTGGGTGCGCTGGACCAGGTCGAGGACGTCCAGCAGGTCCTGGTCGGGGCCGGGCATGCGGATGTCCAGCTCCTCCTGGCGCGCGAAGCCGTAGTTCGCCGGGTCCGCCGCGTCCGGGTGGCCGGCCGGGACGAGACCCACAGCGCCGCGCCGCCGCCGCAGGAACGGCAGCAGCACGAAGCTGATCATGAGGAGGGCGATCAGGACCCACAGAATCTCCATGTCACAAGCGAACCAGACGGCGCGGCCGAATGGCCAACCCGTGGCCCGTACCTGTGGAAAAACCCCGCCGCCCGCCCGAAAAGGCTCCTTCGCCCCGCCCGGACCGGCCGCGGACGTCATCACACCGTTGTGCGCACT
Organism: Streptomyces sp. NPDC014764; assembly: GCF_043082785.1. Taxonomy (NCBI): domain Bacteria; kingdom Bacillati; phylum Actinomycetota; class Actinomycetes; order Kitasatosporales; family Streptomycetaceae; genus Streptomyces; species Streptomyces sp. NPDC014764. The sequence continues at coordinate 427,945 of NZ_JBIBXY010000003.1, read as the reverse complement.
ACCCTCGGGCGCATGAGCGACAGGCACATCAGTCAGCACTTCGAGACGCTCGCGATCCACGCGGGCAACACGGCCGACCCCCTGACGGGCGCGGTCGTCCCGCCGATCTACCAGGTGTCCACCTACAAGCAGGACGGCGTCGGCGGCCTGCGCGGCGGTTACGAGTACAGCCGCAGCGCCAACCCGACCAGGACCGCGCTGGAGGAGAACCTGGCCGCCCTCGAGGGCGGCCGCCGCGGGCTCGCGTTCGCGTCCGGACTGGCGGCCGAGGACTGCCTGTTGCGCACGCTGCTCGCGCCGGGCGACCACGTGGTCATCCCGAACGACGCCTACGGCGGCACGTTCCGCCTGTTCGCGAAGGTCGTGGCGCGCTGGGGCGTGGAGTGGTCGGTGGCCGACACCTCCGACCCGTCGGCGGTGCGGGCCGCCGTCACCCCGAAGACCAAGGTCATCTGGGTGGAGACCCCCTCCAACCCGCTGCTTGGCATCACCGACATCGCCGCCGTCGCCCAGGTGGCGCGGGACGCCGGCGCCCGGCTGGTGGTCGACAACACCTTCGCCACGCCGTACCTCCAGCAGCCGCTGGCGCTCGGCGCGGACGTCGTCGTGCACTCCCTGACCAAGTACATGGGCGGGCACTCGGACGTCGTCGGCGGCGCCCTGGTCACCGCCGACGCGGAGCTGGGCGAGGAGCTGGCGTTCCACCAGAACGCGATGGGCGCGGTCGCCGGGCCCTTCGACTCGTGGCTGGTGCTGCGCGGCACCAAGACGCTGTCGGTGCGCATGGACCGTCACAGCGAGAACGCGACCCGCGTGGCCGACATGCTCACCCGCCACCCGCGCGTGACGAGCGTGCTGTACCCGGGCCTGCCCGACCACCCCGGCCACGAGGTCGCCGCCAAGCAGATGCGTTCCTTCGGCGGCATGATCTCCTTCCGCGTCGAGGGCGGCGAGCAGGCGGCCGTCGAGGTGTGCAACCGCGCGAAGGTGTTCACCCTCGGCGAGTCCCTGGGCGGCGTCGAGTCGCTGATCGAGCACCCGGGCCGGATGACCCATGCGTCGGTGGCCGGCTCGCAGCTGGAGGTGCCGGCCGACCTGGTGCGCCTGTCCGTCGGCATCGAGAACGTCGACGATCTCCTCGAGGACCTGCAGCAGGCCCTCGGCCGCTAGACCGGGACAAAAGGCCGGTCACCAGCCGGTGAGGGGTGGGGTCGTGTCGGACGGCGGCTCCACCCAGGGCCGGGCGGTCAGCGCCCACACCGTGAACGCCACGGCCGCCGCGCACAGCAGCAGCCACAGCACGCGCCGGGCACAGGTGCGGCGCCGGAGCATACGGGCGCCGCGCCGCACCGCCTCCGCGGCGAGATCGGGCGGCAGCACCGGCGGGCCCGCCACCATCAGCCTCCGCACCCGCTCCTCACGGTCCGAACGGTTCACCTGCCAGCCGCCTCCCCGGTCATGACGGCACCGTGCCGGCGCGGCCCAGCGAGGGGGCGGGTCCGGGCGCGGGACGCAGCACGACGGCCATCGCACGGTTCTGCACGGCCCGGACGCGCTCCGTCGGCAGGCCCAGCAGGGCCGCCGTCTGGTCCTCGCCGATGCCCTCGTGCAGCCGCATCACCAGGATCAGCCGCTCCTGCGGGCTCAGCTCGGCCAGCGTGCCGCCGGGCGGTGCCCGGAAGGGGAGCCGCGCGCCGTACCGCAGGGTGCCGACCGCGAACCTGATCATCAGATAGCGCCGGGTGTGGTCGTACGGGTCCTCGCCGTGCAGCCGGTCCCAGGAGGCGTACGTACGTGCCAGGGCAAGGGTGAGCAGGCGCTGGGCGCGCGGGTTGGCGCCTGGGGGCTCGGCGGTCAGCAGGGTCGCGGTGTGCAGCAGCCGTCCGCCCGCGCCCGCCACGTACGCCCGGAACTCCTGGGCGCGACGGACGTCGTCGAACGCATGCCGTGGTCGCACCCGCACCTCCCGAAGCCCTCGCGGAGGGCCGCCCCGCGCCGGGCGGCGGACGGGGTCCCCCTCCACATATCAGGCCAGGGCGCCCCCCGGGTCAAGAGGCGCGCACGGTGCGGGAGCGCGGCCGGGTCAGGAGTCGCCGCGCTCGTGCCCGGCCATCCGGGCGGACAGCGCGCCGTTGAACCGGGTGAGCAGCGCGCAGAACGCCTCACGCTCCTCCGGCGCCCAGTCCTGGGTCAGCTCGGCCATCAACTGCCGCCGGGAGCCGCGTACTTCTTCCAGGCGGGCCTGGCCGCGCGGGGAGAGCTGGAGCACGACGGCGCGGCCGTCGTCGGGGTGCGAGGTCCGCGTGACCAGGCCGGTGTCCACGAGCGGCGCCACCTGCCGGGTCACGGTCGAGGAGTCGATCCCCATGCTCGCGGCCAGGGCCTTGACGCCCATCGGGCCTTCCTTGTCGAGCCGGTTGAGCAGCAGGTAGGCGGCGCGGTCCATGGAGTTCCGCACCTGGCCGACCCCGCCGAGCCGGGTCTGTTCGGCACGGCGGGCGAAGAGCGCCACCTCGTGCTGCAGAGTGTCGAGAAGACCGGTGTCGCCGACCGCCGTCAGATCGGGCGTCATGTCCATCGACATTTCAGGTGTAGTGGGCATGGCGGGGGGCTCACTTCGTGATGGGCTGCTGATGGGACGACAGGGTACGCGGCCGGGGCGCGGACCGTACCGGGGCTGTGCAAAGCGGTCGTCCGCGGGTTGGTCACACCGGGGCCGTCCCTGTGGAAACTGCGATGCTGGAGGCATGAGCTACAGCACGGCCGACCGGCTGCGCACCGTCACCCTCGACGACGTGCGCGGCGCTCACAAGATGCTCTCCGGCGTGGCCCGCACGACCGCGATGGAAGGGAGCCGGCACCTGTCCTCGCAGGTCGGCGCGCCGGTGCTGCTGAAGTGCGAGAACCTCCAGCGCACCGGCTCCTTCAAGCTGCGCGGCGCGTACGTGCGGATCGCCGGGCTGCTCCCCGAGGAGCGGGCCGCGGGGGTCGTCGCGGCGAGCGCGGGCAACCACGCGCAGGGTGTGGCGCTGGCCTCGTCGCTGCTGGGCGTGCGCTCGACGGTGTTCATGCCGAAGGGCGCCCCGCTGCCGAAGATCAGCGCGACCCGGGAGTACGGCGCCGAGGTGCGCCTGCACGGGCAGGTGGTGGACGAGTCGCTGGCCGCCGCGCAGGAGTACGCGCACGAGACGGGCGCGGTGTTCATCCACCCCTTCGACCACCCGGACATCATCGCCGGTCAGGGCACGGTGGGCCTGGAGATCCTGGAGCAGTGCCCCGAGGTGCGGACGGTCGTCGTCGGAGTCGGCGGGGGAGGGCTGGCGGCCGGCATCGCGGTCGCGGTGAAGTCGCTGCGGCCGGACGTGCGGATCGTCGGCGTGCAGGCGGAGGGCGCGGCGGCCTACCCGCCGTCGCTGGCCGCCGGGCGCCCCGTGTCGCTGAGCCACCCGGTGACGATGGCCGACGGGATCAAGGTGGGGCGGCCGGGTGATGTGCCGTTCGCGCTGGTCGGCGAGCTGGTGGACGAGGTGTGCACGGTCACCGAGGACGAGCTGTCGGCCGCGCTGCTGCTGTGCCTGGAGCGGGCCAAACTGGTCGTCGAACCGGCCGGGGCGAGCCCGGTCGCGGCGCTGCTGAGCCGGCCGGAGGCCTTCGAGGGGCCGGTCGTCGCGGTGCTGTCCGGCGGGAACGTCGACCCGGTGCTGATGGAGCGGGTGCTGCGGCACGGCATGGCGGCGCAGGGCCGCTACCTGGCCGTACGCCTGCGGCTGACCGACCGGCCGGGCGCCCTCGCCTCGCTCCTCGGGGCGTTGTCAGTGGTCGACGCCAACGTCCTCGACGTGAGCCACGTGCGGACGGACCCGCGGCTGGGCCTCACGGAGGCGGAGGTCGAGCTGCACCTGGAGACCAAGGGGCCGGCGCACTGCGTCGAGGTCCAGCAGGCCCTGCGCGACGCGGGTTACACGGTCATGGGCTGACGCCGGCGGCTGCTTCACCCCTTCGGGTAATCGCATTGAGAGACGCGATACATCGCGTTATGGTGTGTGCTCTGTCACGGTGTGACCGTCGGCGATCCCCGTTTTTCTCCCGGGGCGGCGCCCGGCGCCCGGAGGCACACGAACTTAGGCTTTTCCGAAGAATCACGATGACGTGGAGATTCATATGCCAGGTGCCATCCAAGCCGAAGGTCTGGTGAAAACCTTCGGAGACGTCAAGGCACTGGACGGCGTCGACCTCGAGGTCCCGGAGGGGACCGTCCTGGGTCTGCTCGGGCCGAACGGCGCGGGCAAGACCACCACCGTCCGCTGCCTCACCACGCTTCTGCGCCCCGACAGCGGCAGAGCCGTCGTCGCCGGGATCGACGTGCTGAAGCACCCCGACGCCGTAAGACGCTCGATCGGCCTGTCCGGTCAGTTCGCCGCCGTCGACGAGTACCTCACCGGCCGGGAGAACCTCCAGATGGTCGGCCAGCTCTACCAGATGAGGGCCAAGGCCGCCCGGGCCCGCGCGGACGAGCTGCTGGAGCAGTTCCACCTCGCGGACGCGGCCGACCGCACGGCCAAGACCTACTCCGGCGGCATGCGCCGCCGCCTCGACCTGGCCGCCGCCCTCGTCGTCTCCCCGCCCGTGATGTTCATGGACGAGCCGACGACCGGACTCGACCCGCGCAACCGCCAGCAGCTCTGGGACGTGATCAAGGACCTCGTCTCCGGCGGCACCACGCTGCTGCTCACCACGCAGTACCTGGAGGAGGCCGACCACCTGGCGCACGACATCGCGGTAGTCGACCAGGGCAAGGTCATCGCCCAGGGCACCTCCGACCAGCTCAAGGCCCGTACCGGCGGCGAGCGTGTCGAGGTCGTGGTGCACGACCGCGAGCACATCCGCACCGCGGCCGCCCTCCTCGACAAGTACAGCCTGCGCGGCACCGGCCAGGGCGACACCACGGTCGAGGAGCACATGCGCAAGATCACCACGCCGGTCTCCGGCGGGGCCAAGCTGCTCGCCGAGATCATCCGCGAGCTCGACGCCGACGGCATCGAGATCGACGACATCGGCCTGCGCCGCCCCACCCTCGACGACGTGTTCCTCTCCCTCACCGGCCATGCCGCCGAGTCCGCGCAGTCCGACGAGGAGGCCGCGAAGTGAGTGCCGTCACCGAATCCGTGCGGGTCGCGTCCCCCGGGAACGCGTTCACCCGCTCCGTCCGCGACTCGCTGGTCGTCGCCAAGCGCAACCTGATCCGCATGATCCGCATCCCCGAGGTGGTCATCTTCGGGCTGATCCAGCCGATCATGTTCGTGGTGCTGTTCTCCTACGTGTTCGGCGGCTCGCTGGACATCGGCGGCTCCACCAGCCCACAGGTCTACCGCGAGTTCCTGATGGCCGGCATCTTCGCCCAGACCGTCACCTTTGCCACGGCGGGAGCCGGCGCGGGCATCGCCGAGGACATGCACAAGGGGCTCATCGACCGCTTCCGCTCCCTGCCGATGGCGCGCGGCGCGGTGCTCACCGGCCGCACCCTCGCCGACCTGGTGCAGACGGCGCTCACCCTGCTCGTGCTCGCCGTCGTCGCCCTGCTGGTCGGCTGGCGCACGCACACCAGCCTCGGCGAGGTGCTCGGCGCGTTCGGACTGCTGCTGCTCACCGGGTACGCGTTCACCTGGATCGGCGCGGTGATCGGCCTGTCGGTGCGCACGCCCGAGGCGGCCACCTCCGGCGGCCTGGTCTGGCTTTTCCCGGTGACGTTCGTGTCGAACGCGTTCGTGGACTCCAGCAACATGACGCCCTGGCTGCGGCACATCGCGGACTGGAACCCGTTCAGCGCCACCGTGCAGGCGTGCCGCGAGCTGTTCGGCAACCCGGGCGTCTCCACCTCGGACGCCTGGCCGATGCAGCACCCGGTGTGGGCGTCGGTGATCTACTCCGTGCTGATCATCGCGATCTTCCGGACCCTGGCCGTGCGCAAGTACCGCTCGGCGGCGGCATGACGAAGCCCCCGGCACCGCTGAGGTGCCGGGGGCCCGTGGAGACTCGCGCGCGGTGGGTCAGCCGCTGTACGGCTCGGCCTTGAGGATCGTCACCGAGGCCTTCTTGCCGTTCGGCAGCTCGTACTCGGCTTCCTCGCCGACCTTGTGGCCCATCACGCCGGACCCCAGCGGGGACTGCGGCGAGTAGGTCTCGATGTCGGAGCTCGCGTACTCGCGGGAGGCGAGCAGGAAGGTCAGCGTGTCGTCCTCGTCGCCGTCGAAGGCGATCGTGACGACCATGCCGGGCGCCACCTCGCCGTTTGTCGCCGGGGGCGTGCCCACCTTGGCGTTCTCGAGAAGCTGGGTGAGCTGGCGCACACGGAGCTCCTGCTTGCCCTGCTCCTCCTTGGCCGCGTGGTACCCGCCGTTCTCACGCAGGTCGCCCTCCTCGCGCGCGGCGGCGATCTTGGAGGCGATCTCCGTGCGCGCGGGACCAGTAAGGTACTCAAGCTCGTCCTTGAGCTTGTTGTACGCCTCCTGGGTCAGCCAGGTGACGTTCTCGCTGGTCTGGGTCACAGGTGCTCCTCGTAGGTACTGGGAATACAAAGCATCGCCCTACCCGGAAGGATGGTCCCCCAGGGACGGGCGAAACCACGAGCCTAACAATTCACTGCCCGCAGGGGGAGGACATAAGCCACTGTTCTCACGCCCGCGCAGGTCAGCGGCCGGGTATTCCCCGCCCGCTCATTCGGCGTGACAGCCGACGAGCTCCGCGCTGGTGCCGGGGGAGGTGGTGCGCAGCGTGACCACCTGGTCGATGCGGGTGACGTCGCCGTCGAAGCGGAAGTCGGCCCGGCCGACCTCGGCGCCGTCCTCGGACTGCGAGCGCACGGTGCAGTAGCCGACGACGCCGGCGTCCTTGTGCACCTCCAGGTGCACCTTCACCGCGTCCTGGCCGGTCTCGAAACGGATCAGCTCGGCGCTGATCTCGTTCTGCGCGACGTAGTGGTAGCCGAACCAGCCGATCAGGGCGGTGAACAGGACGGCGAGCACACCGCCGACGACCTTGAGGGTGCGGTCGGCACGCTGGTCCGAGGAGCGGCCGTAGCGGCCCTCGGGCAGCCGCGTGCTCGACGTACTCATGATCGTCTCCTCGGCAGGAAGGGACCGTCGTCCCCGGACCGTCCCCGGGAGCGGCGCTCCGGAATTTTTCGCCCCCCGGTTCCGTCACTATAGAAGCCTGCGACTGCGCCGCCGTACCCAGGGCGGCCCACGACTTGAGGATTGAGTCTTGACTGACCAGCTGCGACTGATGGCCGTGCACGCCCACCCCGACGACGAGTCGAGCAAGGGCGCCGCCACCATGGCCAAGTACGTGTCCGAGGGGGTGGACGTGCTGGTCGTGACCTGCACGGGCGGGGAGCGCGGCTCCATCCTCAACCCCAAGCTCCAGGGGGACCCGTACATCGAGGAGCACATCCACGAAGTGCGCAAGAAGGAGATGGACGAGGCCCGCGAGATCCTCGGGGTGAAGCAGGAGTGGCTGGGCTTCGTCGACTCGGGTCTGCCCGAGGGCGACCCGCTGCCGCCGCTGCCGGAGGGCTGCTTCGCCCTGGAGGACGTCGACAAGGCGGCGGGCGAGCTGGTGCGCAAGATCCGCTCCTTCCGGCCGCAGGTGATCACCACCTACGACGAGAACGGCGGCTATCCGCACCCCGACCACATCATGACCCACAAGATCACGATGGTGGCGTTCGAGGGCGCGGCGGACACCGCGAAGTACCCGGAGGACGAGTTCGGTCCGGCGTACCAGCCGCTGAAGGTGTACTACAACCAGGGCTTCAACCGGCCCCGCACCGAGGCCCTGCACAACGCGATGCTGGAGCGCGGGCTGGAGTCGCCGTACGGGGACTGGCTGAAGCGGTGGGACGAGTTCGAGCGCAAGGAGCGCACGCTCACCACGCACGTGCCGTGCGCCGACTTCTTCGAGATCCGGGACAAGGCGCTGATCGCGCACGCCACGCAGATCGACCCCGACGGGGGCTGGTTCCGGGTGCCCCTGGACCTCCAGAGGGAGGTCTGGCCGACGGAGGAGTACGAGCTCGCGAAGTCGCTCGTGGACACCTCCCTCCCCGAGGACGACCTCTTCGCGGGCATCCGGGACAATGGCTGACATGAGCGCAAGCGCAAGCCTGGCAATGACCCACCTGGTCCCCCTCGCCAAGGAATTCGACGAGGACAAGGTCACCCCCGGTGTCCTCGGCTTCATCGTCTTCGCGGTGATGGCCCTGGCGGTCTGGGGCCTGATGAAGTCGATGAACCGGCACATGGGCCGCGTGAACTTCGCCGAGCCTGACGACAAGGCCCCGGCGGACGCCGCCGCGCCCGAAGCCGACAGGACGACGGCCTGACACCGGGCCACGCGACGGCACCCGGCGCCCCGCCGGGTGCCGCAGCCGTGTGCCGCTGACCGCCGCGCCGGGCGCAGCGCCCTCGCCGGAGGCCTCGCCCCGTTCGGGCCCGCCAAGCGCGTGAGGACGTTCCTGCAGCGGGCCACCCCGCCCGCAGCGAATCCGGCGAACGCCGCACCTGCGCGGAGGCGGTGCCCCACCATGGGGGAGTGCTTCCGACGAACGGCAGTGAACGCACCACGGCCATCAGCCTGTCCAAGGTGCAGGAAAGGGCCCCCGACCTGGTCAGCCTGTACAAGGCGGCAGGTGCCGGCGTGCGCAGGCACGGGCTGGAGGGCGTGCGGGCCGCGGTGTATCTCGTGCTGGACCGCTCCGGGTCGATGCGGCCCTACTACCGGGACGGCACCATGCAGCACCTGGCCGAGCAGGTTCTCTCGCTGTCGGCCCACTTCGACGACGACGGCATCGTTCCCGTCGTGTTCTTCTCCACCGGCGTCGACGGCACCGCCGAACTGACGCTCGGCGGGCACCGCGGCCGGATCGACAAGCTGCACGAGAACCTCGGTCACATGGGGCGCACCAACTATCACTGGGCCATGGACGAGGTCGTCGACCACTACCTGGCATCCGGCAGCCGGTGCCCCGCCCTGGTCATCTTCCAGACCGACGGCGGCCCCACCAGCAAGTTCGCTGCCGAACGCTACCTGTGCAAGGCCGCTCGCCTTCCCTTGTTCTGGCAGTTCATCGGTTTCGGCGACCCCGACGACAACGAGTTCGCGTTCCTGTGCAAGCTGGACACCCTCGCCGTCCCGGCCCGCCGCATCGTCGACAACGCGGGTTTCTTCCACGCCGGCCGCACCCCGCGTGCCGTCCGGGACGACGACCTCTTCGACCAGCTCCTGCGGGAATTCCCCGACTGGCTGACCGCCGTCCGCACCGCCGGCATCGCGCTGTAGAACCAGGGGGCAGCTCCCCCGGGGACCCTCACGCGTCCAGCGGCACAGTCACCCCCATCACCTCCCGGGCGTGGCGGGTCGGGACCAGGCCCAGGTTCCAGGGCTGCCAGCCCGTGTCGAGGTCGACGCCTCGCTCCAGGAGCAGCTGGTAGGCGTCGACGCAGTCGGTGATCTTCGGGTCGCGGGCCGGGTGGGTTGCGGCGGCCAGGTCCGTGAGTTCCTGCTGGGCCACCGCCGTGCCGACCTCCGTGCCGCCCGGCGCCGCGTACGGCAGGAGCGTGCAGCGCAGGAAGCGCGCCCAGTCCTCGCCGCGGCGGTCGCCGTAGGAGGCGAACAGCGCGACCGCCTCGTCGCACAGCGCCAGCGCCTGCTGGGTGCGCGCGTTGCCCGCGTCGACGACCGCCAGCTCCAGGCACGTCCACGCCTCGCCGTGCGCCACCCCGATCCGCTGGAAGTCGGCGCGCGCGTCCACCAGCAGCTGCCGGGCGAACCCGGAGTTGCGCAGCGAGCCCGTCTGCGCCGCCCGCTGGTCGCGGGTGACCCGCGCCGAGTGGTGCCGGGCGCAGGCCAGCCCGTAGACGTCCCGCATGCGGGAGAACATCGTGCGGGCGCGTTCCAGCTCCCGCACCGCGCGGTCCAGGTCGCCGCTCTCCTCCAGCGCCTGCCCGAGGTAGTACAGCGTCCACGCCTCGCCGCGCGCGTCCTCGTTGTCCCGGTGCCGGGCGGCGGCCCGGCGCAGCTCCTCCACCGCGGGGCCCGCGTCCCCGTCGACCAGCCGGGCCCGCGCCAGCTCGGTCAGCGCCCACGCCTCACCGCGCGCGTCCCGTGTGCGGCCGTACAGGTCGAGGGCGGTGCGCAGCTCGCCCTCCGCGCGCGGCACGTCCCCGCGCCGCAGGTGCAGCTGCCCGAGCTGGAAGTGCGCCCACGCCTGCCCGTGCAGGGACTCGCCCGCACGGTGCAGCACCAGCGACTCCGTGAGCAGCTCCAGCGCCTCGGCCAGCCGGGCCCGGTCCCGCTCCACCGCGGCCAGCGCGTGCATCGTCCAGGCCCGGTCGGCGGCCAGCGTGTCGGACGCCTGGAGGTCCAGCGCCTCCCGCAGCCGCGTCGACGCCTCCGTCAGATTGCCCTGGTGGTGCAGCGTGATGCCGAGCGAGGTCAGCGCCCGCGCCTGGCCCGCCTCGTGCTGCGCCTCCCGGTACAGGTCCACCACCGACGTCAGCGTGGTCCGCGCCGTGTCCAGCTCGCCGAGCTGACGTGCCGCGATACCGGTGCGCCACTGCACCGAGCGGACCAGCAGCCCCTCGTCGACGGCCTGCGCCAGCTCGTTGATCTCGCCCAGCCGGTAGAGGTCGCCGCGCAGCAGGCAGTAGTCGCACAGCGCGCCCAGCAGGTTCAGCACCGCCCCCTGCTCGACGCCCTCGGCGTGCCGCAGCGCGGCGGTGATGAAGCTGGACTCGTCGTCCAGCCAGCGCAGCGCCTCGTCCAGCGACGTGAAGCCGTACGGGCCGAAGCGGTCGGAGCGGGTCGACATGTTGCCGTCGACCAGCCGCAGCACCGAGTCGGCGAGCTCGGCGTAGTTGACGATCAGCCGCTCCTGCGCGGCGGCGCGCTCGTCGGGGTCCTCCTCGTCGAGGAGGCGGGCGTGGGCGAACGCCCGCACCAGGGCGTGCAGCCGGTACCTGCTGTGCCGGACCCGGTCGATCATCCCGGCCCGGTGCAGCGCCTCCAGGTGCCGGGTGGCCTCCGCCTCGTCGGTGGAGAGCAGCGCCGCCGCCGCGGCCGCGCCGAGCGAGGCGCGCCCGGCCAGCGCCAGCCGCCGCAGCAGCCGCCGTACGGTGTCGGGCTGGTCGGTGTAGCGCAGCCACAGGGCCCGTTCGACCGGCTCGACGGGCCCGTAGGCGCCGAGGTCGGTGGCGAGGGCGAGCGTGGAGCGCGGCCCGAGGGCGGCGCCGGCCAGCCGCAGCGCCAGCGGCAGGCCCCCGCACAGCTCCCGCACCCGCTCCGCGGACTCGGCGTCGTACGGCCCGGAGGCGTCCTGCGCGGCGGCGGTCAGCAGTTCCTCCGCGCCCGCCGCGTCCAGCGGCTCCACCGGCAGCCGGTACACCTGGGCGGGCAGGTCCTCGGGCAGCCCGAGCGGGGAGCGCGAGGTGACGAGCACCAGGCTGTCGGACCGCTCCGGGAGGAGCGTGCGCACCTGCTGCGGGTCGGAGGCGTCGTCGAGGACGATCGTGACGGGTGTGCCGGTCAGATGCTGGTGGTACAGCTCGCTCAGCCGCTTGACCTGCTGGTCCGGGGAGGTCCGCTCCCGGAACAGCAGCTGCTCGCGGGGCGCGCCGAGCCGGTTCAGCAGGTGCAGCAGCGCGTCCCGCGTGGACAGCGGGGGCTCGCCGGAGCCGTCACCGCGCAGATCCACCACGCAGGCACCGCGGAAGTGGTCCCTCAGCTCGTGCGCGGCCCGCACCGCCAGTGTCGTGCGGCCGCTGCCGGGCTCCCCGTGCAGCACCACCACCGTGGGCCGGGTCTCCGTGCTCGCGCGGGCCGACTGCACCCACTGCCGGATCCGCGCCATCTCCTGGCGTCGCCCCGCGAACGGGCCGTGCGGCTCCGGAAGCTGCCCGAACGACTGCTCAAGGACGCTTCGGCCACGGGCCGCCGCGCTCTTGTCGGTGCCGCGCAGCCGCGGTCCGGTCCGCTTGGGCGCCGTGGACGCGGCGAGGACCCGCTGCTGGTCGAGGAAGGGCCGGATGCCCCGCACCTCCAGTGCCGTCAGCCACTGCAGCCGCAGCTGCTCCACCCCGCCCGGCTGGCCCGCCGCACCGGCGCGATGGTGGGCGGCGGGGAGGTGCGACCCGGCGACCTTCACCACGGTCGCCGCCGCCCCGGCCACGCCGACGGCCACACCCGCGCCCAGCGCGGTCCCGGTGTCCGTGCCGAACGTCAGGTCGGCGACCACCGCCGCGACGCCCGCCACACCGGCCACCAGCAACGGCGTCCCGCCGCCCTCACGCGCGTACCGCTGCCGGAACGACAGCCGGCCCGCCTCCGCCTCGTCCAGGGCGCCGGTGTACGCCTCGTACTCCTCGGCCGCCGTGCGCGCCATCGCGTCCAGCGCCCCCCGCGCCCGGGACAGCAGCACCTTCCCGTCGGTACGCCCGCCCGACCGGCGCACCTCCTCCTCCACGGCCCGCGCCAACAGCCGTTCGGCGTCGGCCCGATGACCGTCTCTCATGTCCCGTCCCCCTCCGGCGGCGATCGTGTCGCTACGAGTGTCCTGCGGACCCGCCCGTCGCGCGAGGGTGCGGCGATCAACGGCCGCCCCGTCACGATCCCTTCACACGGCGGCGCACTCCGGGGGCGCACGACGGGCCGCGTCCCCTCCCGTCCCGCGCCGGGCGGGCGGAGTGCGTCAGGATGGAGACATGGCGAACCGACTTGCGCAGGCCACGTCCCCCTACCTCCTCCAGCACGCCGACAACCCCGTCGACTGGTGGACCTGGTCCGAGGAGGCCTTCGAGGAGGCGCGGCGGCGCGACGTGCCGGTGCTGCTGAGCGTCGGCTACTCGAGCTGCCACTGGTGCCACGTCATGGCCCACGAGTCCTTCGAGGACCGGGCCACCGCGGACGAGATGAACGCGCACTTCGTCAGCGTCAAGGTGGACCGCGAGGAGCGGCCGGACGTCGACGCCGTGTACATGGAGGCGGTGCAGGCGGCCACCGGGCACGGCGGCTGGCCGATGACGGTGTTCCTCACCCCGGACGCCGAGCCCTTCTACTTCGGTACGTACTTCCCGCCCGCGCCCCGGCACGGCATGCCGTCGTTCCGGCAGGTGCTGGAGGGTGTCCGGCAGGCCTGGGAGGAGCGGCGGGACGAGGTCGGCGAGGTCGCCGGGAAGATCACGCGGGACCTGGCGGGCCGCGAGCTGTCCGTGGGTGGCGAGGAGGTGCCCGGCGAGCAGGAGCTGGCGCAGGCGCTGCTCGGGCTGACCCGGGAGTACGACCCGCAGCGCGGCGGGTTCGGCGGGGCGCCGAAGTTCCCGCCGTCCATGGTCATCGAGTTCCTGCTGCGCCACCACGCCCGCACCGGCGCGGAGGGCGCGCTGCAGATGGCGGCGGACACCTGCGAGCGGATGGCCCGCGGCGGCATCTACGACCAGCTCGGCGGCGGCTTCTCCCGCTACTCCGTGGACCGCGACTGGGTGGTCCCGCACTTCGAGAAGATGCTCTACGACAACGCCCTGCTGTGCCGGGTCTACGCCCACCTGTGGCGGACCACCGGCTCGGAACTCGCGCGGCGGGTCGCGCTGGAGACGGCCGACTTCATGGTCCGCGAACTGCGCACGCCCGAGGGAGGGTTCGCCTCCGCGCTGGACGCCGACAGCGAAGAGGTGGTGCCGCCCGAAGGGCGTCATCAGGAGGGTGGTGGCGGGCGACGGGAGGGCGGCACCGGGCGGCACGTGGAGGGCGCCTACTACGTGTGGACGCCGGAGCAGCTGCGCGAGGTGCTGGGCGACGCGGACGCGGACCTGGCCGCCCGCTACTTCGGGGTGACCGAGGAGGGCACGTTCGAGGAGGGCGCGTCCGTGCTCCAGCTGCCGCAGCGCGACGAGGTGTTCGACGCGGCCCGGATCGACGGCGTCCGGGAGCGGCTGCTCGCGGCGCGCGGCCGGCGGCCCGCGCCCGGCCGGGACGACAAGGTGGTCGCCGCCTGGAACGGCCTGGCGATCGCCGCGCTCGCCGAGACCGGCGCCTACTTCGACCGGCCGGACCTGGTGGAGGCCGCGGTGGCCGCGGGCGACCTGCTGGTGCGGGTGCACCTGGACGAGCAGGCCCGTATCGCCCGGACCAGCAAGGACGGGCAGGTGGGCGCCAACGCGGGTGTGCTGGAGGACTACGCCGACGTCGCCGAGGGCTTCCTGGCGCTGGCGTCGGTGACCGGCGAGGGCGTGTGGCTGGACTTCACCGGCCTACTCGTCGACCACGTCCTCACCCGCTTCCAGGACACGGAGTCGGGCGCCCTGTACGACACGGCGTCGGACGCGGAGCGGCTCATCCGGCGTCCCCAGGACCCCACGGACAACGCCACCCCGTCCGGCTGGACCGCCGCCGCGGGCGCGCTGCTGGGCTACGCGGCGCACACCGGCTCCGAGCCGCACCGCACGGCCGCCGAGCGGGCGCTGGGCGTGGTGAAGGCGCTCGGCCCGCGGGTGCCGCGGTTCATCGGCTGGGGGCTGGCCGTCGCGGAGGCCGTGCTGGACGGGCCGCGCGAGGTCGCGGTGGTCGGGCGGGGCGGGGGCGACCCGGCGACCGCGGAGCTGCACCGCACCGCCCTGCTGGGCACGGCGCCCGGCGCGGTGGTCGCCGCGGGCACGGAGGGCAGCGACGAGTTCCCGCTGCTCGCCGACCGTCCCCTCGTCGACGGCGCCCCGGCGGCCTACGTCTGCCGCAACTTCACGTGCGACGCCCCGACGACCGACCCGGGCCGGCTGCGCGTGGCGCTGGGAGGGCGGGGGTAGGCGAGGGCGCGGGCAACGCCCCCCCGGGGGCGCCGGGAACTGCGCGAACGGGGGTCCGGGGGCGGAGCCCTCCGCATACGGAGGCACGACGCCGAAGGTCTTGGCGGTCCCACCTACGGCACGATCCGCCGGAAACGGCGCCCCGGCAGGCGGGAGCCTCAGAGACCCCGGTCCGCCCGGGACGCCACCGCGCGCTCCACGATCGCCTCCAGCTGCTCGTGGTGCGCGCCCTTCCAGTAGGCGCGCCCGCAGTCGGCGCACTGGGCGAACACGTCGTACGTGCGGTGGGTGCCCTCCTTGAGCTGGTCGGCGACGTCCTCCTTGCCGGCCGCGCGCAGCAGCCCGTTGCAGGCGGTGCAGCGGGTCCAGGGCCTCAGCTCGGGGTCGAAACGGTCGAGGACGTACGGCAGCTGCTCCTCGGGGCGGGTGCTGTAGACGAAGGCGCCCGCCCACAGCTCGCGGCGGCGCAGCAGGCCCCGGTCGCGGCTCAGCATGACCCGCTTCTCGGCGGCGGAGCGGGCGGCCAGAGCCGGGTCGCCGATGTCGGTCGACTCGTACGCCGTGTCCACGCCCAGCAGCCGCAGCCGGCGGGCGAGGGTGCCGAGGTGGACGTCGAGCAGGAAACGCAGGGGAGCGCCGGGCACCCGCTGCGGATGCGTGTGGGGGCGGACGGTCACCGACTCGCCCGCGGCCGGGACGTGCCCGGCGGGCGCCTCGCGGCCGTCCACCAGCAGGGCGCCGACCTCGGTCAGCGGGACGCCGAGGGACTCGACGACGTGACCGAGGCTCGAGAAGCCGTCGGTGGCCGTCCTGAGACTGCCCGTGGTGCGTGCCTGAGGGACGAAGACGAGCAGCTCGGGGGCGAACTCGACGTGGATCTCGGGACCGTTCACCCGGTCAGAATGGCATGCCGGGCGTGCGCCGTCTCAGGATTTCGCGGTGGGCAGGCCGTGCTCGATCACGTCGATCGCCCGGTCGGCGAGGTCGGCGTAGTCCTCGCGGTGGCCGTGCTCGGCCCAGTACATCGTGGCCTCCAGCAGGCCGCCGATCAGGGCCATCGCGTGCACCCGCACCTCCAGTCCGTCCGGTTCGAGCCCGGTGCGGCCGGCGATGGCGTCGGCGAGCGTCCGCCCGGTGCCCGTAAGGGTCTCCCGCATCCGCGCGCGGACCGCGGGGACCTCCAGCATCAGCTGGGCGCGCAGCTCGGTGATCTCCGGCTGCTCGGTCATGGCGAGGCGGACGGCCTTGCGGATCACGTACCGGACGGAGTCGGTCCAGGGTTCGTCGGCGGGACGCGCGGCGAGTTCGGCGAGCAGCGGCTCGTCGTACTCGTCGGTGATGACGATGTCCTCCTTGGTGGGGAAGTAGCGGAAGACTGTCGACGGGGACACCTCGGCGCGCTCGGCGATCTGCTCGATCGTCGTGGAGTCGTACCCCTGCTCCCCGACCAGCGCGTAGGCCGCGCCGCGGATGGCCTCCCGCGTCTTGATCTTCTTGCGCTCGCGCAGTCCGGGGCGCGGTGGGGCGTCGGGGGCGAGGGGGGATCGTGCGGCCGTCATGACGTTCATTGTCGGGCATCGGCCTCCGCACCTGCCGTGTCCTCGTCAGCGGCCCCCGCAGCCGTCGCGGACCGCCGGCCGGGCAGGCACGCCGCCACCAGCAGGGCCGTGACCAGCGCGGCGATCACGCAGACTGGGTCGTCAGGTCGAAACCCAGCGTGAGCATGCTGGCGACCAGTGCGCCGGGGGCCCACCAGCGGCGGGGGTGGGCGGGCCGATGTGCTCGTGACAGGCGGCATGAGATGAGAGTCACTCTCAAAAGATGGTAGCCGTCAAAGTGTGGGAGGGTGTGCGGGCACGAAAAAGGCCGCGGCGTCGATGCCGCGGCCTTGCGTGCGGGGCGGGGAGCCGCCCCTCGTCGCCTCCTACGCGTGCTGGTAGGCGACCAGCGAGATTCCCACGTAGTGGGCGATGAAGGCGGCCAGGGTGAGGCTGTGGAACACCTCGTGGAAGCCGAACCAGCGGGGCGACGGGTTGGGCTTCTTGATGCCGTAGACGATGCCGCCGGCGCTGTAGAGCAGGCCGCCGGCCACGACCAGGACGAGCACGGCGACGCCGCCGGTGCGCATGAAGTCCGGCAGGTAGAACACCGCGGCCCAGCCCATCGCGATGTAGCACGGCGTGTAGAGCCAGCGCGGGGCGCCGACCCAGAAGACGCGGAAGGCTATCCCGGCGGCCGCGGCGGCCCAGATGCCCCAAAGCAGCCAGCGGCCCTTCGAGCCGGGCAGCAGCAGGATCGTCAGCGGGGTGTAGGTGCCCGCGATGATCAGGAAGATGTTGGCGTGGTCGAGGCGGCGCAGTATCCCGTCCATGCGGGGGCTCCAGTTGCCCCGGTGGTACAGCGCGCTCACGCCGAACAGCAGGCAGGCGGTCAGGGCGTACACACCGCAGGCGAGGCGGCCACGGGGCGAGTCGGCGAACGCGGTGAGGGCCAGTCCGGCGACCAGGGCGGCCGGGAACATGCCGAGGTGGAGCCAGCCGCGCAGCTTCGGTTTCACGGGGTGGGGCAGAGAGGTCGCCACCGGGCCCCGGCCTTCGGCCTGCGGGTCCTTGGGCGTGTCGGGGGCGAACGCAGTCATGTCCGCATGGTACCTACGGGTCCGTAAGTTACACCTGGCGGTGTCCTGTTGGGCCACGTGAAGTGGCCATCGTCTCATGGCGGACCGCGTCGGACGTCACGCAAAGAATCGGTTTCCTCCTCTCAACGTGCGTGTAAAGCCGCACGGTAACCGTGGTCAGCGTCACGTTGCTCACCTGTGCGGCCCTCTGGACAGATGGGCGCACGCGTCGGATGATCAAATGAGTGCGGTCGACACCGGATGAGCGCCAGAGTCACCGCTTTCAGCATCCGGGTCGCAGCCCCCACGGGGCCTCCAACCACAAAAACCCCTCATTTAGGAGCAAACGTGGCGCGCGACATCGCGGAACCCGGCGTCCCCACCACCCACCAGGGACTGATCTCCTGGGTCGACGAGATCGCAGAGCTGACGCAGCCGGACCGCGTGGTCTGGTGCGACGGTTCGGAAGCCGAGTACGAGCGCCTGTGCGAGGAGCTCGTCGCCAAGGGCACGTTCAGGAAGCTCGACCCGATCAAGCGCCCCAACTCCTACTACGCCGCCTCCGACCCGACCGACGTCGCCCGGGTCGAGGACCGGACCTTCATCTGCTCCGAGAAGGAGGAGGACGCCGGCCCGACCAACCACTGGAAGGCCCCCGCCGAGATGCGGGACATCTTCCAGGGCGAGAAGGGCGTCTTCCGCGGCTCCATGCGGGGCCGCACCATGTACGTCGTCCCCTTCTGCATGGGCCCGCTCGGCTCGCCGCTGTCCGCGCTCGGCGTGGAGATCACCGACTCCGCGTACGTCGCCGTGTCCATGCGCACCATGACCCGCATGGGACAGCCCGTCCTCGACGAGCTCGGCGACGACGGCTTCTTCGTCAAGGCCGTGCACTCCGTCGGCGCCCCGCTGGAGCCCGGCCAGGCGGACGTCCCCTGGCCCTGCAACTCCACCAAGTACATCTCGCACTTCCCCGAGGACCGCGAGATCTGGTCGTACGGCTCCGGCTACGGCGGCAACGCCCTGCTCGGCAAGAAGTGCTACGCCCTGCGCATCGCGTCCGTCATGGCCCGCGACGAGGGCTGGCTCGCCGAGCACATGCTGATCCTCAAGCTCACCCCGCCGCAGGGGGAGAGCAAGTACGTCGCCGCCGCCTTCCCGTCGGCGTGCGGCAAGACCAACCTCGCCATGCTGGAGCCGACGATCTCCGGCTGGACGGTCGAGACCATCGGCGACGACATCGCCTGGATGCGCTTCGGCGAGGACGGCCGCCTCTACGCGATCAACCCCGAGGCCGGCTTCTTCGGCGTCGCGCCCGGCACCGGCGAGCACACCAACGCCAACGCCATGAAGACCCTGTGGGGCAACGCCGTCTTCACCAACGTCGCCCTCACCGACGACGGCGACGTGTGGTGGGAGGGCATGACCGAGGAGACCCCGGCCCACCTCACCGACTGGAAGGGCAACGACTGGACCCCGGAGTCGGGGACCCCGGCCGCGCACCCCAACGCCCGCTTCACGGTGCCCGCGTCGCAGTGCCCGATCATCGCGCCCGAGTGGGAGGACCCCAAGGGCGTGCCGATCTCGGCGATCCTCTTCGGCGGGCGCCGCGCCACGGCCGTGCCGCTGGTCACCGAGTCCTTCGACTGGAACCACGGAGTCTTCCTCGGCGCCAACGTGGCCTCCGAGAAGACCGCCGCCGCCGAGGGCAAGGTCGGTGAGCTGCGCCGCGACCCCTTCGCCATGCTGCCGTTCTGCGGCTACAACATGGGCGACTACATGGCTCACTGGATCGACGTGGCGAAGGACAAGGACCAGTCCAAGCTGCCGAAGATCTACTACGTCAACTGGTTCCGCAAGAACGACGCGGGCAAGTTCGTCTGGCCCGGTTTCGGCGAGAACTCCCGCGTCCTGAAGTGGATCGTGGAGCGCCTGGAGGGCAAGGCGGAGGGCGTCGAGACCCCGATCGGCGTGCTGCCGACGAAGAACGCCCTCGACACGGACGGCCTCGGCCTCTCCGACGGCGACCTGGACTTCCTGCTCACCGTGGACAAGGAGGTGTGGCGCGAGGAGGCCGCCCTGGTCCCCGAGCACCTCAACACCTTCGGCGACCACACCCCGAAGGAGCTGTGGGACCAGCACCGGGCGCTCGTGGAGCGCCTGGGCTGACCACACCCGCACAGACCCCGCGGCCGGCCGGTATGAGGATGCCCTGACCAGCGATCGTCACGCCACGGCCGGCCGCGGACACACCGGCGGGGCCCCGCACAACGGCGTGCGGGGTACCGGTCCCGGCGCCGCCCCTCCCGTCCGCCCCGACGGGAACCCGCGGCACCGGGCCACCCCCGCCCCCCTTCGGCACGGCCCGCCCAGGGGCTCACGAACGTGCCGAGACCCCGACGGACGCCCCGGTCTTTCCAGGCCGGGGCGTCCGGCTGTGCGTGCGCTTTCGCGACGGCGCTCAGGCCGCGTGATCGTGCGCGGTGAAGGTCACGCGCGTGTCGTCGTCGTCCAGGGCGATGTTCAGCGTCGCGTCGAGTGCTGTCGCCAGCTTGGCGAGCAGCGGCAGCGTCGGGACGGTGTCGGACCCCTCGATCCGGGAAATCTTCGCCTGGGTGAGACCCGCACGGTCGGCCAGCTCGGTCTGGGTCAGTCCGAGCTCGGCTCGACGGTCGTAGACGGCCTTCGCGAGCGCCATGGACAGCCGGATCTCGCGGCGGGCCTCGGCCACGTCCTCCGGCTCGGTCAGACCCTCGGCCAGCTTCCGCTCCCGCAAACTTTTCCAGCGGCTGTGGCTCATTGCCTCACCTCTCCCTCACCGACGGTTCGGATGAACTCCTCGTACGCCGGTTCGTGTTCCGCCTCGCACACCTTCTGCGCGAGTTTCGCGCGCCTGACTTCGCCGTCCTCCCGCATTCTCGTTTTTCGGAAGACGGTCAGCAGGACCGCGGTGCGCTGAGGTGTGAACCAGTAGGTGACACGTATGGCGGCGCCGTCGAGCGTCGGACGCAGCTCTCGGACACCGTCGCCGAGGTACCGGGCACAAGGCTCGCCCAGCTCAGCACCCTGCTCCGCCAGCGGGCCGACGTACTCGTCGATCTTGAGGAAGTGCCTGGCTGACAGGGTGACGAGCCAGTCGCGCACCTCGGGCTCCAGCTCGATGGTGAACAGTCCATCCACGCCGTCACGCCATATGTCGTCGACGACATACGCAACGCGCGGCAGCGCACCCGCGCGTTCCTCAGATCACGCGGAACAGGTCCGCCGTCGTGTGGACGTCCGTCAGGTCCTCGACCGTGCGGAGGTTGTCGCAGAGCGACTCCAGGACCGAGCCGGAGGCGGTGGCCGTGTCCGGGGTGGCGATGGCGATGCCGAAGAGGCGGAAGCCCAGGCGGCGTCTGATCTCGTTCCACAGGTGGGTCCAGTTCTCCGAGACCTCGCAGGCGTCGTCGGTGATCAGGACGATGTCGCCGCGGGCGCGGGACGCGGAGTCGAACTCCTCCTCAAGGATCTTCGCGGCCGTGCCCAGCGGGCGCTGGAAGTCCGTGCCGCCGCCGAGGAACGCCTCCGCGAAGTCCAGGACATCCGTGACGGGGGCCGGCCGGTCGCCCGGGAAGCGGAACACCTGGAGCCTGTCGGCGGCGGAGAACAGGATGCCGACGAAGTCCCGGCCGGCGTGGCGCGCCTGGTCCAGCAGGGCCAGCGCGCACGCCTTGGACCACGCCTCCCGGGTGATCCCGCCGGGCCCCTCCGCGTACATGGAGTGCGAGGTGTCCACGCAGGCGATCACCGCGCCCTTGCCGGTGCCCTGCTCGCCCCGGCTGTCGTACAGCATCAGCTCCCCGGCGGCGTACCGCGCGGCGAACACCGCGCGCAGTTCCGGCACGCCGAGGACCGCCAGCTCGGAGGGGATGACGCGGGAGAGATCGTCGCCGAGGGCGACGCCGACCAGTTCACCGGTGGCGTGCTCCACCTTGCGGGCCCGTTCGCCGGCCGCCATCTGCCGGAAGCGGCCGATCAGTTCGGCCCACCGCGCGAGCCGCCCGGAGCGCAGCCGTTCGGCGAGGCGGGCGCGCTCCTCGAACGGCATCCGTTCCGTCTCGCCCGCCTCCACACCCCACGCCCGCATCAGCGCGGCCTCCTGCCGCACGGCCCGGGCCGCCGCGGACGCCGCGTTCCGGGCGGCTGACCTGATGCCGGGAACCGCCGCCGCCATCGCCTGCGCGGCGGCGCCGTCCTCCCGCCGGGCCTCGTCCTCGGCGGCCTCGGCCGCCCCGACCGCCCGGCGTACGGCGGCGGCGGCCGACGCGGGCACCACCCTCTGCCCGTCGGCCTCCTCGGCGGCCTGCCGCAGCGCCTCGCCCACGGCGGCCGCGGCGGCCTCGGCCTCCTGCCGGGCCCGGTCCGCCCGCCCGGTCCGCTCCCTCGCCTCCCGCGACCGCTCCAGCAGCCCGCGCAGCGCGGACGCCTGGGCGAGTACGGCCATGGCGGCTGCGTAGGCGTCGCCCGCCGTGTCCCGGCGCAGGGCGGCGAAGTCGGAGGACTGCGTGAGTGCGGTGACCACCTGGTGGTGGACCAGATGGGACGGGGTCATGACGGCGCGTTCCCGCAGGCGGGGGGCCGCCTGGTACGCGCACAGGAAGACGTCCGCCAGAAGGTCGTGCGCGTGTGCGTGCCGGGTGAGGAGCTGCGCCGACAGTTCGCGCAGCGCCGCCGACTGCGCGTGGACGTCCCGCCACGCCACCCGGTCGTACGGGCCCGCCACCACGGCCGTCGTGTGCCGTTCGGCGGGGCCGGCGGAGCGGGCCAGCCACCGGCCGGCGTGCTGCGTGAGCGCGTTGAGCTGCTCGGTCTCCTCGTCCATGCGCGCCTCAGAGCCGGGTCGGCACCATGGACGCGTCCACGCCCAGCGCCTCGGTGAGCACCCGGGCGCGGACCGCGCGCTGGCGGCCGGTCACCCGGTCGATGGTCGCCGTGGACCGTCCGGCCCCCGCCGCCTCCTCGCGCAGCCGCTCCAGCCGCTTGCCCGCCATGGCCAGTTTGTGGTGGGCGTTCTTGATGACCCATTCGCTCAGCGCCTCCCGCGACTGCCCGGCCATCGCGTCGAGCTGCGCCTCCAGCTCCTCGACGACGTCGGCCAGGTCGAGGGCCTCCCGGGCGTCCGGGTTCACCAGGTTCAGCACCTCGCGCTCCACCACCGGGCGCTGGGCGGGGGAGTCCCACAGCACGTGGGTCAGCACGGACAGGTCGGTCTCCGCGACCTCGGCCCGCCCGTCGAGGTACGCGGACGCCTGGAGCAGCCCGACCCCCTGCCGCCACCGCCGGTCGGAGGCGACGAGCTCCTTGCGGCGCAGGGCGGCCCGCAGCGTCACCACCGCGTCCACGATCGCGTCGGGCACCCCCACCGCCGGGACGCCCACGGTCACCGCCCGCCGGAGCGCGGGCAGTTCGAGGGTGGTGCGGGGTGCGGGTTCGGCGGGGCGGCCGACGGCGGACCGTACGAGCGCGGCGAAGTTCGAGGGGTCCTCCAGATAGCCGACCTCGATCCGCACCAGCAGACGGTCGTAGATCGCGGCGGAGTCCTCCCCGTCGGGGAGTTCGTTGCTCGCGGTGATCGCGCCGATCAGCGGGCAGTGGATCGGGGCGCCGCCGTTCTCGGGGTGGTAGATCCGCTCGTTGAGATAGCCGAGCGTCTCGTTCAGCGCGGCCGTGGAGCACTTGAAGATCTCGTCGATGAAGGCGACGTGCGCGGTCGTCGCCCGTCCGTCGTACACCTGCCGGTACTCGCCCCGTGCCAGGGCGGCCACGTCGATCGGCCCGAACATCCGCGTCGGCGCGGTGAACTTCGACAGCAGGATCTCCCAGTACGCGGCCCCGTCGATCCGGCCCGTCAGCTCCCGCGCCAGCTCCGACTTGGCCGTGCCGGGCGGTCCCAGCAGCAGCGAGTGCTGCCCGGCCAGCAGCGTCACCACCAGCGTCCGTACCACGTCGTCCCGCTCGAAGAACCGCTCCGACAGCTCCTCGCAGACCGCCCGCAGCCGCCGCGCCGTGTCCTGCGCGTCCCCCGCCATCCCGTGTCCCTCCCCGTCCCCGCACCAGAGGCGACCTCGGTCACCCGTGCGGCCAACGCTACCTACGCCCGGGCCCGTCCGGGCGCGGGAAGCGGGCGCGCACCGCGTCGATGCAGGTGTCGCGGGACGTGGGCCCGCCGAACCGGAGACGGTCGTAGTCCGTGAACGCCGGTTCCAGGGCGTCGAGCTCGTCGGCCAGGGAATGCAGCCGCACCGCATCGGCGTCCGGCTCCTCCAGCGCGGCGCCGATCGCGGCCGTCAGCTGGTCCTTCCGCCGGATGGTGGCCGGGGTCACCGAGCGGAGACACACGTACCGTCCGCTGAGATACGCGCTCCACTCCGCCTTCCCGGCGACCTGGTCGGCCCAGTGGGCGGTGAACCACGCCTCGAGCAGGCCGACGCCGCCGGCCTCGTCGGCGAGCGCGAACAGATCGGCCGGCACCATCTCGGCGCCGTCGGACCGCAGATAGCCAGGGAGTGGGAGACGCCCGTCCAGCATCAGCCGCCGCACCGCGTCGGTGTCGCGGTCCTGCGCCGCGCACAGCTCCTCCAGGACGACGAACTGCGCGCTGACGTAGGCGTCGTCCGCGTCGGTCATCGGGTGGTCCCCGTTGATCTCCCGGAACCGCTCGGCGAGCTGCTCCTTCAGATGCGTCTCCGGCACGGGGCGCCTCCTGCGTCTGGGCGCGGGCGTCTCCCGCGCGGGACTCCGGACGCTACGGGCCGGACGGTTCGGCGCTCACCGAACGGTGGACGGAGTCCCTCACGTGGACAGACGGGGCGCCGGCGGCAGCGGAGTCGCCGCCTCCGGCGTCGGTGTCGCGCGGAACGCCTCGATGACGTAGGCCGCGTAACGGCGGGAGGCGGCGACCCGTGCCTCGCGGGGCGTGTCCTGGAGGCCCCGGTGGGCCATCAGGACCAGCACCAGGTCGTCGACCACGAAGTCCGGCCGCAGCCGGCCCGTCTCCCGCGCCCGCCGCGCGAGTTCCGCCACCGCGCGCAGCGTCCGCTCCCGGTCCGCCGTGAAGTCCATCGCCTCCGGGAACGCCGTCATGAACGCGTCCGCGAACCCCCGGCTGCGGGCATGCAGCTCGCAGATCCGCTCGATCACGGTGCGGAACCCGTGCCACGGGTCCGGGTCCGCGATGGCGTCCCTGACCGCCGTACGGCAGGCGCGCCGCTGTTCGGCGAAGGTCTCCGCGAGGAGGTCCCGCTTGGCCGGGAAGTGCCGGTACAGCGTGGCGGGACCGACCCCCGCGTGCCGCGCGACCTCGCGCATCGGCGCGCCCAGGCCCTCCTCGCCGAACACCGCGCGTGCCGCCTCCAGGATGCGGGCGCGGTTGTCGCGGGCGTCGGAGCGGACGGGGTGGTGAGGCACTTCGGTGGTCATCGTCTCTCACTTCGGTCGAGCGGACGGGGGCGTCCGTTACGGTCCGACGGCGGTGCTGCCACCGACTTTAAGGAGCAGAGATGAAAGCCGTGGTGATCCGGACGTTCGGAGCGCCGGAGGGGCTGGAGGTCGTCGGCCTTCCCGCGCCGGTGCCCGGGCCGGGACAGGTGCTGGTCGCCACCGAGGCGATCGGGGTGGGCGGGGTGGACGCCGTGATCCGCCGGGGTGCGCTCGCCGAGCACGGGTTCCGTGAGGGGCACCTCCTCGGGAGCGAGATCGCGGGGACCGTGATCGCCGTGGGGGAGGGCGTGGACGCCTCCTGGACCGGGCGGCGGGTGTGGGCGTTCACCGGGCTGTCCGGCGGGTACGCCGAGCGGGCCGTCGCCCGTGTCGAGGACGTCCTCGCGCTGCCCGTCGGGCTGAGCGGTGCGGACGCGGTGACCCTCGGCGGCTCGGGGATCGTCGCCCACTTCGCCCTGCGCAAGGCCCACTTCGCGCCCGGCGAGACCGTGCTGGTGCGCGGTGCGGCGGGCAGCATCGGGATCACCGCGGTGCAGCTCGCCGCGCGGGGCGGTGCGGGCGCGGTGGCGGTCACCACCTCGTCGGAGGAGCGGGGCGCGCGGCTGCGGGAACTGGGGGCGACCCATGTGCTCGACCGCTCCGGGAAGAGCGGCGACCCGGACGCGCCCACCGGCTTCGACGTCGTGATCGACGTGGTCGGCGGGCCCGGACTGCCGGACGCCCTGGACGCGCTGCACGCCGACGGGCGGTACGTGCTGGCCGGCGTCGTCGGCGGGCAGCCGCCGGAGGACTTCGGCGCGCGGCTGATGCACGGCTTCCGCAAGTCGCTGTCGTTCGCCACCTTCAGCGCCGACACCGTGCCCGTCCCCGACCGTCAGGCCGTACGGGCGCAGCAGTTCGCCGAGGCCGCGCGGGGGGAGCTGCGCACCGTCGTGCACGACGTGCTGCCGCTGGACCGGGCCGCGGACGCCCACCGCGCGATGGACGCGGGGGAGGTGTTCGGGCGGGTGGTGCTCACACCCTGAGCCGGGACGTGAAGGGACGCCTGGTCCAGGTGCTGCTCTGTGTGTGAAGGCACACGAGCCGGGGCCGTCGGGGGGCCAGTCCCACCCGCGCCGGACGGTCCAGGACGCACAGCGGACGCAAAGGTTGTACCCGCACCCGCATGCTTTCCTGTGGCATTCCGCACGTCCGTTGGTCGTGACGCTTCCGCGAACGGTTCCGCTGGACTTCGTGGGGAACGGGCGAACGTTCTCCCCGATTCCGGCGGAACGGAGTGGTCCCGTGAGCGACGTGGGTGAACACCTGATGCACGCGGAGGAGATGCGGGCGCGCGCCGCTGCCTTCGTCGGACGGACCACCGCCGGCAACCGGCTCCCTCTGGACTACTCCGAGGCCAGCCTCCGCCTTGTCGACTTCCTGATCGACGGACTGCGCAAGCACGGAGCGGACGAGGCCCGGGTGAGCGGTGTGCTGGCGGGGCTCGGAGCGTACGTGGGAGAGGTGCTGGTCCGCCGGGCCGGCGCGACCTGGATCGACTTCGACGCCGACCGGCGGGCCTACTTCGTGCAGCCGGTCGGTGTACGGATGCCGGACGGGCGGGTGTGGAACCCTCTCGGCAAGGTCCGCAACTGCTTCGAGGCGGGCAGCCGGCGTGAGTCGCTGCGCACCTTCTACCTCACCCTGCACGGCCGGTCCCGGCGGACCGCGCGCTGACCGGCCGTGCACCGGGGGCCGTCCCGCAGCAGGACGGCTACCGCGGGTCGCGGCCCGCGGTAGCCGTACGACCGGGCCCTCCGGCGGATACCACGGGCTCCGCACCGTCGCCCGCACCCGCCTCCAGCTCGCACCACACGGTCTTGCCGCGGCCGGGCCCGTACGCCACGCCCCACCTGGCGGCCAGCGCGTCCAGCAGCGCCAGCCCCCGCCCCGACTCCTCGTCGGCGCCCACCGACGCCCGCAGGACGGGCAGCGCACGCGGGTCGGGATCGGTCACCTCCAGGCGCGTGCGCCCGCCGTCGTCGCACCAGACCCGGACGGTGACGGGGACGCCCTCCCCGAGGTGCTGGACCACATTCGTGACGAGCTCGCTCGCGCAGAGCTGGACGTCGGCGCCGTACGCGCTCAGGGCACGCCGTACGCCGGACACCTCGGCCGGTGTCGCGAGCAGTTCCAGCGTCGTGGCCGGTCGCATCACGCGGCCCCCTTGCGGAGGGCGGCGGTGAGGGCCTGGGCGGTGAGGAGGTTGCAGTTGCCGAGGGCGATCAGCGGCCGGACGGGGCAACGGGAGGCGAACGCGGGGAGGTCGACGCCGAGGGACGGCAGCGTGATGCCGTGCGCGGCGAGCGCCGCCCGCAACTCCTCGGCGCGGGCGTCGGCTTCGGTGGTGCTGTGCATGGGGGTTCACACCTTCCAGTGCGCTGTGTGACGAACCGCTCACACTGTGCCGCCGGTCGGCGTAGCGTGACAGACCTTCGGCATCCCGGCCCTGAACTGCACGTATGTGGTGTGGGAAGGGGGAGCGGGCGGTAACGGCAACCCATGGACGGTGAACGATGGGGCAGCGCAAGGACATCGACGGCTCGACGGGCGTCCCGACCTTCTACGGCAGCGAACTGCGCTGGAAACGGGAGGAAGCGGGGCTCACCCTCCAGCAGTTGGTCGAGGGCAGCTTCTACGGCCCGAGCCACCTCAGCGAGATCGAGCGGGGGACGCGCCGGATGCCGGCGGAACTGGCCGAGCACGTGGACAAGGTGCTCGGCACGGACGGCTTCTTCCGGCGCCGGTGCGAGGACGTGCGGCGGGCGAAGCGGCGGGGGCACGCGAGTTATTTCGAGCGGGTGCTGGAGGCGGAGAAGCACGCGGAGACCATCGAGGAGTGGTGTCCGACGCTGATTCCGGGGTTGTTGCAGACGGACGCTTACGCGCGGGCGGTGGTGAGGGCGACCCATCCGCTGGCACCGGACGAGGAGGTGGAGGAGAAGGCCACCGCCCGACTGGCACGAGCCCGTCTCTTCGAGGAGAACCACAAGACTCCGGTGTACTGGGCCATCCTGTCCGAGTCCCTGCTCCGCCAGCCGATCGTCCCGCCGGACCAGGCAGCCGAACAGTGGGAGCACATTGCAGGGCTGGCCCGGCGGCATCGCATCGTTCCCCAGATCCTTCCGTGGAACTGCGGGGCGCATCCGTTCATGCTGGGCACTGCCAAGATCATGACGTTCCCCGACGCGCCACCGCTGGTCTACACAGAGGCACTCCACAGCGGGGACACCATCGACGATCCGGGCCTCGTGAAGGAGTACCGCAGGTCGTACGATCTGCTCAGGGCCGCCGCGCTACCTCCGGAGGCGTCCCTCGCCCTGGTTGAGCAAGCGGCTGAGGATGGCAGAAATGGCAAGCTACGCAATTGACTTGAGTACAGCTGCCTGGCGCAAGAGTACGTACAGCAACGGCAGCGGCGGCGACTGCGTCGAGGTAGCCGAGGCCTTCCCCGGCGCCGCCCGCTGGCGCAAGAGCACCTACAGCAACGGCGACGGCGGCAACTGCCTCGAAGTCTGCGACGCCCACACCGCCGTCGTCCCCGTCCGCGACTCCAAGGTCCCCCACGGCCCGGTCCTCACCGTCACGGCCCAGGCCTGGACGTCGTTCGTCGCCTCCCTCAAGATGCAGAAGCCGTAATCACCACCTTGTTTCCCGGGGCCCGCCTGATCTGCGGGCCCTGGCGCGTCGGTGTACGCGGGCCGACCTGTGACGTGAGGGGCACCCGGTCCGCGCGTCGCTGCGGGTTGCGCGCGGACCGGGGCCGTATGTGGGGAGCCCCGGCGGGGGGCTCAGTGCGCGGTGGACGCGAGCGGGCGCGGCTTCAGAGCCGCGGTGTGCGCGTCCATCCGCTCGGCGGCCAGGATCGCCGCCGCCGTGTCCGCGCGGGACGCGGCGACGACCAGGGCGCGTCCGGCGAGCGCGTGCGCCTTGCGGTGCAGGGCCGTCGCGTCCGGCTCGCGGCCGCGCGTGGACGTCGTCGCACGGGCCGGCGTACGTCCTCCCCGCAGGCGGGCGATCTCCTGGGTGAGCCGCTCGGCCGCGGTGTCCAGATCGGCCGAGGGCACTGCCACGCGCAGCTCGTCGGTGACGGTGAGCAGCGCGGCGAGATGGCCCGCGAGCTGGATGTCCAGCTCCTCCTCGCGGGACCTGTGGGGGAAGTCGTCAGGGCCGGCCATCGTGCTGTGGACCGACTTGGAGCGGATCGGTTCGTACATGGATGGCCTCCTGGGTGCTGACAGGAAACCATCCTAGCTTAGATTCTGTCTAAAGTTGACCCAAGGTCGAAAGTGATCAGTCCTCCGTGCGGAGTGTGCGGGCCTCAGTGCTGGCTGTAGCCGTCGAGGAAGCGGGCGATACGGCCGACCGCGTCCCGCAGGTCGGTGACCGAGGGCAGGGTGACCACGCGGAAGTGGTCCGGCTCCGGCCAGTTGAAGCCGGTGCCCTGCACGACCATGATCTTCTCGCGGCGCAGCAGGTCCAGCACCATCCGCCGGTCGTCATTGACCTTGAAGACCTCGGGGTCCAGACGCGGGAACAGGTACAGCGCGCCCTTCGGCTTCACACAGCTCACGCCCGGGATCTGGGTCAGCAGCTCGTACGCCACGTCCCGCTGTTCGCGCAGCCGTCCGCCCGGCAGCACCAGGTCGTTGATCGTCTGGCGCCCGCTGAGCGCGGCGACCACGCCGTGCTGGCCCGGCATGTTCGCGCACAGGCGCATGTTCGCCAGGACGGTCAGGCCCTCGATGTAGGAGTCGGCGTGGGCGCGCGGGCCCGAGATCGACATCCAGCCCACCCGGTAGCCGGCCACCCGGTACGCCTTCGACATGCCGTTGAAGGTGAGGGTGAGCAGGTCGGGGGCGACCTTCGCGGTCGGCACGTGCTCCGCGTCGTCGTAGAGGATCTTGTCGTAGATCTCGTCCGAGCAGACCAGCAGGTTGTGGCGGCGGGCGATGTCGGTCAGGCCCTTGATGACGGCTTCGTCGTAGACCGCGCCGGTCGGGTTGTTCGGGTTGATGATGACGAGGGCCTTGGTGCGGTCGGTGACCTTGCGCTCCACGTCGGCGAGGTCCGGCATCCAGTCGGACTGCTCGTCGCAGCGGTAGTGCACCGCCGTGCCGCCGGAGAGGGAGACGGCCGCCGTCCACAGCGGGTAGTCGGGGGCGGGGACCAGTACCTCGTCGCCGTCGTCGAGCAGGCCCTGCATCGCCATCACGATCAGCTCGGACACGCCGTTGCCGATGAAGACGTGCTCGACGTCGGTCTCGATGCCGAGGGTCTGGTTGTGCATGACGACGGCCCGGCGCGCGGCCAGGAGGCCCTTGGCGTCGCCGTAGCCGTGCGCCGACGACACGTTGCGCAGTATGTCCTCGAGGATCTCGGGCGGGCATTCGAAGCCGAACGCCGCCGGGTTGCCCGTGTTGAGCTTGAGGATGCGGTGACCGGCCGCTTCCAGCCGCATCGCCTCCTCGAGCACCGGGCCCCGGATCTCGTAACAGACGTTGGCGAGCTTGGTCGACTGGATCACCTGCATGCTGGGAGCTTACGGCCCGGTATGGCCCTTCGGGCCGTGTTTTCCGCCACGTGAGACGCGTCGGTTCGGGTGTTTTTGTCCTGCGCGGACTCCTCCGCGTGACGATCGTGGGCGTGCGCCTTCATCGCCTCCACACCGGGCCTCCCCGCGCCCGGCCCCTCTTTCCGCAGCTCCAGGGCTGACCCTGTAGGCCGTCCCGCGCCCTGCCGGCACCGGGGAAAACGCGTCCTTGCCCGCCCGGCGTCCCCGTGATGACAATGCGCATGACAACTTTGTGGGCGGCCGGAGCGATCCGGCCGCCCGACGCCGCATTGAGGGGACCCCCATGAGAAAACCTCTCGTCGTCGCGCTCTGCGCCCTGGCACTCGCCGGCGCGGGCGCGACCCCCGCGGTCGCCGCCGCGCCTTCCCCCACGGGCGCGGACACGGCCACGGGCACGGCCCCGGCCACGTCGCTGACGGACGTCGTCAACGACACGGTCGGGGCCGTCGCGGACACCCTGTCGGGGCTCACCGCGCCGAAGTCGGCCGCGGTGAACTTCGCGGGCACCGTCTCGCTGAGCAACTGCTCCGGCTCCGTCGTCCGCATGCCGAACTCGGCCGCCTCCGACCCGGCGCTGGTGCTGACCAACGGCCACTGCCTGGAGAGCGGCTTCCCCGCGCCCGGCCAGGTCCTCACCGACCGGGCGTCCAGCCGCACCTTCGGCCTGCTGAACGCCTCCGGCGCCAAGGTCGCCACCCTGCGCGCCAACCGGCTGGTCTACGCGACCATGACCGACACGGACGCCGCGATCTACCGCCTGAGCAGCACGTACGCGCAGATCAAGAGCTCGTACGGGATCGACCCGCTCACCCTCAGCAGTTCCCGCCCGGCCGCCGGCTCCGCCATCAGCGTGGTCTCCGGCTACTGGAAGCGGATCTACAGCTGCTCCGTCGACGGCTTCGCGTACCGGCTGAAGGAGGGCGACTGGACCTGGAAGGACTCGGTCCGCTACACCTCCGCCTGTGACACCATCGGCGGCACCTCCGGATCCCCGGTGGTCGACGACGCCACCGGCACGGTGGTCGCCGTCAACAACACCGGCAACGAGGACGGCGGCCGCTGCACGGTCAACAACCCGTGCGAGGTCGACGCGAACGGCGGTGTCACGGTCCGCCAGGGCATCAACTACGCCCAGCAGACCTACCCCTTCACCGCCTGCTTCACCACCGGCAACCGCCTCGACCTGAGCGCGAGCGGCTGCACCGTGCCCAAGCCCTGACGGGCCCGGCGGGGCGGGCGGTCGGCGCAGGGCGGGCGGTCAGCGCGGGGTCCTGCGCACCGCCCGCCCCGCCAGCACGTCCGTGCGCCGCCCGTCCTCGATCACGAACCGCCCGTCGACCATGACGTACGGGATGCCTGTGGGAAGCGTGCGCGGCTCGGCGAAGGTCGACCCGGCGTCCACCGTCCGCGGGTCGAACAGCACCAGGTCCGCCTTGAACCCCTCGCGCACCAGCCCCCGGTCCGGCAGCCCGAGCCGGGCCGCCGGCCGCGAGGTCAGATGCGCCACGCACTCCTCCAGCGACAGCACCCCCAGCTCCCGCACGTAGTGGCCGAGGTAGCGGGGGAACGTCCCGTAGGCGCGCGGGTGCGGCTTGGCGCCCTGGAGGATGCCGTCCGAGCCACCGGTGTGCACCCGGTGCCGCATGATCGCCCGGACGTTCTCCTCGTGGCCCACGTGCTGGAGGATCGTCGGGGCCAGCCGGTCCTTCAGCAGCAGCTCCCGCGCCACGGCCCAGGGCGCCGCCCCGCGCGCCCGCGCCGACTCCGGCACCGTACGGCCGACGTACTCGTCCAGCGCCGGGTCGCCGACGCCCGAGATCTCGATGGTCTCCCACTCCACCGGCACGCCGTGGCAGCCGTCCGAGCCGGTGACCTCCAGGTCGTGCCGGATCCGTTCCGCCGTCGCCTCGTCCGCGAGCCGCCGCAGGATCGCCTCCGGGCCGCCCTCGCTCGCCCAGCTCGGCAGCAGCGCCACCAGGGTCGTGCAGCCCGGGGTGTACGGGTAGGTGTCCAGGGTGATGTCGGCGCCCGCATCCAGCGCCTCGTCGAGCAGGGCCAGCAGCTCGGGCGCCCGGCCCTTGTTCACGCCGAAGTTCATGGTGGCGTGGGCCAGGTGCAGCGGGCAGCCCGCCTCCCGGGTCAGCGCCACCATCTCCGCGTACGCCTCCAGAGCGCCGGCGCCGTAGGACCGGTGGTGCGGGCAGTAGTAGCCGCCGTACGACGCCACCACCCGGCACAGCTCGGTCAGTTCGGCGTCCGGGGCGTACATGCCCGGGGTGTACGTCAGCCCCGACGACATGCCGACCGCACCCTGCTCCATGCCCTCCGCGACCAACTGCCGCATCCGGTCCAGCTCTTCGGGTGTCGCCTCCCGGTCCTCCCAGCCGACGGCGAGCGCGCGCACCGTGCCCTGCGGGATCAGGTACGCCGCGTTCACCGCGACGCCCCGGTCCAGCCGGTCCAGGTACTCGCCCACCGACCGCCAGTCGAAGTCCACGTCGTCACCCGGGCCGTTCCACCCGGCGATCGCCCGCCGCACCTCGCCCAGCGTCCGGTCGTCCACCGGCGCGTACGACAGCCCGTCCTGGCCCAGCACTTCGAGGGTGACGCCCTGCGCCGCCTTGGCGCTGTGGTCGGGATCGCGCAGCAGCGCCAGGTCGCTGTGCGCGTGCATGTCGATGAAGCCCGGGGCGAGCACCAGCCCCTCCGCGTCCAGTTCGCGCCGCGCCTTCGGACGCTGGCAGCCCGCGTCCGCCGCCTCCTTGACGATGGAGGCGATGCGGCCGCCGTCCACCACCACGTCCGCGCGGTAGGAGTGATCACCGGAGCCGTCGACGACGTCCGCGTCCCGGATGACGAGCTCTTCCACGGTCCTGCCTCCTAGAAGAAGGTACGGATGTAGTCGACGACCGTGCCGTCCGCCTCCGCCACGGGGATCAGCGCCCACTTGTCGAAGGACGTGCAGGGGTGCGACAGACCGAGGCCCACCCAGTCTCCCACCTCCAGGTCCGCCTCCGAAGAGGTGCGCAGCCACGCGTGCTGGTCGGACAGACCGGTCACCTCGACCCCCGTGGCCGGCTGCTCCGCCCCGTCCCGGCGGACCACCCGGGCCACCGGCAGATCCAGGTCGTACGCGGCGTCCCGCTTGCCCGCGTTGGTGAACGCCTGCTCCGCCGACGGCCGCGACACCACCTGCGTCCACAGCCGGAACGCCGGCTCCAGACCGCCCTCGCCCGGCACCCGGTTGAACGGGGTCAGCCGCTGGTAGTGCCCGTCGTCGTGCGACACGTACGCCCCGGACCGCAGCAGCTTCAGCACCGGCGCCGACAGCTCCGGCACCTCCGCGAAGACGTCCGCCACCGCGTCGAACCAGGCGCTGCCGCCCGCGCTCACCACGATCTCGTCCAGCCCCGCGAACCTGCCCGCCTTGTCGAAGTCCACGGCCAGCGCCACCATCCGCCGCAGCCAGGCCCGCACCCGCTCCGGGTCGGCCTGAGGCACCTCGCCCTCGTATCCGGCGACCCCGACCAGCCGCAGCGCCCGCGACCCGGCCACGGCGTCGGCGACGGCCGCGCACTCCGCCTCCGTCCGCACTCCCGTGCGCGCGCCCTCGCCGGCGGCCAGTTCGACCACGACGTCCACGGGCCGGGACGCCTCGTCCAGCGCCGCGTCCATCAGCTCCACCCCGCGCACGGAGTCGACGTAGCAGACGAACCGGAACGCCGGGTCGGCGTCCTGCTCGGCGGCGACCCAGCGCAGGGCCGCCGCGTCCACCAGCTCGTTCGCCAGGAAGACCCGCTCGACGCCGAACTCCCGCGCCACGCGCACCTGGTGGGGGACGGCGAGCGTGATGCCCCACGCGCCCCGCCCGATCTGGCGGTGGAAGAGCTGCGGCGCCATGGAGGTCTTGCCGTGCGGCGCGAACGCCAGCCCGTGCAGCTCCGCGTACGTCTCCAGCGCCGCCAGGTTGTGCTCCAGACGCTCGGCGGACAGCGCGAGCACGGGGGTGGTGAAGCCGTCGGTGAAGAGGTTCCGGCGCTGTGCGGCCAGCTCGCCGACCGTGAGGTCCGCGGCGTCCGGCGGGAGGCCCTTGAAGCGGTGGCCGACCCGTTCCTCGGCGAGGCGGGCGAGAGCATCGAGGACCATGACAGCCTCCCTGATCAGGTGCGTTGCATTTAGTGCAACACTCATTGCGTATATCGCTCACCGCTGTCTAACATCTCCGCCACACGCGGTCAACGGACACCGCACCCCACGCCCCGACGAGGAGCCCCGCCATCGTGACCGTCACCGGAACCGGCAACGCCCCCGACGTCGTGGACGTCGTCGCGCTCGGCGAGTCCATGGTGACGTTCCTGCCGGCCCGGCCCGGCCGCCTCGCCGACGTCCCCTCCTTCCACCGGTCGATCGGCGGCGCGGAGTCCAACGTGGCGTGCGCGCTCGCGGCGGCCGGCCACACCACACGCTGGGTCAGCCGCGTCGGCGCGGACGGCTTCGGCGACCACCTCGTCGAGGCGATCGGCGCGTACGGCGTCGACGTGTCGCACGTCCGCCGCGACCCTGACCGCCCCACCGGCGTCTACTTCCGCACGGCCGGCGACCGCGCGGACGACGCCCACGAGGTCGCCTACTACCGGGCGGGCTCGGCAGCGTCGGCGATGTCGCCGACCGGCGTGGACCTGGCCGCGGTGCGCGCCGGACGGGTCCTGCACCTGTCGGGCATCACGGCGGCGCTGTCCCCGGACTGCCTGGACCTGATGCGTGAGCTGACCACCCCCCGCCCGGGCCGCCCGTTGATCTCCTTCGACGTGAACCACCGCCCGGGACTGTGGGGGGAGGTGTACGGCCCGGAGGTGCTGCTGGATCTGGCCCGCAGGGCGGACATCGTCTTCGTGGGCGAGGACGAGGCGGAGGAGGCCTGGGACATCACGGGCGGCCCGGTCGCCATTCGAGAGGCCCTGCCCGAACCGGAGGTGCTGGTGGTCAAGCAGGGCGCTGTAAGGGCGGTCGCCTTCTACCGCCCCTCCGCGGGCGATCGTGCCGCTGGGGCGGCACGGGCGGGCGCGGACGGCACCCCGCCATCGCCGGGCTGCGACACCACCCCCCGCCCAGCCGCAACGGCCCCCGCCCTGAAAGTCGACGTAGTCGCGACAACCGGCGCAGGCGACGCCTTCGCGGCAGGCTTTCTCTCCGCAACGTTGCGCGGCCTGCCGTTGACGGCACGCCTGCGCCACGGCCACCTCACCGCCGCCGCCGCCCTCACCACCCCCGGCGACCTCGCCCCGCCCCCGCCCCGGCCCCTCGCCGACCGTCTCGCCGCCCTCGACGACCCCGCGTGGGGGAGACTGCGACTCGGCCCCGGCTGGACAGCAGCCGACGCAGAGGCCGCAGAGGAGGCACGCACCCCATGAGCCAGACCGTAGACCGCGCCCTGAGCATCCTTCCGCTGCTCGCGGAGGGCCCGGCCGACCTCGGACAGGTCGCCGACCGCCTCGGCGTGCACAAGTCCACGGCCCTGCGCCTGCTCCGCACCCTGCACGAGCACGGCCTGGTCTACCGCCAGTCCGACCAGCGCTACCGCCTCGGCGCCCGCCTCTTCGCCCTCGCCCAGGAGGCGATGGAGAACCTCGACGTGCGCGAGATCGCCCACGCCCACCTCGTACGCCTCAACGAGCAGTGCGGGCACACGGTCCACCTCGCCGTGTACGAGGAGAACGAGGTCCTCTACATCGACAAGGTCGAGAGCCGCTACCCCGTGCGGATGTACTCCCGCATCGGCAAGCCCGTCGCCATCACCGTCGCCGCCGTGGCCAAGCTGCTCCTCGCCGACCTGCCCGAACACGAGCGCCGCGCCCTCGCGGAGAAGCTCGACTACCCCATGTACACGCCCCGTTCGACGCCCCACGCGGCCGCGTTCCTCCAGGAGCTGGCCAAGGTGCGCGAACAGGGCTGGGCCACCGACCTCGGCGGCCACGAGGAGTCCATCAACTGCGTCGCCGCGCCGATCCGCGGCGCCGACGGCCGGGTGGTCGCCGCGATGTCGGTCTCCGCGCCGAACGTCGTCGTCACCGCCGACGAGCTCCTCACCCTGCTCCCGCTGGTGCGCCGTACCGCGGACGCCATCAGCGGCGAGTACTCCGGCCGTACCCCGGCAGAACCGAAGTAAGGACATCCCCCGCATGACCGAGAAAGTCGCGCTGACCCCGAAGACCCACACCACCCCGCCCGCGAAGTTCTCGCACGGCGTCCGCAAGGGCAACATCCTCCAGGTCGCCGGCCAGGTCGGCTTCCTGCCCGCCGAGGAGGGCAAGCCGCCGACACCCGCCGGTCCCACCCTGCGCGAGCAGACCCTCCAGACCCTCGCCAACGTCAAGGCGATCCTCGAGGAGGGCGGCGCGAGCTGGGACGACGTGATGATGATCCGCGTCTACCTCACGGACGTGGACCACTTCGCGGAGATGAACGACCTCTACAACACCTACTTCGAGGAGCAGGGTCTCACCCAGCCCCCGGCCGCCCGCACGACCGTCTACGTCGGTCTCCCCGCCGGACTCCTCATCGAGATCGACGCGCTCGCCGTCCTCGGCTGAGCCGCCTCACCACCCGCACACCGCACGTGGTCACGGCACGGCGCCCCAAACCCCGGGACGCCGTGCCGGGATCCCCCCTGCCCGAAAGCCCCATGCCCTTACCCAGAGGACCGCCCGATGTCCCATCCGTCCCTCCCGCTCGCCGCCTCCGCGCCCGAGACACCACCGCACACCGGAGGACTGCTCCTCCTGATCGACGGCACCGCGGGCCTGCTCACCGTGGCCGCCATCGGCATCGCCCTGCTGCTCTTCCTGATCATCAAGGTCCGCCTCCAGCCGTTCGTCGCGCTGCTCGGCGTCTCCATAGCCGTCGGCCTGCTCGCGGGACTGTCGGTCACCGAACTCTTCGGCACCGTGCAGAAGTCCGACGCGGTGTCCACCATCGAGTCCGGGATGGGCGGCATCCTCGGCCATGTCGCGATCATCATCGGCCTGGGCACCATGCTCGGCGCGATCCTCGAAGTCAGCGGCGGCGCCGAGGTACTGGCGTCCCGGCTGCTCGGGCTGTTCGGCGAGAAGCGCGCGCCCCTGGCGATGGGCATGACCGGCCTCATCTTCGGCATCCCGGTCTTCTTCGACGTCGGCATCTTCGTCCTCGCCCCGATCGTCTACGCGGCGGCCAAGCGCTCCGGCAAGTCGATCCTGCTCTACTGCCTCCCCCTCCTCGCCGGTCTCTCCGTCACCCACGCCTTCCTGCCCCCGCACCCGGGCCCGGTCGCCGCCGCCGGACTGCTCCAGGTCGACCTCGGCTGGGTCATCCTCATGGGCGTCGTCTGCGGCATCCCCGCCGTCGTCGCCGCGTGGGTCTACTCCGCGTGGATCGGCAAGCGCGTCTTCGTCGCCGTCCCGCAGGACATGGTGGAGGCGGCGCAGGAGGCCAAGGACGCCGTCGCCGCCGAACAGCGCGCGTCGGGCGTCGAACCACGTGAGACGCCGGTGCCGCTCGGCACGGTCCTCGGCATCATCGGCACGCCGCTGCTCCTCATCCTCGCGGCGACCTTCTCGTCCATCGCGCTGGACCCGTCCACCCTGCGCTCGGTCGTCGAGTTCTTCGGCCACCCGTTCGTGGCCCTCACCCTCGCCCTGTTCCTCGCGTACTACCTGCTGGGCATCCGGCGCGGCTGGTCCCGCAAGTCCCTGGAGACCGTGTCCACGTCGTCCCTCAAGCCGGTCGGAAACATCCTGCTGGTGGTCGGAGCGGGCGGCGTCTTCGGAGCCGTCCTCAAGGGCAGCGGGGTCGCGCAGGCGCTCTCGGACACCTTCAACGACGTCGGTCTGCCGGTCATCGTGCTGTCGTACCTGATCTCCGTGGTGCTGCGGGTCGCGCAGGGTTCTGCGACGGTCGCCATCGTCACCACGGCCGGCATCGTGGCGCCGCTGCTCTCCGAGGGCGACCACTCGCAGGCGTTCGTCGCGCTCGTCATCATGGCCATCTCGGCGGGCTCCATCTTCGCCTCGCACGTCAACGACGGCGGATTCTGGATGGTCGCCAAGTACTTCGGCATCAGCGAGCGGGACACGCTGAAGTCGTGGACCGTGCTCGAAAGCGTGCTGTCCGTCGCCGGGTTCGCGGTCGCGGCGGCGCTGAGCCTGGTGGTGTGACCCCGACGGGCGCGGTGACGCGTGGTGCCCGTGTAGGCGTCTGATAACGAAGTCGGGGCTGGCTGTGACGCGCACAGGATCGTCGACCATACTCCTGCGGTGTGGAGCAGCGCATAGGTTCGAGCAGCAGCAAGCCCCTGGAGGGCGCCGGGTTCGACCCGGCCTTCATCCCCGGGCTCACCGCGCCCGCGACCGGCCGCGAGGAGGAGGCGAAGGACACGAAGGACGCGCCCGGCACGGACGGCGAGGACGGGGCCGTCGACGACACCGTGACGGAAGCCGCCCCGGACGAGGCCGAGGAGACCGGGGAGTCCGAGGACTCACCGGCCGCCGAGGCCGAGAAGACCGAGCACGACGACGAGCCCGAACCCGCCCCGGCGGGGCCCGCCTTCGAGGCGTCCGACCGCCGAGCCGCCCTCGTCGCCGACCACCGCGGCGTGCGGCTGAAGCTGGACGAGCAGGAGTGCGAGTTCCGCTGGGACGAGATCGGCGCGGTGGAGACGGAGACGGCCCGCTTCGGCAAGCGGTTCACCGTCACCGTCCACACCCCCGACCGGCGTTGGTACCCGATCGAGATCGAGGCCGACTCACGCCGCCGGTTCGCCGAGTGGGACGCCGCCCTGGACGAGGTCCTCGACGCGTACTTCGAGGACGGCGCCGAGGCGCCGGAGGCGAAGGACGAGAAGTCCGAGGCGGAGGACGACCCCTCCGGCGAGAAGGACGAGACCGGGGCGGCCGGCCGCGCCTAACGGCAGTACTGGCCCTCCTTGCCGATCACCCGGTACATGCAGTCGGCGTTCTCCAGGAGCTGGAGGACGGCGTCACGGTTGCGGGACGTCTCCCGCTCGATGACCTCGTCGGGCGGGTAGAACCCGCCGCCGGACGCCGACCTCGGGTACATCTCGAAGGTGTAGCCGAAGATCTTGTGGGCGCCCCAGAGGTAGTCGTCGATCGACCCGTCGGTGATGTACAGGTCGCTGGACTGCTGGGCCGTGTAGCCGTTGCTCGCGGCCATCTTCTGGCCGACGGCCTTGAACGCGGCGTGGTCGTCGGCCGTCATCCCGGTGGTGGTGTCGGAGTAGGTGTAGCCGAAGGGCCACAGCACCAGCTCGCTGTAGGTGTGGAAGTCGATGCCGGCCTTGATCTGCTGCACCCCGCCGACGACGCGGCTGCGCACGAAGTCGGCGACCACCTTCACCTCGGGCGCCGACTCGGGCGCCGAACCCCGGTACGTCTCGGAGGACTTGTTGCCCGATGAGCCGCCGCAGCAGCCCCAGCGGTAGTCCCAGTTGCGGTTCAGGTCGGTGCCGACGTACGACGAGCCCGAGTTGGGCTGGCGGTTCTTGCGCCAGGAGCGGTAGGCGCCGGTGGCGATGTCGTACTCGCCGCCGTCCGGGTTGAGGTCGGGGACGATCCAGATCTCCCGCTCCTGCACCATTCTGGTGACCCGGGCGTCGCTGCCGTAGCCGGCGCCCAGCTCCCGCAGCAGGTACAGGGCCATCTCGACGGTGAGGTGCTCGCGGGCGTGCTGGTGGTGGGTGAACAGGACCTCGGGCTCGGACTCGTCGGTGCCGACGTTGTCGCTGACCTTGACGGCGACGATGTCCCGGCCCTGGTAGGACTTCCCGATCACGCGCTTGCTCATGATCGACGGGTGGGCCGCGATCCGCTGGTCGATCTCCGCGTTCATCTCGGCGTAGTTGTGGTAGCGGGAGTCCGCCGAGGGGAAGTCGAACAGGCGCGGTCCGTCGGCGGCCGTGGAGCGGTCGGGGGCCGCGCCCAGCGGGGTGATCTCGTAGCCCTGGCTGCGGAGTCGGCGGATCTGGTCGGCGCGGCCGGAGACGACCACGGTCTCCTCGTCGGCCTCGTCCACGGTGACGCCGGCCTGCTGGATGGCCGTACGGGTGACGGGCGTGGTGTGCCGGTGGATCTCGTACTGGCGGATGTCGTCCGCGGAGGGGGCCGCCCGGTGCGCCCCGTCGGCGCCGGCCGGGGCGGCGGCGGTGAGCGACAGGGGCGCGGCGAGCGCGAGGGCGAGGAGTGCGGCGAGCGCGGCGGGGCGTCCGCCACGGGAACGGAGTCGCATGAATTCTCCTTGTGAGGAGGTGGGGTGGTTCATGGCGACGTGCGTGGTGCGGTGCGGTCATGGTCGGGATCTGACATGATCAGATCAAGAGGGCGAGCCGGCCGCCCCGCCAGGGGGAACCGGTGAAGATCCCGGCACGCCCTCTTGTGGGACCGGCACCCTTCCGCTTTCTTGACCCCATGGCGGACACCACGGGAAACACCCAGGACCTCGGCGCGAAGGACGGGCCCGGCCCCCAGCCGCGCCGGTCCAGTTGGCGCTACATCGGCCCCGGCATCGTCGTCGCCGCGACCGGCGTGGGCGCCGGCGACCTCGTGGCCACTCTCATCGCCGGCAGCAACTTCGGCTACACCCTGCTGTGGGCCGCCGTCGTCGGCTGCCTGGTGAAGATCTCCCTCGCGGAGGCGTGCGGCCGGTGGCATCTGTCCACCGGACGCACCCTGTTCGACGGCTGGGCCAGCCTCGGCCCCTGGACCACCTGGTTCTTCGCCGTCTACGCCGTCATCTGGGGCTTCGTCTACGGCGCCGCCGCCATGTCGTCCAGCGCGCTGCCGCTACAGGCGCTGTTCCCGAGCGTGATGGACCTCGAGTACTGGGGCATCGCCTGCGGCCTGGTGGGCCTGGTCTTCGTCTGGTTCAACAAATACGCCGTGTTCGAGAAGGTCATGACCGTCCTGGTGGGCGTCATGTTCGTGGTCACCGTCTACCTGGCGTTCCGCGTCACGCCCAACCTGGGCGACGCCTTCGCCGGCCTCCTCCCCGTGGTGCCCGACGAGAAGGACTCCATCCTCAACACCCTCGGCCTGATCGGCGGCGTCGGCGGCACCATCACCCTGGCCGCCTACGGCTACTGGGTCAACGCCAAGGGCTGGACCAACAGCGGCTGGATGAAGGTCATGCGGCTGGACAACCGGGTCGCCTACATCACCACCGGCATCTTCGTCGTCGCGATGCTCTTCGTCGGCGCGGAGCTGCTGCACTCGGCGAACATCGCCATCTCCGGAGGCGACCAGGGCC
Source organism: Streptomyces sp. NPDC014764 (assembly GCF_043082785.1). Taxonomy (NCBI): domain Bacteria; kingdom Bacillati; phylum Actinomycetota; class Actinomycetes; order Kitasatosporales; family Streptomycetaceae; genus Streptomyces; species Streptomyces sp. NPDC014764. Next base: position 386,088 of record NZ_JBIBXY010000003.1, on the reverse strand, counting down.
TCGTCCAGCTCGGCGACATCCTGGACGACCGCTACGGGACGACCACCGGCACCCTGTTCCTGGTCGGCTTCTTCGCCGCCTCCTTCACCTCGCTGATCGGCGTCTGGCACGGCGTGAGCCTGATGTTCGCCGACTTCCTCGCCCGGCGGCGCGGCGAGCGGCAGGCACGCGCCGACGAGCTGGCCTCCGGCCGCCGGGAACGCTCCTGGTCCTTCCGGGCGTACCTGCTGTGGCTGACCTTCCCGCCGATGATCCTGCTCTTCCAGGACGAGCCGTTCCGTCTGATCATCATCTACGGCGTGCTGGGCGCGGCCTTCATGCCGTTCCTCGCCCTCACCCTGATGTGGCTCCTGAACTCCTCCCGCACCCCCCGCGAATGGCGCAACGGGTACCTCAGCAACGGCATGCTGTCGGTCGCGGGTCTGCTGTTCCTGGTCCTGGCGGTCAAGCAGATCTGGGACCAGCCGTGGTCGGAGTTCTTCTGACGCCCCGCCGGACCCGGCTCACGCCCCCGCGTCCCACACCGTGCTCAGCGCGATCTCCCGCAGCTGCTCCATGGTGAGCGCGGGGGCGTCGCGTGTGGCGTCCTGGTGCTGCGCGGGCGTGTTGAAGGCGCTGACGACGACACGCAGTCCGTCGGGACGCAGGGTGTCCACCGTCCACATGACGACTCCCTCGGCGCCCTTCTCCCCGGGCGACTGCCGGGTGGTGACCAGCCTGCCGTCGGCCAGTTCCCCGGCGTCCTCGAACAGCGTGCCGGCCACGTCCGACATGCCGGGCTGCACATTGATCTGGACGAGGCTCCCGCCCTTGCCGTCGTCGACGACGAGGTAGGCGTACTCCGTTCCCTCGCCACCCTCACCGATCACGTTCAGCTCCTTGGGCAGCAGACCGGCGAGCGTGTCGGCGATCGCCTTGCCCCGCATCCCCGGCGAGGGCGCCTCGGTGGTGGCCGACCGGTCCCGGCGCGACGGCATGGAGTCCACCACCCGCGGCCACACGGCGGCGGTGACGACCTCCTTCAGCTGCTGCACGGACAGCGGGGGCTGCGGCCGGGACACCGGGGCGCCCTTCTCGGCCGGCGCGTTCCACTCGGTCAGCACCACGTGGTGCCCCTTGGGCGTGAGCAGTTCGGCGTACCAGCGCTTGGTGTCCGCCCGCCGGTCCGAGTACTCGTAGCCCTGGAACAGCGCGAGCCGGGAGCCGTCGGGCAGCTTGGCGGTGGTGCAGTCGTCGTACTTGACGAGTGCCTTGTCCGGGCAGGTCGCCCGCTGCCGGGCCTGCTCGCTGCCGGGCTCGACGTGGTCGAGGTTCAGCCCGAGGGCCGCCGCGCCCTTGCCGTCGTCGAACACGACGTGCGCGTGCGGGGGCATCAGTGAGCCGGCGCCCTGGGCCTGTTCCTCCTTGTACGTGCCCTGCGGCAGCAGTTCCTTGAGCGAGCGCAGGATGTCGTCGCCCGTGAAGGCCGCGGCGGGCGAAGGGCTCGCCGCCGACGGGCTCGCGGTCGCGGCAGGACCGGCCGCGGCGGAGGTCCGCCGGGGGTCGTGCACGTCGGACGGCAGGAGCAGCGTCGCGCCCACGCCGACCAGGGCGACACCGGTCATCCCGCCCAGCACGGCCGTACGCCGCAGCAGCTGCTTGCGTCGCCCGCGCACCTCGCCCCTGCCGACGAGGGCGGCCGGGTCGTCCGAGCGGAAGCTGTGGCCGGTGTCGCGCAGCGCTGCGGCGAACCGGTCCTCGAAGGGGTCCTCGTGCTGGTTCTGGGGCATGACGAACCCACCTTTCTGCGGGTGTGAGGTATGAGGTCGATGAACGGCCGGTGTCAGGGCCGGGAGAACTCGCGGAGGTCCTCGCCCAGCAGCTCCCGCAGCCGGCCGAGCGCGCGGACGCACCGGGTGCGAACGGCCGCCGAGCTGACGTTCAGCACGTCGGCGGTCTGCTCCACCGAGCGGTCCTCCCAGTAGCGCAGGACGACGACGGCGCGGTCCTTGGCCGGCAGCCGGGCGAGCGCGGCCATCAGCGTCAGCCGCAGCGGCGCGTCACCGCCGTCGGCGCCCGGCAGGTCGGCGAAGGTGTCGGTCGCCCGCTCCCGGCTGCTGTGCAGCCGTCGGTGGGCGAGGTAGGTCCGGGTGAGTACGGTCTGCGCGTACGCGGCCGGGTTCTCCGCCCGCGAGACGCGCCCCCAGCGGACGTACAGCCGGCCGAAGGTCTCCTGCACGAGGTCCTCGGCCAGGTGCGTGTCCCCGGCGGTGAGCAGGCACGCGGACCGGTACAGGTGTCCCGCCCGCGCGGAGGCGAACTCCGCGTAGTCCGCGCTCCGCTGTTGTCTCATTCCGTCCCCCGTCGTACTCCCCGAACCGCTCTCACCTCGTTGATGCGGTGGACCCGGAGAAATGTTTCACGGGGCGGCGGACTCGGCGCGCCCGGTCCGTTGTCAGTGGCCGCTGCCAGGATCACCGCGTCATCGGCGCACACCGGCGCCGGCCGTCGACCTGTGGGGGAGCCACCGTGGGCATGATCGGGGAGTACGCGCGCCTGACGGCCGCCGAGTTCGAGCGCGCGGTCGGCGACCCGGACTGGGCGTACGAGCGTGTCCAGGAGCTGAGCGAGCAGGAGCGGGACGCGGGGCTGCCGTGGGACCGGGCGCGCCGCCACGACACCGACAAGATGTGGTACGCCTTGGATTTCCTGCTGCGGCGCGCAGGCTTCCCCGTGGACGTCGTCTTCGGCGAGGAGGAGATACCCGGGGCGGACGACTGGAGTTACGGGCCGCCCCGCTGCCTCACCCCGGACCAGGTCCGCGCCGCCGCCGAGGCGTTCGCCGCCACGCCCTCCGCCCGGCTCACCGAGGGCGTCACCCCGGCCGACCTGGCCGCGGCGGAGATCTACCCGGCGATCGTCTGGGAGCGCGGTGAGCCGCTGGACGAGGTGACCGCCCACTACGAGGCCCTGGTGCCGTACTTCCGCGCGGCGGCCCGGGACGGGGACGGCGTCCTGCTCTGGATCAGCTGATCCGGAGCAGGACGCCGTCGGGAGGAGGGACGTGCCGGTTACGGCAGCGCGTGGACGTGCGGGCCGACCGCGTTGGACCAGGCGTTGCCCGCCGTGGCGTCCCAGTTGGTCGACCACGTCATGGCGCCGCGCAGGCCCGGGTAGGTCTTCGACGGCTTGAAGGAGCCGCAGTTGGTGCCGCGGGTCAGGCAGTCCAGGGCGGCGTTCACCACGGACGGCGCCACGTAGCCGCTGCCCGCACCCCGCGTGGAGGCCGGCAGGCCGAGGCCCACCTGGGACGGGTCGAGGCCGTTCTCCAGCTGGATGCAGGCCAGCGCGGTGAGGAAGTCCACCGAGCCCTGGCTGTAGACCTTGCCGTCACAGCCCAGCATGGAACCGCTGTTGTAGTACTGCATGTTGACGACCGTGAGGATGTCCTTCACGTTAAGCGCCGTCCGGAAGTACGAGTTGGACGTCGACTGCATGTCGATGGTCTGCGGCGCCATCGTCAGGATCATCGACGGGCCCGCCTTCGCGGACAGCGACCGCAGCGCCTGCGTCATGTAGGTCGCGTTCAGACCGTTCTCCAGGTCGATGTCGACGCCGTCGAAGCCGTACTCCTGCATCACGGCGTACACCGAGTTCGCGAAGTTCGTCGCGGAGGCCGAGTCGTTCACCGCGACGGTGCCCTTCTCGCCGCCCACCGAGATGATGACCTTCTTCCCGGCCGCCTGCTTGGCGCGGACGTCCGCCTTGAACTGCTCGACGGTGTAGCCGTTCAGGCCCGCCGAGTCCAGGTTGAAGGTGACGGCGCCCGGGGTACCGGTGGCATCGGCGAAGGCGACCGCGATGATGTCGTACTGCGACGGCACGTCGGAGATCTTCTGCACGGCCGCGCCGTTGTTGAAGTTCTGCCAGTAGCCGGTCACCGCGTGCCGGGGCAGGTCTCCGCCCCCGCCGCCGTCCTCCCGGGTGCGCACGGACACCGCCGCCGACTTCGCGGACTCGCCCGCCGCGTTGGTCGCCGCGACCTGGAAGCTGTACGACGTGGAGGCCGCGAGCCCGGTCACGGTCGCCGAGGTGCCGGTCACGGCGGTCACCCGGGTGCCGTCACGGTAGACGGCGTAGCCGGTCGCTCCGGACACCGCGTTCCACGCCAGCGTCACCGAACCGGCCGTCGTGCCGGAGACGGTCAGCCCGCCGGGGGTGGCCGGGACCGTCGGTTCCGGGTCACCGCCGCCGCCACCGTCGGGCCCGAGGACGGACACGTCGTCGACGTAGTAGGGCTGCTGGCCGTACCAGCCGTGGGTGTACACCGTCACCGACGTGGTGTTCGAGCCGGTGGAGAAGCTGGTCGACAGCTGCTTCCAGGCGGAGGAGTCCGGCGTCCAGGTGGACACGTCCGTGGTGCCGGTGCCGGTCACGCCCAGGTAGGAGTAGCCGCCCTGCACCCACCCGGTCAGGCGGTAGGTGGAGTTGGGCCGCACCGCGACCGTCTGGGAACAGCGGGCGTTGTCCTGACCGGCGGGCGTGGCCTTCAGCGCGGCCGCGCCGCCGTGCACGGGGGAGGAGACGACGGCGCCGCTGTTCGCGGTGCAGGTCCAGCCGCTCAGGCCCGACTCGAACCCGGCGTTCTTCGCGTTGTTGACGTCGGCCGCGGTCGCCTGGCCCGCTCCGGCGAGCGGGAGGGCGAGGGCCAGGGCGGAGACGAGGGCGGCCGCCCAGGGGCGTCTGCCGCGTCCGGGCGTACGGGGTGCGCGGTCCACTTGGGGCCTCCGGTGGGGGAGTTGGGGAGGGAAGCGACGGTGGCCACCGTTGATGCGTCACACCGTGGTCCAGACCAATCCGCTTGTCAATAGGTCCAGACCGGAAACGGCAGCGCCCGTGCGTGAGTAGGCCGACGGACGGGTGGGAAGCGTGGCCCGGAGGGTCAGGGGCGGGTCCGGCGTCAAGCCGGGTGCACCAAACCCACACGCACGGTGCCGTATTGAGACCGGCGAGATGATCGACCTGCCCCGATTTGGCGCATTGTGAGTACCAGAAGTTGCTGTTCGGCTGCTCAAAGGCTGTTCTCCGGTCACAGACCCGCGGATACAGTGCTGAGGTAGTCACGCAGTGAAGTCACGAGGGTGCACCGGAGTAACGCCCGGTGGGCCGACGGGCATGGGGAGAACGGGGAGCCGCGCGTGCCAACCGCCATTGCCGTGACCGGCGCCGACATGGCGCTTCCGGCGCAGGACGAACGGACCCTGCCCGCCGTCGTGCTGCGCGACGTCGACAGCCGGCCGCTCGACGAGGTGCTGACCGAACTCCAGGCCGTCGTCGAGGCGCACGGCCACGTCGTCGTCGTGTGCTCCCCGGCCACCCCGGCCCCCGTCCTGCGGCGGCTCCACACCCTGCGCTCCCTGCTCGAGAGCGACCGGATAGCCCTGTTCCGCCCCGACCTGCCGCCGCTCGCCGTGGCCGTACTGGCCCGCCAGTTACGGCAGCTCGCCTCCTGCGACATCGGACCGGGCGTGCTCGCCTCGGCCGGCCGGCTGCTCACCCACTACCTGCACGCCGGGGCGCTGCTGGGCTCCGTCGCCCGCCTCGACCGGGTCCCCGTCGACCTCAAGCAGCACGCCAAGTCCTGGCTGCCGGGCAGCCAGTTCGCCGTCCTCGCCCACCCCCAGCCGCAACTCGTCCGCCTCGGCCCCGACGCGAAACTGGACGGACCCGAGTTCGGCACCTGGATGCTCGTCGCCCGCGGCCAGCTCCCGTCCGACTGGGTCACCACCACCCTGGCGCCCGCCTGGCGCGTGCAGGGCCTGCACGAGGTCCCGCCGCCCGCCGAGTCGCCCGCCTGGTGGGGCACCGGCAAGCTCGTCGAGTTCTGCACCTTCCTGCCCGACCTGTCCGTGCTCTACCAACTGGTCACGTCCGTACGGCGCGGCACCTGCCACTGGTGCGGCATCGACGTCATCGGCGACCGCTGCGTGTTCTGCTCGGCCACCCCGCCCGCCCCCGAGGCCAGACCGGCCCTCACCCGACGCACCTGACCCGTCCGTCCACCGCGCGAGCCCGCACCGTCCCGCTCGACCGCCACCCCCCAACGAGGTTGTACGGTTCATGAACTCCCGTCAGCGCCGCGGCGTGATACTCATCCTCCTGTCGGTCCTGTGCGCCCTCGGCGCGTTCGCCGGCGTGCTCTCCGTCATCAACGACGTGCGCTCCAAGGTCGGCCCCGAGGTCGCCGCCTACCGCCTGAAGGCCGACATCGCGCCCTACACCACGCTCGGCGCCGACCAGTTCGAGCGGATCGAGATGCCTGAGCGCTGGCTGTCGGAGAACGCCGTCACCGACCTCGACGACCTCCGCGGCAAGATCGCCGTCACCACCCTGCGCAAGGGCTCGCTGCTGCAGACCGACATGATCGTGGACCGGCCCGCCCTCCAGCCGGGCCAGCAGGAGGTCGCCATCATGATCGACGCGGCGACCGGCGTGGCCGGCAAGATCACCCCCGGCTCCACGGTCAACGTGTACGCCACCTTCGAAGGGCGGCGCGAGGGCGACCCCGACCAGTCGAAGATCATCGTCACGGGCGCCCAGGTCCTCGACGTCGGCCGGCTCACCGCCCTCCAGCCCGACGAGGACGACCGCCGCGGGCCCGCCGACGCCGTCCCCATCACCTTCGCGCTGTCCACCCTCGACGCCCAGCGCATCACCTACGCCGAGTCGTTCGCCCAGCGGGTGCGCCTCGCGCTGGTCGGACCCGGGGGCGACACGGGCGTCCCCGAGAAGGACCGGACGTACGAACTCGCGCAGGACAAGTGAGAGGCCCGCATGTCCACCAGGATCCTCCCGGCAGTCGGTGACGCGGACGCGGTCCGGTCCCTCACCACCCTGATCGGCCAGCTCCCCGACGCGGAGCCGCTGGCCCCGGTGACCGACTCCACGCAGCTCGTCGACACCCTTGCCCGGCTGGCCGCCGAGTCCCTGGACGAACTGCCCGAGGTGGTCGTCGTCCACGAGCGGATCGGCCCCGTCCCCGCGCTGGAACTGATCCGTGAGGTCGCCCTGCGCTTCCCCGCCGTCGGCGTCGTCCTCGTCACCTCCGACGCGAGCCCCGTCCTCTTCCAGGCCGCCATGGACCACGGCGCCCGCGGCCTGGCCGCCCTCCCGCTGAGCTACGAGGAGTTCGCCGGCCGCGTCCACGCGGTCGCCCAGTGGTCGGCCGGCGTACGGCGCCACCTCGGCGCCGGCGGCGACCCGGTCCCCGGCGCCGGCGGCACCGTCGTCACCGTCAGCGGCGCCAAGGGCGGGGTCGGCGCGACCCTCACCGCCGTGCAGCTCGCGCTCGCCGCCCAGACCTCCGGACGCACCACCGCCCTGGTCGACATGGACCTCCAGACCGGCGACGTCGCCTCCTACCTGGACGTCCAGTTCCGCCGGTCCGTCGTCGACCTCGCCGCGATCAGCGACATCTCCCCGCGCGTCCTCGCCGACGCCGTCTTCCGCCACGACAGCGGACTCGCCCTGCTGCTCGCCCCCGCCGAGGGCGAACGCGGCGAGGAGGTCACCGACCGGGCCGCCCGCCACATCGTCGGCGCCCTGCGCTCCCGCTACGAGGTCGTCGTCGTCGACTGCGGCGCCCAGCTCGGCGGCGCGGGCGCGGCGGCCGTGGAGATGGCCGACCGGGCCCTGCTGGTCACCACCCCCGACGTCATCGCCGTACGGGGCGCCAAGCGGACCGTGCGGATGTGGGACCGGCTGCAGATCCGCAAGGCGGAGGAGACCACGGTCGTCGTCAACCGGCACACCCGGTCCACGGAGATCCAGCCGCCGCTCATCGCGCGGATCACCGGCACCGCGGTCGCCGCCACCACGGTCCCCGCCCACTTCAAGGAACTCCAGGGGGTGGTGGACGCCGGACGCGTGCACGAACTGGAGGCGAAGAGCACCGTGAAGCAGGCGATGTGGGCGCTGGCCGGCGAACTCGGCCTGGTGCGGGCCGCGCAGACCGGTCACAAGGGCGGCCGGCTGCGCGGCGACCGGGGCGCGGTCAGCTTCCGGCGGCGCAGGGACGGTACGGGATGAGCGGCGGCAGGCGGGCGGGGGTGACGGGGCCGCACCGCGACCGGGGACAGGTGACCGTCGAGTTCCTCGGCATGACCCCGACGATCCTCGTCACGCTGGTCGTGCTGTGGCAGCTCGTGCTCGTCGGCTACACCTTCACCCTCGCCGGGAACGCCGCCGACGAGGCGGCCCGCGCCGGGACGGCCGCGTCCCCGGGAGCACGCCAGGGCGCCTGCCGGGCGGCCGGCACGGACAAGCTGTCGGGCGCCTGGGGCAGCGGCGCCACCGTGACCTGCGCGACGGGCGGCGGCATGGTCACCGCCGACGTGAGGATCAGGGTGCCGATCCTCTTCCCCGGCACCCTGTCGTTCCCGTTCGACGTGACCGGTCACGCGGGCGCGGTCGAGGAGGAGACGGACTGATGGCGCACCGACCCGACACGCCGTACGCACCCGGCCGGCCGGACCGTCGCGAGGACGGAGGCCGCGACCGGGGGCAGGTGGCGATCGAGTACCTGGGGTTCCTTCCGATCCTGCTGATCGTGGCGATGGCCGGGGTGCAGCTCGGTCTGATCGCCTACACCGCCCAGCAGGCCGGCACCGCCGCCCGCGCGGGCGCCCGCAGCGCCTCCCTGGACCGGGGCGCCCAGGCCGCCTGCGCCGCCGCCGTCAGCTCCTGGCTGGCCGGCGGCACCTCCTGCGGCACGTCGGGCGGGGGCGACGAGGTCACCGTCACCGCCCGCGTCGACATCCCGTCCATCGTGCCCGGCTGGGACTTCGGATCGGCGGGGAGGAGCGCCACGATGCCCGTCGACCACTGACCCCCCCCACCACCGGAGCGCCCGACGAACCAGCACCGGGACGAGGACGACGAGGAGCGAGCCACTCATGAGCCTGCGGGCACGCATCAACTCCCCCGAGGAGAAGACCGGACGGGGCGAGGACGGTCACCTCGTCGCGTCCTTCCGCGCCAAGCTCCTGGAGGAGATCGACCTCGCGGAGATGAGCGCGCTGTCCCCGGCCGAGCGCCGGGCCCGGCTGGAACGCGTCCTCGGCCACATCATCAGCCGCGAGGGCCCCGTCCTGTCGACGGTCGAACGCTCCCAGCTGATCCGCCGCGTCGTCGACGAGGCCCTCGGCCTCGGCATCCTCGAACCGCTGCTGGAGGACCCGTCCGTCACCGAGATCATGGTGAACGGCCCGGACGCCGTCTTCGTCGAGCGGGGCGGCCGGGTGGAGCAGCTGCCGCTGCGGTTCGCCTCCCACGACCAGCTGATGCAGACCATCGAGCGCATCGTCTCCACCGTGAACCGCCGCGTCGACGAGTCCAACCCCATGGTCGACGCCCGGCTGCCGTCAGGGGAGCGCGTCAACGTCATCATCCCGCCGCTGTCCCTGACCGGCGCGGTCCTCACCATCCGCCGCTTCCCCCGCTCCTTCACCCTCCAGGAGCTGATCGGCCTCGGCTCGCTCGACGAGCCCATGCTGTACCTGCTGGCCGGGCTGGTGCAGGCCCGCTTCAACATCATCGTGTCCGGCGCCACCGGCACCGGCAAGACGACCCTCCTCAACGCCCTGTCCGGGCTGATCCCCGAGGGCGAACGCATCATCACCATCGAGGACTCCGCCGAACTCCAGCTGCAGCAGCCGCACGTCATCCGCCTGGAATCCCGCCCGCCGAACGTCGAGGGCAAGGGCCGCGTCACCATCCGCGACCTGGTCCGCAACTCCCTCCGGATGCGCCCCGACCGCATCGTCGTCGGCGAGGTCCGCGGCGGCGAGTCCCTGGACATGCTCCAGGCGATGTCCACCGGCCACGACGGCTCACTCGCCACCGTCCACGCCAACAGCGCCGAGGACGCCCTCACCCGGCTGCAGACCCTCGCCTCCATGTCCGACGTGGAGATCCCCTTCGTCGCCCTGCACGACCAGATCAACAGCGCCGTCGACGTGATCGTCCAGCTCAGCCGGTTCGCCGACGGCGCCCGCCGCATCACCGAGATCGCCCTGCTGGAGAGCCACGGCGGGGAGCCGTACCGGCTGGCCACGGTCGCCCGCTTCGACGCGCTGCCGATGACCCACGACGGCCGCGTCCACGGCTCCTTCGTCCACCACCCCCTGCCCCGGCGGACCGCCGACCGCCTCTACATGGCGGGCCAGCCCGTGCCGCAGACGTTCGGCATCGCCCACTCCGCCGACCAGCTCGCCACCCGAGAAGCCAGGTAGGTACCGCCCCCATGGAGCTGCAGACCCTGATCACGCTGACCACCGGCGTCACCCTTCTGACCTGCGTCCTCGCGGTCGCCGGCGTGCACGTCCACGCGGCCGGACGGGCGCAGCGGCAGGCCCTGGTGGACCGGCTGTCGGCCACCGGCGAGCTCCCGTCCGGCGGCCGCCGGCGCCGCTTCCCCACGCTGGACCGCAGGCTGCGCCGCACCCGCCTCGGACGCAAGCTGGAGCTGCGTCTGCTCGCCACCGGACTGGACGTCACACCCGGTGAGTTCTCCGTGGCGATGCTCGTCGCCGTCGCCGCGCTGTGGATGGCCGGGCAGGCCGCCCTCGCGCCCTTCTTCGGCCCCATCGCGGGACTGCTCGGCGTGTGGGCGGCCGTGCAGTTCCTCGACTGGCAGCGGCAGAAGCGCATCGAGCGGTTCATCAACCAGCTCCCCGAGCTGGCCCGCATCCTCGCCAACGCCACCCAGGCGGGCCTCGCCCTGCGCACCGCCATCGGCATCGCCGCGGAGGAGCTGGAGGCCCCGGCCGGCGAGGAACTCGCCAAGGTGGCCGACCAACTGGCGGTGGGCGCCTCCATGGACGACGCCCTCGGCGAACTCTCCGACCGGCTCCCCTCCCGCGAACTCGTCGTCCTCGTCACCACGCTGGTGCTGGCCAACCGGGCGGGCGGCCAGGTGGTGAGCGCCCTGCGCAACCTCACCGAGACGCTGGAGGAACGCAAGGAGACCCGGCGCGAGGTCCGCACCCAGCTCTCCCAGGTCAGCATGACCTCGTACGCCGTGCCCGTGCTCGGCGTCGGATCGCTGTTCCTGATGAACGGGGTGAAGGACGGCGCCCTGGAGCGCATGACCGGATCGACGGCCGGACAGATCGCGGTCCTCGTCGCCTTCGGCCTCTACGCCGTCGGCTTCCTGCTCATCCGCCGCCTGTCCCGCATCGACGTCTGAGCCGGGAAAGGGGACGACGACATGGCACTCCTGCTCGCCGCACTCATGGCCCTCGCCGTGTGCGGCATCTTCGCCGGCATCCGCATGTACCGGGCGGAGGCGAAACTCCCCGGCGACCTGATGCTCGCCCTGGAGGTCGGCTCCACCCGCACCGGCGCGGTCGACTCCCTCATCGACCGCATGGGCATGCGCTACGCCCCCGCCGTGCTGCGCCTCATGGGACCGAAGCAGGTCGCCAGGTACCGCCGCAAGATCGACCTGGCGGGCAACCCCGGCGGCCTCACCATCCACCGCTACGCCGCCCGCCGCGCCGTCTACGGCGCCCTCGGCGGCTTCGGCTTCCTGGTGTTCCTGATGCGCGGCCAGCTGTTCGTGGCGCTGCTGCTGCTCGCGTTCGGCGCGTTCTGGACGGAGGTCGGCATCTTGTCGGCGATCCGCGTCCGCAAGGACGTCATCGAGCGGACCCTGCCCGACTTCCTCGACGTCCTCGCCGTCGTGGTCAGCGCGGGACTCGGCTTCCGGCAGGCCCTGGAACGCGTCTCCTCCCAGTACGAGGGCCCCTGGGCGGACGAACTGCGCATCACCCTGCGTCAGATGGACCTCGGCATGAGCCGCCGGCAGGCCTTCGCCGAGCTGCGCCGCCGCAACGACTCGGAACAGGTCGCCATGTTCGTCACCGCCCTCCAGCAGGGCGAGGAACTGGGCGCGCCCATCGTCGACACACTGGTGGCGCTCGCGAAGGACATGCGCCGCACGGACGCGCAGAACGCCCGCCGCAAGGCGGCCCGCGCGGTCCCCAAGGCCACCTTGATGATCACCACGTTCATGGTCCCGGCCACGATGATCCTCCTCGGCGCCGGCCTGATCCTCGGCTCCGGCACCGACTTCGGCTCACTCACGGGCGAGTGACGGGAGGCGGAGCGCGATGACGACGACTCGGACACGGAGAGGACGGGCGTGGCGGCGGCGCCGCGGCCCGGCGGTTCGGCACCGGGCCGGAGCGGGGCCGTCCGTGCCGGTCACGCCGGGCGCGACGGTGGCGCCGGGCCCGGCGGTGGCGGCGGTGGCGGCGGTGGCGGCGCGTGCGCGGACGCCGCAGGGAGTGACGGGGGCGGAGGGCCCGGGGGGTGCGCCTGATGCCGCGCACGTACCTCAGGCGGGCCCGGGGGGTGCGTCTGATGCCTCTCACGTAGCTCAGGCGGACCCGGGGGGTGCGTCTGATACCGCTCACGTAGCTCAGGAGCCGCTCGCCGCACCGGCCACGGACACCGTCCCGGACACGCAGCTCCAGGTGAACGCCCTCCAGGCCCTGTGCCGGCAGGCCTTCGGCTTCCGGCTCGCGATGATCGCCGTGGCCGCCCCGTCCGCCCTCCTCAACGCGGGCCCCGGCTGGGGCGTACGCCTGGTCGGCATCGCGGTCGTCGTCACCTTCATGGTGTCGTACGCCCTCTTCCGCGACTGGGAGCGCTTCGGCCCTCTCCTCCTGCGCCACCCCACGCTCCTCGCGGCGGACACCCTCTTCGGCGCCCTGCTGCTGGTCTCCGCCGGCCCGGACACCACCCTCGCCTACGTCAGCGTCTGCACACCCCTGCTCGCCGGCCTCATCTACGGCTGGCGCGGCGCGGCCGTCTTCGCCTCCCTCCAGGGCGTGATCCTGCTGCTCGTCCACGCCACGCTGGACAACCCGCACACCGAACCCGCCGAGACGCTGATCCTGCCCGGCCTGTGCGTGATCGCGGGGGCGGTCGGCTCCAGCCTGCGCAAGCTGATGCTCCACCTCGGGGAGGCGACCCGCGCCCTGGCCGCGGTCCGGGCCCGCCTCGCGGTCACGGAGGCGGTCGACGCCGAACGGGCGCGTCTGGCGCGGGAGATGCACGACTCGGTGGCCAAGACGCTGCACGGGGTCGCCCTGGCGGCGGACGGCCTGGCCTGCTCGGCGGGGGCCGCCCGCATGGACCCGACGCTGGTGAAACGCCAGGCGGAACTGGTGGCACGGTCGGCGCGCAGGGCGGCGGCGGAGTCGCGGGAACTGCTGGCGGACCTGCGGAGGGAGGGGGAGCCGGGGCGGGAGGTGGACGTCCTGGCCGAACTGGCGTGTGCGGTGCGGGCCTTCCGCGCGAGGTGCGGGGCGCCGGTGACGTACAGCAGGACGGGTGAGGGCGACGGGCCCTCGTCGGTCCCCCCGGCGGTGGCCCGCCAGCTCCTCTCCATCATCGAGGAGGCGATGGAGAACGCCCACCGTCACGCGGGGGCGGCCCGGGTGGACGTACGGGCCGGCGTGCGGGGCGGCGTTCTGACGGTCGGCGTCCGCGACGACGGCACGGGCCTGCCCGGCCTCCCCGCCGCCCCCGACCTCGACCGGCTGCGCCGCTCGGGCCACTTCGGCCTGGTGGGCATGGCCGAACGGGCCGCCTCGGTCGGGGCGCGCATCAGCTTCGAACGGGGCGAGCGGGGGCGCGGCACGGAGGTGCGTGTGGAGTGGCCGCTCGCGTTACGGAGGACGGAGACCGCCCATGACCGGTGAAGCGAATCCGTTCGGGGAGGTGCGGCCTCCCGAGCCTCTGCGCGTGGTCGTGGCCGACGACAACCCGGTGGTGCGCGCGGGGTTGTCGGCCCTCCTGACCGGGAGGGAGGGCCTGGAGGTCGTCGCGGAGGCGGCGGACGGCCGCGAGGCGTACGAGGCGACACTCGCCCACCGTCCCGACGTGGTCCTGCTGGACGTCCGCATGCCTGGGGTGGACGGCCTCACGGCCCTCCCGCACCTGGTGCCGCTGACGGCGGTGCTGATGCTGACGTACAGCGGGGAGTCGGACATCGTCCACGAGGCACTGCGCCGGGGTGCGAACGGGTATCTGGTGCACGGTGAGTTCACGCCGGACGAGCTGGTGACGGCGGTGCGGGACGCGAGGCGGGGGAGGCCGCACTTGACGCCGACGGCGGCGGGGAGGTTGCTGGCGCAATTGCGGGAGGGGGGTGCGGTGGATTCCGCTTCCGGTGGTGAATCGGGCGGTACTTGGGCGCCAACGGGGCCTACTTCTACGAAAAACCTTTCGCAACTGCAACCGGATATGGCACAGTCGGTGTCTGACAGGTCGACGTACGGGCTGAGCGCGAGGGAGGCGGAGATCATGGAGCTCATCGCGTCCGGCATGAGCAACCAGCAGATCGCCGCCACCTGCTTCATCAGCGAGAAGACGGTCAAGAACCACATCAACCGCATCTTCGCGAAGCTGCACAGCACGAGCCGCGCCGAGGCCGCCGCGAAGTGGCGCGGCGAGGAACGGAGTCAGGGTCGGGACGGGGGTGGCCGGTGGTGAGGCGCACACCGACGACGCGATGGGCCCGCCTTTGGGTCCGGAAATGGGCCCCGGGACCCTTGAGGCGCCTGACCAACCCCTCGTACGGTGCCGAGGTCGACAGCGGCCCCGGGACCCAGGCCGCCACCGCGTCAGTCGGAGGGGAACACCATGGGCAACTGGATCAACACGACGGTCAGGTACCTCCAGTCCCGCGCATCCCGCCGCGACGACCGGGGTCAGACGGCGGTGGAGTACCTGGGGATCATCGCGGTGGTGGTGGCCATTGTGCTGGCGATCACGGGGACGGACATCGGGCAGACGATCTTCAACGCCATCACCGACAAGATCAGCGAGGTCACCGGCATCTGACCCGTCGACGGCGCTTCGCTGATTCCGGGCAGGCCTTTCCCATCTACATCACGGTGGTGGGAGGTCTGCTCTTTCTCGCGTTCGCCTACCTGGCTGTCGGTCAGGCTGCCGCGAACCGGAACGGCGCGCAGACCGCTGCCGACGCTGCGGCTCTCGCAGCCGCACAGGAGAGGCGCGACCAGCTGTCCCGGGCGTGGGTGGAGAATCTCCTCGACCCCGAAAAGTGGCAGGACATCTTCGATGGTATGGCGGAAGGGCTGACACCCTCGTGCTGGAGGGCCGAGCAACTGGCCGCCGCCAACGACGCGACGGTCCTGAGCTGTGATGGGGACGGTCTCCTCGGCTACACGGTCGAAGTGCAGACGAACAAGACGGTCGGCGATTCCATCGTGCCCGGTACAGAGACGAAGAAGTCGCGGGCAACAGCCAGCGCAGTGATCGAGCCACGCTGTGGCTTCGAACTCCCCGCCGAGGGTGAGGAAGCCGACGAAGAGGAGAAGCTTCCGGCGCTCAATTGCAAGGACGGAGACGACTGGGAACTGGACCCCGAGGCGCCGAAGGATCTGCTACCGAAGCCCGAGGACCTTTTCGACGTTCACCTGGCCGACTGACAAGCTAACGACGAGTGACTGAGGATGCAGGGTATGAGCGTTCGGTTCACGACGAGGGCCCGCAGCGGGGCCGTCGCGCTGGTTGTTGCGGCCGGACTGGCCCTGGGCGTGGCCGGCTGCGGCGGTGGCGGGGACGACGACGGCAAGCCGGAGAGCACCGCGTCCACATCACAGGAGCGCGGGTCCGCACCGAGCGCTCAGGAGAACGAAGCCGCAGAGACACTCGCGGAGCTCAGGGGGCCGGATGGCTTGCTCCTCCAGGTCACCTCGGCTGAGCGGGACGACGGTGGCTTCGTCACGGTCAACGGGAATCTGAAGAACGACAGCGACAAGTCGCTGAACCTGCCCGCGCAACTGAGCGGCAACGAGACCGAGGTCATCCGTAACGGCCGTTCGCTCGGAGGGGCGACGTTGGTCGACAGCAAGGGCAAGAAGCGCTACTACGTCCTGCGCGACACGGACGGCCGTCCGCTGACGACCACCGGCATCACCGGAATCAAGTCGGGTGAGTCGGTGCCGGTCTTCATGCAGTTCCCCGCGCCGCCTACAGACACGGCCGAGGTGACCCTCCAGTTGCCCATGTTCGCCAGCGGCACCATCCAGATCTCTGGGTGAGGCTGGGATGACACACACGCGCCTCCTACTCATCGGCACGGTCGCCACCCTGCTGGCCGCCGGCCCGGCCGTGGCCCGGGCCGACGACGGACCGAGCGTCCCGCCCGGCACGGAAGCCAGCGCGTCCGCGCCTGTGGAACTGGACCCCAACGACCCCGATCTGAAGCTCCCCGACGGCGCCACCCTCGCCGAGCCGAAGGTGCTGGACATCAAGTCCGTCGTCGAGGACCAGAGCGGGGACGAGCGCCGCGAGGACACCAACACGAACGTGACGTTCGCCCTCCAGGCGGAGGTCCTCTTCGGCAAGGACAGCGCCAAGATCTCCGCGCAGGCGAGGGCCCGCATCTCCGTCATCGCGAACGAGATCAAGACGCAGAACGCGACGCGCATCCGTGTCTTCGGCTTCACGGACAACCTCGGTTCGTCCGCGCACGGCGACGTGCTGTCCCGCAAGCGGGCCAACGCGGTGCACGGCATCCTCGAGCAGGAGCTGAGCGACGCGAACCTCACGTACGAGGTGCGCGGTTACGGCGAGGACTACCCGATCGCCGACAACTCGACGGAGGAGGGCCGGAAGAAGAACCGGCGGGTGGAGATCTCGTTCCCTCGCGGCACGAACTGAGCGGCTCAGGGAAGTGCACGCACCTCCACCACCGCCCCCACGCCGAGCCCCCACCCCTCCATGGCCCCGGCCTCGGCCTCGATGACGTGCCGTGCCCGGACGCGCGGCCGTCCCAGCCGTCCGGGCGGCATGGTGCGCACGGCGAGGACGCGGAGCCGCCGGTCCAGGTAGGCGACGTCGATGGGCATGCGCATGCGGAAGGTGTGGATGCTGTTGGCGGGGGAGAGCAGCAGCGCGCCTTCGAGGCTCTCCCTCCCGAGCAGTCCGCGCGTCCGCGCCCGATAAGAGGTCGCGATCTCCAACGGCACCCGGGCGCTGACGCCTCCGTCCGGCAACCCCCGCACGACCAGCTCCCCACGCCCGTCCCGCCACTGCACGACCGCGCCTCCCCTCACCCCGGCGACGGTACCCGCGCCACCGTGTGCAATGCGAGGACGAAAGTGCGGCTGGGGTCCCGCGTCCCAATTCGGTATTAGGTGTGTTGCAGTTGCTCCATTCGCTCTGGTGTCCCCCTGCGACCGCTGGATAGCGTTGGCGCGCCGATGTGACGCCTCGCCCCACCGGGAGCCGACTGTGAACCGCCGTCCCACCCTGCTCGCAGCGCTTGCGCTGACCGCCACCGCGGCGTTGACGCTGTCCGCGTGCGGAAGCGACGACGACTCACCCGCGAAGGACAAGGACACGATCGCGGGAGCGGACACGGGCGGCAAGAAGTCGCCCTCGCCGTCCACGTCCGCCCCGGCGTCGGACGACCGCCCGAAGATCGAGCTGCCCAGCGACCTCTCCTACACCTTCGACTGGCCGAAGACCGGCGACAAGGAGAAGGACGCGGTCCTGGCCGACAGCGAGCAGTCCATCAAGGCGGTGGACCAGGCGATCGTCAAGCAGAACGCACTGGACAAGGCGTACCTCTATTACTACGAGGGCGAAGCCGCGGCCGAGACAGAGAAGTTCGTGCAGGACTACGTGGACCACAAGGCCGCGATCACCGGGTCTTACCGCTTCTACGCACCCGAAGTGAATGTCGGCAAGGACGGAACGGCTTCGCTCAGCTATTGCGAGGACCAGGGCAAGGCCTTCGTGAAGTACCTCGAGACCAACAAGATCAAGAAGACCGAGGTCACCGCCAAGAGTTACGTGGTTTACCACACGTCGCTGAAGAAGAACGACAAGGGCGTGTGGGTCATTCAGAAGATCGTCTCGCAGAGTGGGAGCGCCAAGTGCCAGCCGTGACCCGCACTTTCCGGACGTTCGCCGCCGTCGGCGCGGTCGTGTTCCTTCTGGCCCTGCCCGGCGTGGCCCACGCCGACGACGACCTGGGCAACGGGACCCAGGGTGAAGACAAAGACGCCGGCCTGGCAGACGACGGCACCCTCTCCGTCTCCGCCGGAGGCGTCCGTTTCGACCACTCCAAGAACGGCAAAGGCGGCAAGGTCGGCGCGCTCACGTCGAGTACCTCGTGGTCGCCTCCGCCCTGCTGGTACGCGCCCAAGTACTCGCCGGAGGAGCTGCAGGCGTACCTGGAGCCGATCTGGGAGGCCGGGTCGACGGGGCACGAGTGGGACAACGAGCAGCGGAAGAAGTACACGAACCCCGACGACCCCGAGAAGGACTTCAACAAGCACAAGTCCGGCGAGGGCTACTGGTGGGACTCGTACGTCGACAAGAGCTTCCCGCCCGGTTGGGACTCCTGCACCAAGGACTATTTCTGGGTGGATCGTGGCGACCCGCCGCCAGCGGACGTCGAGAACGCGGTCACACCGGAAATCCTCGCCGAACTCGCTTACTCCGAGATCCGCGTACCCGGCACCGAGGTGACCCTCGCGCCTGCGCAGGCGACCAAGGTGAACCTGCCGACGTGGTCGTGGCTGGACGGCGCCGAGTTCCAGCCGGTGTCGGTGACCGCCTCCGTGCCGGAGATCGGCATCTACGCGACGGCCACCGCCGAGCCGGTCGCTCTGAAGATCGAGCCCGGCACCAAGGACGCCGAGACGTACCCCGCCTCCGGTGTCTGCGAGATCAACAACGGTCGGATCGGCGAGCCCTACGCCAAGGGCAAGGCGAACCGGACGCCCCCGTGCGGGGTGAAGTACCTCCGCTCCTCGGGCGACAGCACCTTCCCGCTGCAGGCGACCGTCACCTGGGAGGTCCACTGGAACGGCTCCGGCGGCGCGGGCGGCGACCTGCCCGACGGTGAGTTCGGAGCGACCCAGGAGGTCGTCGTCCAGGAGATCCAGTCCGTCAACCGCTGACCCGACGCGCACCACCACCCCCGCCCGCCCCGGCCGAGGTTTCCCGGGGCGGGCCCCTGTGGGTAGGTACACCCGCATGACGACGACACTCGGCGCCGTGTTCCGCCCCCAGCTCGCTCCCGAGCGGCTGCGTTCCGTCGTGCGTGCCGCCGACGCGGCCGGGCTCGACGAGCTGTGGCTGTGGGAGGACTGCTTCCGGGAGGGGGGCATCTCCACCGGCGCCGCCGCCCTCGCGTGGAGCGAACGAGTCCGCGTCGGCATCGGACTGCTGCCCGTCCCCCTGCGGAACGTCGCCGTGACCGCCATGGAGGCCGCCTCCCTCCACCGGATGTTCCCAGGCCGCCCGATCCTCGGCGTCGGGCACGGCGTGCAGGACTGGATGGGGCAGGTCGGCGCGCGCGCCGGGTCGCCCCTCACCCTGCTCCGCGAGCATCTCCTCGCCCTGCGCGCCCTGCTGGCCGGCGAGACGGTCACGACCAAGGGCCGCTACGTCGCCCTCGACGGCGTCAGGCTCGACTGGCCTCCGTCCGGCCCCGTCGACGTCCTCGCCGGCGGCATGGGCCCCCGGACCGTACGGCTCACCGGGGAGGCCGCCGACGGCACCATCCTCACCGCCGACACCTCCGCCGACGGAGTCCGGCAGGCATGCGCGCTGATCCGGGAGGGCCGCGCCGCGGCGGGGCGTGACCCGGACGGCCACCGGGTCGTCGTCTATCTGCTGACCGCGACCGGCGACGGGGCGCGCGAGCGGCTGGAGGCCGAGCTGGTCGCCGAGGGGCACGCCGCGGACGCCGACCTCGGGGTCGCCGGGGACGCCCGCGCCGTCGCCGACGCCGTACGGCGGCTGGCCGGGGCGGGTGCCGACACGGTCGTCCTCCAGCCCACCGGCGACGACCCCGACCCCGAGGGCTTCGTCCGCTTCGCCGCGGAGGACGTGCGGCCACTCCTCACGTAGTCCGCCCCGTCCCGGGCACGGAAAAAGCACGCGACGATCCGCCCCGCCCTCGGGCATCCTCGCCGCATGAGACAGCCCCGACCGCGAACCACGGCCCCCACCTTCGACGAGCTCCTCGCCGAAGGCGCCTCCGTCCCCACCGAGGGGTGGGATTTTTCCTGGTTCGAGGGGCGCGCCACCGAGGCCCGGACGTCCTGGGGGTACGCCACCACGGTCGCCGGCCGGCTGGGCACGGTGGACGGGCCCGTGCTCGACGTCCAGACCGGCGGGGGAGAGGTCATCGCGTTCGCCCTCGGCCGGGCGTCCAGGCGGCCCCCGCTGGTCGCCGCCACCGAGGGCTGGCCGCCCAACGTCCGCAAGGCCGCTGACACGCTCCGGCCCTACGGCGCCACAGTCGTCGCGGCGGCCGAGGACGCGCCGCTGCCCTTCGGCGACGCATCCTTCTCCCTCGTCACCAGCCGGCATCCCGTCCGGCCGCTCTGGCACGAGATCGCCCGTGTGCTCCGGCCCGGCGGCACCTATCTGGCCCAGCACGTAGGGCCCGCCAGCGCCTTCGAACTCGTCGAGTACTTCCTCGGACCGCTGCCCGAGGAGAGCCGCACCGCGCGCGACCCCGGGCGGGAGCGGCGGGACGCCGAGGCGGCCGGGCTGGAGGTCGTGGACCTGCGGGCCGAGCGGCTGCGCATGGAGTTCCACGACATCGCCGCGGTCGTGCACTTCCTGCGCAAGGTGATCTGGATGGTCCCGGGCTTCACGGTCGAGGCGTACCGGCCGCGACTGCGCGAGCTGCACGAGCGGATCGAGGCCGAGGGACCCTTCGTCGCCCACAGCTCACGGCACCTCGTCGAAGCCCGCAGGTCAGGGAGCCGGCCCCGCGATCCACGCGCGTAGTGTCCGCATCGTTATGGGTGAGGGCTGGCCTCCGCCGCGGCGCATCGCTTAGGTTCGGACCAATTGATTCGCGCAAGCAAAGCTGCGCGGAAGGGTCACCGCGCGGTGGAGGGGGCTGCGCGGTGACCGCACTCCCGGGCTCGCATCGCCCCTCTCCCCACCACACCGAGCTCTCTTTCCCCCACGCCGCCACGCCTCGCCTCGGGTCAAGCCGCGGCCCTCGTGGGTGTCACCCGTCGGGGGGACGGCCGGAAGAGTGGCCGGAATGGTGCAGGGTTGGTGTCACACCGTGCACAGAGTCCCCTCAGCGCTCTTTTCTCGCACGATTTCGCCGGTTTTCGGCCACAAAGACCCCCTGAATCGTTCCCTCCGAGGGCATCCGGGCGTCGTCGGGCGGTTTCGGAGAGTAGTTGTGTCGCGCCGATGCACGCAGCATCACTTACGAAGGGTTATGGTGGAAACCCCCCCTCGGGCCGGTCCGTCTCCCCCCCCACGGACCGGCCCGTTTTTTCATGCCCGCTGTCCGACCGCTCTCCGGCGCGCTGTCCGGCCGCCCTCCGGCCCTCCGTCGGGCATCGGGTCGGGCGCCGTCCCGCCGCCCTCCGCCCCGCCGCCTTCCGCCGGGCACCGTCCCGCCGCCTTCCGCCGGGCACCGTCCCGCCGCCTTCCGCCGGGCACCGCCCCGCCGCCTTCCGCCGGGCACCGCCCCACCCAATACCCCCTCGCCCTCGTCGGCCCCGCCCGTGCCGCGGTGCAGGCCGTGATGCCCGCGACGTACGTCCGGATCGGCGTGCTGCTGTGACCGCCCAAACGGCGTGCCGCCGCAGCACAGCTGACAAAAGCGCGTCAGACCGGACGTTGGGGACCCCTGCCCCGGCGGGGGTACGCTTCGCCCCTGGGGACCGCCATACGGGCAGGGGCCGCCCGCGGCCGAGACCGGGCCGCTTGCCGCGCGACGCGGCGGGGTGCCGCGCCTGTCCGATCCGTACGGAGGGGCTGACGATCACGTGAACCTGCGCGACAAGCTGCGGAGCCTGCTGGTCAGGCTGTACGCGCGCCGGGTGGAAGGCCACCTGGACACCGCTCAGGTGCCGAAGCACATCGGCGTCATCATGGACGGCAACCGCCGCTGGGCGAAGGCCGCGGGTTCCAGCACGGTGCACGGCCACCGGGCCGGCGCCGAGAAGATCGAGGAGTTCCTCGGCTGGTGCTCCGAGACGGACGTCGAGGTGGTCACCCTGTGGCTGCTGTCGACGGACAACTTCGACCGGCCCAAGGAGGAGCTGGTCCCCCTCCTCGGCATCATCGAGGACGTGGTGCGCACCCTCGCCGCCGACGGGCGCTGGCGGGTCCACCACGTGGGCACCCTCGACCTCCTGCCGTCCGGGATGCAGACGGTCCTGAAGGAAGCGGAAGCGGCCACGGCACACGTCGACGGAATAGTCGTCAACGTCGCCATCGGGTACGGCGGGCGCCAGGAGATCGCCGACGCCGTGCGCTCCATGCTTCTCGAGGCCCACGACAAGGGCGTCCCGATGGACGACCTCGCCGAGTCCGTGGACGTCGACATGATCGGACGTCACCTCTACACCAAGGCGCAGCCCGACCCGGACCTCGTCATCCGAACGAGCGGCGAACAGCGGCTGTCCGGATTCATGCTCTGGCAGACGGCCCACTCGGAGTACTACTTCTGCGAGGTCTTCTGGCCGGCCTTCCGCAAGGTGGACTTCCTGCGCGCGCTGCGCGACTACGCGGCCCGCCACCGTCGCTTCGGCGGCTGAGCGCCCGCACCCGTCCCCCCGGGGCCACGCCTCCCGCTCCTCCCCGCACGACCGCGTCCCCGCACGACCGCGTCACCGCGTCCCCGCACGATGGCGTCACCGCGTCACCGCGGAGCACCTCGCGCATCACCCCGCTCCACCCGCGCCCCCCTTGTGTCACCAGGGGTCACGCGCCGTTCACCGGAGTGCCGTCACAGGCCGTGGCATGGCCGCGCTCGTTCGAGGGCATAACTCAGTCAGGTCGACGCCCGAACCACGGGTGTCGGATCTCAGCGGACGGCGCGGGAGCCGTCCGCCCGGGAGGCCCTTTGCACCAGCCCGACCGTGCGGTCACGGCACGGAAGAAGCGGCGGAGGGCCGGTTCTCGGCCCGTCGTGCATCAGGGCCGTCGACCGGTCCAGCTCCGCCTCGTCGCTCCCCGACCTCATCCGAGGGGGTTCGTCCTTCCGTGGTGACCAGCGCAAAGCGCCACAAGCCAGACCGGCGCACCTACGTTCTCGACACCAGCGTCCTGCTGGCCGACCCCCATGCCCCGAGCCGCTTCGACGAGCACGAGGTCGTGCTCCCCGTCGTCGTGGTGACAGAGCTGGAGGCCAAGCGGAACCATCCCGAGCTCGGCTACTTCGCCCGGCAGGCCCTGCGCCTGCTGGACGACTACCGGGTGCGGTACGGCCGTCTCGACGCCCCCATCCCCACCGGGGAGCTCGGCGGGACCCTGAGGGTCGAGCTCAACCACTCGGACCCCAGCGTGCTGCCCAGCGGCTACCGCCTGGGGGACAACGACTCCCGCATCCTCGCGGTCGCCCGCAACCTGCAGGCGGAGGGATTCGACGTCACCGTCGTCTCCAAGGACCTCCCGCTCAGGATCAAGGCGTCCTCCGTGGGTCTCCTCGCCGAGGAGTACCGCGCGGAGCTCGCCATCACGGACTCCTCCGGCTGGACCGGAATGTCCGAACTGACCCTGCCCGGCGAGCAGGTGGACATCCTCTTCGAGGAAGGCCATGTGTACGTGCCCGAGGCGGCCGAGCTGCCCGTGCACACCGGCCTGACCATCCAGTCCGAGCGCGGCAAGGCGCTCGGCCGGGTCACCCCGGAGGGCAACGTCCGCCTGGTGCGCGGTGACAGGGAGGCGTTCGGCATCAAGGGCCGCAGCGCCGAGCAGCGGATCGCGCTCGACCTGCTGCTCGACCCGGACGTCGGGATCGTGTCCATGGGCGGCCGGGCCGGCACCGGCAAGTCCGCGCTCGCGCTGTGCGCGGGCCTGGAGGCGGTGCTGGAGCGGCGGCAGCACCAGAAGGTGATGGTCTTCCGTCCCCTGTACGCGGTGGGCGGGCAGGAGCTGGGCTATCTGCCCGGTTCCGAGGCCGAGAAGATGAGCCCCTGGGCCCAGGCCGTGTTCGACACGCTGTCGGCGGTCACCAGCCGGGAGGTCATCGAGGAGGTCACCGCGCGCGGCATGCTGGAGGTCCTGCCGCTCACCCACATCCGGGGGCGCTCGCTCCACGACGCGTTCGTCATCGTGGACGAGGCCCAGTCGCTGGAGCGGAACGTCCTGCTGACCGTTCTGTCCCGGATCGGGGCCAATTCCCGGGTCGTTCTGACGCACGACGTGGCGCAGCGGGACAATCTGAGGGTCGGCCGGTACGACGGTGTGGTCGCCGTCGTCGAGAAGCTGAAGGGGCATCCGTTGTTCGCCCACGTGACCCTGAACCGGTCCGAGAGGTCCCAGATCGCGGCCCTTGTGACCGAAATGCTCGAAGACGGTCACATCTGACCCTCGCGCCCCAACGCGGGGTGTTTACGCGCGAGTTGGCGCCGTCCGGGAAAGGCGAAGAGCCTAGCCGGGCGGCGTCGGCGCGTGTGCGGCTTTCCGGTAATCCCGAGGGGCAAACGACATGTGAGCTTTCACACGCAACAGAGAATTGCCTTGCGCCGCCTGGTTACGGCAGAGTCTCACTCCTGTCAGGCCCCGCATACGACACAGCTGCAACCCCAGCGTTGCAGAACCACCAGGAACACTGCTTCAACTCCATAGCGTCGTCGTATGCCGCCCGAGCACCACGCGGCGCTCCCGTCGAAGGAGTTGCCCACCGGGCCCGTGCCTCCCGTGACCCGTAGTTGGGGAGGCCAGTGTCAGGGGCACGATTGCGTCCGCGAGGGTCACCGAAGCGGGCGATGCTGGAAGGAAACCGTGTGAGCCGGATCTCGGTCCGGGGATTCGCAGTGGCCTCTGCCACGGCGGTCACCGCTGTCGGAAGCGTCGTCGGCGTTGCCTCGGGCAGCACCGCAGCGCAGAACAACGACGCCGAAGCGACGGCAGCCGGCACCACGCTGCTCGCGGACATCCCCGCAGGGCAGCAGGCGCAGGTGCAGACCGCGTCGCTGACGCAGCAGGCCCAGACGATGGCCATCGCCGCCGACGCGACCGCCAAGAAGGACGCGGAGGAGGCAGCCCGCAAGGCCGCCGCCGACACCGCGATCGCGAAGAAGAAGGAAGCCGAGAAGGCCGCACAGGAGGCCAAGGAGCGCGAGGAGGCCGAGAAGGCCGCCAGCCGCTCCGCCACGCGTGACGCGTCCTCCTTCGCCGCCCAGGCCTCCTACTCGGTCGCCGAGGTCCAGGCCATCGCGCGCCAGATGGTGCCCGCCGACCAGTTCCAGTGCTTCAGCAACATCGTGGACCACGAGTCCACCTGGAACTACCAGGCCCAGAACCCCTCCTCCGGCGCCTACGGCCTCGTGCAGGCCCTGCCGGGCTCCAAGATGGCCTCCGCCGGCGCCGACTGGCAGACCAACCCGGCCACCCAGATCAAGTGGGGCCTCAACTACATGGACAGCCGCTACGGCAGCCCGTGCGGCGCCTGGGAGTTCTGGCAGGCCAACCACTGGTACTAGGTCCTCCGGACCGTCCCGCCGCCCCGCGGCGTGCTCGACCCCTCGACAGCCCCGCACCGTCCTACGGTGCGGGGCTGTCGCCCTGTACCGTCTGACCGACGGTGCCAGGGGGACTGGTGGGCGGAAACGGGGGAAGAGGACGGATCATGTCGCGACTGCCAGGGTGGCTCGACCGGGTCGGAGCCGGACTGACGAAGGTCGGCAAACGGCTGGAGGAGCGCCGCGCCGAAGTCACGCGCGACCAGGGGCCGGACGACGACCCCGCGCGCGACAGCGCCGACCCCGACCGGACGCTTCCGCCCTCCGAGTACACCCAGGTGGTGCTCCCGGCGCGCCCCGACCCGGCGCAGGCCGTGCCCTGGGGCGTCAGGGTCGCCGCCGAGGCCGGCTGGCGCCTGCTGATCCTCGCGGGCACCGTCTGGGTGCTGATGCGCATCATCAGCGCCGTCCAGCTGGTGGTGCTGGCGTTCGTCGCCTCGCTGCTCATCACCGCGCTGCTCCAGCCCACCGTCGCCCGGCTGCGGCGGCTCGGGGTGCCGCGCGGACCGGCCACCGCGCTGACCGCGCTGTTCGGCTTCGTCGTGATGGGCCTCATCGGCTGGTTCGTGACCTGGCAGGTCATGGAGAACGTCGACACCCTCGCCGACCAGATCCAGGACGGCATCGACGAACTGCGCAACTGGCTGCTCAACAGCCCCTTCCACGTCACCGACAAGCAGATCAACGAGATCGCCAAGAACCTGCGTGAGGCGGTCGGCGCCAACACCGAGCAGATCACCTCGGCCGGCCTGGAGGGCGTCACGGTCGTCGTCGAGGCGCTCACCGGCATCCTGCTGGCGGTCTTCTCGACGCTGTTCCTGCTCTACGACGGCAAGCGGATCTGGCAGTGGTCGCTCAAGCTGGTCCCGGCCGCGGCCCGTCCGGGCGTCGCCGGCGCCGGCCCGGTCGCCTGGCGCACGCTCACCGCGTACGTGCGGGGCACGGTGGTGGTGGCGCTGATCGACGCCATCTTCATCGGCCTCGGCATCTACTTCCTCGACGTGCCGCTCGCGGTGCCGCTCGCCGTCTTCATCTTCCTGTTCTCGTTCATCCCGCTCGTCGGCGCGGTGGTGTCCGGCGCGCTGGCTGTCGTCGTCGGACTCGTCACCCAGGGCGTGTTCACCGGTGTGATGGTGCTCGTGGTGGTGCTGGCGGTCCAGCAGATCGAGGGCCACATCCTCCAGCCGTTCATCCTCGGGCGCGCGGTGCGGGTCCACCCGCTCGCGGTGGTGCTGGCGGTGGCCTCCGGCGGTCTGGTGGCGGGCATCGGCGGCGCGGTGGTCGCCGTGCCGCTGGTCGCCGTCTCCAACACCGTCGTCGGCTATCTGCGGGCGTTCTCCCACGAGGCCGCCCTCGCCCAGTCGCCCCGGCCGCGGGGCGCGACGGCCATGTCCGCCCCGGACGCCCCCGCCCCGGCGCACCCCGAACCCCAGCCCCCCGCCGCGGAGTCCGAACGGCCCGGGGAGTCCGACGGGCCGTCGGGCGAGCGCTGACGGAGGACCCCGGAACGCGAGCGGCAGCCGCTCCCGGCTCCTTCGCGGGCACGCGGACCGGTGCCCCCCCCCGGGGGACAAACGGCGACGGGCCCGTCCACCCCCGCGGGGTGGACGGGCCCGTGCACGACGGGGCGGGCGCGGAGTTACTCCGCGAGGGCCGCCTCGGCGTCGAGGGTCGCGGCGACGGCCTGGACCACCGCGGCGATCTTGAACGCCTCCTGGATCACCTCGCGGTCCACGCCGGCCTTGCGCAGCACCTGCTCGTGCGAGTCGAGGCACATGCCGCAGCCGTTGATGGCGGAGACGGCGAAGGACCAGTACTCGAAGTCGACCTTGTCGACACCGGGGTTGCCGATGACGTTCATCCGCAGACCGGCCCGCAGGTTGCCGTACTCGTGGTCCGACAGCAGGTGGC
Organism: Streptomyces sp. NPDC014764; assembly: GCF_043082785.1. NCBI lineage: Bacteria > Bacillati > Actinomycetota > Actinomycetes > Kitasatosporales > Streptomycetaceae > Streptomyces > Streptomyces sp. NPDC014764. Next base: position 358,624 of record NZ_JBIBXY010000003.1, on the reverse strand, counting down.
GGGTGCGGTAGAAGACGTTGTTCATCGCCATCACCGCGGCGGCGGCCTTGGCGGCCGTGTACGCCTCGGGCGACAGGTTCGCCTTGGCCTCCGGCTCCAGCTCGCGCAGCACGATCGGGGAGCGCGAGGCGATCGCGGTCGCCAGCACCGAGCCCCAGAGCTGCTGGGCGGGCAGGTCGGAGTTGCCGATGACCGAGCCCAGGTTGAGCTTCAGGTCCTTGGCGTAGTCCGGTATGCGGGACTTCAGGGAGTCGAGGGACATGTCAGCTCACTCCCCCGACAGCAGCGCGACCGGGTCCAGGGTCTCGTCGCCCTTGGACCAGTTGCACGGGCAGAGCTCGTCGGTCTGCAGGGCGTCCAGGACCCGCAGGACCTCCTTCGGGTTACGGCCGACGGAGCCGGCGGTCACCATGGAGAACTGGATCTCGTTGTTCTGGTCCACGATGAACACGGCGCGCTTGGCGTAGCCGTCCTCGCCCTCGATGCCGAGGTCGCGCATCAGCTCGTGCTTCGGGTCGGCCATCATCGGGAACGGCAGGTCGCGCAGGTCGTCGTGGTCCTTGCGCCAGGCGTGGTGGACGAACTCCGAGTCACCGGAGAAGCCGAGGACCTGGGCGTCGCGGTCGGCGAACTCGTCGTTCAGCTTGCCGAACGCGGCGATCTCGGTCGGGCACACGAAGGTGAAGTCCTTGGGCCAGGCGAAGACGACCTTCCACTTGCCCTCGTAGGTCTTGTGGTCGATCGTCTCGAACTCCTTGCCCTTCTCCAGCGAGACGCAGGCGGTCAGTTCGAACTCGGGGAACTTGTCACCGACAGTGAGCACGCGCTCTCCTTGCAGCGAAGAAACACCCCAATTGCGAGTGTTTCCCATGGGTTGGACCTGATTGATGTTGGCACAGAGTGCATTGATCAGTGAAATAGCTACACTCGGTCGGGTTGATCGGAGGGACCTATCAGTGACTGTCGGTGACCGGCGCAGGCAGCCGAGCCTGGCCCAGCTGCGGGCGTTCGCGGCGGTGGCCGAGCATCTGCACTTCCGCGACGCCGCCGGAGCCCTGGGGATGAGTCAGCCCGCGCTGTCCGGGGCGCTGTCCGCGCTGGAGGAGACACTCGGTGTGACGCTCGTGGAGCGTACGACACGCAGAGTGCTGCTCACCCCGGCCGGGGAACAGCTCGCCGCACGGGCGAAGTCCGTGCTCACGGAGGTCGGCGCACTCATGGAGGAGGCGGACGCCCTGCGGGCGCCCTTCACCGGGGTGCTGCGGCTCGGCGTCATCCCGACCGTGGCGCCGTATCTGCTGCCGACGGTGCTGCGGCTGGTCCACGACCGCTATCCCCGCCTGGACCTCCAGGTGCACGAGGAGCACACGGCGAGTCTGCTCGACGGGCTGGCCGCGGGACGGCTCGACCTGTTGCTGCTCGCCGTGCCGCTCGGCGTCGCCGGGGTCGCCGAGCTGCCGCTGTTCGACGAGGACTTCGTGCTGGTCACCCCGCCCGGACACCGGCTCGGCGGGCGCGACGGCATACCCCGCACGGTGCTGCGCGAGCTGAACCTGCTGCTGCTCGACGAAGGGCACTGCCTGCGCGACCAGGCCCTCGACATCTGCCGTGAGGCAGGCAGCGCGGGGGTCGCGGCCACCACCACGGCGGCCGGACTCTCCACGCTGGTCCAGCTCGTCGCGGGCGGCCTCGGCGTCACCCTGCTGCCGCGCACCGCCGTCGAGGTGGAGACCAGCCGCGCCGACCGCCTCCTCACCGCGCGCTTCGCGGACCCCGCCCCGAAACGCCGCATCGCCCTCGCCATGCGCACGGGCACGGCGAGGGCGACGGAGTACGAACAGCTGGCGGCGGCGCTCCGCGGAGCGATGCGCGACCTGCCGGTCCGCACGGTGGACGACGGGGCGGAGGACTGACGCCCCCCCCCGGGCTCACTCCGTGCGGAGACCGTCCGGGCGCATCATGCGCAGCAGCGGCGGGAGGCTCAGCGCGGTCACCAGGGCGACCACGCCCGCGCCGACGCCCGTCATGCCGAGCACGCTGCCCCAGTCCACCTGGACCGGTGTCGCCGTCATCCGCAGCAGGACCGCGCCGAGGAGGGTGCCCACCACCGCCGAGAGCGCGAGGCCCAGCCCGATCGGCACCGCCGTCTGCCACAGCACCGACAGGCTCAGCGTGCGGCGCCGGGTGCCGAAGGCGACCAGGGCCGACAGCAGCTTGCGGCGCTCCCGCAACTGCTCGAGCTGGGAGACCAGCAGGCTCACCCCGATGAGCACCAGCACGGCGGTGGCTCCGACGAACAGCCCGGTGCGGATGGAGTCGAACCGGTTGGTGCGCTCGGTGGCGGCCCAGGTCGAGGCGTGGGCCAGCGGGTCGACCGAGGCGGCCGTGTTGCGCACCAGCTCCTGCGCGTCGGCCACCGACTCGTCGATGGCGAGCCACAGCCTTCCGGACACCCGCTTCTCGACACCGGCCGTCACGGCGCCCGGCGTCAGCAGGAAGCCGCTGCTCAGCATCCCGGTCGGGTCCTCGATGGTCGCCGCGCTCTTCACGCCCTCGGGCACCGTCCAGACGACGTCCTGCTGCGGGGCGGCGGGGTCGCCGTTCGCCTGCATGTGCAGGGTGCGGCCGGGCTTGTTGAGGATGGGCGTGTCCTGGTCGTAGTCGGCGCCGGTGAGCGCGAAGACGTCACCGTCCCGGCAGCCGGGCAGCTTCGCCAGCATGCGCAGCGCCTCGCAGTCGCCGACGGTCAGCTGCGCTCCCCGCACCGCTTCCTCGGGGTCGTCGGTGAGCTTCTCGTAGGCGTATCCGTAGGAGAGCGCCTGGACGTCGCGCACGCTCTCGGTCTTCTCGAACGCTGCCGCGGCCGGAGCCACCGGGACGCCGTCGGGCAGTTCGACCTGCATCTGGGCGCGTGACACGTCCTGCCCGGTGTCACGGGTGTACTGGCTGTCGACGCCGGTGAACAGCATCTGCAGGGCGATCGCGCCGGCCACGGCCACGGCGATGCCGTTGACCATGCGGGCCGCCGTGCCGCTGCTCAGCTGGAGCCGGCGCACGGCGAGCTGCCACGCCAGACCACCCGCGCCGAGCCGGGCGACGACCGCCTCCACGAGCCACGGCAGCAGCGCGGTGACCCCGACGAGGAGGCACAGCACACCGCCGACGACCAGGTACTGGTTGAAGTCGCCGTTGTGGCGCCCCTGGCCGAGCATCGGCACGAGCATGCCGATGCCGGCGAGCGGCAGCAGCAGCCGCCACCACAGCCGGCGGCGGGCCGGCCGCGCCGTGCGGACCACGCCCAGCGGCTCGATCACCACGCCGCGCAGTGCGAGCAGGGTGACGACCACCGCGGCGGCCGGGACCGCGACCGCGACCAGCAGCACCAGCAGCGGGGAGGGGTTGAGGTCGCTCGGGAAGACGCTGATGCGGAACAGCTCCACAGACGCAGCGAATTCGCGTCCGGCCAGGAAGAACACGGTGCCGAAGAGCAGCCCGAGCACCGCGCCGGCGAGCGCCTCGCCCGCGGCGATCCTCCGGGTCATCCGGCTGTCCGAACCCACCAGCCGCAGCGCGGCGAGCCTCCGGTCGCGCCGCTCGCCGCCGAACCGCACGGCGGTGGCGATGAACACGCCGACCGGCACCAGCAGCACCACGAAGATGACCAGTGTCAGCATCACCAGGACCGGGTCGAGCGGTTCGGTGTACTGGCTGCGGTCCGCCCCGAAGGCGTCGATCCGCATGACCGTCGGGCTGTCCAGCCGCTCGGCCAGGCCCGTTCCGCCCGCGTACCAGGCGAGTTCCTGGGAGCCGATCAGTCCCGGGTCGCCGATGGTGCCCACGATGTCGTACGGCAGCCGGTCCCGCAGCAGCTTGCCCTCGTCGGACCCGAGCAGCTCCTTCAGTGCGGGGGAGACCACCATCGTGCCGGGCTTCGGCAGTTCGTTCACGCCGGGCGGCACCGGGGCGTCCGGCCCTTCGGGCTCCACCAGCCGGCCGCGCAGGTCGCCGCCGCGGAAGTCGCTGTTGGCGTGCGCGATGAGCAGGGTGTCGTCCGACGGGCGCAAGGTGTCCTGGGAGTACGCGCGGTCCTGGCGGGCGTCCTCCCGCCGGTCGCGTCCGTCGAGCAGGTTCGGCACGGCGGCGGTGAGCAGCAGCAACGCCACGCCGAGGCCCACGCCCACGGCGGTGAGCAGCGCCCGGGTCCAGCCCTCGCGGCCGCCGGTGACGGCGAAGCGGGCGCCGAGCGCGAGGTCCCGCGCCCACTGACGGGTGTTCATACGGCCCGCTCCATGTCGCGCGCCTTGCCGTCACGGACGACGATCTCGCGGTCGGAGTACGCGGCGACCCGCGCCTCGTGCGTGACGAGGACGACGGCGGCGTTGGTGGAGCGGGCGGCCTCGGTGAGCAGCTCCATCACACGCTCGCCGTTCAGCGAGTCGAGCGCGCCGGTCGGCTCGTCGGCGAACACCACGCGCGGGCCGGTGACCAGCGCGCGGGCGACCGCGACCCGCTGGCCCTGACCGCCGGACACCTCGCCGGGCCGCTTCCCGCGGACGTCGTCGACCTCCAGGCGCTGCATCCAGGTGAGGGCGGTGCGCTCGGCCTCCTTGCGGGGAGTGCCGTTCAGCCGCAGCGGCAGCGCGACGTTCTCCACGCAGGTCAGCTCCGGCACGAGCTGGCCGAACTGGAACACGAAGCCGAACGCGGAGCGGCGCAGGGCGCTGCGCTCGGAGTCGTTCATCGCGGTCAGCTCGCGGCCGTTGTACGTGATGGACCCGGCGTCGGGGGTGACGATCCCGGCGAGGCAGTGCAGCAGCGTCGACTTGCCGGAGCCGGAGGGGCCCATGACGGCGACGACCTCGCCCGGGTGGATCGAGAACGCGGCCCCGTCGAGTGCCTTGGTCGGGCCGTAGGTCTTCTGCAGGTCACTCGCGGCGAGCAGGGAGCCGGCGGGTGCGGACGTGGTCATCGGGCCACCGCCTCACGGAGTTTGTCGAGGCGCGCGGCGGTCAGTTCGAGCCAGCGCAGGTCGGCCTCGAGGTGGAAGAGTGCGTGGTCGCAGATCAGCTGGTCGGCGAGGTCGCCCTTGCGCTTGCGGTCGGTGAGCACGCGCATGCTGCGCAGGTGCTCGGAGCGCTGCGTGTCGAGGACGTCGGCGGCGTCGCGCTCGGTGAGGAGGGCGAGGACGACCTTGGTGTAGAGCGTCGACTGGAGGTACGGCTCGGGCTTCTCGGGCGTGGCGAGCCACTGGGCGACGTCGGTGACGCCGGCCTCGGTGATGGCGTACCGCTTGCGCTCGGGGCCGCCGCCGGCCTCGATGCCGTCGACCTCGACGAGGCCGTTCTTCAGCAGCCGCGACATCGTCGAGTAGACCTGGCCGTAGTGCAGCGGCCGGTCGTGACCGAACTTCTCGTCGAAGGTGCGCTTCAGGTCGTAACCATGACGCGGACCCGACTCCAGGAGCCCCAGGAGGGTGTGACCGATGGACATGCGGAGCACTCTACACAGTGTGTATACGCAGTATGTATACACGCTGTGTGCAGATCACGACCGAACCGAGGACACCGCAGGTGAGGGCTGGTTGTCACGGTTCTGTCACCGGCATCGGACACGCGTCCGGCCCCCGCCTCGTGGGGCGGGGGCCGGTTCAGCCGGAGGGTGGGGTCCCGTCCGTCGGGGGGCGGGTGCCAGGGGGCCGGCCCCGGCGGCGGAGGGGGCCCGTCTCGCCGGGAAGGCGGCCCGCCTCCGCCAGGGCGCGGCGGAGCAGGAACTCGATCTGTGCGTTCGCCGAGCGCAGCTCGTCGCCCGCCCAGCGCGCCAGCGCCTCGTACACCGCCGGGTCCAGCCGCAGCAGCATCTGCTTGCGCTGCGGCCGGCGCTGCGGGGCCGGGCCCCCGGACGGTGAGGTCACTGGTAGAGCGTCCCGGTGTTGAGGACCGGCTGCGCCGAGCGGTCACCGCACAGCACGACCATCAGGTTGGACACCATCGCCGCCTTGCGCTCCGGGTCGAGGTCCACGATGTCCTGCTCCTGGATGCGGGCCAGGGCCGTCTCGACCATGCCCACGGCGCCCTCCACGATCTGCTGCCGCGCCGCGACGACCGCGCCCGCCTGCTGCCGCTGCAGCATCGCCGAGGCGATCTCGGGGGCGTAGGCGAGGTGCGTGAAGCGGGACTCGATGATCTGCACGCCGGCCGCCTCGACGCGCGCGTGCAGCTCGACCGCCAGCTTCTCGGTGATCTCCTCCGCGTTGCCGCGCAGCGACAGGCCGTCCTCGTCGTGGGCGTCGTAGGGGTACTCGATGGCGATGTGCCGCACGGCCGCCTCGGTCTGGGTGGAGACGAACTCGATGTAGTCGTCCACCTCGAAGGTGGCCTGCGCGGTGTCCTCGACCCGCCACACCACGACCGCGGCCAGCTCGATCGGGTTGCCGTAGGCGTCGTTGACCTTCAGCACCGCGGTCTCGTGGTTGCGCACCCGGGTGGAGATCTTGGTGCGGGAGGTGAAGGGGTTCACCCAGCGCAGGCCGTCCTGGCGGATGGTGCCCCGGTAGCGGCCGAAGAGCTGCACCACCCGCGCCTCGCCCGGCGCCACCATGTTCAGCCCGCACATCGCGACGAACGAGGCGAGCGCGACGAGGATGCCGCCGGTGATGAGGCCGGCCTTCGCGCCCGTGCTCTCGACCGCCGTGGCCACGATGATCATCGCCACGCCGCCCAGCAGTCCGAGCAGGCCCAGCAGCAGGGCGAGTCCGCCGCCGATGCTGTGCGCCGGGGTCTCCCGCACGCGCGGGGCAGGCATCTCGGGCACGTCGGCCGTGACCTGCGGGTCGTGTGTGGTCATGGAGGATCCCCGCTTCTCCGCGCGCCTCGGCGCGGTCTTCTCTGTGTCTGTCGCTCTGTCTATCGACGTTCTATCTAAGTGATATCACATTACCTGTTCATGGCAACCTCCCGCGTCTCTCGCACGTCGGTTCCGTTGGGGTGGGTGCTGATTGTCACGTCCGTAAAGGCAGGATCGGCAGCCCTTTGTCATAGCTCCCGGTGTTAGCTTGCTGAGCTGACCTGAGCGGCGAACGTGTGTGCCGCATGAGCACACGGATACGAAGCGGAGCGGAACAGGCGTATGGGACGAGCGGAAGAAAGACGCGCACGACAGCGCGGCGGGCGCCGTGCGGCACCCAAGGGCCGCCGCGCTGCCGCCGCGGGCGGCCGCACCGGCATACGCCGCCTCTTCACCTGGAAGAAGATCGTCGGCACCTTCTTCGCCCTGTGCCTGCTCGGCATGGGCGCCTTCATCGTGCTGTACATGATGATCGACATCCCGGAGGGGAACGCCGACGCCGAGCTGCAGAGCAACGTCTACGAGTACAGCGACGGCAGCCTCATGGCCCGCGACGGCGACCGCAACCGAGAGATCGTCGACCTCGCCCGGGTCCCCAAGCCCGTTCAGCGCACGTTCGTCGCCGCCGAGAACAAGACGTTCTACAAGGACTCCGGCGTCGACCTGAAGGGCACCGCCCGCGGTGTCCTCAACACCCTGTCCGGCAAGGGCGCGCAGGGCGGCTCGACGATCACCCAGCAGTACGTCAAGAACTACTACCTGACGCAGGAACAGACCGTCTCCCGCAAGCTCAAGGAGCTGGTCATCTCCCTGAAGCTCGACCGGGAGAAGTCCAAGGACTACATCCTCGCCGGGTACATCAACACCAGCTACTACGGCCGCGGCGCCTACGGCATCCAGGCCGCCGCCCAGGCCTACTACCGCGTCGACGCCGAGGACCTCACCGTCGAGCAGGGCGCCTACCTCGCCGCCCTGCTCCAGGCGCCCAACCAGTACGACTGGGCGATCGCCAGCGACCGGGGCAAGAAGCTCGTCCAGGAACGCTGGGACTACGTCCTGGACAACATGGTCCAGCAGAAGTGGCTGGACGCCGGCGAGCGCGCCGGCATGAAGTTCCCCGTGCCGAAGGAGCCCAAGGCGGCCCCCGGCATGGAGGGCCAGACCGGCTACCTGGTCGAGGCGGCCAACACGGCCGTCAAGCAGCAGCTCGTCGAGCAGGGCGTCGCCGAGGACCTGGAACAGGCCAAGGCGCTGCTGGACCGCGGCGGCTACACGATCACGCTGAACATCGACAAGAAGAAGCAGAAGGCGCTGGAGAAGGCGGTCAAGGACCGGCTCACCAGCAAGCTCGACCCGAAGAAGCGGGCCGTCGACGCCGACGTCCAGGCCGGCGCCGTCTCCGTCGACCCGAAGACCGGCAAGGTCGTGGCGATGTACGGCGGCGTGGACTACGTGAAGCACTACACCAACAACGCCACCCGCAAGGACTACCAGCCGGCCTCCACCTTCAAGCCGGTGATCCTCGCGTCGGCCCTCGACCGGGGCGCCGAGACGCAGGACGGCGTGCCCATCACGGCCGACACGATCTACGACGGCGACAGCAAGCGCCCCGTGGTCGAGGACGGCGAGAAGGTCGGTTTCGCCCCGCCCAACGAGGACGACCGGGACTACGGCGACATCACCGTCCAGGAGGCGATGAACAAGTCCGTCAACTCCGTCTTCGCGCAGATGGGCGTCGACGTCGGCATGACGGACGTGATGAAGACGGCCTCCGCGCTCGGCATGAGCGACAACCTCGACCCGTTCCCGGCGCAGACCCTCGGCACCATGGGCGCCAGCCCGATGCAGATGGCCGGCGTCTACGCCACCCTCGCCAACCACGGCAAGCAGGTCACTCCGTCGATCGTGAAGTCGGTCGAGCACAAGGACCGCACCATCGAGATGCCCGACCCGGTCGGCGGGTCGGTCATCAGCCGGCGGGCCGCCGACACGGTCACCTCGGTCCTCACCGGCGTGGTCGACGACGGTACGGCGAAGACGTCCGTGCGGGACAACCCGCTGCGCGACGGCCAGCAGGTCGCGGGCAAGACCGGCACCTCCGACGACAACAAGTCGGCCTGGTTCACCGGCTACACGCCCGACCTGGTCACCTCCGTCGGCCTGTTCGGCGAGGACGCGAAGAACGGCAAGCAGGTCCCGATGTACAAGGCGGGCGGCGTCGACTACCGCGTCAACGGCGGTGGCTTCCCGGCCGAGATCTGGTCCGCGTACACCTTCGGCGTGATGGACGAGGTCTCGAAGTTCGACCTGGAGACCGAGCAGGGCGCGGGCGTGGCCCCCACCCGGAGCCCGTCGCAGTCGGAGACCGAGTCCGAGACGCCGTCGCAGACGCCGACGACGGAGGAGCCGACGACGTCGGCTCCTCCGACCACCACGTCCCCGCCGCCGACGACGGAACCCCCGTCCCAGACGCCGACGACCTCGCCGCCGTCCCAGACCGCGACGCCCCCGTCGACCCCCACCTTCGACCTACCGGGCGACCCGGACGACCCCTTCGGCAACAACCGCGAATAAGCCACAACACGCGCAGTTCCCCGCGCCCCCGAAGGGGCGCGGGGAACTGCGCGACCAGCCCACGACAACCCGCCCCCGGCACAGCTGAGCACCCCCCACGGCGGGTCGCGACCTTCCAGGGGCGCGGGGAACTGCGCGACCAGCCCAGGACAACCCGCACTTGGCAGCAGGCCGGCAGCCCTCGGCGGCGACCCACAAGAAAGGCGCCCGGTGACCTCACCGGGCGCCCTCCTCACGCGTCAGCGAACCGCTAGCCGTGGTTCAGCTCGAACCACACGACCTTGCCGGTGCTCAGCCGGGTCGCGCCCCAACGCCGGGCCAGCCGGTTCACCAGGTACAACCCGCGGCCACCCTCGTCCGTCGCGCGCGCCTGCCGCAGCCGCGGCAGCTGCGGCACGTCGTCCCCGACCTCGCACCGCAGCACATCCGTGCGCAGCAACCGCAGCGTCACCGGCCGCGACGCGTACCGCACGGCATTGGTCACGACCTCGCTGACCAGCAGCTCCACCGAGTCGGTCAGCTCGTCCATGCCCCAGCGGGACAGCTGCCGCCGGGCAAGACGCCGCGCCCGCCCGGGCGCCGCGTCCTCCGGCTCGAGGAACCAGTACGCCACGTCGCTCGGCGCGATCCCGTCGAAACGGGCGGCGAGCAGCGCGATGTCGTCGTCCCGGTCGCCCGGGCCGAGCATGTCGAGCACCTCGTCGCACAGCGCCTCCAGCGGCGGCGGATGGTCCGGCCCGGTGAGCTGCGCGGTCGCGGCGAGCTTCTCCCGCAGCTGCTCGATGCCCGTCCACACGTCTCGCAGCCGGGACTCCACCAGGCCGTCGGTGTAGAGCAGGAGCGTCGCCCCCGCGGGCGCCTCAAGCTCCACGGCCTCGAAGTCCACCCCGCCCACGCCGATCGGGGCGCCCGCGGGCACCCGCAGCACCTCCGCGCGTCCGCCCAGGTGCAGCAGCACGGGCGGCGGATGGCCGGCGTTGGCGACGGTGATGCGGTGGGCGACCGGGTCGTACACCGCGTAGAGGCAGGTCGCCATGCGGTCCACGCCGAGCCGCTGGGCCTGCTCGTCGAGGTGGTGCAGCACCTCCTGCGGCGGCAGGTCGAGCCCGGCGAGGGTCTGCGCGGTGGTGCGCAGCTGGCCCATGATCGCCGCCGACGTCATGGAGTGCCCCATCACATCGCCGACCACCAGCGCGACCCGGCTGCCGGGCAGCGGGATCGCGTCGTACCAGTCGCCGCCGACCCGGGCGGTCTCCGCGGCCGGCAGGTACCGCGACGCCAGCCGGACGCCGGTGCAGCGCGGCAGCGTCTCCGGCAGCATCGTGCGCTGGAGCTCGTCCGCGATGTACGCCTCACGCCCGTACAGCACCGCTTTGTCGATGCCCAGCGCGCTGTGCGTGGCGAGCTGCGCTGCGACCAGCAGGTCGTCGGCCTCGAACGGGATGCGCTCGGGACGCCGCAGGAACAGCGCCGCGCCGATCACCCGGCGACGGCCGCGCAGCGGCGCGAGAACCGCCCGCTGGCCGTCCGGCACCGCCGCCGCGCCCTCCTCGCCGAGCAGTTCGGGCAGCGCCGCCCGCGCGGCCGGGGCGTCCGTGAACACCGGACGGACCCCGCGCAGCACCTCGGCGAGCGCGCTGCCGGGCCGCACCGTGCACAGCTCCTCACCGACCGAGTCCAGCTCCGACGGCTGCTCCGGCGGCGCGATCGGCATGAACCCGCCGCCCTCGGTGTCCCGTTCGGCCGGGATACGGTCGGTGCGGCGCAGCCGCAGCACCAGCGGGCCCGTCGGCCGCTCGTCGCCGACCGGCAGCGGATCGCGCAGATACACCAGGATCGCGTCGGAGAAGGTCGGCACGGTCGCCCGGCACAGCCCCATCACGATCTCGTCCAGGTCGATGCCGCGGGCGATCCGCCGGGTGGCCGCGCCGACGAAGCGCAGCCGGTCCCCGTCCCGCCGCATCGGCGTGGGACGGCCCGGCCGCGTCACCTGGCCGGTGCGGCGGTCCTTGCCGCCCGGGGTCCGGTCCACCCGGCCCTGCCCGTCGGCCGGCTGCACAGGAATGCCGTCCGGCGCGGGCCGCGGACGATGGGCGTCCGGCTCCGCGTCCGGACCGGCGCCCGGCTGGGAGTGCTCGGACGCGGGACCGTCCGCCGCGTCGGGCCCGCCCGGGGTGACGGCGCCGGGCGCGGGCGGTTCACCGCCGGAGCGGCCCTGTGCCGGTAAGGCGGCCCCCGTACCGGCCGGGGAACGCAGGAACGCCCCGCGGGGATCCGCGGGGTCCACGCCCGGCTGGGGGCGCTCGAAGGAGGTCGGCTGCTCCGTCACGCGTGTCGAGTCCATCCGTCCGGCGCACGCCGTGCGCGCGGTTCGCTCCGCCGAAACTCCGATACCCGGAACAGGCGCCCCCGGAACGGATTTCGCGTGTGGTCAGAGGTTGTTCCTGCGACGCCGGCCGGCCGTCGTCGGCCCGTGCCGGTGTTTCCGTACCCCTCGCTCACGTCCTGCCGCCCCTCGGTGACGTCCGTTCAAGCTTCCTGCGCGCTCCGGTGGTTGCTGCTCCGCGCCCTTGCGGACGACGATCCTACGTTTCCTGCCCGGGGGCGCAGCAAGGGTCTCACGGGGACGCGTGCGCCGCTGTGCGGTCCCAGTCCTGTGGAAGTGACGGTACCGTCCAGGACGGATCCGGACGCCAGTTCTCCCAGCCGTCCGAGAACGGCGGCCCCCAGGCGTCGATCACCGCGACCGCGGCGCGCCCGGCCTCGCGCACCCGCCGGGCCAGCGCGGGGTCCATGAGGCCGTCCCGCCGGGCCTGCGCGAACTCGTCCTCGTCCCGCCAGTGCCAGGCGCCGTCCGGCTGCACGGAGATGTCCAGGAAGTGGTCCTCGGAATCCACCCCGCCCGCCCAGCGGACGAGCGGCTCCTCCAGGTTCACGTACCAGTTCTTGAACCGCCAGCCCGGCTCCCAGAACAGCCACACCGACCAGGGCTCGCCGGGCCGGGCCAGCTTCAGCACGCCGGTGCCGAACCAGCGGTCCTTCTGCACCGTGCGCGGCTTGGTGTAGCGCGTGGCGAGGGGTTCCCGGTGGACCGGGGTGCCGTCGGCGAGGACGGGCTTCACACACTCGGTGCCCGGCGCCATCCAGACGGCGAGCAGCTCCGAGTCGTCGCGCACGACCGTGACGGGGCGCGCGATGTGGATGCGCGCGCCGCCGTTCTCCCGGTACCGCCACAGGATCTGCGTCCCGGGCTCCCAGTGACGGGCCGCTCCGCCCGCGTGGCCGCGCATCGTGGTTCCACCCTCTGTCATGCGCAGATATTAGGTGGCCGGACCACACAGCGCTGCGGCACCCGTCACGGTTCACCCCCGGCGCGCCAGGCTTTACGGCCGTGTCATCCGCAGGACATCCAGCGCCTCGTCCAGCTGTTCCACCGTCAGGTCGCCGCGCTCGACATAGCCGCCCTCGAGCACGACCTGACGGATGGTCCTGCGTTCCGCGAGCGACTTCTTGGCGACCTTGGCGGCCTCCTCGTAGCCGATGTACTTGTTCAGCGGGGTGACCACGGACGGCGAGGACTCGGCGTACTCGCGGGCCCGCTCCCGATCGGCGACGATCCCGTCGACCGTGCGGTCGGCGAGGAGGCGGGAGACGTTGGCGAGCAGCCGCACCGACTCCAGCACGTTCTTCGCGATCACCGGCAGCATCACGTTCAGCTCGAAGTTGCCGGAGGCGCCGGCCGCCGCGACGGTCGCGTCGTTGCCCGTGACCTGGGCGCACACCATCAGCACGGCCTCCGGGATCACCGGGTTGACCTTGCCCGGCATGATCGAGGAGCCGGGCTGGAGGTCGGGCAGGGCGATCTCGGCGAGCCCGGTGCGCGGACCGGACGCCATCCACCGCAGATCGTTCGCGATCTTCGTCAGGCCGACGGCGATCGTGCGGAGCTGCCCGCTGGTCTCCACCACGCCGTCCCGGGCGCCCTGCGCCTCGAAGTGGTTCCGCGCCTCGGTCAGCGGCAGCCCGGTCGCCCGCGCCACCTCCTCGATGACGGCGGCGGAGAACCCGGGCGGGGTGTTGATGCCGGTGCCGACGGCGGTGCCGCCCAACGGCAGTTCGGCCAGCCGGGGCAGTGAGGCGTTCAGCCGCTCCACGCCGTACCGCACCTGGGCCGCGTAGCCGCCGAACTCCTGGCCCAGCGTGACGGGCGTGGCGTCCATCAGGTGGGTGCGCCCGGACTTCACCACGTCCGCGAACTCCTCCGCCTTGCGCTCCAGCGCTGCGGCGAGGTGCTCGAGCGCCGGGACCAGGTCCCGGGTGACCGCGGCGGTGGCGGCGATGTGCAGCGACGAGGGGAAGACGTCGTTGGACGACTGCGAGGCGTTGACGTGGTCGTTGGGGTGGACGTCCCGGCCCAGCCGCTCGGTGGCGAGGGTGGCGATCACCTCGTTGGTGTTCATGTTGGACGAGGTGCCGGACCCGGTCTGGAACACGTCCACCGGGAAGTGATCGTCCCACCGGCCTTCCGCCACTTCCGCGGCCGCCTCCTGGATCGCCTCGGCGATGTCCTCGTCCAGCACCCCGAGCCGGGCGTTCACCTTGGCCGCGGCGCCCTTGACGCGGGCCAGCGCCTCGATGTGGGCGCGCTCGAGGCGCTGCCCCGAGACGGGGAAGTTCTCCACCGCGCGCTGGGTCTGCGCCCGCCACTTGGCGTCCGCGGGGACCCGCACCTCTCCCATGGAGTCGTGCTCGATGCGGTAGTTCCGGTCGTCGTCCGTCGTCGTCATGGTGTACCTCCGTGGAGCACAGCAGCGGTGTCGGACGAGCGTATTCCCCGAAACGCCGTCCGCCCCGCCGCGTGTAGCGCGGCGGGGCGGGGGACCCGTGGGGGTGAGTCAGGCGCTCTGCAGGCTCACGTCGTCCAGCAGGAAGCCGGTCTGCAGGCTGTAGTCCTCGGTGGCGGTGAAGGTCACGGTGACCGTCTGCCCGGCGTACCCGGACAGGTCGGCCGACCGCTGGATCCAGCCGCCGCCCGCGTGCACGTTGGACCAGGTCGCCGACGTGGACCCGTTCACCCGGACGGTGAAGGTGTCGTACGCCCGGCTGCCGGACTCGGCGGTCTCTATCTGCAGCCAGAAGACCAGCGACGCGCGTGTGCAGTCCGCCGGCACGGTCACCGTCTGGCTCACCGACTCGGTGCTCGTGGAGCCGTTGCCGCCGAGCCAGGCGAAGCGGGTGCCGCCGTGCGCGGTCCGGCCGGAGTGGGCGGCGATGACCGCGGTGGTCCCGGTCCAGGGCGCGGTCCCGCTCTCGAACCCGCCGTTGCCGACGGCCCCGGCCGGGTCGCAGGTGCCCCCTCCGCCGCCGGTGCCGACGGCCTGCTGCCACAGGGTGTACGCGATGCCGTCGGCGGCGCGGTCGAGACCGGTGGTGTTGATGTTGGTCAGCGTGTCGCACGCCCGGTGGTAGCAGGGGTCGTACGCCGAGCCGGAGGTGCCGCCCCACTTGGCGGCCTGCGCGGAGGTCTTGCGGGCGCTCGCGCCCATCGCGTAGCCGGACGTGGGGATGGAGTACCGCTGGAAGGAGTAGTCGTCGCTGCGGCCGGCGCCTTCGGTGTTCTCCTCGGGGCGGAGGCCGAGCGAGTCCCAGTACGCCTTCATCGGCGCGGCGGCCGCGGAGGTGATGTGGTTGATGAAGTAGCCGCCGTTGAGCGAGGCGACCATGTCGAAGTTGTAGTACGCCTTGATCCTGGCGCGTTCCGCCGAGGACAGCGTGCGGACGTAGAAGTAGCTGCCGTTGAGGCCCTGCTCCTCGTCGGTCCACCAGGCGAAACGGACGCGGTTGCGCATGTCCGGGTTCTCCCGGGCGAGCGTCAGGGCGTTCTCCAGCAGGGCGGCGGAGCCGGAGCCGTTGTCGTTCATGCCGGGTCCGGCGGAGACGCCGTCGAGGTGGGCGCCGAACATGTAGACGCTGTTCGCGTCGCCCCGGGGCCATTCGGCGATCAGGTTGGGGCCGGCGCCGCTGGTGCAGCCGGAGGTGCAGGGCTGCTCGGTGACGGTGTATCCGGCGGCCTGCAGCTTGCCCTTCACGTAGGCGACGGAGTCGCGGTAGCCCTGGGTCGTGGACCGGCGGTTGCCGCCGTTGCGGGCGGCGATGGCGCTGAGCTCGTCGAGGTGGGCCCGGACCGCGGCGACGCTGATGTCGGGGGCGGCGAGGGCGGTGGTGGAGGCGGGGGACGTGCCGGACGGGGTGGCCGCGGCGGGGAGTGTGCCGAAGCCGAGCACGAGGGCGGCGAGCAGGGTGCCCGCCATGGCGAATCTTCGTTTCACCTGGACTCCTCCGGACGGTGGCTGTGGGGTTGCCACGCGGTGGCCCATGCATGGCATGTGCATGCCGGGCTGTCAGGAAGAGTCACAGTGGTTGTTGATCGAATCAACGGCACGGGGTGGGCGGGGCGAGGTTTGTCCGAAAGTGGTACAGGGATTCCGGTATGCGGACACGGGCGGGGGCGGGCCCGGGGAGTTCGCCCCCTCCGCCCCTTCCCGTCCCCGGGGTGCTGCCTCGGACCCCGCTCCTCAAGCGCCGGAGGGGCTGTTGGCAACCCGTCCGGCGCTTGAGGACGAGGCCCGTCAGGGCCGGTACAGGCTCAGGCGAGCCCAGGCCCCCGCACCGGAATCGACGTGAACGTCGGCTGGGGCGCCGGGTCCTGGAAGAAGTCGTTCCCCTTGTCGTCGACGACGATGAACGCGGGGAAGTCCTCGACCTCGATCTTCCAGACCGCCTCCATCCCCAGCTCCTCGTACTCGACGACCTCCACCTTCTTGATGCAGTCCTGCGCGAGCCGCGCCGCGGGACCGCCGATGGAGCCCAGGTAGAAGCCGCCGTGCGCGGCGCACGCGTCGGTGACCTGCTTGCTGCGGTTGCCCTTCGCCAGCATCACCAGCGAGCCGCCGGCCGCCTGGAACTGCTCCACGTAGGAGTCCATCCGCCCGGCCGTGGTGGGGCCGAAGGAGCCGGACGCGTAGCCCTCGGGCGTCTTCGCGGGGCCGGCATAGTACACCGGGTGGTCCTTGAGGTACTGCGGCATGTCCTGGCCCGCGTCCAGCCGCTCCTTGATCTTGGCGTGCGCGATGTCGCGCGCCACGACCAGCGGGCCGGACAGCGAGAGCCGGGTCTTCACCGGGTACTTGGACAGCTCGGCGAGGATCGCCTTCATCGGCTGGTTGAGGTCGATCTTCACGACGTCGCCGGCCTCGTCGAGCTGCTCGTCCGTCGTCTCCGGCAGGAAGCGCGCCGGGTCCGTCTCCAGCTGCTCCAGGAAGACGCCCTCGGCGGTGATCTTCGCGACGGCCTGGCGGTCGGCGGAGCAGGACACGGCGATGGCGACGGGGCACGAGGCGCCGTGCCGCGGCAGCCGCACCACACGCACGTCGTGGCAGAAGTACTTGCCGCCGAACTGCGCGCCGATGCCGATCCTCTGCGTCAGCTCGAAGACCTTCTCCTCGAGCTCCTTGTCCCGGAAGCCGTGCCCGAGCGGCGAGCCCTCGGCGGGGATCTCGTCCAGGTAGTGCGCGGAGGCGTACTTCGCGGTCTTCAGCGCGTACTCGGCGGAGGTGCCGCCGACGACGATCGCCAGGTGGTACGGCGGGCAGGCGGCCGTGCCCAGCGAACGGATCTTCTCCTCCAGGAACTTCATCATGGAGGCCTCGTTCAGCACGGCCTTCGTCTCCTGGTACAGGAACGACTTGTTGGCGGAGCCGCCGCCCTTGGCCATGAAGAGGAACTTGTAGGCGTCGCCGTCCGTCGCGTACAGCTCGATCTGCGCGGGGAGGTTGGAGCCCGTGTTCTTCTCCTCCCACATGGTGAGCGGAGCCATCTGCGAGTAGCGCAGGTTGAGCTTCTGGTACGCGTCGTAGATGCCCCGCGACAGGGCCTCCTCGTCGCGGCCCGCGGTCAGCACGTTCTGCCCGCGCTTGCCCATGACGATCGCCGTGCCGGTGTCCTGGCACATGGGCAGCACGCCTGCCGCCGCGATGTTCGCGTTCTTCAGCAGGTCCAGCGCGACGAACTTGTCGTTGCCCGACGCCTCGGGGTCGTCGATGATGCGGCGCAGCTGGGCGAGGTGCGCGGGGCGCAGGTAGTGCTGGATGTCGCGGATGGCCTCCTCGGCGAGCTTGCGCAGCGCCTCCGGCTCGACCTTGAGGAACGTCCGGCCGTCGGCCTCGAAGGTGGACACACCTTCGGAGGTCACCAGCCGGTAGGGGGTGGTGTCCTCTCCCATGGGGAGCAGATCGGCGTACTCGAACTCAGGCATCTCGCCCATTCCTCACTCGACGG
The DNA here is from genome assembly GCF_043082785.1 of Streptomyces sp. NPDC014764. Taxonomy (NCBI): domain Bacteria; kingdom Bacillati; phylum Actinomycetota; class Actinomycetes; order Kitasatosporales; family Streptomycetaceae; genus Streptomyces; species Streptomyces sp. NPDC014764. The sequence goes on along the minus strand of NZ_JBIBXY010000003.1, from coordinate 340,870 downwards.
AAGACCGCCCGCCTCCGTCGGCGGGCCTTCCCAGCCTAGGACCTGCCCCGGGCGCCGATCCTGTGAGGTTGTCCTCAGTTGTCCGCGCCGCGGGGTAGTCGCGATCTATCGCGTTTGGGTACGCTGCTGTCGTGGACCTTCAGAAGCACGCCCAGCAGCCGGACACGACGCCGCGGAGCGCCGAGCTGCGCGCCTCCGACGCCGACCGGGACCGCATCGTCGAGTTGTTGCACGACGCGCACGCCGAGGGCCGGCTCACGGCCGACGAGCACGCCGAGCGCGTCGAGGGTGTGCTGACCGCCAAGACGCTGGGTGAGCTGGAAGGGTTCATCCAGGACCTTCCCGCCGCCCACGAGCGGCGCGCGGCCCCCTTCTCCGCGCCCGGGCGCCCCGCCGCCGGCGTCTTCCCGGCCGACCCCGACGACAACGTCGTCGCGGTGTTCAGCGCCGCCGCCCGCAAGGGCCGCTGGCGCACCGGCCGCCGCATCCACGCGTACGCGGTCTTCGGCAGCGTGGAGATAGACCTCAGCGAGGCGCTGTTCGACCACCAGCAGGTGATGATCAAGGCGTTCTCCGTCTTCGGCAGCGTCGAGATCCGCGTCCCGGAGAACGTGTCGCTGCGCGGCACCGGCGGCGGCGTGCTCGGCGCCTTCGAGGTGACCCCGCAGGACTCGCCGGACGACAACGCCCCCGTGGTCTACGTCGACGGGTGGGCGATCCTCGGCAGCGTTGAGGCCCGTCCCAGGCGCGGCAAGCTCGTGAAGGACATCCTCGACCGCGTGCAGCGCACGGTCGACCGCAGCATGCGCAAGCACCTGGGGCACTGAACACGGCGCGGGCCGAGGCCCGTTGGGGACTCTGTGCATAGGCGCGCGCACATCGGGTAAGCCTTGACGCATCGTCTCCTTGGAGGGCGCCAGGGATTCACGCCGGGCCGACCCACGTGCATCCACGGCACTCGCCAGCTCGCGAAGCCGTCGTCAGGAGTAGACCGTGCTGCAACCGCCGCATTCGTCCCTGCAGGTAGCCGCCGTTCCGGCCCAGCGAGTGGCAGCGCGGGACAGGGACCAGGACGCCCCCTGGCACACCGAGGCGGTGTGCCGGCGCGACGAGGCGGGCCTGTTCTTCGCGCCGTCGAAGGAACCGACCGCCGCGCGGCTGTCCCGCGAGGAGGCGGCCAAGCGGGTCTGCGCCCGCTGTCCGGTCATGGTGGAGTGCCGCGAGCACGCCCTGCTCCAGCCCGAGCCCTACGGCGTCTGGGGCGGCCTGACCGCGGCGGAGCGCCGCGTCGTCCTGGCCCGCCGCAGGCGCCGCGAGATGGAACTGAAGAAGGCCACCCGCCAGAACCGCATACCCGCGGCAGGCTGACCGCCGAGCAGCGAAAAAGGGCGTCCCCTCCGCACAGGGAACGCCCTTCTTCAGCTCACCCGGGGGCGCGGGGACGCCGATGCCGTCCCGACACCGGCCGGAGCGGCACCCTCAGGGGCGCGGGGAACTGCGCGGCCAACCCCCACGCACCCGCACCCGCCAAGCGCCGCAGGCACCGCGCCGCTACTTGGCGCGGTCGAAGTCGACCGCGCTGTACGCCCGCAGCTTGCTCAACCGGTGCTCGGAGTCGATCCGCCGCACCGTCCCCGACTTCGACCGCATCACGATCGAGTCGGTCGTAGCCGTCTCGGACCGGTACCGCACACCCCGCAGCAGCTCGCCGTCGGTGATGCCGGTCGCCACGAAGAACACGTTGTCCCCGGTGACCAGGTCCTCCGTGGTCAGCACCCGGTCCAGATCGTGCCCCGCGTCGATCGCCCGCTGCCGCTCCTCGTCGTCCTTCGGCCACAGCTTGCCCTGGATGGTGCCGCCCAGGCACTTCACGGCGCAGGCCGAGATGATGCCCTCGGGGGTGCCGCCGATGCCCAGCAGCAGGTCGATGCCGGTGCCCTCGCGCAGTGCCAGGATCGAGCCGGCCACGTCGCCGTCGGAGATCAGCTTGATGCGCGCCCCGGTCTCCCGGATCTCCTTGATGATGCCCTCGTGCCGCGGCCGGTCCAGGATCACCACGGTGACGTCCTCGGGGGTGACCCGCTTCGCCTTCGCGACCCGGCGGATGTTGACGCTCACCGGGGCGTTGATGTCGACGAAGTCCGCCGCCTCCGGACCCGTGACCAGCTTGTCCATGTAGAACACGGCCGACGGGTCGAACATCGAGCCGCGCTCGGCCGCCGCCAGCACCGCGATGGCGTTGGTCATGCCCTTGGCGGTGAGCGTGGTGCCGTCGATCGGGTCGACCGCGATGTCGCACTCGGGGCCCGTGCCGTCGCCGACGCGCTCCCCGTTGAAGAGCATCGGGGCCTCGTCCTTCTCGCCCTCGCCGATGACGACGACGCCGTTCATCGAGACGGTGGAGACCAGGGTGCGCATGGCGCGCACCGCGGCACCGTCTGCGCCGTTCTTGTCGCCGCGCCCTACCCAGCGGCCCGCTGCCATCGCGGCCGCCTCGGTGACCCGTACGAGCTCCAGGGCGAGGTTGCGGTCGGGGGCCTCGGAGGGGACATCGAGCTCGGACGGCAGGTGGTGGTGTTCGGTCATCGGAGCGCACCTTTCTGTACGACGACGGCCGGATGAGGGTATGGCCATGACTCTATCGCCAGGCAGACAAAATGAGCAGGGGACCCCACGGATGAGCGCTCCGGGCACCTGCGACGATAGGGGGCGTGGCAGGAACGAACAGCATGCAGAAGTCGGCCAGGGACATGGTTCTGTCCCTGGCGCTCATCGTGCTCGCGGCGGGAGTGGTGTGGCTGTTCCTCCCGCACACGGACGGTGAGCCCGAAGTCAAGCGCGTCGACTACCGCGTCGACCTGCTGACCGCCCGCCGGGCCGCCTCCTACCCGGTGGCCGCCCCCGAAGGGCTGCCCGAGGAGTGGAAGCCCACCTCCGTGCGCTACCGCGCCGCCGAGGACGAATCCTGGCACCTGGGCTTCCGCACCCCCGACGGCGAGTACGCGGCGGTCGAGCAGTCCTCCGGCAAGCGCAAGGCGTTCATCGAGAAGAAGACGCAGCGCGCGGAGACGACCGGGGACGCCGAGCGGATCGACGGAAAGACCTGGACGCGCTACGAGGGCGAGCACTACGACGCCCTGGTCCTGGAGGACACGTCGGGCTCGACGACCGTGGTGACCGGCACGGCGTCCTTCGGGGAGATGGCGAAGCTGGCGGAGGCGCTGCGCACGGAGTGACCGTCGCACACGCACAGCAGGGGCGGGGCCCCGGATCACCGATCCGGGGCCCCGCCCCTGTCCGCCGCCGGGCGCGGCTCAGACGGTGGTGACGACCTGCTCGTACTCCAGGCGCGGGCTGCGAGGGAACCAGGCGTCGGGGCCGGGGCGGCCGATGTTCACGACCATCAGCGGGGTGTGGTCGTCGTCCAGGAACTCCTTGCGGAGCCCCTCCATGTCGCAGCCGGTCATCGGGCCGGCGGCCAGACCGGCGGCGCGGACGCCGATGATGAAGTACGCGGCCTGGAGGGCGGCGTTCAGCGCGGCGGAGCTCTCACGGACCGGGCGCTCGCCGAAGACGGCGTCCCTGGCCTGGGGGAAGTGCGGGAAGAGGTGCGGCAGCTCCTCGTGGAACTCGTTGTCCGCGGAAAGGATCGCGACCAGCGGGGCGGCGGCCGTCTTGGTCCGGTTGCCCTCGGCCATGTGCCGCACCAGGCGCTCGCGCGCCTCGGGGGAGCGGACCAGCGTGATGCGCAGCGGCGACTGGTTCATGGACGTGGGGCCGTACTTGATCAGGTCGTAGACCGCCTGCATCTGCTCGTCGGTGACCGGCTCGTCGGTGAACGTGTTGGCGGTGCGAGCCTCGCGGAACAGCAGGTCCTGAGCGGCGGAGTCGAGAACGAGAGACATGGGGAACCTCTTGGGGGTGCGGCGGCCCGAGCGGGATTAGCGGACCGCGGTCCGGTTTACGCGACGAGAGTACCCCTGTGAAGTTCAATGTTCAACCGAAGAGGTTTAACGCTCAACCGAAGGTCGGTTCTCCTCGGCGGCCTCGGCCTCTTCCTCCTCCGCGAGCGCCGCGTCCAGCCGGGCACGGGCCCCGTCGAGCCAGCGCCGGCACACCTTCGCCAGCTCCTCGCCCCGCTCCCACAGCGCGAGCGACTCCTCCAGCGACGTACCGCCCGCCTCCAGGCGGCGCACGACCTCGATCAGCTCGTCCCGCGCCTGCTCGTAGCCGAGCGCCTCGGCCACCGCCGTCTGCTCCATCTTTCCGGTCATTCCGGTCATTCCGTCCACCCTATGCATCGACTCGTACCGTGAACTCGCCCGCGGACACCCGCGCCCGGAGCGCCTCGCCCGCCTCCACCTCACCGGGAGCGCGCACCGCGTGCCCGTCCTCCCGCTGCAGCACGGCGTACCCCCGCTTCAGCGTGGCGGCGGGGGAGAGGGCCACCACGCGCGCGTGCGTGTGCGTCAGCTCGGAGTCCGCCCGGTCCAGCTGATGGCGCAGCGCCCGCCGCCCCCGGTCCAGCAGCATCGACACCTCCTCACCGCGCGCGTCGATCATCCGGTGCGGGTCCTGTACCGACGGCCGGGCCAGCGCGTGCGCCAGCCCCCGCTCCTCCCGCTCCAGCAGGGCGCCCACACAGCGGCGCGCGCGGTCCCGCAGCATCCGCACCCGCTCGTACTCCTCGCCCACGTCCGGCACCACCTTCTTGGCGGCGTCGGTCGGAGTGGAGGCGCGCAGATCCGCGACCAGGTCCAGCAGCGGGCTGTCCGGCTCGTGCCCGATCGCCGACACGACCGGTGTGCGGCAGGCCGCCACCGCCCGCACCAGCTGCTCGTCGGAGAACGGCAGCAGGTCCTCCACGCTGCCCCCGCCCCGCGCGACGACGATCACGTCCACGTCCTCGAGCGCGTCCAGCTCCTTCACGGCCTGGACCACCTGCGGCACCGCGTGCACCCCCTGCACCGCCACGTTCCGCACCTCGAAACGGACCGCCGGCCAACGGTGCCGCGCGTTCTCCAGCACGTCCCGCTCGGCCGCCGACGCGCGCCCGCACACCAGCCCGATCAACTGCGGCAGGAACGGCAGCGGCTTCTTCCGCTCCGGCGCGAACAGCCCCTCCCGCGTCAGCGACCTCTTCAGCTGCTCCAGCCGCGCCAGCAGCTCCCCGACCCCCACCGGACGGATCTCCGCGGCCCGCAGCGACAGCTGGCCCCGGGGCGCGTACCACTCCGGCTTGCAGTGCACGACCACCCGCGCCCCCTCGCTCACGACGTCCGCGACGGCGTCGAACACCTGCCGGTAGCAGGTCACCCCCACCGAGATGTCGTGCGACGGGTCGCGCAGCGTCAGGAACACCACGCCCGCGCCGGGACGCCGCGACAGCTGGGTGATCTGCCCCTCCACCCACACCGCGCCGAGCCGGTCGATCCACCCGCCGATGAGCCGCGACACCTCTCCCACCGGCAGGGGGGCTTCCGCGGACGTGTTCACAGCCATGTCCGCGAGCGTAGTGCGCCCCGCCGACACCGGTGCGCCGCCACCGACGGCGGCACCGTGCCCGGACCCCGCGGACACGGCCCGTACGATGGGACGCATGACCGCTTCGACTGGCCGCCGTGTCCTGCTCGCCGCCCCCCGGGGCTACTGCGCGGGGGTGGACCGCGCCGTGATCGCCGTCGAGAAGGCCCTCGAGCAGTACGGGGCTCCCGTCTACGTGCGGCACGAGATCGTGCACAACAAGTACGTCGTGCAGACCCTGGAGAAGAAGGGCGCGATCTTCGTCGAGCGGACGGAGGAGGTGCCCCCGGGCAACATCGTGATGTTCTCCGCGCACGGCGTGGCCCCCGTCGTCCACGAGGAGGCCGAGCGCGGCCGCCTCGCCACCATCGACGCCACCTGCCCGCTCGTCACCAAGGTCCACAAGGAGGCGGTCCGGTTCGCCAACGAGGACTACGACATCCTCCTGATCGGGCACGAGGGTCACGAGGAGGTCATCGGCACCTCCGGCGAGGCCCCCGACCACATCCAGCTGGTCGACGGCCCCGGCGACGTGGAGAAGGTCGAGGTCCGCGACCCGTCCAAGGTCGTCTGGCTCTCCCAGACCACCCTCAGCGTCGACGAGACCATGGAGACGGTCGACGCCCTCAAGGAGAAGTTCCCCCAGCTGATCTCGCCGCCCAGCGACGACATCTGCTACGCCACGCAGAACCGCCAGCTCGCGGTCAAGCAGATGGGCGCCGAGGCCGACCTGGTGATCGTCGTCGGCTCCCGCAACTCCTCCAACTCCAAGCGGCTCGTCGAGGTCGCCAAGCTGGCCGGCGCCCGTGAGGCGTACCTGGTGGACTTCGCCGACGAGATCGACGAGTCCTGGCTGGAAGGCGTCACCACGGTCGGCGTGACCTCGGGCGCCTCGGTGCCGGAGGTGCTGGTCGAGCAGGTCCTGGAGTGGCTGTCGCAGCGCGGCTTCGAGGACGTGGAGATCGTCAAGGCGGCCGAGGAGTCCATCACCTTCTCCCTGCCGAAGGAGCTCCGCCGCGACCTGCGCGAGGAGGCCGCCGCGCTGACGGCCGAGCGGGGCGGCGCGGGCAGCGGGTCCTAGCCACTCGAAGTGCCCTCACGGCAGCCGCTTCCACGACGACCGGTGGGCTTCCCCCGGTCGTCGTAACGTGGTGCCATGGAGATCTTCGGCGTGGACATCGGCGGATCCGGGATCAAGGGCGCCCCGGTCGACCTCGACAAGGGGGACCTGGCGCAGGAGCGCTGCAAGGTCCTCACCCCGCACCCGGCCACGCCGGACGCGGTGGCCGACGGGGTGAAGCAGGTCGTCGACCACTTCGGCTGGACCGGCCCGGTCGGCGTCACCTTCCCCGGAGTCGTCACCGACGGCGCCACGATCCGCAGCGCGGCCAACGTCGACAAGAGCTGGATCGACACCGACGCGCGCGTCCTGCTCGGCGACCGCCTGGGCGGTCTGCCCGTGACGGTCGTCAACGACGCGGACGCGGCCGGCGTCGCCGAGATGCACTTCGGCGCCGGACGCCACCGCAAGGGCACGGTGATCGTGCTGACCTTCGGCACCGGCATCGGCAGCGCCCTTTTCGTGGACGGCGTCCTCGTCCCCAACACCGAGCTGGGCCACCTGGAGCTGAAGGGCCACGACGCGGAGAAGCGGGCCGCCACCAAGGCCAAGGAGGACCACGACCTGTCGTGGGACGAGTGGGCGCGCCGGGTGCGGAAGTACCTCGCCCATGTCGAGATGCTGTTCTCGCCCGAGCTGTTCGTGATCGGCGGCGGCGTCAGCCGCAAGGCGCACAAGTTCCTGCCGAAGCTCGAGGGCATCAAGGCGGAGATCGTGCCGGCCCACCTGCAGAACAACGCGGGCATCGTGGGCGCGGCGATGCGGGCCGCCACGGGGGTGTAGGGAAGCTCAGGCGGGTGCCTTGCCCGCCCCTCGGGCCGGCGCCTTGCCGGTCCGGTTCGGGGCGGGGCGGCGGTTGGCGGTCCTGGCCCGCCGTACCCGCCGCACGCGGCGGACGAGCACCAGCGCGCCCGCCAGCAGCGTCCCGCCGTAGAGCCAGCCCGCTTGGGTGGCGAGGCCGGTCACCATGCCCATCAGCCGGTCCGGCACGCTCCCGCCGCCCTCGTCGGCGACCGGCACCAGACCCACCGCGAAGGCGATCGGCACCACGACGGGCGCGATGAGCAGGTCCCCCTCGCGCACCCAGAGCGCGGTCAGCACGCACACCGGCAGGAACAGCACCCCGTAGACGGTCAGGGAGGCGCCGAACAACACCTCGGTGAGCAGCCCGAGCGCCAGCATCACCGCTCCGCAGAACAGTCCGCCGCCCAGCCCGGTGAGCCGGGGCCCGGGCACGCGCCGCGCGGGCGGCGGGGGAGCGGGCCGGCGTCCGGCCGGCCGCGGGGACCGCTGGGGCCGCGGGGCGCGCGGGGACCGGGCGACCCCGCCGCCCGCCGCCCGTCCCGCCTGCGGGGGCAGCGGCGGCCCGGGCGGCCGTGACGTCCGAGGGCTCGCCGACGGGGCCGGCGCCGGCTCGCGTCGCGGTCCGTGCTGGGCGGGTCGCGTCCTGTGTTGCTCCACTGGACCAACTTAGGTCGTTTTATGTGTCCGGTGGCTGGTCAGACACGCCGGAATCCGGTCGTCGACCGGGCGTTCGACACAGCGCCCGGCCGCCCGCGGGCACGCCGTAGACTGGTGGATCGGTCCACGCCGGCGCCTCGGCCGGCCCTCGCCCCCCTCCTCACGTACGGGAAGTCGCAACGTGTCGCTCACGATCGGAATCGTCGGTCTGCCGAATGTCGGCAAGTCGACCCTGTTCAACGCCCTGACCAAGAACGACGTGCTGGCGGCCAACTACCCGTTCGCCACGATCGAGCCGAACGTGGGCGTCGTCGGCGTCCCCGACCCCCGGCTGACCAAGCTGGCGGAGATCTTCGGCTCGCAGCGGGTCCTCCCGGCCACGGTCGACTTCGTCGACATCGCCGGCATCGTGCGCGGCGCGTCCGAGGGCGAGGGCCTGGGCAACAAGTTCCTCGCCAACATCCGCGAGTCCGACGCGATCTGCCAGGTCATCCGCGCCTTCAAGGACGAGAACGTCGTACACGTCGACGGCAAGGTCTCGCCGAAGGACGACATCGAGACGATCAACACCGAGCTGATCCTCGCCGACCTCCAGACCATCGAGAAGGTCCTGCCCCGCCTCCAGAAGGAGTCGCGGATCAAGAAGGACGTCGCGCCCAAGGTGAAGGCGGTCGAGGAGGCCAAGGAGATCCTGGAGAAGGGCGACACGCTGTTCTCGCAGGGCATCGTCCAGGGCACGGAGCGGGCGGAGCTCCTCCACGACCTGCACCTGCTCACCACCAAGCCCTTCCTCTACGTCTTCAACGTCGACGAGGACGAGCTGACCGACGAGGACTTCAAGAACGAGCAGCGCGAGCTGGTCGCCCCCGCCGAGGCGATCTTCCTCAACGCCAAGCTCGAGGCGGACCTCGCCGAGCTGGACGAGGACGAGGCGCTGGAGCTGCTCCAGTCCGTCGGCCAGGAGGAGCCCGGCCTCGCCACCCTCGCGCACGTCGGCTTCCGCACGCTCGGCCTCCAGACCTACCTGACGGCCGGCCCCAAGGAGTCCCGCGCCTGGACCATCAAGAAGGGCGCCACCGCCCCCGAGGCCGCCGGTGTCATCCACACCGACTTCCAGAAGGGCTTCATCAAGGCGGAGGTCATCTCCTTCGAGGACCTGGTCGAGTCCGGCTCGGTCGCCGAGGCCCGCGCGAAGGGCAAGGCCCGCATGGAGGGCAAGGACTACGTCATGCAGGACGGGGACGTGGTGGAGTTCAGGTTCAACGTTTAGCGGTCGCCGTAGCTCGGCCTCGGTCGAGCAGGCAAACGTGCGTGATAGCGGGGTCGGTCCGGTCTAGGGCCGGCCCCGTCGGCGTCCTGCCCCGTCCAGATCCGCCACCGGATCAGGGCAAGGCAGAACTGGATTCATCGGGAGCGCTCGGCGAGTGTGAGGATGAGATGCGCGGATTCGGCCTTGATGAAATCCGAATGAGCACCGGAAGGTGAGAGCCGAGTACGACGACCACCCCGGTACAACCAGTCCGCGTTGACATTGACCACACGGTGATCCAGGACCTGCTGCGGGTACGGTGTGCCGATGGGGAGCAGTCGTGTGGAGAACTGAGGAACGGGCGCAGGTCCGGTCCCCGAATGCCCGATGCCGGGTGCTCCCTCGGCCCTCAAATGCCAGAAACCGGTTGCTCTGTCCCAGCGGGAGTGGGTCAGGACGAGGGGGCCCCGCAATGGCGCCCCAAGATTCCCGTCGGAGGGGAACAATGTCTTGAAGTGCCGCAGGAACACGTCACGTGGCGCGGCCATTTGGAAGATGAGAGTGCTGTCGATGGTGAAAGGCCGTCGGGAGTCGTAAGGAGTACTCCAAGAGAGTACGGGCGGGGGTTCGGCAGCACGTTGCATCGCCTCGCACAGAAAGCGGCCGCCGAACGAGTGCCCGATGAGATGCAAGTATTGTCCGTTGTTGTTGGCCAATACTTTCGGTGCGTGCGGATCAGTGCGTCCGGTGTCCAAGTAGCCGAGCAGGTGCCCGATGACATACGGTGCGTGGCCCGCTCCGTCCGCACTCATCGCGTGCGCCCTGTCCCGGATCAGTCGGTAACCCCCGAGAGTGGGACGACTGGAGGAGGGCCAGCGTACTATCACGCTCCACGGCCGGTACCCGTCAGCCAGCGCAGGATACTCGTCGGGACGCTCGGTCCGCAGTTCGACGGCCTTGCCGAGAAGGCGGCTGGCACTGCGCACGGCGGCTGAACGAGGCGTCCGCCAACCGTGCACATAGACGTGGATGTCGGTCGCCCACTCGGGGATGCGAAGCCGCCGCGCGAGATGCTCCGCGACGCCGTTGACCGGAACCAGTACGCCCTCGGGGGTCAGCAGTTGCCCCCTTTCGTTCAGGTCGACCACTTCGGGGTCCGGGAGTGTGCTCTGTACTGACCTAGGCCTCATGAGGCCAGATCCAAACGGCTGTGAAGTCCGCAGTGCAGCGAGTATGTGAGCGCCAGCGGATTGTGGTACTTCTCGGCAAAAGTCCTCACCAGCTCACGGCTTATCTCCCCGGCCGTGCGGCGTCCTTCCAGATACATGTCGAGGAAGGAGTAGGCGTACTCCGACGCGAAGACCTGAGGTATCTCGATCTGAGGGCCAAGGACGCCGTGGGCGCCCAGGTTGATCAAAGCAGTGCCGAGATGACCGACGTGAGGTTCGGCAGCCGCCTGGCCTGTGTGACAGGCGTTGAGCAGCACGAACGGCTTGAAGCGCTGAGGCAGTCGGCGCAGCGGGCGGCGCCTCCGCATGAATTTGGCACCGTCGATCAAGTCGGCGTCAGACAGCTTGATGACCAGACGGCGGTTGGCGGTTCCCTCGTCCATCAGATGCCCGTGACACCAGAAGTACATCAGGTCCTCGGGCAGCACCGCCGTGCCGAGGGCTGTCAGGAGATCCTTGCCCTGGGTACGCACGGTGAGACGGGAACGGCTCGCTAGAAGACCGTGCACGTCCTCTGCCCGGCCAACTCTCCCGAGAGTGGTGTCCGTGTTCAGGCTGGTGATCGCTTTCAGGCGAGGCTCCAGCTGCATCTGCTGCACGTACTCGTAGCCAGGGCTCGTATGCTCGACCTGATGCCGGTGGCCGAGGAAAGCGTCCCATGGGTCCTCGTGTGAAGACGGGTCGACGGCGAGCATGGGCCACGGCAAAGGCAGGTCGGAATCAAAGCTGACCCGCAGGTCGGACTTCTCCGCCAGTGTTTCCAGGAGGAACTGGCGCAGCCGCAGGAGGCTGGAACCTTCTCCGTCGAGCATGACGTCCAGGACGTCGTAACCGTCCTCGGCCAGGCTCCTTACGAGGCCCTTGACGACGGCCGAGTGCGGAGTCAGATCCACCTGTTCCGACAGTGGCCGCCCTCCCACCTTTGTGCCAGGAGCCGGGTTGTCAGCGGTGTGATCGACGATCAGACGCTTCCATTCAGCACGTAGTGTGCCGGCCTTCTCGAGAAGTGTTTGTGGCGTCGTGTCCAAGCGGGCATTGAGCCATTGCTCGGGCGACGGCAGCCAGGAGACATAGACGGTCAAGGTCAAGGTGTCGCGGTCCGAATGGCGCAGGATGATCCGGACATCGCGCTCCATGTCGCTGCCCGGCGTCCGCTCGGTTCTCGGTGGAGGAAGCGTGTACCCCGATGACGGGTTACGGACGATCTCGACGGTGAGTTCCTGGGTCATACGGGTCGGTCACTCCCCTGCTCCCGCGCTTCGTCGAAGTCACCGATCCCGGGTACATGCACCACGGTTTCCAGGTCTTGGAGCGCTACTCCGGAGGCGTGGTCGTACAAGGTGAAACGGAGCTTGTGCTGTCCGGGTGCCCTGGGCGTGAAGGAAAAGACAGCCGGGCTGCCTCCCGGGACGTAGCCGGTGACCGCCGGAAGGACGACCGCGTCGGTGCGGCAGTCCGCCACAACCTCCACCGGGGCGAGATCGGGGGCAGGCACGCCTTCCTCGCGTTCCAAGGACACCTCGACGGAAGACCCCGTCCCCATGCGCGGCTCGTTGACGAGAGTCACCCGTGGCTTCCAGGCGGGTCTCGTTGTGCGGAGGCGCCAACGCAGCTCCTCTGTCCGGGGATGATCCGCTCCGAAGACGCTTTCCCAGCGACGCATCAGGTCGCTCTGCCAGCCAGGCGTTGCTGGCCCGTCGGTCTCCAGGCGAACCAGAACCAGCTCCGCGTGGCTCTCCAGGGTGTCGGGGTGATCAGGGCCGAGCACGCACGCCCGGCCGGTGTGCACTGCCTGGAGCAAGGTCACTGCCTCGTCGCTCCGGTCGGCGTCACACAGTGCCCGGGCAAGCTCGATGGGCAGGCTCGGCAACTGGGTGCCCAAACGGTCCGCGAAGAACTCCACCACCAGACCCAGTCGGATGCCGTCCTCTGGCCCGGTCGACGTTCCGGTACCACCGTCCGTCCCCACGGTCTCCGCACTGTTCGCTGCCTGTCTGTGGACGCGGATCAGATGGTCGACGTCGGTTGGCCAAAGCGGGTCATCCTGTAGCCGACCGACAGAGCGGATCAGCTCCTCCAGGACCCGCCTGGCCCGATCCGGTTCGCCCGCCTGCAGCAAGGCGTGGCCGAGAACCGCTGATGGTTGCCAGACGCGTCGATGCCCTTCCCCGAACAGGCGAACGGCTTCGTTCACGGTCAGCTGCGCCAGATCGACAGCGCGTTCAGTGAGGCCGGAATCGGCAAGGAGCCATGCGAGGTCGCCACGTATGGCCGAAGTCCACCAGTGTTCCTCGGGCAGCAGTTCTTCGCACTGCTTGAGCAATCCCTCGAAAAGGGACGTGGCCCAGGGCAGATCCCCCGCCTCCCAAGCGGCGAAGGCCAGGCCGACTCTGCAGGCTATTGTGGCAATGTGGTCGGCGCCCCGGGTCCGGTCGCTGTCCAGCACCAGTTCCGTGAGGTGCTTCACGGCCGACTGCAACTCGCCGGCCAGGCGCAGGGAGCGGCACCACGCCCTCCGTGCGTCCAGTGCCGAACTGTGCTCGGCTCCCAGCACTCTGCAGTGGTCACTGACGAGTTCATCGTGGAGCCGCAGCCCGCGCTCGATGTCACCGGCGCTCGTGCAGGCCGCGGCGAGCCTGCCGCGGGCCCTCAACGTGCGGGGGTGATCCGCCCCAAGGACCCGGGTGCAGTCGGTTACCAGTTCTTCGGCGGCACTGAGGGCCGTGCGGGCCGTCGACCCGCCCAGGAGGACCCAGACGATGTCGTCACGTACCTCCAGAGTGTCGCTGTGATCGGCTCCGAGAAGCTCTTCCACATCCCTGAGGAGCCGGTTCAGGTCGCGCAGCGCGCCGGCCCGGTCGTCGGCCAGTTCGCGCAGCCTAGCCAGAACGGCACGGGCCGACAGAGTGCTGCTGTGGGAGGCGCCCTGTACGGCGGTGCGATCCGTCACCAGGCTCTCGGCCGACGCTATGGCCTGCCGGTAGTCGTCCGCGTCCTCGAACGCATAGGTGAGCATGGACCGGGCGTCCAGCACCGCGACGTGTGTGTCTCCCTGCAGCCTCAACCGGTCGGCCAGCAAGGACTGCTGGCCTTCGATGGCGCGTCGGAGCCGGCCGGAACGCATCCAAGCGAACAGCAGCCACGAGCGTGAGTTCAAGGTGTCCGAATGATCCTGGCCCAACACCCGTGCGTAGTCGTTGACCAGTGGCCCGGCAAGCTCCTCGGCAAGGAAGTGATTCCCTGCGGCGATGTGCCCTGCGACGACGTCGAGCCGGACACTGAGTACGCCGGGATGGTCGTCCCCGTCGCGCTCCGCTCGCTTCTCCAGCACGTCCATCAACGTTTTCAGCGATGCCTCGTGCTGGCCGGCGGCACGTTGAACAAGGGCCAGGTCGCGTCGAGCAAGCAGACAACGCCGGTGTAGAGGGCCCCAGAGCCCCTCCCAGGCCGTGACCGCCTCCTGGTAGAGGGCGATGGCCCATTGATGATTCTGGGCGGCGGAATAGGCATCGGCCAGGTATTCGGTCGCCAGTATCGCGGCCGGGGAATCGTCTCCCAGCAGCCGGCGACGCGTTTCGAGGAGTTGCGATAATTCGGCGACGGCTCTCTGGTGGTCGTCGGCTTGGAGATAGGTCAGTGCGAGGCCGTTACGGGCGTCCAGTGTTCCGGGCGCCTCCGGGCCGAGCAGGCGCGTCCGGTCGGCGATCAGCCGCTGATACTCCGAGATCGCCTGGTCGTAGTGGCCTGCTGATCTCAGCACACGGGCGCGAATCGCTCGGCACCTGAGCGTGTCCGGGTGCTCCGCGCCCATCACGCGCGTCCTGTCGGCGATGACTTGCTTCATGACGGCAAGCGACTGGCCGAACGCGGAGGCCGTCCTGTGCGCCAGGCCGAGTTTCTCCTGGATGCGCAGAGTACGGGGGTGGTCCGAGCCGTGTACCTGTCTGTAGTCCTCGACCAGACTCTCGTAGGCGCTGATGGCGTCCGCGTGGCGGTTGTTCGCAACGAACAGCATCGCCATGGAGTGGCGAACGGACAGGGTCCGCGGGTGCTGGGCGCCGAGGACGTCCACGAGATCGGCGAGAAGCGTGCGCAGCTCCTCGACCGCCACCTCATGCCGACCGTCGTCCTGGTAAGCGAACGCGAGCCGTTCCCGGATGTCCAGGACGTGCGGGTGCTCCGGGCCCAGCAACTTGATCCGGTCGTCCCGAACTGCCGAGTAGACCTCGATGGCCTCCTTGAAGTCGGACGCCGCGCGTAGGGTGTGACCCAGGCCCGCACGGGCGGTGAGCGTCGCTGGGTGCTCTTCGCCCTGTGCTCTCTTCCAATCGGCCACCAGGCGCTTTCGCTCGTTGAGAGCGCGCCGGAGATCACCGGCCATCTGCAGGGCCCCGGCAAGTGCCCCACGGGCGCGCAAGGTGTCCGGATGCGACGCGCCGCGGACTCGCTCATAGTCCGCGATCACTTGTTCGTGGCATGTGGCCGACTGGGCGTGATCCCCCCGGATTCCGTGGACCTCGGCAATGTCGTCGCGGTAGTTGAGCGTTGCCGGATGGTCCGGCCCCTGCACACGCGCGCTGTCCTTGGCCAGGGACTCGAAGAGGGGTAGGGCGGCTTCCGGACCGTCCGCGTCGATGACGGCATATGCGAGAGCTTGCCTGCTGCGCAGCGTGTCCGGGTGATCTGTCCCTTGGACGCGGATCCGATCGCTCACCACCCGTGTGTAGATCTCGACTGCGGTCTTCGGGTGCCCCGCAGTCATGTACGCCGATGCGAGCCAGCCCTGACTGGTGAGCGTTTCGGGGTGATCCGGACCGTGTACGGAGGTCCGATCTCGGATCGCCTGTGCGTACAGTTCCAGAGCGGTGTCGTGGTCACCGGCCGAGAGGTAGGCGTAGGCCAGATTGGTCCGGCTGTTGAGGGTGTCCTTGTGCCGGGCCGTGAGGGTACGTTCGCGGTCGGCCACGACCGTCTCGAACTCCTGGATGGCCTCCACGTGACGCCCGGCCGTCTGCAGCGCATAAGCAAGGTCGTTCCGGCTTCGCAGGGTGTCCTCGTGGTCGAACGTCTGAATACGTCGGCGGATGCCGACGACCGCCTGTAACTCTTCGACAGCTCGTACCACTTCGCCGGCCTTGCGGTAGGCGTAGGCCAATCGTTCCCGGCTGGAGAGTGTCTCCAGTGCATCGGCGCCGGACACAGCGGCGCGGTCGAGAAAGAGATCCTTGCAGAGGGCCACGGCTCTCATGGGGTCGCCGGCCTTTGCATGCAGTTCCGCCAGGCGATCCCTGTCACTGAGAGTCGTTCCGTGGTCGATTCCCCACAGTCGGGTGGCGCAGTCCACGACCCGCTGCATCAGAGGTATGGCCAAGACATGCTGCTCGCGAGCGACGAGTTCGTTCGCACCGCGCCGGTACATGGCGGCCAGGTTCGAGTCCGCATCGGCGTCCTGCGCCGATCCGGTCGCCGCCAGGGCCTGAATGTGGATCAGGAACGGTGCCACGCTGTCAGGCGCTGCGGCGACCGTTGCGGCAAGCGCCCGCTCGGCTTGGCCACGCGCGTCCGGGGCGTGCTCCGGTGCCTGCTCACGCAAGGTTCGCTGCAGGAGCCGATGCAGAGCGATCCCATCCGGTCCGAGGGACACCAGGTGATAGCTGACCAGCGCCTGTAATGCTGACTCGATCTCTTCGGCGGAGCTGCCTAAGTGCTTCAGGACCACGGAAGGCAGGGCTTCGGGGGCGTACCAGGCAAGCGTGTGCAACATCGATACAGCCAGTGGATGCCGGGCGCGGATGGCCTGCAGGCTGGTGCGGCAGATCCGGGCGATCGCCCGAGAGGCCGCACTGTCTCCCGCACCGGCGGCCTCTGCTGCCGCGTTCACCAATTGCGCCCGATACGCCGCGAATCCCGTTTGCGTCTGGCGTAAGTAGGCGCGGGCCTGCGCCAACGCCAGTGGAAGATGTCCGAGTTCCTCAGCAAGCAACTCGGCTTGTGAGCGGTCACCCGGTGCGTCTTCTTCGGGGGCCCTACCGTCTCGCTCCGTGCCGGGGGCACAGAGCAGGTCCACCGCGGCCTCATGGTTGAGCAGGTCGAGACTGATCAGCTTTGTGTCTTCGGGCCATCCGGTACGGCATCTGCTCGTCACCACCTGATGGCCGCGCGCCAGTAGGCGGCCGAGGAAAGGAGTGAGATGCTCGGGTCGTTCGACATTGTCGTACACGAGGAGCCATCCCGGGTGAGCCTCCAGCCAGGTAAGGGCCCACTCGGTGCGCTCCTTGGGGGTTGAGCGGGTGGCCCAGTCGGGGAACAGGGTAAGTGTCAGTTCAGCCAGGCCCGAAGAGATCTGTTCCTCGCTCTCGGCGGTGATCCACCAGACGAGGGTGTATTGCTCCCGGTGGTGATGTGCGTAATGCAGGGCCAGAGTCGTTTTCCCGATACCCCCAAGTCCGCTCACTGTCGTGGCGGCCGGCTGGGTGATCACCCCGCCGCCCTCCGTCAACGAGGCTGCCAGTCTGGCAAGGTCTTCGGCGCGGCCGACGAAAGGCGTCTGGGAGAGGGCGGGGAGGTTGTCCAGGCCAGGGCGAGGCGATAACCGGGCGGCCGCTTCCTTGGCTTCGGCCGACAGAACCGTCGTGTGGCGCTCGGTGTGAGGATCACTGTCGGAACGCGACCTGTTGTCCTCCTGAGTGAGGAAAGCGGGATCGCCCTGCGCGGCATCCACCGACGCGATGCGCGACTGTTCTGTGATGATCATCGCTCCCCCAGGCTGCTGATCACCTTCTGCTGCACCCATGCTTAACGAGCATCGGAACGCTACGAAATGGCGTGACAAGATTGAAGGGGTAACTGTAGGGGCCTCCTTGAGGCCTGTCACTCAGGACATTCGACGAACGGCCGAAGTCGGCCATTCTCCTCTCGCCTCCACCACTCGACGAGTAGTGACGACTTCGGCCGCACCACCGAAGTCTGCTGGCCCGTTGCTGCGACAATCGCGTCCAGGGCGTGCTTGTGACCGTGCAGGCCGGCGATGGCGAGCCGCTTACTCGCCTGCCGGGAGGCCGCCTCGTCGGGCGGGACGACGTTGACGCGGGATACGGCTGTCGTACTGTGCCGGCCATTCGGTCAGTTCCGGGTCTCACCGTGCGAGCTTGGACAGGCTCTTGCACCCCAGGACGAGGGTGCCGCTCACGCGGCGTCCGTAGCGCTCGTCGCGTACCGCGCTATACCGTCCGCTTGGTGTCGATCGCCTGTTGATCGACCGGACCATGTTCGCATCCCACGCCGCCTGGTGCGCTGGTTCAGGGCGGCGATGGCGCCCTCGTGCAGTGACACGGACACGGGTCGGACAGGGCCTTCCGCAGGGACCGGCGCCGGGTGGGACATGCCGACCAGTGCAATGCAGACATCGTCTTGCGGTGCGGAGATGTGGCCGGTTGCCCCAGCTCACACTCGGTCCGTGAATCGGGCGGTTACGTACGACTGTTCCGGGGATGTCGATCGCGTTCGCGAGTTGCTGGGGCGGGTCGAGCGGGGGGATGACGGCGAGGCGTGGAACGAGCTGGGGGGCACCGGCTGCGGCTCCGGCTGCGGCTCGAATGCACGACGGTCTTCCCCGCGGGCTTCGCCGCACTGCCCCGCCTGCTGCCTCTCTCGTCGCACAGTGGGCGGGCGCGCGAGCTCTCCGGGCTGATCGTGATGTGTGTCCCGTCCAATCATGGCCGTGACGACCTGCTGCCGGGCTGCGGCGACGCGATCAGGACGTTCCGCGCGATCCTCGACCGGCACCTGCGGTCGCGACCGGACGACTACCTGGCGAGCTTCCGCTTTCTGCTGGCGACCGAGGAGCAGTACCACTGGAGCGCCGTCCTCGGAAACTTCTCGGACGACTTCTACGAGGTCGCCTGCCCGCACTGCGTCGTCGACGTGACGATCGCCATCGGCGCATACGGGCGCTACTCAGCGATCCGGGACTGGAACCTCGGGGACGTGGACCGGCGCGACCTGAGGCCCGCGGACCCTGCGGCCCTCTCCAGCGTCGGGCGGCGGATGCACGCTGGCCGTCCGCGACGGCCAGGGCCCCCTCGCCGACGGCATCGCCCACCTCTTCGGGCACGCAGAATGCCCCCGCCGCGCCAGCGTCTTCGACATCGCCGAGGAGTACACGTCCGCCAACCGTCCGGTGATGTGAGGGGGACCGACGGGTCTGTCGTGGGGTGCCACCGGTGGGCCACCCCGTGAGCAGTGGCCCACTCAGCGACCAACCTCCACCCGTGAGAGGTCAGCGAAGCGCCGCGCGCACCGCGCACTCCGCCGCCGCCAGGACCGTGCGCGCCTGGAGGTCCGTCTGGTCGGGCACCGGGACCCAGCGCAGGCCCAGGGCGCGGGTGAAGTCCTCGGACCAGGCCGTGAACAGGGCGTGCAGTTCGTCGTGGAGCGCGGGCGCCGCGGAGTCGTCCGAGGCCGACAGCAGGCGTAGGAGCAGGCCGGCCGCGCGGAGCGGCTGGCGGCGGGCCACCACGTCCAGGGCGCAGACCTGCGCCGTGGTGAGGTGCTTCCCGTCCTCGGCCGCCTGCCGGGCCAGCGGCTGCCAGGAGTCGGCCACCAGGTCGTACAGACCGTCCGCCATCCACTCCAGCACGCGCCGGGGCGCGCTCTCCTCGGGCGGCGGCAGGAGTCCGCGCGCCTTGTCCAGGAGCGCCGTCACCTGCTCGCCCCCGTCCCGCACCAGCCGGGACAGCCCGCGCAGGGCGCCTGCGGCGTCGGGGTACGGGGAGGGATCGTCGGCCAGGGCGCTCGCCCACATCGGCACTTCGACGATCGCGGTGACACCGCCGTACCGCCCGGGCGCGCACCATGTGGACCGGCCGATGTTCTCGGAACCGGCCGCGAGCCGCCCCGTGCTCTCCGGCGGGGGCAGGACGTGGACGCCGGGGGCGGGGTTCTCCCAGTACAGGGCGTCGAAGGTGCCGTGCTGCACCGGGACGGAGAGCCCGGCGGCCGCCGTGTGGAAGCCCTCGGCGAACCCTGGCAGGCCGTCCGTCAGCTGGACGAAGGCGCCGCCCGCCTCGATGCCGTGCAGGGAGCACTGGAGGACCGGCCGCCGCTCGTCGATCAGGTCGAACAGCGCCCGGCTCTCCGGGAGCCGGGCCGACTCGATCGGCGCCCACTCGGGCTGCTCCGCCGCGACCGGGCGGAACGCGGTGCGGAAGTAGCGCTCCGGGGCGGGCGCGGGACCGGCCGTGGCCTTCTCGATGCCGTCGCTCAGCGCCGCCCCGTCCGGGTCGAGGCACAGTACGACGTCCCAGGTGACGCGCGCCGGATCGGTCGCCGGGGTGCGCCCGTCGCCGCGTGCCACCCGTTCGGCCAGGGCGAGCGCGGTGACGGCGCCGACCGGTTCGTCGGGATGCGGACGGGCGACCACCAGGACGTGCGCGGGGCCGTGCCCGACGGACAGCATCTCCAGCGGACGCCCCGCGCGGGACGTGCCGACACGGCGCAGACAGCCGGCCCCCGGGTACCGGGTGACCAGCCGCCGCGCCGCTGCCGAGACCTCAGCGACCGTGAGGTAGCGGTCCATCCTGTCGGTCCGTCAGCTGCCGCCGTTGCCACCGCTGTCGCCGGTGGTCTCCTTCTTGTCCAGCGGACGGATCTCGATCTTGTTCGCCATGCCGTTCCTCCCGTTGTCGTCGAGTACGAAGGGCCAGATGTGCGCTTGCCAGCGTTCGCCGACCGGGCAATCGTTGTCAATGTGCGTTGAAGGAGCGGTAGTTGGGACCGACGAGATTGGCGCGAAGATGACGGTGCGGACCACGGGCCGGGCTGCCGAGGACAGGGCGGTCACGGCCCGGACGATGCGGCGGCCCCGGATCAAGCCCGAGCACCGGGCCTACCGGACGGTCGACGGCAACGTGCGGATCGGCAGCGTCGTCCACGGCATCGGCGCCGGGGTCCTCGACCCCGACGGCTGGGTGTGGACCCTGGTCGGGGCCATGGACGGCACCCGCGGCCCCGACGACGTCGTCGCCGAGGTCACCCGGCGCCACCCCCGGATCGGCCTGGCCGCCGAGGACGTCACCGGCGCGATGGACGACCTGGTTCAGGCCGGGTACGTGGAGGACGCCGGCGGCCCGCCTCCCGACGGACTGACCGCGCGTGAACGCGAGCGGTACGGGCGGGGGATGACCCTGATGCGCTGGATGGACCTGCGGCCCCGCACCGGATCCTGGGAGCCGCAGATGCTGCTGCGCCGCGCCCGCGTGCTGCTCGTCGGCGTCGGCGGCACCGGCGGGGCGGCCGCCCTCGACCTCGTCGCGTCCGGCGTGGGCCACCTGCACTGCGTCGAACCCGACGTCGTCGAACTGTCCAACCTCAACCGGCAGACCCTCTTCGGCGAGGCCGACCTGGGCCGGCCCAAGCTCGACGCGGCACTGGCCGCGCTGCGCGCCCTGAACGCGGACACCACGCTCACCGGTGAGCGCCGCGAGGTGCGGGGCCCGGACGACCTGGAGGACCTGCTCACGCGGGCGCCCGACACCGCGGGAGACCCTCACCGCCCGTACGACCTGGTCCTCCTCGCCGCCGACCGGCCCCCGGAGATCCGCCGGTGGGCGAACCGGGCCTGCCTCGCCACCGGCACCCCGTGGGCGGAGGCCGGGTACCGCGGGCCGCTGGTCAGCGTGGGCCTGTTCGCCCCCGGCCGCGGCCCCTGCTGGCAGTGCCTGCGCGACACCGAGGTGGAACGACGCGACCTGCGCCTCGCGCCCGGCCAGGACGAGGACGTGGCGTCGCCGCGCATGCCGTGGAACCCGGTCAACGCCGTGACCGCGGGCCTGTCCGGCAGCCTGCTCGCGCACGCCGCCCTCATCCTGCTGTGCGGCATACCGCCCGTGGAACCAGGCTGCCGTTTCGGCCTCAACCTCATGGTGCCGGGCGACCCGGTCCTGCAACGCTCCGAACGGCGCGACGACTGCCCCGCCTGCGGCACGCGGCCGGTGGTGACCGCGCCGGACGGGGAGGCCCGGTGACGGACACCGCCGCCGAGGCGGCGCCCCGCGTCGGGCCGGCTTCCCGCGTCGCCCTGCACGAGCTGTCGATGCGGCGCGACCGCGACGAGTGGATCGTCGGACGCATGGCGACGCGCACCTTCGTCGCCCTGCCGCCCGCCGGGGCGCTGGCCGTGCGCCTGCTGGACGAAGGACTGAGTGTGGCGCGCACGCGGGAGCGGCTGCGCGCGGACACGGGCGAGGAGTTCGACATCGCGGACTTCGTCGCGGACCTGACCGCACTCGGGTTCGTCGCGCGGATCGACGGCCGCCCCCTGCCCGACCCGGAGCCGCCGCGCGCCTCCCTGCCGTGGCTGCGACCTCAGCACGTGCGGTTCGCCCTGCACCCGGTGTTCCCCGTCGCCGTCGCCGTCCTGATGGCGGTCGCCCTCGTCACCCTGCTGCTCCGCCCCGGCCTGCTGCCGGGATACCGCGACCTTCTCTGGAGCCCGCACGGCAGTGTGGTGCTGCTGAGCGGGGCGACGGCGGGATGGACGCTGCTGCTCGCCCACGAGCTGGCCCATCTGGTCACCGCCCGCGCCGCCGGGGTGCCGGGCCGGATGAGGCTCGGCACACGGCTGCAGTTCCTCGTCATGCAGACCGACATCAGCGGCATCGAACTCGCGCCCCGCCGCCACCGCCTGACGGCCTACCTGTCCGGCATCGCGCTCAATCTGTCCGTCGCCTCCGCGCTCGTCCCGGTCCTCGCGGTGACCGACCCCGCGTCGGCCGCCCACCGGCTGTCGGCGGCCGCCCTGCTGCTCGCGCTGATGCCGCTGCCGTTCCAGCTGATGGTGTTCACGCGGACGGACGTGTACTTCGTGCTGCAGGACCTCACCGGCTGCCGGGACCTGTACGGCGACGGGCTCGCCTACGCCCGGTACCGGTACCGGCGGCTGCTGCGGGCGCTCCGTCCCGGCGCCCGCGCGGCGGCGGGGGAGGACGACCCGAGCGCCCGGCTGCCCCGGCACGAGCGCCGGGCGGTCCGCGTGTACAGCGTCGTCCTCGTCGTGGGCACGGCCGTGTGCCTCGCGTTCATGGCCGCCGTGACCCTGCCCCTCGACATCGCCCTGCTGACACGCGCCGTACGAGGGCTGGCGCCCGGCAACACGCCCACGGGGTACGCGGACTCGGCGGCCGTGCTGGTCACCCTGGGCGGGGTCAACGTCCTCTGGCTGGTCACCAAGTGGCGCGACCACCGCTCACGCCGGCGCGCGAAGGCGCTGGCGCGCCCCCGGACCTGACACGCCGTCGCCCGACCGGCCCAGCCCGGCTCGGACCGGCCCGGCTCACCGGCTCCGACCGGCCCGGCTCACCGGCTCCGACCGGCCCGGCTCGGCCCGGCTCCGACCGGCTCCGGCCGGCTCCGGCCGGCTCCGGCCGGCCCGGACCGGCTCCCACCCGCTCAGACCAGCTCGGGCTTGGCGTCCGTCGCGCCGGGGTCCTGGGAGTCGTCGGTCCCGGTGGGCGCGGCTCCAGTGACCCTGATCGCTTCCGCCGCTTCCGCCGCTTCCGCCGGCTCCTCCATCGCCGGCCGCTGCCCCGGCACGTCCGCCTTCGGCTCGCGGTCGCGGTCGCGCGCCGTCCGTGCCGCCCGCGCCGTCCGCACGTACGCGTAGATCACCGCGCCCGTCACCAGCAGCAGGAGCGGGCCGTAGAGCCAGGGACGGGCGGCCATCTCCGTGGGGAGCCAGCGGTACGAGGCCAGCTGGGCGGCGAAGACCGCCGTGCCGAGGGCGACCAGGCGGACGCCCGCGCGGTCCCAGCCGTGGGCGGAGCAGCGCATCGCCGTCTCGATGGTCAGGGCGAAGACCACGCCGGCGAGCAGGTCGGCGCCGTAGTGGTAGCCGAAGCCCAGGGTCGCCGTGAGGGTGCCGACCAGCCAGAAGGTGCCCGCCCAGCGCATCGCCCGGGAGCCGTCGCGGGAGTGGATGAAGAGGGTGACCGCCCACGCGGTGTGCAGGCTGGGCATGCAGTTGCGCGGGGTGATGCCGTCGAACGGGATCGGCTGCGGGTCGGTGACCGGCGGCAGGATGTCCGGCCAGATGTTCGCCGTCGCCCAGGCGCCGCCGTCCGCGCCGTACGCGAAGATCGGGCCGACGACCGGGAAGATCATGTAGATCGCGGGGCCGAACAGGCCGATCACCAGGAAGGTGCGCACCAGGTGATGGGCCGGGAAGCGGCGCTCCACCGCCACCCGGCGCAGCTGGTAGAGGCCGACGAGGGCGGCGGCGAGCGGGAGCTGGCCGTAGACCACGTGCAGGATGCCCGTGCTGACCGGCGCGGTCGCGTTCAGGAAGCGGCCCACGAGCCACGACGGGTCGGCGAGTGCGTGGTCGGCGGCGGCCACGTACGCGTCGAGGACGGTCGCGCGGGTCTTCGAGGTGATGAGCAGCCAGGTGTCGCCGGTCTTGTGGCCGGCCACCAGCAGCAGGCCGAGACCGGTGCCCTTGAGCAGCAGCAGCCGCTCCTGCCCGGTACGGCGCGTGACGCCGAGGACCGCGACGCCCAGCACCACCCACAGCGCGCCGTTGCCGAAGTTCATGTCGGCGCCGAGCGCCCACCGCACCAGGAAGAACACGACGTCCACGCCCGCCGCGATCCCCAGTGCGATCAGCCGCTGCCGCCAGGTGAGGACCACCATCGTCAGTGCGAGGCCGCCGTAGAGCAGCGGGCCCGACTCGGGCGCGAAGATCACTTCCCGTGACTGCTCGGTGATCGGCCCTGAGAAGCCGTAGCCGCGCGCGACGATCTCCAGCGCGACGAGGAAGCCCAGGGTCACCACGCCCGCCGCGGTCCACAGGACCACGCGTGGCCGGCGCCACGGGGCGGGCTGTGTCCCGCGGTCGTCCCGCGGCGGTATTCGAGTGGGTTCGGTTATCAACTGGTTCGCCTGGTGATTCGGTTGCGGGCAGGTGGCTTTGCGGGCAAGTGGCGCATCGCGCGGGAGGGCAGGGTCTTCCGGTGGACAGCCGGTGAATGAGGACATCCGTCGTGAGTTCGAACATGTTAACGGGGGTGGAGGGGGAGTCCATGGGCCGGCCGTGCCGTCTCCGTGCCGGACGTCGGTGCGCGGTGGGGGCGCGGCGCCGGTGTCCGAATCGGAACGGCGAGGTCCGTAGGCCGCCGAGGCACTCTTGTGGAATTCCTGTGGAACCCTCAACCTTTCGGCTGACGCACCCGGACGTGGCGGCCGCCCTTGTCATGCTCCCGACATTGGAGGCCGTGCGTCCGTGCGTCACCGCACCACCCCCCACACGAACGCGCACCACCGATTGAGGAGGAACCCTCCATGGCAGTGATGCGTCACCCCCGGCGAAGACTGGCCGTCCTCGGCGCCGCGGCCTCCGCGGCGCTCGTCGCGGGCCTGGTCTCCGCACTCCCCGCGGGGGCCGCCCCGGCCGCACCCGAAGGCCGCATCCAGTACGCGGGCGCCGCGAACGCCGTCGCCGACAGCTACATCGTCACCCTGAAGGCCGACGCCGCCCGCTCGACCACCGCCAAGGGCCGTGCCCTGGCCGAGAAGTACGGCGCCGCCGTCGAGCGCACCTACTCCAAGGCGCTCAACGGCTACGAGATCGAGGCCTCCGAGGCCGAGGCCAAGCGCCTCGCCGCCGACCCGGCCGTCGCCTCGGTGGTGCAGAACCGCACCTTCACCATCTCCGCGACCCAGTCCAACCCGCCCTCCTGGGGCCTGGACCGCATCGACCAGCGCAACCGCCCCGTCAACCGCGCCTACACCTACCCGGACTCGGCCGGGCAGGGCGTGACGGCGTACATCATCGACACGGGCGTCCGTATCAGCCACAACGACTTCGGCGGCCGGGCCTCCAACGGCTACGACGCCGTCGACCGCGACAACGTCGCCCAGGACGGCAACGGCCACGGCACCCACGTCGCCGGCACCGTCGCGGGCAGCGCGTACGGCGTCGCCAAGAAGGCGAGGATCGTCGGCGTCCGCGTCCTGAACAACTCCGGCTCCGGCACCACCGCGCAGGTCGTCGCCGGCATCGACTGGGTGGCGCGCAACGCGGTCAAGCCGGCCGTCGCCAACATGTCGCTCGGCGGCGGTGCGGACAGCACGCTCGACGCAGCCGTCCGCAACGCCATCGCCGCCGGCGTCACCTTCGTCGTCGCGGCGGGCAACGAGTCGACCAACGCCTCGACCAAGTCCCCGGCCCGGGTGAGCGAGGCGATCACGGTCGGCGCGACCACGTCCTCGGACGCCCGTGCCAGCTACTCCAACTACGGCTCGGTGGTGGACCTGTTCGCGCCCGGTTCCTCCATCACCTCCACCTGGCGCACGAGCGACTCGGCCACCAACACCATCTCCGGCACCTCGATGGCCAGCCCGCACGTGGCAGGCGCCGCCGCGCTGTACCTGGCCGGCAACCCGTCGGCCTCCCCGGCGCAGGTCTCGTCCGCGCTGACCTCGTCCGCCACCACCGGCGTGGTCACCAGCCCGGGCAGCGGTTCGCCGAACCGCCTGCTGTACGTGGGCTGAGCACGTCCGCCGCGGTGCCGGCTCCGGCCGGTCCGGCGGACCGGCGCCCCGCCCCCGGGAGGCATCCCCGGGGGCGGGGCCCGTCACCGTCCGCTTACGATGCGCGTCGTGTCGATACCTCCGCCCGCCGGGCCGCAGTTCGAAGGCGGCGCCCAGCCGCCGTACTTCCCCCACCAGGGCCCGCCCGGTCCCGGGCCGTACTTCCCCCACGACCCGTACGGGCCCCGGCCGCCCGCCGCCGTCAACGGTGTCGCCATCGCCGCCCTGGTCTTCGGAGTGCTGTGCTTCCTGCCCGGCGTCGGGCTGGTGCTCGGGGTGATCGCGCTGCTCCAGATCAAACGGCGGGGCGAGCGCGGGAAGGGCATGGCGGTCGCCGGCGTCACGCTGTCCTCGCTCGGGCTGGCGCTGTGGACGGCTGCGCTCGTCACCGGCGGCGCGGCGGCGTTCTGGGAAGGCTTCCGGGAGGGCGCGCGCTCGGACAGCGTCCTGTCCCTGCGCAAGGGTGACTGCTTCACCTCGCCCGGCGGACTGGAGGGCTGGACCGTCAAGGCCCTCAAGGTGCCCTGCGCCGACGAGCACGACGGCGAGGTCTTCGCCCTCGTCGCCGTCCCCGGGACCGACTTCCCCGGCGACGACAGCCTCGTCGAGCTGAGCGAGGACCGCTGCTACGAGCGGCGAAGCGCCTACGTCATGGACGGCTGGTCACTGCCGGAGGAGATCGGCGTGTACTACTTCGCCCCGTCCGAGCAGAGCTGGCGTTTCGGCGACCGCTCCGTCGCCTGCGTGCTCGGCCGCGAGGACGGCACCCGCTTCAGCGGGTCGCTGCGCAGCGACGCGAGCACCCTCGACGCCCATCAGCTGGCCTACCTGGAGGCGGCCGAGGTGCTCAACGTCGCGCTGGACGAGGTGCCCGCGTCCGGCTACTTCGACGACGACGTCAGCGACGACCGGGAGTGGGCCGGACAGGTCGAGGAGGCGGTCACCGAGCAGGTGCGGCTGCTGCGCGCGCACACATGGCCGGCGCAGGCGCGGAAGCCGGTGGACGAGCTGGTCGCCGACCTGGTCGAGGCGCGGGTCGCCTGGGGACGCGCGGCGGGCACGGCCGACCCGGACGCGTACTGGATCCGTGAGGAGGAGGCCTGGGAGGCCACCGACCCCTCCCTGTCGATCACCGTGCGCCAAGTTCTGGGGTTGGCTACTTCACCGCCCGCTTACGACGAGGAGGCGGAGCGGGAGCCGGAAGCCGGTGAGATGGAGGTGTGAGCGCCTCCATAGTGGGGAGAAAGTGCCTGCGTAAAGCCCTCCCGCGGCAAAGGTCATCACATCGAGTGATTCTCTGGCCTTTGCTTGCTTCGGACAACCCAGGGTTGCCACTCTGTTGCTGTCTGTACAACCTGATGGGAGCGGCCAGTGACATTCGGTGAGCAGCCGGCGTACCTGCGCGTCGCGGGTGATCTCCGCAAGAAGATCGTCGACGGTCAGCTGCCGCCCCACACCCGGCTCCCCTCGCAGGCCCGCATCCGCGAGGAGTACGGCGTCTCGGACACGGTCGCGCTCGAAGCGCGCAAGGTGCTGATGGCCGAAGGGCTGGTCGAGGGCCGCTCGGGGTCGGGGACGTACGTGCGGGAGCGGCCCGTGCCGCGGCGGGTCGCCCGGTCCGGGTTCCGCCCGGAGCGGGGGGCGACGCCGTTCCGGCAGGAACAGGCCGACATCGGCGTGCGCGGCACCTGGGAGTCCAGCAGCGAGCAGACGGACGCGAGCGCGTCGATCGCCCAGCGGCTGGGCGTCGACACGGGGGACCGCGTGATGCGCACGAAGTACCTGTTCCGGGAGGCCGGCGAGCCGATGATGCTCTCCACGTCGTGGGAGCCCCTCTCCCTCACGGGGCGCACGCCGGTGATGCTGCCCGAGGAGGGCCCGCTGGGCGGCATGGGCGTGGTCGAGCGCATGCGCGCGATCGACGTCGTCGTGGACAACGTGACGGAGGAGGTCGGGGCCCGCCCCGGCCTCGCGGAGGAGCTGGTGCTGCTGGGCGGCGTCCCGGGCCACGTCGTCCTGGTCATCCAGCGCACGTACTTCGCGTCCGGCCGCCCGGTCGAGACGGCGGACGTGGTGATCCCGGCGGACCGCTACCGGGCGGCGTATCACCTGCCGGTGAAGTAGGAAGCCTCCCGGACGTACTCCCTCACGTCCTCACTCCCTGCCTTGCTGCTCGTCCGCCCGTGTCCTCGCCTGCCCGCGCGCCGCCCGCCGTGGGCGCCGCACTTCCTCAACCGCCCCATGACCCCCTCGCGCTCCCCTTCGCGCCCCGCGTCCTGACTGCGCCCCGGCGTGGGCTCGGCCCGCGCCGGGGCGGCGGGCGAAGGGATTTGGCCGTTCTGGCAGGTCGGCCCAGGGGCCGGGCGAGGCGGGTCATACGGCGCTGACCGGACATGTCGCCTCCGGTGCGCGGCGCATCCGCCACCGTGCGCCCCCTCCGTGCTGGCCGGTTGCGTGCCTGTTTGTGAAAAGGCGTATTCGCTCAGTGAAGGTAAGGCGTAGGCTCGGGCATATGCGGACTGCGGTTTCCTTACCGGGCGGGGCGCGGCACAGGCCGCGGAAGGCAAGTGGAGGGGAGCGATGAGCGACGGCACGGTGACTCTTCCCTGGCTCGTCGTGCGTCAGGACGACAACGGCAACCGCTACCGGGTGGGCCGTTACGCGACACGCGCCGAGGCGGAGAAGATCGCGGACAGCCTCGACGGCCGAGGCCACAAGCAGCTCTACTGGGTCGAACGCATCGGCCAGAACGGCTCCACCGTCGGCCGGCCCACCACCTGAACCGCCCCGGAGCGCCGGCCCGCCTCCCGTAGGCTCCGCCGTATGAGCGAGCGGATCGTGGTGGTCGGTGCCGCCCTGTGGCACGAGGGGCGGCTGCTCGCCGCCCGCAGGAGCGCGCCCGCCGAGCTGGCCGGGCTCTGGGAGCTCCCCGGCGGCAAGGTCGAACCGGGCGAGGCCCCGGACGCCGCTGTCGTGCGCGAGCTGCGCGAGGAACTCGGCGTCGACGCCGACGCCGGTGAGCGCGTCCCGGGCCAGTGGCCCCTGCGGACGCCGTACGTCATGCAGGTGTGGACCGCCCGCCTGCGAGCGGGATCCCCCGCCCCGCGCCCCCTTCAGGACCACGACGAGCTGCGATGGCTCACGCCCGACCGTGTCTGGGACGTCGACTGGATCGAGCACGACGTGCCCGCTGTGCGGGACACCCTCACCCACCTCGCAGCACACGACGGCGTGTGACGCGTTCACGGCGCACCGCCGTGAGATGACGACCCGTGAGCGCGCTGTCGGCAGGCGCCCGCGCGCACGGTGCGCGCCTCGCGCCGTTGTGCGCGGTACTCCGTCCGGGATATCGGGTATGTGGCTATTGACCACATGAAACCGGACACGGTCGGACTGCCTGACTCGCTTGGCGGGGGAGGTGATCCGCGTGACCGACACCGACGGCGACCGGGCCACGTGGACCTTCGCCGCGGACCCGAACGCGGTGCGGGCAGCCCGCTGGGCCGTGCGCGAACAGCTCCGCCGGTGGGAGCTGGACGGCGTCGCCGATCTCGCGGAACTGCTGGTCAGTGAACTCGTCACCAACGCCCTGCGGCACGCCACCGGACCGGTCGGCGTGTGCCTGGCCCGGCCCGCCGGACGGCCCGGGGTGCTGCTCGTCGAGGTGTCCGACCCCGTCCCCGAACCGCCCCACGAACGCGTCGCCCGGCCCGACGACGAGGGCGGGCGCGGACTCCAGCTCCTGGCCTTCTCCTCCCGCCGCTGGGGGCACAGGACCGGGCCGCACGGGAAGACGGTGTGGTGTGAACTCATGGTCCCCCGGTGAGGTCCCGCACGGCCGTTCGCAGGTGTGCGCGGGCTCGTGCCGCGCCCTGTGACCGGTAACCGTCCATGACGGTTGTCGAACCGGGGGGTTCGACGGCGTGTCCGCTGGTTAGAAGACTGGAAGTGTTCTCACGGCGTGGACCGAAAAGCATCGGGACCGTGCTGTGATCGTGAACACCGTGTTGTGCGGCGCCGTAGTGCTGGATACTGCGGGCAGCCGCCCCCGGTGACCGGTGCCGGACGCGGTGAGCTGGAGGGGACGGTTCGCGTGAGCGAGATACCAGCGAAGGCCACGGAGTCCGAGGACTCGTCGGGCGGCCCGAGGGACGAGGCCGCCGACGGCCTCCTATCCGGCGATGCTCCGTCCGGTGACGCCATGTGGCAGACCGCCCCGCCCGGCTCCATGTACGACTACATCAAGGTCGCGTCCTTCTCGATCGGCCCCGACGGGCTGGTCGACCAGTGGAGTCTGCGCGCCGAGCAGATCTTCGGCATCCCCGCGGAGCACGCCGTCGGCGCCGACCCCATCGAGGCGTTCCTCGAACCCGTCCGCAGGGAGCGCGGCCAGCGCAAGATGGCCGAGATCCTCGACGGCCGCGAGTGGACCGGCGTGGTGCCGTTCCGGCTGCCCGCCCACATGGCGGACGACGACCGCGACCGGGAGGGCATCGCCGAGGTATACGTCATGCCGACGCGGACCGAGGCGGGCGAGAAGGCCGCCGTCTGCATCGTCGTCGACGTCCGCACCCTGCGCCGCATCGAGACGGATCTGGCCGCCTCGCAGGCCATATTCGGCCAATCTCCCTTCGGCTTCGTGCTGATCGACCGTGACCTGCGGGTCCGCCGCGCCAACGAGCGGTTCGCGTCCCTCTTCGGCGGCACGCCCGACGACCACCGCGGCAAGGGCGTCCACGACTACCTGCCCCGCGGTGAGGCCGAGCGGGTCGCGGCGACCCTGCGCAGGGTGCTGGAGACCGGCGACTCCATCACGGACATGCACGTCACCGGGTTCGTCCCCGGCTCCGACGAGCGCCGCCACTGGTCCGTCAACCTCTACCGCGTGCACAGCGGCAGCGGCCGCCCCATCGGCATCGCCTGGCTCGGCATCGACATCACCGCCCGCCGCGCCGCCGCCCGTGAAGCCGCCGCCGCACGGCGCAATCTCGCCCTGCTGAACGAGGCCGGTGCGCGCATCGGCAACTCCCTCGACCTGGAGACCACCGCGCGCGAACTGCTCGACGTGGTCGTGCCCGGCTTCTGCGACCTGGCCACCGTCGACCTCTACCAGGGGCTGCTGGCCGGCGACGAGACCCCGCCCGGCCTCGCCGACGGCAGCGCCGAGGTGCGTCGCGTCGCCTTCGCCAGCGCCGTGTCCGACGGGCCCATCGGCGGCACCGGAGAAGCGGTGAAGCTGGGCGCCGTCCACCACTACCCGTTCAACTCGGCCTGCGCGGACGCCCTGCGCACCGCCCGCCCGCAGTCCGTGCCCGGCGAGGACGGCGGCCTGGTGCAGTCCACGCTCGCCGTGCCGATGGTCGCCCACGACACCGTGGTGGGCCTTGCCCAGTTCGCCCGCACCAAGGGCAGCGAGCCGTTCGGCGACCGCGACCGCGACCTCGCCGTGGAACTGGCCGCCCGGGCCGCCGTCTGCATCGACAACGCCCGCCTCTACCGCCGCGAGCACGAACGCGCGCTGATACTGCAACGCTCCCTGCTCCCGCCCGGCGACCCCGAGGCGTCCGGTCTCGACATCGCCTGTCGCTACCTGCCCGGCAACGCGGCGAGCGGCCGTACCGGCGAGGTCGGCGGCGACTGGTTCGACGTCATCGAACTGCCCGGCCATCGCACGGCGCTTGTCGTCGGCGACGTCATGGGCCGCGGTCTGCGCGCCGCCGTCGCCATGGGCGAACTGCGCACCGCCGTACGGACCCTGGCGCAGCTCGACCTCGAACCGGCGGAGGTGCTCAGCCAGCTGGACGAGATCGCCCGCGGTCTGGGCGCTCCCGGCGGGCCCTCCCAGGCGTTCACCGGAGGCGTTCAGCAGGCCACCCGCGCCGCCCGCCGCCCCCGCGAGGCGGACCTCTCCGAGGTGTACCTGGCCACCTGCGTCTACGCCGTCTACGACTCCGTCACCCGCCGCTGCACGTTCGCCAACGCGGGCCACCTGCCGCCCGTCCTGGTCGAGCCGGGGGAGAACGCGCTGATGCTCGACGTGCCGCCCGGCATGCCGCTCGGCGTCGGCGGGGAGCCCTTCGAGGAGGTGGAGGTCGAACTGCCCGAGGGCGCCCTGCTGGCGCTCTACACGGACGGCCTGGTCGAGAGCCGCGACCACCCCCTCGACGAGGGCCTCCAGGCGTTCGTGGGCGCGCTCACCGACCCTTCCGCGCCGCTGGAGGACGTCTGCGACCACGTCCTCAACACGCTCGACACCCATCACGGCGAGGACGACATCGCGCTGCTGATGGCACGTGTACAGGGCCTGCCCGCGGACTCCGTGGGCGACTGGACCCTGCCGCGCGAGCCGCGCAGCGTGGGCCGGGCCCGCGAGTACGCCCGCGCCCAGCTCCTCGCCTGGGACATGGAGCCGCTGGTCGACACGACCGAGCTGCTGGTCAGCGAGCTCGTCACCAACGCCCTGCGGTACGGCGAGGGGGAGATCAGACTCCGGCTGCTGCTGGACCGCACCCTGGTCTGCGAGGTCTGGGACTCGGGGCTGGTCCAGCCCCGCCGGCGGCGCGCCCGCGACACCGACGAGGGCGGCCGCGGCCTCCAGCTCGTCGGGTTGCTGAGCGCCGCCTGGGGCTCACGCCGTACGCCCCGGGGCAAGACGGTGTGGTTCGAACTGCCGCTGCCGGGCGCCGACACCGGCCTCACCGACCCGGCGGAGGCGCTGCTCAGCCTGTTCTGACGCCCCGTCGACCCGGCCGTGACCCTTCGTGATCATGAAGCCGTGGACGCAACCGCACCACCCCTTCCCCTCGTCCTCACCCCCAACATCCGACGACGAGGGGAACGGCGGCATGGACCACACGGAGACGCGGGACGGCACGGACGGTACGGACGAGCCGACGGACGACACGCGGGCGACGCCCGACCCGGCGTCCCCGCCCGAGCCCGCGTCCCGGCCCGAGCCTGAGCCCGCGTCCCCGCCTGACCCCGAGCCCGAGCCCGCGCCCAACCCCGAGCCCAACTCCGAGCCCGAGTCGGGCAGGAAGCGCCGCAGACCCTGGGTGCGCCGCCTCAGACGCACCGCCCTCGTGCTCGCGCTGGTGCTGATCGTGCCGCTCGTCGCCGTCGAGACGGCGCTGCGGGTCAACTACACGGGCGACCCGGCCGACGGCACCTACACCCGCAACCGGGACGCCATGTGGCTCGGCCACGCCTGGGTCGACGGGCGCAAGAAGGACGCCGACGTCACCGCCCTCGCCGGCCGTCTCGAGGACACCGGCGTCCGGGACCTGTACGTCCACACCGGCCCGCTGGAGCACGACGGCACCCTGCCCAGGTCGGTGTATCCGCGCGCCCGCTGGTTCATCGACGCGGTGCACCGTGAGCTGCCCGGCGTCCGGGTCCAGGCGTTCCTCGGGGACGTCCTCGCCAACGGCGGCCCCGAAGGGCTGGAGCTGGC
The DNA here is from genome assembly GCF_043082785.1 of Streptomyces sp. NPDC014764. Taxonomy (NCBI): domain Bacteria; kingdom Bacillati; phylum Actinomycetota; class Actinomycetes; order Kitasatosporales; family Streptomycetaceae; genus Streptomyces; species Streptomyces sp. NPDC014764. The sequence continues at coordinate 307,250 of NZ_JBIBXY010000003.1, read as the reverse complement.
CGACGCCGCCACCCGCGACGAGGTCGTGCGCAGCGCCGGCCAGGTCCTCGACACCGGTTACGAGGGCGTCCACATGGACCTGGAGCCGCTGCACTCCGGCGACGAGCACTACCTCGACCTGCTCGACGACCTGCGGACACTCACCAAGGGCCGGGCCGCGCAGCTGTCCGTGGCCGCCCACCAGATCGACCCGCTGCCGCACCTCCACTCGGTCGCGGGACTCGTCGCCGACCACCCCAAGTGGTGGTCGCAGGAATTCTTCGGCCAGGTGGCGCGGCGCGTCGACCAGATCGCCGTGATGTCGTACGACACCGCGCGCCTCTTCGAGAGCACCTACGGCGGATACGTGGCCCAGCAGACCTCGCTCGCCCTGGAGGTCACCCCGCCCACCACGCACCTGCTGATGGGGCTGCCCTTCTACTACGAGAGCAACCCCAGCCACTGGGGTCACGCCGAGACCGTCGCCGCCGCCGTCCGGGGCGCCCGCCTCGGTCTGTCCCGCACCGACCCCGACCGGGAGCTCTTCGGCCTGGCGCCCTACATCGACTTCGCGGCGTCGGAGACCAACTGGAGGGAGTTCGAGGAGGGCTGGGTCCGCTGACCGGTCACGAGCGGCGGCGGATCTTGTTCCCCAGCCAGACCAGCGGGTCGTACTTGCGGTCCACCGCACGCTCCTTCAGCGGGATCAGCGCGTTGTCCGTGATCTTGATGCCCTCGGGGCAGACCTCCGTGCAGCACTTGGTGATGTTGCAGTAGCCGAGGCCGTGTTCGTCCTGGGCCGTGCGCTTGCGGTCCAGGCCGGACTCCTCGGCCGCGTCCAGCGGATGCATGTCCAGCTCGGCGACCCGCATCAGGAACCGTGGTCCGGCGAACGCCGGCTTGTTCTCCTCGTGGTCACGGACGACGTGGCAGGTGTCCTGGCACAGGAAGCACTCGATGCACTTGCGGAACTCCTGCGAGCGGTCCACGTCCTCCTGCATCATCCGGTACTCGCCCGGACCCACCCCGGCCGGCGGCACGAACGCCGGGACCTGCCGCGCCTTGCTGTAGTTGAAGCCGACGTCCGTCACCAGGTCCCGGATCACCGGGAACGCCCGCAGCGGCGTCACGGTGATCGTCTCCTCGCGGTCGAACACCGACATGCGGGTCATGCACAGCAGCCGCGGGCGGCCGTTGATCTCCGCCGAGCAGGAACCGCACTTGCCGGCCTTGCAGTTCCAGCGCACGGCCAGGTCGGGAGCCTGGGTGGCCTGGAGCCGGTGGATGATGTCGAGGACCACCTCGCCGTCGTTCACCTCGACGCGGAAGTCCTCCAGGCCGCCTCCGTCGACGTCCCCCCGCCACACCTCGAAGCGGGCCTCGTAGCTGCTCACTCGTAGAGCTCCTCTTCGGCCAGGTACTTGACCAGCTCGTCCTTCTCGAAGAGGGCGAGCAGGTCGGGGCGGACTGGTTCGGTGGTCTCGCGGGTCAGGGTGATCTGGCCGCGCACCGCGTCGGTGGCGGCGAGACCGCCCGTGGGGTCGGTCAGCGTGCACAGCAGGTTGACGTTGCGCCAGGCGCGGTCCATTACGGCGTGGTCCTCGCGGGTGTGGCCGCCGCGCGACTCGGTGCGCTCCAGCGCCGCCCGGGCCACGCACTCGCTGACCAGCAGCATGTTCCGCAGGTCGAGCGCGAGGTGCCAGCCCGGGTTGAACTGCCGGTGGCCCTCGACGCCCGCACGCCGGGCCCGCCCCCGCAGCTCGGCGAGCTTCTCCAGGGCCTGCCGCATCTCGTGCTCCCGGCGGATGATGCCGACCAGGTCGTTCATCGTCTGCTGGAGCTCCTGGTGCAGCGTGTACGGGTTCTCCGGCGGGCCGTCGGCGGGCTCGTCGCCCTCGGCGGAGAACGGGCGCAGCGCCTCCGCCGCCGCCGCGTCCACCTGGGCCTCGTCCGCGCGGGGCCGCGTCCCGGCCTGGGCGCGCGCGTGGTCCGCCGCGTGCAGGCCCGCCCGGCGCCCGAACACCAGCAGGTCGGACAGCGAGTTGCCGCCCAGCCGGTTGGAGCCGTGCATGCCGCCCGCGACCTCACCGGCCGCGAACAGCCCCGGCACCCCGCGCGCCGCCGCCGAGTCGGAGTCGACGGCGATGCCGCCCATCACGTAGTGGCAGGTCGGGCCGACCTCCATCGGCTCGGCCGTGATGTCGACGTCCGCCAGCTCCTTGAACTGGTGGTACATCGACGGCAGCCGGCGCTTGATCACCTCCGCCGGCATCCGCGTGGACACGTCCAGGAACACCCCGCCGTGCGGGGAGCCGCGGCCCGCCTTGACCTCGGCGTTGATGGCGCGGGCGACCTCGTCGCGGGGGAGCAGCTCGGGCGGGCGGCGGTTGTGGTCGGGGTCGTCGTACCAGCGGTCCGCCTCCTCCTCGGACTGCGCGTACTTCTCCTTGAAGACGTCCGGGACGTAGTCGAACATGAACCGCTTGCCCTCGGAGTTGCGCAGCACCCCGCCGTCGCCGCGCACCGACTCGGTGACGAGGATGCCCTTCACCGACGGCGGCCAGACCATCCCGGTGGGGTGGAACTGCACGAACTCCATGTTCAGCAGCGGCGCCCCCGCGAGCAGCGCCAGCGCGTGCCCGTCGCCCGTGTACTCCCACGAGTTCGACGTGACCTTGAAGGACTTCCCGATGCCGCCGGTGGCGATCACCACGGCCGGGGCCTCCAGGACGAAGAAGCGGCCGGACTCCCGCTCGTAACCGAAGACGCCGCCGACCCGGTCGCCGTCCTTCAGCACCCGGGTGACCGTGCACTCCTGGAAGACCTTCAGCCGGGACTCGTAGTCACCGGTCTCCGCGAAGTCGTCCTGTTGCAGCGCGACGATCTTCTGCTGCAGGGTGCGGATCAGCTCCAGGCCGGTGCGGTCGCCGACGTGCGCCAGCCGCGGGTACTCGTGGCCGCCGAAGTTGCGCTGGGAGATCCGGCCGTCCTCGGTCCGGTCGAAGAGCGCGCCCCAGGTCTCCAGCTCCCACACCCGGGCGGGCGCCTCCTGGGCGTGCAGCTCGGCCATCCGCCACTGGTTGAGGAACTTCCCGCCGCGCATGGTGTCGCGGAAGTGCACCTGCCAGTCGTCGCCGGAGTTGACGTTGCCCATCGCCGCCGCGATGCCGCCTTCCGCCATCACGGTGTGCGCCTTGCCGAACAGCGACTTGCAGATCACGGCCGTGCGGGCGCCCCGTTCGCGCGCCTCGATCGCGGCGCGCAGGCCGGCGCCGCCGGCCCCGACCACGACGACGTCCCACTCCTGTCGGTCGACCACGGACATGGATGAAGGCCCCCAGCTAGAAGAAGCGCGGGTCGTCGAAGACCCCGGACGCGACGAGATAGACGTAGAGGTCGGCGACCGCCACGCTGACCAGCGACGCCCAGGCGAGCTGCATGTGCCGTGCGTTCAGCCGGCCCACCCACTGCCACATCCGGTAGCGCACCGGATGCTTCGAGAAGTGCTTGAGCTTCCCGCCGACGATGTGCCGGCAGGAGTGGCAGGACAGGGTGTACGCCCAGATCAGGACGATGTTCACCAGGAACACCAGGGTGCCGAGCCCCATGTGTCCCCACGCGTAGTCCTCGTCGCGGAAGGCGAGCACGGTGTCCCAGCTCAGCACGCAGGCGACGAGCAGCGCCGCGTAGAAGAAGTACCGGTGGATGTTCTGCAGGATCAGCGGGAAGCGGGTCTCGCCGCTGTACTTCCTGTGCGGCTCGGCGACCGCGCAGGCCGGCGGCGACGCCCAGAAGCTGCGGTAGTAGGCCTTGCGGTAGTAGTAGCAGGTCAGCCGGAAGCCGAGCGGGAAGATCAGGATGATGACCGCCGGCGAGATGCCCCACCAGCCGCCGAACAGCTCCCAGTTCGGGCCGCCGCGCATCGGCTCGCAGTTCTCCGCCAGGCACGGCGAGTAGAACGGCGACACGTACGGCGCCGCGTAGTAGTCGGCGTTGGCGAGCGCCCGCCAGGTCGAGTAGACGACGAAGGCGAGCAGCCCGGCCGCGGTGGCGGCCGGGGCCAGCCACCAGCGGTCGGTCCGCAGGTGCGGGGCGGAGATCGCGGCGCGCGTGCCGGATCTCACGCCGCCGCGGTGCTCGGGTTCGGTCGCAGGGGGTTCCGTACCAGTGGCCACGTCGTCCACTCCGGTAGGGGTCGGGGGCGCCAGGTCGGCGGGGCGGCGGTCGGGCGGGGGTCAGGGGGCGCGGCGGTCGCGGGCGCCGAGGCCCTCGTCGTCGGTGTCCACCCACAGCGACACGTCGTAGGGGGTGTCGGAGATCGTCACGAGATCGGGCCGCTTGGCCGGGCCCGCCGAGGTGACGGCTGTCTCCCGGAGCAGCGCGAGGCTCTCGCGCAGGTGGTTGGTGTCGGAGCGGACGCGGCGCAGTTCCAGACTGCCGCTGCCCAGCTGTTTCTCCAGGCGCCCCACCGACCTCATCAGGTCGTCGAGACAGCGCTGGACGGTCGCCAGTTCATCGTGCACGGACATGACGTGACCTCACTTCCACGGGTCTTTCAGGCCCAAGGCGGTGCAACGGTCATGCGCCTGCGAGTGTTGCGCGTCACACCTTGCGCTGTGAAGGGATGTGCATCGATTGGCCGAGGCGCATGGGTGCATCGTCCGGTGCGAAGCCGCGTGGCGCCGGGTGCGTTGCGCCGCACGGGTGGGCTTGGCGTCCGTGGCCGCCGTGTCGCCCGGTAATGCAGAACCCTTTCCTCTTCAGTGGGCCGCATACATCGGATGAACGCCCAATACCAAGTGTGATCACCATGCCCGCGGCTTTCCGGAGGTATCCAGAGATGTCCCACGACGGCATCGGCCCGCGCGCTGTGCTGCGCTCGGTCGCCTTCCTCACCGCCGGCATGCTCACGGTGCCCGCCCTGGCCGGATGCGGCTCCGAGGACCCCGCGGGCGAGCCCCTCGCGGGCGCGGACGTCGGGGGCGCGGACCGGTCCGACATCGCCGACGGCGGGACCCTGCGCTGGGCCGTGGACACCGTCCCGGACAGCCTGAACACTTTCCAGGCGGACGCCGACACCACCACCGCCCGCATCGCCGAGGCCGTCCTGCCGTCGATGTACCGCTCCGACGGCAAGGGCCGGGCCGTGCGCAACGCCGACTACCTGGCCTCCGCCGAGGTCGTCGGCACCGAGCCCAAGCAGGTCGTCGTCTACCGGCTGGCCCAGCAGGCCGTCTGGAGCGACGGCCGGGAGATCGGCGCCGCCGACTTCGCCGCCCAGTGGCGCGCCCTGTCGGGCAAGGACACCGCCTACTGGACCGCCCGCAACGCCGGCTACGACCGCATCGAGAAGGTCGAGCGGGGCAAGAACGACCTCGAGGTCAAGGTCACCTTCAGCCGCCCCTACGCCGACTGGAAGTCGCTGTTCAGCCCGCTCTACCCCAAGGAGGTCATGGGCACCCCGGACTCCTTCAACGACGGGGCGCGCAAGAAGCTGAAGGTCACCGCCGGGCCGTTCACGGTGGACAAGGTGGACACCAAGGAGGACGAGGTCGTCCTCGCCCGCAATCCGCGCTGGTGGGGCAGGACCGCCAAGCTGCAGAAGATCGTGCTGCGCGCCGTGCCGCACGACAAGCGCGTCTCCGCCCTCAGCGACGGCACCCTCGACCTGGCCGAGATCGACCCCGAGGCCGCCCGGCGCATCACGGTCGCCGCCCTCCCGCAGGAGGCGAACACGCCCCTGATGGGCCCCGAGGCCGACCGCTCCGCCGCGGACGCGCTGCGCTCCTGGGCGGTCGCCAACGGCTCCGACGAGGACGCCGCCGACGAGGAGCTGTCGGCCCGCAAGAAGCTGCGCAAGAAGGCGGAGAAGTACGCACGGCAGCAGAAGGCGCTCGGCGGCTTCGAGGTGCGCAGGTCCCTGGAGCCCGCCTACACCCAGCTCGCCCTGAACGGCGCCGAGGGTCCCCTGTCCGACGAGCGGGTCCGCCGCGCCGTGGCCCGCGCCCTGGACCGCAAGGACATCGCCGGGGCCGTGCTCAAGCCGCTCGGCCTGCCCGCCGAGCCCGTCGGCAGCCACCTCGCGCTGTCCGGCCAGGCCGCCTACGCCGACAGCAGCGGCGCCCTCGGCAAGCCGGACGCCAAGGAGGCCCGGGCGCTCCTCTCGGACGCCGGGTGGGTGCCGGGCGGCCCGGTGAAGGAGGAGAAGAAGAAGGACACCAAGAAGGACGAGGGCGAGGAGGCGGCCGGCTCCGAGGCGGACGAGGGAGACACGAAGGGCGCGGGCGGCTCGGAGGACTCCGGCGACGGCGACGACGGCACGTACATCGTCGGCGAGGACGACGGCGAGAACCACGGGACGGGCGACGGCAAGGCCCCGCACGACTCCGGCACCGGCACCGGTCAGCTCAAGCAGGGCGGCGCCCCCGCCGGCGCCTACGCCCCCAAGGGCACCGCGGTCCCGGCCCGCGCCGACACCGCCCCGGTCGCCAAGGACGGCAAGGCGCTGGTGCTGCGGTTCGTGCTGCCGTCGGGGCCGGGCTCGAAGACGCTGGAGACGGTGGCCGGCCGGATCGCGACGATGCTGGAGAAGATCGGCATCCGCACCGACATCTCCAAGGTCGACAACGACAGCTATTTCAAGGACCACATCGCGTCCGGCGACTTCGACCTGGCCCTCTACTCCTGGCCCGCGACGGCCTTCCCCGCCACCGACGCCCGCCCGGTCTACTCCAAGCCGGTCCCGGCCGCCGACGGCTCGCTGAACGTGGAGCAGAACTGGACGCGGGTCGGCACCGACCAGGTCGACCAGCTCTTCGACCAGGCCATCGCCACCCTCGACGACTCCGAGCGCCGCGACCTGATCCGCAAGGCCGACTCCCGGATCTGGGCGGCGGCCGGCTCCATCCCCCTCTACCAGCGCCCGCAGCTGGTCGCGGCCCGCAAGAACCTCGCCAACGCCGGCGCCTTCGGCTTCGCCACTCCGGTCTACGAGGACATGGGCTTCCTGAAGAAGTCGGCGCAGGGGCCGGAGGGCTCGCCGGGGCCGAGGAACAGCGGGTCCGGGAGCTGACCGGACCCGCCGGAAACGCGACGTGGCCCGGCGCCCCTGGTGGGGGCGCCGGGCCACGTCGCGTGCGTGGTGCGGTGATCAGCCGTGCTTGGCGCGGCTCGCGGCGCGGGCGCGCTCGCGGGCGTCCAGGTTCACCTTGCGGATGCGGACGGCCTCCGGGGTGACCTCGACGCACTCGTCGTCGCGGCAGAACTCCAGGGACTGCTCCAGCGACAGCTTGCGCGGCGGGACGATCGACTCGGTCACGTCGGCCGTGGACGACCGCATGTTGGTGAGCTTCTTCTCCTTGGTGATGTTGACGTCCATGTCGTCGGAGCGGGAGTTCTCACCGACGATCATGCCCTCGTACACCTCGGTGCCGGGCTCCGTGAAGAGCACGCCGCGCTCCTGGAGGTTGGTCATCGCGAAGGCGGTGACCGCACCGGCGCGGTCGGCGACCAGCGAGCCGTTGTTGCGGGTGGTCAGCGTGCCGAACCAGGGCTCGTGGCCCTCGTGGATGGAGTGGGCGATGCCGGTGCCGCGGGTCTGGGTGAGGAACTCCGTCCGGAATCCGATCAGACCGCGGGAGGGCACCACGAACTCCATGCGCACCCAGCCGGAGCCGTGGTTCGACATGTTGTCCATCCGGCCCTTGCGGACGCCCATGAGCTGCGTGACCGCGCCCATGTGCTCCTCGGGCACGTCGATGGTCATGCGCTCGACGGGCTCGTAGACCTTGCCGTCGACCTCCTTGGTGACCACCTGGGGCTTGCCCACGGTGAGCTCGTAGCCCTCGCGGCGCATCTGCTCGACCAGGATGGCCAGCGCCAGCTCGCCGCGGCCCTGCACCTCCCAGGCGTCGGGGCGCTCGGTCTCCAGGACGCGGAGCGAGACGTTGCCGATCAGCTCACGGTCCAGGCGGTCCTTGACCTGGCGGGCGGTGACCTTGCGGTCCTTGACGGCCGCCTTGTTGTCGGCGCCCTTGCCGCTGCCGCCGCGGCCGACCAGCGGGGAGGTGTTGGTGCCGATGGTCATGGAGATCGCCGGCTCGTCCACCGTGATCAGCGGCAGCGCTACCGGGTTCTCCTGGTCGGCGAGGGTCTCGCCGATCATGATGTCCGGGATGCCCGCGACCGCGCAGATGTCACCCGGGCCGGCCTTCTCGGCGGGCTTGCGGGTGAGCGCCTCGGTCATCATCAGCTCGGAGATGCGGACGTTGGCGACGGAGCCGTCGCGCTTCATCCAGGCGACGGTCTGCCCCTTTTTCAGCTCGCCCTGGTGCACGCGCAGCAGCGCGATGCGGCCGAGGAAGTTGTCGGCGTCCAGGTTGGTGACGTGGGCCTGGAGCGGGGCGCCCTCCTCGTAGGTGGGGGCGGGGATGTGCTCGAGGATCGTCGAGAAGAACGGCTCGAGGGAGTCGGAGTCGCCGGGGACCGTGCCGTCGTCGGGCTTGGTCAGCGAGGCGATGCCGTCACGGCCGCAGGCGTAGACGATCGGGAACTCGATCTGCTCCTCGTCCGCGTCCAGGTCGAGGAAGAGGTCGTAGGTCTCGTTGACGACCTCGTCGATCCGGGCGTCGGGACGGTCCGTCTTGTTGATGCACAGGATGATCGGCAGCCGCTGCTGCAGGGCCTTGCGCAGCACGAAGCGGGTCTGCGGCAGCGGGCCCTCGGAGGCGTCCACCAGCAGCACGACGCCGTCGACCATCGACAGACCGCGCTCGACCTCACCGCCGAAGTCGGCGTGGCCGGGGGTGTCGATGATGTTGATCGTGATGGGCTCCCCGCCGTCCTTGGGGTGGTACTTCACCGCCGTGTTCTTGGCGAGGATCGTGATGCCCTTCTCACGCTCCAGGTCGTTCGAATCCATCATGCGGTCGTCGACCTGGTCGAGCTGGTGGGCGGCGAAGGCGCCGGCCTGCTTGAGCATGCCGTCGACGATGGTGGTCTTGCCGTGGTCGACGTGGGCGACGATGGCGACGTTGCGGATGTCGTGACGCGTTACAGACGGTGCCATGAAAGGCGTACTCCCGGAGGTGGTGAAGGTTGCCCGCCGCAGACGTCTGTGGTGCGAGGGCCCTGCCGGGCTGGACACGCCTCGGCCTGCCTCCATGGTACGGGGCCGCCACCACGTGTGCCCGCGCGTGCCGGGGGGCCGGGGTCCGGGCGGCCGGCGTCCCGCGGACGGGGACGTCTCCGGGCGGTCGCACGTGCTTCCGGCAAACGCAACATCTCGTTCGCATATCGGTGATCCCGCGTGCGGGTTTCGGACATGTAAACCGAAAATGCGCACCTAATGTCCGGATTGTCGAATTCGGTTCAGAGGTGTCAAGCGCGCGCAGGTGTCGATCTCTGCAATATTTCCTCAAAAAAACGACGGTAGGGAGATCCCTATGTCGTACGCCCTTGACGCGCGTTGAGTCTCTTGGCGAAAGTTCCCCCAAACCGCAGAACCTGCCGGTATCTGCGCTGCGCTCAACTCTCCAACCCCCCGGGGGACGAACACGATGACCAGTCCAACTAAGGCTGAGGACTCCGGGTCCGCGGCTGTCTTGGACCCTGAGCTCACGGCGACCACCGATGTTGCCAAGGGCGAGAAGCAGCCCGAGGGCCGTTCCCCCGGCCAGTTGATGTGGCAGCGCTTCAAGCGCGACCGTACCGGAGTCGTCTCCGCGTGTGTGGTCATTTTCTTCTTCGTCGTCTCCGCGTGCGCCCCGCTCATCGCGAAGCTGTACGGGAAGGACCCCTACACGCTGTACGCCCAGGAGCCCGAATACCCGTTCCTGCTCGACGACTTCGCCATGCCGAGCGGTGACTTCGGCGGCATGTCCGGCGACTTCTGGTTCGGCGTGGAGCCCAAGCTGGGCCGCGACGTGTTCACCATGCTGCTGTACGGCATGCGGACGTCGCTGTACATGGCCGTGCTCGTCACGCTGCTCAGCGTGATCACGGGCGTGATCATCGGCCTGATCGGCGGCTACTTCGGCGGTCGCGTCGACTACTGGCTCGGCCGGGTGACGGACTTCTTCCTGGGCTTCCCCCAGCAGCTGTTCTTCATCGCCTTCATGCCCGTCGTCACCGCGATGTTCGTCGACCCGCAGGACGAGACCCCCACCTACCTGCGGGCCGTGGCGATCATCATGGTGATGTGGTTCCTCGGCTGGATGGGCCTGTCCCGTCTGGTGCGCAGCTCCGTGCTGTCGCTGAGGGACCGCGAGTTCGTCGAGGCTGCCAAGGTGTCCGGCGCCCCTCCCGGTCGCATCGTGCGCAAGGAGATCCTGCCGAACATCGTCACCCCGATCCTGGTGCAGGCGACGTACATCCTGCCGAGCACGATCCTCACCATCGCCTTCCTCTCCTTCATCGGTGTGGGCTTCGTCGAGCCGACCCCCGACTGGGGCCGCATGTTCAAGGTCGGCACCGAGGTGTACGAGCAGGACCCGATGTTCCTGCTCTTCCCCGGAGCGGCACTGGTGATCTTCGTTCTCGCCTTCAACCTTCTCGGAGACTCCGTCCGGGACGCATTCGACCCCAAGACCGGACGCTGAACGTCCATTGGTGGGTGGGGGAGCTGCCGCCCCCGGCCGGGCTACCGGACTGTCAGGCAGCAACTCGTGGACAACTATCTCGACAGGTAGGTGCATCGGCATCATGAAGCCCATCAGAACGCGTACCGCGCGCGCCATCGCCGTGGCCATCGTGGCGGGGTCCCTGACCCTGACCGCTTGCTCCGGCAACGACGGCGGCGGCAAGGACAGCAAGAGCGACGCGAAGTCCCAGAAGGACGCCGCCGAGCAGCAGGACCCTGTCGTCTACGGTGACGCGGCCGCGTCGACCGGCCCGGCGAAGGACGTTGCGGGCGCCAAGCCCGGCGGCTTCATCAACGTCTACATGCAGTCGGACCTGACCCACATGGACCCGGGTCAGATCTACGTCAGCGACGCCGGCCAGTTCTCGAACCTCATCCACCGAGGCCTGACGAACTACCAGGAGGACGCGGACGGCAACCTCACCGTCGTCGGTGACGTCGCCACCGACGCCGGCCAGTCCTCCGAGGGCGGCAAGGTCTGGACGTACAAGCTCAAGGACGGCATCAAGGACGAGAACGGGAACCCGATCACCTCGGCCGACGTCCGCCACACCATCGAGCGCCTGTACTCGAAGGTCATCTTCGACGGCCCGACGTTCGTCCAGTCCTGGCTCTCCGGCAACGACTACCGCAAGGCGCTGCCCGACGGCCCGTACAAGGGCAAGCACCTGCCGGACACCGTCCTCGAGACGCCGGACGACAAGACCGTCGTCTTCAAGTTCAGCCAGCCGCGTCCGGACCTGCCGCAGGCCCTGGCCATGGCCGGCTACTCCATCGTGCCCGCCAAGGCGGACACGAAGGCGAAGTACGACAAGGCCCCCGCGGCCCTCGGCCCGTACAAGATCGCCGAGTACAAGCCGGGCAAGTCCATGAAGCTGGTCAAGAACGACCAGTGGGACCCGAAGACCGACGCCGTGCGCCACCAGTACGTGGACGGCTGGAACTTCAGCAGCACGGTCTCCCAGCCCAGCCAGACCAAGCGTCTGATCTCGGACCAGGGCGAGGCCAAGAACGCCATCCAGTTCACCGACTCGGTGGACCCGGCGCAGATGGCCGACGTGGTCACCAACCCGGAGACCAAGAAGCGCACCATCCAGGGCTACCAGCCCTACGTGTGGCAGCTCACCTTCAACCTGGACCGCATCAAGGACAAGAAGGTCCGCGACGCGATCACCTACGCGATCCCGAACCAGTCCATGGTCCAGGCGGACGGCGGCCGCTACGGCGGCGAGGTCGCCGGCGGTCTGCTCGCCCCGACCCTGCCGGGCTTCGACGCCTCGTACGACCCGTTCGGCAAGCTCAAGAAGCCCAACGGCGACCTCGAGAAGGCCAAGGAGCTGCTGAAGGAGGCGGGTGTCAAGGAGGGCACGAAGCTCACCTACGCCTACTCCAACACGCCGCGCGGCCAGGCCCAGCAGGTCATCCTGAAGGACGCCCTGGAGAAGCTCGGCTTCGACGTCCAGTCGAAGGAGATCGACCGCGCCAGCTTCTACGAGCAGGTCGGCAAGCTCAACAACCCGTACGACATCTACATGACCGGCTGGGGCCAGGACTGGCCGTCCCCGTCCACGGTCATCACCCCGGTCTACGACGGTGAGCTGGTCGCCGACGGTGCGTCGAACTACTCGCACATCAACGACAAGCAGGTCAACGAGCTCATCCAGAAGGCCCTGAAGCAGGAGCCCGAGGAGGCGGCCAAGACCTGGGAGCAGGCGCACCACCGCATCGTCGAGGAGATCAACCCGGCCGCCCCGGTCTACTACTCGAAGCAGATCCAGCTCTACGGATCGAACATCGGTGGCGCCAGGTACAGCACCGAGTCGAGCTACATCAACATCACCGACCTGTACCTGAAGCAGCCGTAAGCCCTCAGTTCGGCTGACCGCGGGGGTGTGCGCCAGGCGGAGCACACCCCCGCGGACGGTACCCCTCACCTGCCGCCGCGTTTCGAAGAGAGCATCCACCCGCCATGCTTCAGTTCCTCATCCGCAGGCTGACCGGCGCCGTCGTCATCATGTTTTTGATCGGCGCCTTCACGTTCTTCCTGTTCTACACAGTTCCTCAGGACTTCGCTGCGCTGTCCTGCGGCAAGAACTGCTCGCCCGAGAACCTCGCGGTGATCCGCGAGAACCTGGGCCTGGACAAGCCGCTCCCCACCCAGTTCTGGGAGTTCATGTCGGGCATCGTGGCCGGCCGCGACTTCCCGCAGGGGCACTGCTCCGCGCCGTGCCTGGGTGTCTCCTTCGAAAGCGGCCAGTTCGTCTGGGACTCCATCATCGACCGCTTCCCGCTGACGCTGTCGCTGACCCTCGGCGGACTCGTGATCTTCCTGATCCTGGGCCTCGGCTCGGGTCTGCTGGCCGCCTGGAAGCGCGGCACCGTCGTCGACAAGATCGTCAGCGGCACCTCGATCGTGCTCAGCTCCTTCCAGATCTACCTGCTCGGCCCGATCGTCCTCGGCCTGCTGGTCTACAGCACGGGCATCATGGAGTTCCCGAAGGAACACAGCTTCACCGAGGAGCCCGGGGCCTGGTTCCTGGGGCTGCTCATCCCCTGGGTGGTCATGGCCACCATCTTCACCGCGCAGTACACCCGTATGTCGCGCTCGACGATGATCGAGCAGCTCCAGGAGGAGCACGTCCGCACCGCGCGTGCCAAGGGCATGCGCCAGAGCTACGTGTTCTTCCGCTACGCCTGGCGCGGCTCACTGATCCCCATCGTCACCATCCTCGGCATGGACCTCAGCGCCCTGCTGTCCGGCGCGGTGGTCACCGAGTTCACCTTCGACCTGGCCGGCATCGGCCGTCTCGCGGTGGACTCGTCGCTGACGAAGGACCTGCCGGTGACCATGGGTGTCATGCTGTTCGGAGCCTTCTTCATCCTGCTCCTGAACATCCTCGTCGACCTCGCCTACGCGTACATCGACCCGCGCGTACGGCTCAGCTAGGAGAAACACCGTGACCACACTGACCAAGACCGAAGGCGAGAAGGCCCCGACCGGGCCCGACTCCTTCCTCTCGGTCCGCGACCTGCGGGTGCGGTTCTCCACCGAGGACGGCATCGTCAAGGCGGTCGACGGGCTGTCCTTCGACGTCGAACGCGGCAAGACTCTGGGCATCGTGGGCGAGTCGGGTTCCGGCAAGTCGGTGACCAACCTGACCGTCCTCGGACTGCACAACCCCAAGACCACCACGGTCGAGGGCGAGATCCTGCTCGAGGGCCGGGATCTGGTGACCACTCCTGAGAAGGAGATGGAGAAGCTCCGCGGCAACAAGGTCGCGATGATCTTCCAGGACCCGCTGACGGCGCTCTCGCCGTACTACACGGTGGGCCGCCAGATCGCCGAGCCGTACATGAAGCACACCGGCGCCTCCAAGAAGGAGGCCCGGGAGCGGGCCATCGAGATGCTCACCAAGGTCGGCATCCCGCAGCCCAAGACCCGCGTGGACGACTACCCGCACCAGTTCTCCGGCGGTATGCGCCAGCGCGCCATGATCGCCATGGCCCTGGTCTGCGACCCGGACCTGCTGATCGCGGACGAGCCGACCACCGCCCTCGACGTGACCGTCCAGGCCCAGATCCTCGACCTGCTCAAGGACCTCCAGCAGGAGTTCGGGTCGGCGATCATCTTCATCACCCACGACCTCGGCGTCATATCCGACATGGCCGACGACCTGCTGGTGATGTACTCCGGCCGGGCCGTGGAGCGCGGCGCAGTCCGCGAGGTGCTGCGCGAGCCGCGCCACCCCTACACCTGGGGCCTGCTCAGCTCGATGCCGCGCCTCGGCGGGGCCACCTCGCAGCCCTTGATGCCGATCCCCGGCTCGCCGCCCAGCCTGCTCAACCCGCCGTCCGGCTGTCCGTTCCACCCGCGCTGCACGTTCAAGGACCAGGTGCAGGGCGACCGCTGCAGCACCGAGCGGCCCCCTCTGGGCGAGGGACGCGCCGCTGCCTGCCACCTGACGGCAGAGCAGAAGCAGACCATCTTCATCGACAAGATCCAGCCCCGGCTGCGCTAGGGAGATCCGAGACATGAGCGACAACCTCACCCTCCCCGCACAGCAGGGCTCCACCGGCGCGTCGACCGAGGCGCTGCTGAAGGTCGAGGGCCTGACCAAGCACTTCCCGATCTACGGCGGCTTCCCGATCAAGCGGAAGGTCGGTGCCGTGCAGGCCGTCGACAACGTCGACCTGACCGTCGGCGTCGGCGAGAGCGTCGGCCTGGTGGGTGAGTCGGGCTGCGGCAAGTCCACCACGGGCCGGCTCATCACCCGGCTCCTGGAGCCCACCGGCGGGAAGATCGAGTACGCGGGCCAGGACATCACGCACGCCAAGCGCAAGCAGCTGGCGCCGGTCCGGTCCGAGATCCAGATGATCTTCCAGGACCCGTACTCCTCGCTGAACCCGCGCCAGACCGTCGGCACGATCATCAAGTCGCCGATGGAGGTCAACGGGATCGACCCCGCGGGCGGCCGGGAGAAGCGGGTCCGCGAGCTGCTGGAGCTCGTCGGCCTGAACCCGGAGCACTACAACCGCTTCCCGCACGAGTTCTCCGGCGGTCAGCGCCAGCGCATCGGCGTCGCCCGTGCGCTCGCGCTCAACCCGAAGCTGATCGTGGCGGACGAGCCGGTCTCCGCGCTCGACGTGTCGATCCAGGCGCAGGTCGTCAACCTGCTGCAGAAGGTCCAGGAAGAGATGGGCATCGCCTTCCTCTTCATCGCCCACGACCTCGCCGTCGTGCGGCACTTCTCGCAGCGTGTGGCCGTCATGTACCTGGGCAAGGTGGTCGAGGTCGGCGACCGCGACTCCATCTACAACCGCCCGCGGCACCCCTACACCCACGCCCTGCTCTCGGCCGTGCCCGAGGTGGCGATGAACGACGAGGAGGAGAGCCGCGAGCGCATCCGCCTCGCCGGTGACGTCCCCTCGCCGATCTCGCCGCCGTCCGGCTGCCGGTTCCGCACCCGGTGCTGGAAGGCGCAGGACAAGTGCGCCACGGAGGAGCCGCCGCTGGTGCAGATCGGGGGCAACACCGCGGGCCACCTGACGGCGTGCCACTTCCCGGAGGACCCCACCACCGAGGCGCGCTCCGAGGACGTCGTGATGGACCCGGCCCTGAAGGCGCTGGAGAACGACGGGGACGTCTCCAAGAGCTGAACCCCTTCCCCGGAGAACGCGCGACCCCGAGGGCCGGGGGCGGGAGGACACCTCCCGCCCCCGGCCCTTGTCCGTGCCCGCCCGCGGCCTGCACCCGTGTGCCGCCGCCGTGCGCCCGTCCGGTGGATCCTGCGACCCGTACGGCCCCGGCGGACGTGCGGGCCCCGGACCCCGCTTCCAGGCTGACCCGGTAAGGGACCCGGGTACGAGGAGGCACCCCATGCGCACCACCACGCACGCCAGATGGGCCGTCTGCGCCATGGCGCTCGCCCTCGCCACGGCGGGGTGCGGCGGCGGGGGCGGCAGCGGCGACTCCGGGGCCGTGCTGAGCGCCTCCTGGGGCGACCCGCAGAACCCGCTGGAGCCGTCGAACACCAACGAGGTGCAGGGCGGCAAGGTCCTCGACATGATCTTCCGGGGGCTGAAGCGGTACGACCCGGAGACCGGCGAGGCGCAGGACATGCTCGCCGAGAGCATCGAGACCGAGGACTCGCAGAACTTCACCATCACCGTCAAGGACGGCTGGACGTTCAGCAACGGCGAGAAGGTCACCGCCCAGTCCTTCGTGGACGCCTGGAACTACGGCGCGAGCCTGCGCAACAACCAGCGCAACTCGTACTTCTTCGGCTACATCGAGGGCTACGACCAGGTGCACCCGGAGGAGGGTGAGCAGACCGCGGACACCATGTCCGGCCTGAAGGTCACCGGCGACCGGACCTTCACCGTCAAGCTCACCCAGAAGTTCTCGACGTTCCCCGACACCCTCGGTTACAACGCCTTCGCCCCGCTGCCCCGGGCGTTCTTCGACGACCACGACGCCTGGGTGAAGAAGCCCGTCGGCAACGGCCCCTACATGGTGGAGTCGTACAACCGCGGCTCGCAGATGTCCCTGCGCAAGTGGGACGACTACCCCGGCGACGACAAGGCGGAGAACGGCGGCGTGGACCTGAAGGTCTACACCGACAACAACACCGCCTACACCGACCTGCTGGCCGGCAACCTCGACCTCGTCGACGACGTGCCCGCCGCACAGCTGAAGAACGTGAAGAACGACCTGGGCGACCGCTACCTCAACACCCCCGCCGGCATCATCCAGACCCTCGCCTTCCCCTTCTACGACCCGGCGTGGAACACCGAGGACGCCAAGAAGGTCCGGCAGGGCCTGTCCATGGCCATCGACCGCAAGCAGATCACCGACACGATCTTCCAGAAGACCCGCACCCCCGCCACCGACTGGACCTCCCCGGTGCTCGGCGAGGACGGCGGATTCCAGGACGGACTGTGCGGCGAGTTCTGCGAGTTCAAGCCGGACGAGGCGAAGAAGCTGATCGACGAGGCCGGCGGACTGCCCGGCGGCAGGGTGACCATCACCTTCAACGCCGACACCGGCTCCCACCGGGAATGGGTCAACGCCGTCTGCAACTCCATCAACAACGCCCTCGACAACGAGCGCGCCTGCACCGCCAACCCGGTCGGCACCTTCGCGGACTTCCGCAACGAGATCACCGACCGCAAGATGACGGGACCGTTCCGCGCCGGCTGGCAGATGGACTACCCGCTCATCCAGAACTTCCTCCAGCCGCTGTACTACACCAACGCCTCCTCCAACGACGGCAAGTGGTCGAACAAGGAGTTCGACGACCTGGTGAACCAGGCCAACCAGGAGACCGACACCGCCAAGGCCGTCGGCCTGTTCCAGCAGGCGGAGGAAGTGGTCCGCGACAACATGGCCGCGATCCCGCTCTGGTACCAGAACGGCAGCGCCGGCTGGTCGGACCGGCTGTCCAACGTCAAGCTCAATCCGTTCAGCGTCCCCGTCTACAACGAGATCAAGGTCAGCTGATCCGCCATGGGGCGCTACGTCGTCCGGCGGCTGCTCCAGATGATCCCGGTCTTCATCGGGGCCACGCTGCTGATCTTCCTCATGGTCAATGTGATGGGCGACCCCATCGCGGGGCTGTGCGGGGAGCGGCAGTGCGACCCGGCGACGGCCGCCCGTCTGGAGCAGGAGTTCGGCCTCGACAAGCCGGTCTGGCAGCAATACCTGACGTACATGGGGAACGTCTTCACCGGTGACTTCGGCACGGCCTTCAACGGCCAGAAGGTCACCGAGCTGATGGCGACGGCGTTCCCCGTCACCATCCGGCTCACCCTGATCGCGATCCTCTTCGAGATCGTCATCGGCGTCACCCTCGGCGTGGTCACCGGGCTGCGCCGGGGCCGGCCGGTCGACACCGGGGTGCTGCTGCTGACCCTCGTGGTGATCTCCGTGCCCACCTTCGTCACCGGTCTGCTGCTCCAGCTGCTGCTCGGGGTGAAGTGGGGCTGGATCCGGCCCTCGGTTTCCTCCGAGGCGCCCTTCGACGAGCTGATCCTGCCCGGCCTGGTGCTGGCGTCGGTGTCCCTCGCCTACGTCACCCGGCTGACCCGCACCTCCATCGCGGAGAACCGCCGCTCCGACTACGTCCGCACCGCGATCGCCAAGGGTCTGCCCCGCCGACGGGTGGTCGTCCGGCACCTGCTGCGCAACTCCCTGATCCCCGTGGTCACCTTCATCGGGGCCGACATCGGCTTCCTGATGGGCGGCGCGATCGTCACCGAGCGGATCTTCAACATCCACGGCGTCGGCTACCAGCTCTACCAGGGCATCCTGCGGCAGAACACGCAGACGGTGGTCGGCTTCGTCACCGTGCTGGTGCTGGTCTTCCTCGTCGCCAACCTCGTCGTCGACCTCCTGTACGCCGTACTCGACCCGAGGATCCGTTATGTCTGACCGTCACGACGAACGCGACCCGGCCATCGCGGGCACCGGCATGGGCGGCGCCATGGACCTGGGCGTCGACGAGGCCGAGACCCTGGAGAACCGGCCCGGTCCGGACGGCGCCGGACCGGAGGACCGCCCCCGCTCCCTGTGGTCCGACGCCTGGCGCGACCTGCGCCGCAATCCGGTCTTCATCGTCTCCGCGCTGGTCATCCTCTTCCTGGTCTTCATCTCCCTGTGGCCGTCGGCCATCACCTCCGGAAGCCCCCTCAAGTGCGACCTGTCCAAGGCGCAGGAGGGCTCCCAGCCCGGCCACCCCTTCGGCTTCGACGGGCAGGGCTGCGACGTCTACACCCGCACCGTGTACGGGGCCCGCACCTCCGTCGCGGTCGGCGTGCTCGCCACCCTCGGGGTCGCCGTCCTCGGCAGCGTGCTGGGTGCGCTCGCCGGGTTCTTCGGCGGGCTCTCCGACTCGGTCCTGTCCCGGATCACCGACGTCTTCTTCGCCATCCCGGTCGTCCTCGGCGGTCTGGTGCTGCTCTCCGTCATCACCAGCAACACCGTCTGGCCCGTCATCGGATTCATCGTGCTGCTCGGCTGGCCGCAGATCTCCCGCATCGCCCGCGGCGCCGTGATCACCGCCAAACAGAACGACTACGTGCAGGCCGCGCGGGCGCTCGGCGCCTCCAACTCCCGGCTGCTGCTGCGGCACATCGCGCCCAACGCGGTCGCCCCGGTCATCGTCGTCGCGACCATCGCGCTGGGCACGTACATCGCCCTGGAGGCGACCCTGTCGTACCTCGGGGTCGGGCTGAAGCCGCCCAGCGTCTCCTGGGGCATCGACATCTCCTCCGCCTCGCCCTACATCCGCAACGCCCCGCACGCGCTGCTGTGGCCCTCCGGAGCGCTGGCGATCACGGTCCTGGCGTTCATCATGCTCGGCGACGCGGTGCGCGACGCCCTCGACCCGAAGCTGAGGTGAGCCGCGGTGCTGCTCGAAGTGCGCGACCTGCACGTGGAGTTCCGCACCCGGGACGGTGTGGCGAAGGCCGTCAACGGGGTCAGTTACGGCGTGGACGAGGGGGAGACCCTGGCCGTGCTGGGCGAGTCCGGCTCCGGCAAGTCGGTGACCGCACAGGCGATCATGGGCATCCTCGACACCCCGCCCGGCCGGATCACCGGCGGCGAGGTCGTCTTCCAGGGCCGGGACCTGCTGAGGCTCAAGGAGGAGGAGCGCCGGCGGATCCGGGGCGCCGAGATGGCGATGATCTTCCAGGACGCGCTGTCCTCCCTGAACCCCGTGCTCACCGTCGGCGACCAGCTGGGCGAGATGTTCACCGTGCACCGGGGCATGTCCCGCAAGGACGCGCGGGCGAAGGCGATCGAGCTGATGGACCGGGTGCGCATCCCCGGAGCCCGGGAGCGGGTCCGGCAGTACCCGCACCAGTTCTCCGGCGGCATGCGCCAGCGCATCATGATCGCGATGGCGATCGCCCTGGAGCCTGCCCTGATCATCGCCGACGAGCCGACCACCGCCCTCGACGTCACCGTCCAGGCACAGGTCATGGAGCTGCTCGCGGAGCTCCAGCGGGAGTACCGGATGGGGCTCATCCTCATCACCCACGACCTGGGTGTGGTCGCCGACGTCGCCGACCGCATCGCGGTGATGTACGCGGGCCGGATCGTGGAGTCGGCGCCGGTGCACGACATCTACAAGGCCCCCGCGCACCCGTACACCCGGGGCCTGCTGGACTCCATCCCGCGCCTGGACCACAAGGGCCGGGAGCTCTACGCCATCAAGGGCCTGCCGCCCAATCTCACCCGCATCCCGCCGGGCTGCCCGTTCCACCCGCGCTGCCCGCTGGCCCGGGACGTGTGCACGACCGACGACCCGCCGCTGTACGAGGTCTCCGGCACGCGCGGGAGCGCCTGCCACTTCTGGAGGGAGTGCCTGGATGGCTGAGCCGATCCTGGAGGTCAGCGGCCTGGTCAAGCACTACCCGCTGACCCGGGGCATCGTCTTCCGCAAGCACGTCGGGGCCGTGAAGGCGGTCGACGGCGTGGACTTCCGCCTGGACGCGGGCGAGACGCTCGGCATCGTGGGGGAGTCCGGCTGCGGCAAGTCCACGGTCGCGAAGATGCTGGTCAACCTGGAGCGGCCGACGGCCGGTTCGATCCGCTACAAGGGCGAGGACATCACCCGGCTGTCGGGCAAGGCGCTCAAGGCGGTGCGCCGCAACATCCAGATGGTGTTCCAGGACCCGTACACCTCGCTCAACCCGCGGATGACGGTCGGCGACATCATCGGGGAACCGTACGACATCCACCCCGAGGTGGCGCCGAAGGGGGACCGGCGGCGCCGGGTGCAGGAGCTGCTGGACGTGGTGGGCCTGAACCCGGAGTACATCAACCGCTATCCGCACCAGTTCTCCGGCGGCCAGCGGCAGCGCATCGGCATCGCGCGGGGCCTCGCGCTGCGCCCCGAGGTGATCGTCGCCGACGAGCCGGTATCCGCCCTGGACGTGTCGGTGCAGGCGCAGGTCATCAACCTGATGGACCGGCTGCAGAACGAGTTCGACCTCTCCTACGTCTTCATCGCGCACGACCTGTCGATCGTCCGGCACATCTCCGACCGGGTCGGGGTGATGTACCTCGGCCGGATCGTGGAGACCGGCACGGACACCGAGATCTACGACCACCCCACGCACCCCTACACGCAGGCGCTGCTCTCCGCGGTGCCGGTCCCCGACCCGCGGGCCCGGGAGCACCGGGAGCGGATCGTGCTGACCGGCGACGTGCCCTCGCCGACGAACATCCCCTCCGGCTGCCGCTTCCGCACCCGCTGCTGGAAGGCGCGGGAGCGGTGCGCCCAGGAGGTGCCGCTGCTCGCGGTGCCGGAGTGGCTGGAGGGGGGACCCGCGGCGCACGACTCGGCGTGCCACTTCGCGGAGGAGAAGCACGTGGTGCCGGCGGAGGAGGGGCCGGAGTGAGGGCGCCTCGGCCTCGGAACGGGTAACGGGCCGGGGTGACATGGCGCACCCCGGCCCGCTCACGGCACCCGCACGGCCGTACGTTGACCAGCCTTCCCTGTCCGTATATCGGTACCGCTTCCGTCGAGTTGCCCCGGTGTTAACGCGTGGCGGACGTGTCCGGGAGGGACAGGGCCCGGCCGAGGAAGCCGAGCTGGAGGCGGAGCAGGTTCTCCGCGACCTCTTCCTGCGGGGTCATGTGCGTGACGCCGGACAGCGGCAGCACCTCGTGCGGGCGGCCGGCCGCGAGCAGGGCGGAGGACAGCCGCAGCGAGTGGGCGACCACCACGTTGTCGTCCGCGAGGCCGTGGATGATCATCATCGGCCGGTGCTGGTCGGCCGCGTCCACCAGACCGGCGTCGTCGATCAGCGAGTTGCGGCGGTAGACCTCCGGCTGCTCGTCCGGGTGCCCGAGGTAGCGCTCCTGGTAGTGCGTGTCGTACAGGCGCAGGTCGGTGACCGGGGCACCGACCACGGCCGCGTGGAACACGTCGGGGCGGCGCAGGACGGCGAGGGCGGCCAGGTAGCCGCCGAAGGACCAGCCGCGGATCGCGACCCGGTCCAGGTCCAGGGGGAAATCCCCGGCGAGCGCCCGGAGCGCGTCGACCTGGTCCTGGAGGGCGACGGCCGCGATGTCGTCCTTGACGGACTTCTCCCAGGCGGGGGAGTGTCCAGGGGTGCCGCGCCCGTCGGCGACGACCACCGCGAACCCCTGGTCGGCGAACCACTGGGAGGTCAGGAGCGGGTTGTGGGCGGCCGCGACCCGCTGGCCGTGCGGACCGCCGTAGGGGTCCATGAGCACCGGGAGAAGGGTGTCACCGGCGTAGTCCCGAGGCATAAGCACGGCGCACGGGATGCGGCGTGCGCCCCCCTGCGTCAGGGTGACGCGAGGGGACAAGCCGGGGTCTTCGGCGTAATTGGGGACAGTCGCCGTCTGTTTCCCGTCACGGAGCACTCGCACCCGGGAACCTGGCCGATCCAGGGTCGCCGAGACGAGCACCGTGACCCCGCCCGAGCGCACCGCGGTGTGCACGCCGGGCTCCTCCGAGACCCGCTCCACGCCCAGTTCGTTCACCCGGTAGACATGGACCTCGCCAATTTCCGGAGTGGCCGCCTCCGCGCCCGCCGACGCCGAGACCAGCACGTCGTCGTCCGAGACGTCGAGCACCGCACGGATGTGCAACTGCGGTCCGGTGAGCGGTCGTTCACCCACGGCGAGGCGCCGGGCGCCCCCCTCGTCGGCGATCCGGACCAGCTGTCCCGAGGGGCTCCAGCAGGGCACACCGGGGAAAAGTTCCAGCCATTCCGGATCTTCGTCGGCGTGCACCATCCGGGTCGCCCCGGTGTCCGGGTCGACGGCCAGGATCAGCTGCGCCCGCTGATCGCGCGCCTGTACGAGCAGCAGCGGTGCACCCGCCCCTGACCAGTGCACTCGCGCCAGATACGGGTAGCGTGCCCGGTCCCAGGACACCTCCGTGCGCGTCCCCTCCAGGTCCACAACGAACAGCCGTACGTCCGCGTTCGGGGTGCCGGCCGCCGGGTAGCGGACGCGGTGCGGTTCGCGGTCCGGGTGGGCCGGGTCGGAGATCCACCACTGCCGCACGGGCGTGTCGTCCACCCGTGCCACCAGCAGCCGGTCCGACTCCGGGGACCACCAGAAGCCCCGCGAACGGCTCATCTCCTCGGCCGCGACGAACTCGGCCAGACCGTAGGTCACGTCCTCCGCCTCGGGGGTGGTGAGCGCGCGGTCGTCCGCCCCCTCCGCCGAGACGACCCGCAGGGCGCCCCGCGCGACGTACGCGACATGGCGTCCGTCGGGCGACGGGCGGGGGTCGATCACCGGTCCCGGCGTGGGCAGTTCACGTGCCGTTCCGGCCCGCAGTTCGGCCGTGTAAAGCCGCCCTGACAAGGCGAAAGCCGCCAACTCCACCGCCGCGTCGGTGGCGTAGCCGACGATGCCGGCGCCTCCCTCACGGCTGCGTTCGCGCCGCGCGCGCTCCTCGGCGGACAACTGCTCGGAGGCGCCGCCCAGGAGGGCGCGCGGGTCGGCGGCCACGCGCTCCCCGCCCTCGTCCGTGTCGAGCACCCAGAGGGCGTTGGCCCGGTCCGTGCCGGAACCTGAGCGGAGGAACACGACACGTGAGCCGTCGGGCGCCACGCTGAAGGAACGCGGCGCGCCGAGTGTGAAGCGGAGGGTGCGGGCGTGCCGCCGGGGGAAGGAGTCCGTCTCGGTCGTCATGCCCTGACCATATTGGCCATGCGCCCCCTTGTGCGGCCGTGCGCCGATCGATGCGCACGTACGGATAGTTATGATCGTTAGCGCATAGTGGGTATGAACCTGCTGCCTGCTGTGTGGACGTACTGCCCCCATATTCCTGACCCCCCGCGCCCTGGGATCCTTGGAGGTGAGCCGCCGTGGCACTCTCGATTTCGGCGGTGGTGCTGCTGGCGATCATCGTCTTCCTGCTGATCAAGAAGTCGGGACTGAAGGCAGGGCACGCGATCGTGTGCATGCTGCTCGGCTTCTACCTGGCCTCGTCGACGATCGCGCCCACGATCAACGAAGTCACCTCCAACATCGCGGGGATGATCGGCAGCCTCAACTTCTGAGCGCGGCCGTCGCCGGCCTCTCGCGTGTTACCCGTCGGTAAGCAATGATGGGCGGACCAGCATCCACGCGCGCAGGGCGGAGCCGACGGTGACGACATCCGAGGAACAGAGCCAGGGACGCGAGCAGGCGCGGGCCACGGTCCACGTCTTCCGTGACGACGCCCTGGGCGACCTGGACGCGGTGGGCCTCGCCGCGGCGATCCGCCGGGGCGAGGTGAGCGCCGCCGAGGTCGCACGGGACGCGGCGGCCCGGGTCCGGGACGCCGACGCCCGGCTGGACGCCGTGCAGGTGCACCTCGACGTCCCGGCCCGTCGTACCTCGGACGGCGGCGCGTTCGCCGGGGTGCCGACCTTCGTGAAGGACAACACCGACTTCGCGGGGCTGCCCACGGGCCACGGAAGCGCCGCGTTCGTGCCGCGCCCGGCCCGGCGGCACGCCGCGTTCACCCGCCAGCTGCTGAGCACGGGCGTCACGGTGCTCGGCAAGACGCGGCTGCCCGAGTTCGGCTTCAGCCCCTCCACGGAGTTCGAGGAGGGCCCGCCGGTCCGCAACCCGTGGAACACCGCCCATTCGGCGGGCGGTTCGTCCGGCGGCAGCGCGGCCCTGGTCGCCGCGGGCGCCGTGCCGGTCGCGCACGCCAACGACGGCGGCGGCTCCATCCGCATCCCGGCCGCCGCCTGCGGTCTCGTCGGCCTCAAGCCGACCCGCGGCCGGACCGTGCCGAACGCGCAGGGCCGCCAACTGCCCATCGACATCGTGGTCGACGGCGTCGTGAGCCGCACGGTGCGCGACAGCGCGGCGTTCCTCGCGGCGGCGGAGCTGCACCACCGCAACCCGAAGCTGCCCTCCCTCGGGCTGGTCGAGGGCCCCGCGGACCGCCGGCTGCGGATCGGGCTCCTCGTCGACTCCCCGAACGGAGCCCGTACCGACGACGCCACCCGCGCGGCCGTCACCGACACCGCCCGGCGGCTCGAAGCGCTGGGCCACACGGTGACCCCGGTCGAGCTGGCCGTCGACCCGCGCTTCACCGAGGACTTCCTCACCTACTGGGGCATGCTGTCGTTCCTCATCGGCGCCACGGGACGCACCATGGGCTCGGAGTTCGACCGCCACCGTATGGACGGTCTGAGCCGCGGCCTGCGCGCCACCTACGTCGCCAACTGGCGGCGTACGCCCGGGGTGGTGCGGCGGCTGAGGCGGACCCGGGAGGCGTACGCGGCGGCGTTCCGGGGCCAGGACGTCATCCTGTCCCCGGTGCTGGCCCACACCACCCCGCCGCTGGGCCACCTCAGCCCGTCCGTCCCGTACGCCACGCTGATCGAACGCATCCTGGCGTACGTGGCGTTCACCCCGGTCAACAACGTCGTCGGCACCCCGTCGATCTCCCTCCCGGCCGCCTCCACCACGCCGGACGGCCTGCCGGTCGGCGTGATGTTCTCCGGCCGCCCCGGCGCCGAACGCACGCTGCTGGAGCTTGCGTTCGAGCTGGAGGCGGACCGGGCGTTCCCGAGCATCAAGGACGCCTGACCTCTTGGTCACAGCAGGAGCAGGACCGCCGCGCCCCAGAGCACCGTCAGGGCGACCAGCGGCGGCCCCACGGGCATGCCCTGGCGGTCGGACGCGGCCTCACCCGCCGGGCGGAGGTCCGGGCGCAGGAGGAGGGCGCGGAGCTCGTCGGCGACGCGTGCCGCGCCCGGCTCGCGGCCCAGGCGGCGCTCCAGCCACGCCCAGCCGGTGGGGGACACGCGTACGGCGTCGTCCTCGGCGCGGCCGATGGCGATGCCGTCGTCCCGGTGCGTCACGGACAGCATCACGTCCCACGGAACCCGCCGCACCCGCCAGGCCGTCATCACCCACAGCCCGTCCCGGTCGGCGGTGATCCGCCAGGTGGTCGCCGTCGCCACGGACGTCACCAGCCACGGCAGCGCCACGGCGAGCAGCAGCCAGTGCCACGACGGCCCGTCCTCCAGCGCGGCCCACACACCCCCGCCCTGCACCACCAGCAGCCCCAGGCCGACCGCCCGCGAGAAGCCGTGCGCCCGCCACACCCGCGGTTCCGCCGAGGGCGCCAGACCGGCGGCGACCTCCTCGAGCGGCCGTCGGGGGTGCTTCCGCACGCGCCCCGGCCGACCGCCCGTGTTCCACAGGGGGACGGCCGGCCTCACCGAGGTGACGCTGCACTCGACCGCGACCTCCGGGTCGTCCTCGTCGTCCCGCGCCACGAAGGCGACCTCCGCGCCGGTGTAGGGGGCGCCGTACAGGACGGCCTCCCGCAGTGTCGGGGCGGGCGCGTCGGCGCGCAGCACCTGAGCGATCTTGTCCAGGCCGAAGTCGACGTCGTCGTCCGCCGTTTCGAGGTCGTCCTCGTCCTCCTCGCAGCCCTCGTCGTCCGCGTACAGCGAGTGGAACCACAGCACGGGCCGGCGGCCCTGGGTGTCGTCGGCCGCGAACACCCAGGTACGGCCGTCCTCCTCGCCCTCGCGCACCAGCACGTGCAGCACCGGCAGGGGCCCGCGCCGCAGCCGCCGCGCGCCGAGCCGCCCGGCGACGCCGTTCACGAGGAACGCCAGCCCGGTCACGGAGCCGGCCAGCACCAGGATTTCCCACCCGAAGGCGTCGTACGGCTCGGCGACCAGCACGGCCTGGTCGCCGTCCACGACGAGATCGACGCGGGTGTCGACGGGGAAGTCCTCGGGGAAGGCCGTCTCGATGCGGTAGGTACGCCCCTCGGCCGTGACGGTGAGGATGCCGTCGTCCTCGTCAACGGCGGTGACCTCACCGGCGAGGTGGGAGGCGGAGGCGGCACGCCTCTCGTACCCGTCGGCAACCCCGAGTGCCTGGTGGACACCGAACCCGGCGACGACCAGGAAGACGGCGGCCATCACGAAGGACATCCGGCCCCGGCGGAACGTCCGCGCGGCATGGGGCAACGGCTGCGCAGCGGCCCCGGCCGCCTCCAACGCCAGCACCCGCTGCCGCCCGGCGGCGGCCAGTCGGTGCACGAGCCCGGCCACGGCGAACCCGGCCGCGGTCAGATACGCCAGCGCGGACGGCCGGGCGAACACGGTGACGCCCTCCTCGACGGCGAGCGCCACCACGGTGACCGCCAGCCCGCCGATGGCGAGCCGCGGCTGCCGCCACACCCAGTACAGGGACAGTACGAGAACGACGGCCACTGCGAGCCCCGCCCAGTCGCTCCCGCACGGCTCGGCCGACGTACAGGCGGGCACGGGAGCGGCCGTCACCTCCCACGCGACGGAGACGGCCAACGCGAGGAAGGCGAACAGCGGATGCGCCCAACGCGCGGGTACGGCGTCGAGCCAGCGGAGGACGTCGGCGGTCCGCCACGCGGGCGTCCCGGGCGGTATGTGCTCGGCCGGCAACGGCACAGGTTGTCTGGACACCCGCGCATTATGGCCGGACCTGGGGGTCTGTCCGTGTTCGCCTCAGACGACAGTGAAGTAGGTCTGCCCGTACAGGGCCCACATGCAGAGGACGCCGTGCTCCCCGCGGAGTTGTCCGAGGGACTTCTCGCCGTGTCGCCGGGTGACGCGAGTCCGAACGGCCTTGGAAGAGGCGTTGGGAGCGACCTTCCGCTCGTCCGTGTCCCAGTGCAGCGACTCGCTGATCCCGTCGGCGGAGAGTCCGTCGGGAGGCGGGAACGAGCGGCGGATCTCCGCCACGGCGTCCTCGGGATCCCGGTCCGGGGAGAAGACGATGAACGCGGACATCCGGCATCTCATCGACTCTCGCGTCGAAGGGTTCGCTTCGAAGAGCCTGATGTGATGTCCGCGGACGTCGACACACTCGTCACGGATGACGACGTCGAGCGCCCGCAGCCACGGCACACCCGCTTCGATCTCCCGCACGCGGGTGAGCAGTTTCTCCTCGGCGGCCTTCCGCTCGGCCCGCACCTCTGCGGAGGCGGCGATCCACCTCAGCATCCACTTCGGCGGCCAGAGACGGGAGGGCCGCAGGACCGCGAACCCGAACACGAACAGAAGCCCGGCCGCGTCCCCGCTCAAGCGCCGCAGCGACTTCACGCCGGACCGTCGTGGCCCACGGAAGTGAGAAAGCCGGCCCAGGCGGCCGTGGCGAAGGTGAGGCGGGGGCCGTCGGTGTTCTTGGAGTCGCGGATGTGGACGGTGGTGGGGTCCGTCGCGATCTCGACGCAGGAGTCGCCCTCGCTGCCGCTGCTGTAGCTGCTCTTGAACCACACGAGGTCCGAGTCAGTGCTTCGGATCATGTCTCCCCCAGCAGATCTTCGACGAAGGCGATGGACTCGCGCGGTGTCAGTGCCTGAGCGCGGATGATGCCGTAACGCAGCTCCAGAATACGGAGTTGGCGTAGGTCCGACACCGGTCGGCCGCCGGCAACGGCCGGTGAGCGTCCGACCGCCGTACCGTCCGTGAACTTCAGTAACTCGATGCCGCCGTCCACTCCGGCGTGCTCCTGCCGATCCGTCGGCATCACCTGAAGCTCGACGGTGGGCAAAGCCGCGACGGTCAGCAGGTGTTCCAGCTGCGTGCGCAGCACCTCCCGGCCGCCCAGGGGGCGGCGGAGCGTCCACTCCTCCAGGATGAAGCCGAGTTCCGGCGCGGGATCGCGGTCGAAGA
Organism: Streptomyces sp. NPDC014764; assembly: GCF_043082785.1. NCBI lineage: Bacteria > Bacillati > Actinomycetota > Actinomycetes > Kitasatosporales > Streptomycetaceae > Streptomyces > Streptomyces sp. NPDC014764. Next base: position 278,458 of record NZ_JBIBXY010000003.1, on the reverse strand, counting down.
TCGCACGGCGGGCCACGCGCGCCGAGGCGAACCGCTCCACCTCCTCGGCCGAGTAGGCCGGACGGCGCATCGACAGCAGGGCGCGTGCGTACTCAGGCGTCTGCAACAGGCCGTGGATGTGGAGTGGGTCGTAGAGCTGGACCTCCACCGCCCGCGCTTCCATCTGCGCGAGATCCCGCACCTTCTTCGGGTACCGGACCTTCCTCACGTCCTCCTTCATCGCCGCGACGAGGCCGCCCGCCCTCAGGATCTCGTCCGCCGTGTCCAGATACTCGGGGCGGGGGATCCGCCTGCCGCTCTCGATCTTGTAGACGAGGTCCTCGCCGTACCCGACCGCCACCGCGAACTCGGGCACGCGCATGCCCACGGACTCCCGCCGGAGCTTCAGCTGACGCCCCACGGTGGCCACCACGGCCAGCGCCCAGTCGTCGTCCGGGTCGACCTCCCAGCCCGGCTCGTCCGCCCGGCCCGTACCGGGTCCGACCCGTACCGCCTCACCGTTCACCGACATGTGCGTGCCCCTCCGTGGTGCCGTTCCGTGACCGCGGGCCACGCGTGCCGGGTCCGGCCGACAGCCCGGACACCCCCGGACAAGCAGTGGACGGTCACTCTACGCAGCGCTTCGATCACTCATCACGGTACGGCCGTTCGGCCACGCTGAGTCACGTGAACCAGAAAATCGCCCTCACGGGGACCATGCGTCCCGATGGCCAAGTGCGGCACATCAGCCTGCTGTTGTCGTCGACCGCTCGGGGTGCACGTCTCGCGCGGCTGCTCGCCGTGGACGCGCTGCGGAGCTGGGAGGTCCCGTACGAGACGGCCGGCCAGGTCGTCGCCGAACTGGCCGCCAACGCCGCCACCCACGGCCGCGTGCCCGGCCGCAGCTTCCGCCTGACGGTCTACGTGGTCGGCGCCACGCTCCGTATCGAGGTCACGGACACGCGTGGTGACCGCCGGCCGGTGCTGCGCGAGCCGGACGGTGTCGAGGAGTCGGGCCGCGGGCTGTTCCTGGTGGACGCGCTCGCCGACCGTTGGGGAGTCGCCGAGGGGCGCCACCCCCGCAAGACGGTCTGGGCGGAGATCAGCCTCGCACCGGCACCGGAACGCGGAACCTCGCGCTTCGGTGACGTCGGCGACTGAAGACCAGCAAGAACTCGGGGAGAAAGCACCCCGCCAAGCCCCACCCCTCCCGCCCGCGATCCTGCTCACTCGGGCGGGTGAACCGTGTCGAACCGGCTGGATTTCCTCGCCGTCCAGGCCCCACGCTCAGCGCAGGGCAACGCACAACGCCCCACCACAACCGTAGACATGAGGCGGCCCCCGCCGGGACTGCAATCCCAGTGCGAGGGCCTGACCACCGAGGAAGCTGGACCTTCCTGATGGATACACAAAACCCTAGCGCGCCCCCGCGCGCCCACGCCCGCGTTACGGGCAACAAGCACCCGAACCGGGCCCCCCGCACCGGCGGGCTCGAGCACGACAACGCCCGGCACACCACCCGCTTCGTGGTGATCGGCAACCACCTGGCCCAGCACCCGGAGCTCTCGCTCCTCGCGATCGGCCTCGGTACGCACCTCCAGTCCTTGCCGAAGGGCGCCCCGGCCGACATCAAGACCCTCGCGGCCCGCTTTCCCGAGGGGGCCACCCGTATCGCCGCCGCCCTGCGGGAGCTGGAGTCCCACGGCTATCTGCGGCGGGAACGCGTCCGCACGCCCTCCGGCCGCATCGTCACCCGCACGATCTCCCGCAACCAGCCGGCCGCCGTCCGGCAGCGGGCGGAGCAGCCGTGCCGGGAGAGCACGCCGCCGGCGCCACCCGCACCGCGAGAGAAGCGCGTACGCAAGGCGCTCCCCGCCGTGCCGCGTCCCGCGTACTCCGGACCCGGGCTCCTCCAGGCCGCCACCGACCTCCTGGCCGACCTGCGCCGCCACGACTCCCGCCTGCTCCTCTCGGCCGACGACACCGCCCACCTGGCTCCCGGCGTCGCGGCGTGGCTCGAACGCGAGGTGACCCCCGCGGCCGTCCGCCGTGCCCTGACGGCCGACCTCCCGCCCGAGGGCCTACGACGTCCGGCGGCCCTGCTGGCCCACCGCCTCGCCTCCCAGCTCCCGCCGCCCGCCCCGTTCCGGACGCAAGCCGCCCCACCGTCGGTCCGCCACCCGCTCCGCACCTGCGACGGCTGCGACCGCGCCTTCCGCGCCCCCGCCCCCACCACCCACTGCCGTGACTGCCGAACCGACCTCCAGGAGGCCGCCTAGCATGAACGTGACGATCCTTGCCCCTGGGCACAGACCACGAGGAGCGAGCGCCATGACCGTCGCACCCGACGACGCTCGGCAGAACGCCTCCCACCTGTACCGGGCCATGCGCGACTTCGTGCAGTCGATGGACGACACGCTGCCCGGGAAGTTCGAGGTCACCAAGGAAGGGATCGTCCACGACATGTTGGCGCCCGTGAAGCAGCACGAGTTGACCGTGCTGCGTCTCCGGAAGCGGCTGGAGAAGGTCATGCCGGAGGAGATCGTCGCGCACACGGGCGAACCCGATGTGGAGGGCGAGCCCGAGGGGATCATGCGCCGCCCCGACGTCATGGTGATCGCCGAGGAGGACATGGAAGGGGACGGCACCTTCGATCCCCGCACCCTGGTGGCCGCGGTTGAGATCGTCTCCCGGTCCAACCCCGACAACGACTGGGTCGGCAAGACGCGTGACTATCCCCTGCTCGGCGTCCCCGTCTACGCGGTCTTCGACCCCCGCACCGGCACCGGCGCAGTCTTCACGGACATCCACCCGACCCCGGACGGTCCCCGCTACGCCACCCGCAAGGACTTCCTCTACGGCGAGGACGTCACCATCGGCGAATGGACCATCCCCACGGACGGCCTGCCGCGCTACCCCGACGATGGGAGCGGCCACACCTCGGCGACGCGCGGTTGACCCGCCGGCGTCGACACCCCCGGGGCCCGCACCCCGCGCGGCCGGACGGGTCCGCGGGAAGCGCTCCGCGCCACATAGGCTGGAGCCCATGACGGAACTGCCCGAGCGGCGTCTGATGCTGGTGCACGCGCACCCGGACGACGAGTCGATCAACAACGGTGCGACCATGGCGCGTCACGCGGCCGAGGGCGACCATGTGACGCTGGTCACCTGCACCCTCGGTGAGCGCGGCGAGGTCATCCCGCCCGAGCTGCGGCACCTGAGCGGCGCCGCCCTCGGCGGACACCGGCTGGGCGAACTGCGCGAGGCCATGGCCGCGCTCGGCGTCACGGACTTCCGGCTGCTCGGCGGGGCCGGGCGGTACAGCGACTCCGGGATGATGGGGCTGCCCGACAACGACGACCCCGGCTGCTTCTGGCAGGCCGACGTCGACCAGGCCGCCGGGCTGCTCGCCGAGGTGATCCTCGAGGTGCGCCCGCAGGTCCTGGTCACCTACGACGACAACGGCGGCTACGGCCACCCCGACCACATCCAGGCCCACCGCGTAGCCATGCGCGCCGTCGAACTGGCCGCCGCCCGCGGCTGGGACGTGCCCAAGGTCTACTGGAACCGCGTGCCGCGCTCCGTGGCCGACGAGGCCTTCGCCCGGCTGGAGCGCGACCTGCCCGGCCTCCCCTTCGACAAGTCGGCCTCGGTCGGGGACGTCCCCGGCGTGGTCGACGACGAGCGGATCACCACCGCCGTCGACGGCACCGCGTACGCCGGGGCGAAAGCCGCCGCCATGCGCGCCCACGCCACCCAGATCACCGTCGCCGACCAGCCGTACTTCGTGCTGTCGAACGAGCTTGCGCAGCCGCTGTTCACCACCGAGTACTACGAGCTGGTGCGCGGCGAGCGCCCGGCGGGCCGTGAGGACGACCTCTTCGCCGGCGTCGCCACCGGAGAGACGTCGTGAGCGGCGACCGCGCGCCCCTGATGGCGCAGCCCCTGCGCCCCCCGTCCGCGGGGCGCGCCGCCGCCCTGCTCGGACTGCTGGTGCTCGGCGCCCTGGTCGGCGTCGCCGGGGCGCTCGTCCAGCCCGCGTGGTTCCCCGGCGGGCTGCTGCTCGCCCTGGCCGGCGAGGCGGGGGCGGTGCTCGGGGCGGCGCGGCTGATGCGGAGCCGGTCCGGCGGGATCGCCGTCGCCGCCGGCTGGATGATCACCGTCGTCCTGCTCACGGTCAGCCGTCCGGAAGGCGACTTCCTGTTCGCCGCGGGCAGCGGCTCCTACCTCTTCCTCCTCGGCGGCATCGCCGTGGCTGTGATCTGTGCCACCTTCGGGCCCGGGAGGCAACCGGACGGGGACTCCGCCCGACTTCGCAAGTGACGTACCACTTCGCCTTGCCAGGGGCGTGATGGTCCGGTGTGGGTTTCCCCGGCGGTACTGGGATACGGGCCGGATATGGCCAGTAAGGTGGTGCGCGCCGCCGAGCCTCCCTCGACCCCTCGGCCTCGCCCGAGCTGGGAGGACCCCCACCGTGAGGTCGTGACGGGCGGCGGAGCCAACCGGGAGAACCTGCCTTGAGTCGTGAAACTGACACTCCGTCCTCCGGGCCCAACGGGCGCGGCGGAGCCGCCTACCCGTCGGGCACCCCGCCCTACGGGATCCCGGCGATTCCGGACGAGGGCACGGACGCGGGCCGTCCGGCCGCGCGGCCGGAGGAACGCAAGACCGAGACCACGCTGACGACCCGAATCCGGATCAACATCCCCGGGTCGCGCCCGATTCCGCCGGTCGTCGTGCGCAAGCCCGTCACGGACGCGGACGGCAAGAAGGCGGACGCCGACACCGAGGCAGCCGCCGGGCCCCCTCCCGCCGCACCCGCCGCCGACCCCGTCGAGCCGCCCGCGCGGCCCGAGACGGCCGACAGGCCCGCAGCCGACCAGAAGCCCGCGAGCGACTGGTTCGCGCCACGCAAGTCCCCGGCCGGCAAGCCCGGTCAGGCCGGCGGCGCGGCCAACGCGGCGTCCGCGCCCGGCACTTCCGGCGCGCCCTCCGGCACCGCTCCCGGGGCGCCCTCCGGCGCGCCGTCGGGCGCCGGTCCCAAGGCCCCTGGCACCGCTCCCAAGGCCCCGGGCGGCCCTTCCGCCCAGAACGGTTCCGGCGCCGGACGCCCCGGCGGCGTGGTCGGCTCCATGGGCGCGCCCGGCGGACCCCGCCCCGGCGGCCCGAAGGCGCCCGGACCCACCGGCGCGGCCGGTGCGACCGGCGGACCCGTGGCTCCCGGGCACGGCGGCGGCACCGGCTCCTTCGACGTGACCGAGGCGCTCGCCGGCGCTCCCGGCGGCAACCGCGCCGGCGAATCCCGCCGCGACGACCTGCCGTACTTCGCCGACGACGCCAAGGGCGGCCCCCAGCGCGGCCCCGGCGCACGCCCGGGCGCCGGCGCGCCCGGACCCGGGCGTCCCGGCGGCCCGCAGGCCCCCGCCGGGCCCACCGGCGGCCCGGTCACCGGGGACGGCCCGATGACCCCGCCTGGCGGTGGCGCGCCCTTCACCGAGGAGCGCACCGGCTCGCACGCGATGCCCGGCGGCGGCCTGAGCGACGACACCGCCATCCTCACCCCGCAGAAGCCCGCCGGCTCCGGCGACCGCGGCTACCCGCGCCACGACAACGTCTCCGGGCAGACCGTGACCAGCGGCATCCCGGTGATCCCGCCGAGCGCCTCCTTCGACGCCCCCGGCACGGGCCCCAACGCCCCGGGACCGCACACCCCGCCCAAGCTGCCCGAGCCGGTCAGCCCGCCCCCTTCGGGCTCCGCCAAGGCGCCGAAGAAGAAGGGCCGCAACAAGCTGGTGCTCCTCGCCACCGGCGTCGTCCTCGTCGCCGGCGTCGCCTACGGCGCGGGCCTGCTGATGAACCGTTCCGACGTGCCCAAGGGCACCACGGTGCTCGGCATCGAGATCGGCGGCGGCACCCGCGACGAAGCCGTGAAGAAGCTCGACGGCGCGCTCGACGGGCGGCTGAACAAGCCGCTCAAGCTGTCCGTCGACGGCAAGACCTTCGAACTCCAGCCGGACAACGCGGGTCTCCAGGTCGACGTCGACGCCACCGTCGGCAAGGCCGCCACCAGCGACTACAACCCGGTCAACGTGATCGGCTCGCTGTTCGGCCAGTCGCGCGTCGTCGAGCCGGAGATCCCGGTCGACCACGAGAAGCTCCAGGCAGCCCTGGAGAGCGCCGCGGGAGGCGCCGGCACGGTCAAGGAGGGCTCGATCAAGTTCGAGTCCGGCAAGGCCGTCCCGGTCTACCCGCAGGCGGGCAAGGGCGTCGACGTCGCCAAGGCGGCCGACGTGGTCGCCGCCGCGTACCGCACGCAGGTGGAGACCGGCACCGCCGCCGCGGTGAACGTGCCGACGACGACCCAGCAGCCGAAGGTCACCAAGGCCGAGGTCGACCGGATGATGAAGGAGTTCGCCGAGCCCGCGATGTCCGACCGGGTCACCGTGCAGACCGACCCGGCGCACTCGGTGCCGATGAGCCCCGAGAAGTCGCTGTGGAAGTTCCTGCGCGTCGAGGCGGTCAACGGCAAGCTCGTCGAGAAGCCCGACCTGAAGGCCCTGGAGAACCTGTACGGCCAGGCCTTCGACGGCGTGCTCATCACCCGCGGCAACGGCGAGAAGACCGCCGTCACCCCGCAGGACGTCTACGGCGCCCTGCGTCAGGCGCTGGTCAGCAAGGGTGACCGTACGGCCGTCATCGAGACGAACGCGAGCTGACGTACGACGGAAGCGGCGCCGCACGGGACAGTGCGGCGCCGCTTTTCCGTTCGCGCGACACGGTGCGCGGCGACTGCCGGACACGACATCCGTCATCCCGGGCTCACGACCACCGACACTGCCGGACGCCCGGCCCGGGACGCCACGGCGGGCGCATCACGGCGACGCGCACGGTCGCGTTGGACCCGGTGACCGGCGAAGACGGCGAGGTGCGGGCGGCCGTGGACGATGCTGCCCGCAACGGGGCAGAGGCGGTGCGCATCGCCCGGGACGAGGGCCGGCTGCGGACGGACCGATCGGCCGGCGGCGGTCACGGGTTCAGTTGAGCAGGGCCCGCGCGGCCAGGGCCTCCCCCCGGATGCGGTCCGCGGCCGCCGGGTCCACCGCCGCGACGACCTCCGCGTACGTCTCCAGTTCTGCCGCGCCCGTCGTGAACTCGCCGCGCTGGACGAGGAGCTGGGCGCGTTCGTAGCGCAGGCGGGCCGGGCGGGAGGGGAGAAGCAGGGCGAGGTCCAGGGCCCAGAGGCCGACGTCGGTGCGCTCGGGGCGGGTCGCCGCCCAGGCCCGGACGTTGTTCAGGATGCGCGCGACCACCTCCAGCGTCCCCGCCGGGGCCAGCATGGACGGCTCCAGCGGGCCTCCGGTGGCCCCGGCTACCAGCAGCTCCGCGTCCGGTCCCGTCAGCACCCGCCCGCCGTCGAACGGGTCGGCCAGCACCTGCCCGGCGCCCGGCCCCTCCGAGGCGCCGAAGCCCACGACGAAGTGCCCGGGCAGCGCGACGCCGTACACCGGCGCGCCCGCGCGCCGGGCCACCTCGATCCACACCACCGACAGCAGGATCGGCAGCCCGCGCCGGCGCCGCAGCACCTCGTGCAGCAGCGAGGACTCCAGCCGCCGGTAGTCGTCCGGCAGACCGTGGAAGCCGTACCGCTCGCCCAGCAGGTCCCGCAGCGCCACCGCCCACGCGTGCGGCGAGCCCGGCCGGTGCGGCAGCTCGCCCGCCAGCCGGTCCAGCTCGATCTCCACCGCGTCCATGCCGTCCTCGTCCAGCGTGCCGTCGCCCTCCGCGGCCACCAGCAGGCACAGCGCGGACAGGCCCGGACGCTCGCAGCGGGCCTCCTCGGCGAAGCGCTCGCGCAGTTCGGCGGAGCGCTCCGGCGGCGGGGGACAGGGGGAAGGCATACCCGGTTCGTGCCCGCTCACGACGCCCCGTCACCCACCGGGGCCGACGAATCCGGAGCAGATCCTTCCGATGCGGGTTCCCCCGGTGCGCGGTAGTGGTGGTACGCGTGGTGCGGGGCGAAGCCCAGACGGTCGTACAGCGCACGCCCGCCCTCGTTGTCCGTCTCGACCTGCAGCCAGGCCGCCGAGGCGCCCTCCTCCAGCGCACGCACGGCCAGCGCCGCCATCACGGCCGTGGCCAGACCCTCACGCCGCCGCGCCGGATCCACCTCGACCGCCGCGAACCCCGCCCACCGGCCGTCCACGACACACCGCCCGATCGCGGCCGGCGCCTCGGCGCCCGGCTCTCCCGGCACGGTCGCGAACCACACCGACGGCTCACCCGGGCCCAGGCCGCCCGAAGGGCCTCCGCCCAGCACCCGCAGGGCCACCTCGCTCACCCCCTTGCGCTGGTACCGCGTCAGCCACGCCTCGTCCGCGTCCCGGGACAGCAGCACCTCGGACGTGTCGTCACCCAGGTCGGCGACCGGGGCGAGCCCGCCCGTCCACAGCTCGGCGGTCACCTCGCGGACCCATCCGCGCCGCTCCAGCTCCGCGCACAGCAGCTCCTGCGTGCCCTCCGCGCCGGTCGCGGTCTGCACGTACGCCGGCAGCCCCCGGGCCGCGTACCAGCGGCGTACGGCCGTCAGCGCGTCGTCGAGCGGCAGGCCCGGGTCGCCCAGCGGCAGCACCGAGTTGGCCCGCCGCGTGAAACCCGCGGCCGCCCTCAGCTCCCACTCGCCGAGCAGCTCGCTCTCCACCGGCCTCCAGCCGCGCGCGGCCACCCGCGCCAGTTCTCCGTAGGACGCGGCGGGGCCCCGCCGACGCGCCGGGGCGGCCGGCACGACCTTGCCCGCGACCAGCGCCGACTCGGCGACGCGGACACTTTCACCGCCCTTCCTTGTGATCCGCAACACACCGTTGTCCCATGATGTGAGAACCCCGACCGTGTCGCTGAACTTCTCACCCGAGGGACCATGTTCGATCAAGCTCCTAACGGAGACCCGTTTTCCCACGTCAGCAGCGGTGATGCGGACCTCGAGGCGCCCGGCGGCTGAGATTTCCACAGGTCAGTTCACCCCTCCTGTTCGGATCATGCTCCGGAACGGAGATACTAGGGGCGGGCATCGACGACGCCGCGCTCCCGCGCGCCAGGCGGCGGAGCCTGAGGAGGCCCGCCAGCGCCCTATCGAGGAGGAACGACAGCGTGACCTACGTCATCGCGCAGCCTTGTGTCGACGTCAAGGACAAGGCGTGCATCGAGGAGTGCCCGGTCGACTGCATCTACGAGGGCCAGCGGTCCTTGTACATCCACCCGGACGAATGCGTCGACTGCGGCGCCTGTGAACCGGTCTGCCCGGTCGAGGCCATCTTCTACGAGGACGACACCCCGGAGGAGTGGAAGGACTACTACAAGGCGAACGTCGAGTTCTTCGACGAGCTCGGCTCCCCGGGCGGCGCCAGCAAGCTCGGTCTGATCGAGCGGGACCACCCGTTCATCGCCGCGCTGCCGCCGCAGGCCTGATCGTCCCGCAGCGGTCCCGCACCGACGCGCCGCCCTCGGTCCCGTACGGCCCGCCCGCCGTACGGGACCGAGGCGTTCGCCGAACCAGAAAGTGAGCCCCCGCCCGTGTCCGCAGTCTCCGACCGGCTGCCCGCCTTCCCCTGGGACAAGCTGGAGCCGTACAAGAAGACGGCCGCCGCGCACCCCGACGGCATCGTCGACCTCTCGGTGGGCACCCCCGTCGACCCGGTGCCCGAGCACATCCAGAAGGCGCTGATCGCGGCGGCGGACTCGCCGGGCTACCCCACGGTGTGGGGCACCCCGGAACTGCGGGACGCGCTCACCCGCTGGGCGGAACACCGGCTCGGCGCCCGCGAGGTGACCCACCGGCACGTCCTGCCGGTCGTCGGCTCCAAGGAACTCGTCGCCTGGCTCCCCACCCAGCTCGGCCTCGGCCCCGGCGACCAGGTCGCCTTCCCGCGCCTGGCCTACCCGACGTACGAGGTCGGCGCCCGCCTGGCGCGCGCCGAGCACGTGGCGTACGACGACCCCACCGAGCTGGACCCCGCGCGGCTGAAGCTGCTGTGGCTGAACTCGCCGTCCAACCCGACGGGCCGGGTGCTGTCCAAGGAGGAGCTGACCCGGATCGTCGCCTGGGCCCGCGAGCACGGCGTCCTCGTCCTCTCCGACGAGTGCTACATCGAACTCGGCTGGGAGGCCGACCCCGTCTCGGTGCTCCACCCGGACGTCAACGGCGGCTCCTACGACGGCATCGTCGCCGTCCACTCCCTGTCCAAGCGGTCCAACCTGGCCGGCTACCGCGCCGCGTTCCTGGCCGGCGACCCGGCCGTGCTCGGACCGCTGCTCGAGATCCGCAAGCACGGCGGCATGATGACCCCGGCGCCCACCCAGGCGGCCGTGGTGGCGGCCCTCGGCGACGACGAGCACGTCCGCGTCCAGCGCGAGCGGTACGCGGCCCGCCGCACCGCCCTGCGCGACGCGCTGCTCGCCCACGGCTTCCGCATCGAGCACAGCGAGGCCAGCCTCTACCTGTGGGCCACGCGTGACGAGTCCTGCTGGGACACCGTCGCCCACCTCGCCGACCGCGGCATCCTGGTCGCCCCCGGCGACTTCTACGGTCCCGCCGGCGACCGCTTCGTCCGCGTGGCACTGACCGCGACGGACGAACGGGTCCGGGCGGCGGTCGCACGCCTCACCGCCTGACCGCACCCGAAACCGCTCCAGGCACACCGAAGGGGCCCGGGGGGAGAGATCCCGGGCCCCTTCGGCTTCGCCGGGGGTCGCCTTCGGCGGAGGGGTCAGCCGAGGGGCAGGCCCTTGACCGGCAGGTTCTTCGTCGGGCCGCCCTTGCCGAGGGAGTCGGTCGGCAGCTCCTTCACCACCGGCACGGCCTTCTTCACGGTCTTGCCCGCGGCCGGGGCCACCTCGGTCGCGTCCGGGGTGGTCTTGCCGACGCCCCGCGTCACGTTGTCCACGGTCTTGCCGGGAGCACCGTCCAGGGCGCTCAGCCCGAGGTTCGGGGCGGACGGCAGCGCCGGCGCCGCGCTCGCGGAACCGGCCGCACCGACCCCGGCGGCCGCTCCCGCAGCGACGAGCAGCGCGGCACGGGCGATCCGACGGGTCAGGGGGAGGGACATGGTGCTCCTTCGACGGCAGACAACGGTGGTGCCCGGTCGGACGGTCAGGACCGGCCGGCCGGACGCACTGATTACCGCCCGACCGCCAAGAAGGTTGCGCGCGTGTCCGGCAAAGAGTCGGCAATGCGGCGCAATGTCGGACCCGCGCAACGCCTCCGGGTGATCACCCGCACGCCTGCTCGGCAACGCTGCTCGCTACTGCCCGGTGGTGATCCGGACCGCGTCCGCTTCCCCGTCCGAGCCCGCCGACCCCTTGCCGTCCAGCGGCCGCCACCGACTGTCGGTGTGCCCGGCAAGCCACTCGCGGCCGGCGTAGGAAACACTCCGTATGTGCAGCTGGGAGGCGTTGGCCACGGCCCAGTGGGCCAGCTGCCAGCCGCGCGCCCCGGCGTCCCGCCGGTCACCGGCCACGGTGGTGACCGGCAGTGTCACGATGCCGTCGCCGGATTCCGCTTCCGTGTCGGACGGCTCCGGGGAGGAGGCCCGCCCCTTGCCGTCGTCCACCTCGGCGCCCGCCGGCTCCAGCACGTCCCGCCCGAAATCCCGGGCCAGCGCGGCCCGTACCGCGTCCGCGCCCTTCGCCCGGGTCGCCGCCGGACGGCCGTCGCACGTCAGCGTCGCGCCCGAGCGCCCGGTGAGGGCGGCGGCGAGCAGCGTGGCGTCCGGCTCGTGCTTGGCGTACGCCTGCGGGAAACCGCTGCGCTGCACCTTCTGCGCGGCGACGGTGAGCGGCAGCCGCGTGTAGCCCGGCACCTTCTCCAGGTGCTCGTAGAACTTCTCCGACGCGTACGTGGGGTCCATGATCTGCTGCGGCGTGCCCCAGCCCTGCGAGGGGCGCTGCTGGAACAGGCCGACCGAGTCACGGTCGCCGTAGTCGATGTTGCGCAGCGCCGACTCCTGGAGAGCCGTCGCCAGCGCGATCGTCACGGCCCGCTCGGGCAGGTCGCGCGCGGTGCCCACGGCGGTGATCGTCGCCGCGTTCACCGCCTGCTCGGGGGTGAACTCGTAGGTCGCCCCGTCGCCCTTGCCGGACACGACCTTGCAGCCGGGGCCGCCCGTCCCTCCGGTGACGTACTGCACCACGAGGTAACCGGCGACCGCTGACAGCACCGCGAAGGCCGCGCCGCAGCGGAGCAGACGGCCACGGCGCTTGCGCTGGGGAGTGGGGGACGGCTCTGGCACGCGTACAAGGTACTGGAGAGTACGTTCTTGTGTGAGCCGGGTGTGGACAGTGGCCCGTGAGCCGCCCGCGCTAGGGTCGACGGCATGGCCGACACCCCGCTTGACCTCACGCTGGACGCCGCGCGCCTCACCGCGCAGCTCGTCGACTTCCCCTCCGAGAGCGGCACCGAGAAGCCGCTGGCGGACGCGATCGAGACGGCGCTGCGCGCGCTGCCGCACCTGACGGTCGACCGGCACGGCAACAACGTCGTGGCCCGCACCGGCCTCGGCCGCCCGGAGCGGGTGATCCTCGCCGGCCACATCGACACGGTGCCGATCGCCGGCAACGTGCCCTCGCGCCTCGACGAGGACGGCGTCCTGTGGGGTTGCGGCACCTGCGACATGAAGGCGGGCGTCGCCGTCCAGCTGCGCATCGCGGCGACCGTCCCCGAGCCCAACCGCGACCTGACCTTCGTGTTCTACGACAACGAGGAGGTCGCCGCCGACCTCAACGGCCTGGGGCACGTCGCCGAGGCGCACCCCGAGTGGCTGGAAGGCGACTTCGCGGTCCTCCTGGAGCCCTCCGACGGGCAGGTCGAGGGCGGCTGCCAGGGCACCCTGCGCGTGCTGCTGAAGACCTCCGGCGAGCGCGCCCACTCCGCGCGCGGCTGGATGGGCTCCAACGCCGTCCACGCCGCCGCCCCGATCCTGCAGCGCCTCGCCTCCTACGAGCCCCGGTGGCCGGTCATCGACGGCCTGGAGTACCGCGAGGGCCTCAACGCGGTCGGCATCTCCGGAGGCGTCGCCGGCAACGTCATCCCCGACGAGTGCATCGTCACGGTGAACTTCCGCTACGCCCCCGACCGCACCGAGGAGGAGGCCCTGGCACACGTCAGGGAGGTCTTCGCGGACTGCGGCGTGACCGAGTTCGTGGTGGACGACCACAGCGGCGCGGCCCTGCCCGGCCTGTCCCACCCGGCCGCGGCCGCCTTCATCGAGGCGGTCGGCGGCACCCCGCAGCCCAAGTACGGCTGGACCGACGTCTCCCGCTTCTCCGCGCTGGGCGTCCCCGCCGTGAACTACGGCCCCGGCAACCCCCACCTGGCCCACAGGCGGGACGAGCGCGTCGACACCGCCAAGATCCTCGCGGGGGAGGAACGGCTGCGGTCCTGGCTGACCGCCTGACACCCGGACGGACGGGTGAGCGTTTGGAACGCTCTCCCGTGGACATGCTGACGTCCCCCGCACGTAACCCGCGTAGATCTACGCTGAGGCGGTACGACCTGGCAAACGGAGGGAGCGCACATGGCTACGGGCAACCCTGAGGGGAAGCGGCAGCCGCCGGAGGAGAAGCGCCTGGGGCCGGTCCTCCGCCGGCGCGGTCAGGTGGACTCCAGCACCACCGACCAGCGACTGCTGGACGAGCGCGCGCCGAGCGACTGGGTGCACACCGACCCCTGGCGGGTGCTGCGCATCCAGTCGGAGTTCATCGAGGGCTTCGGCACCCTGGCGGAACTTCCGCCCGCGATCAGCGTCTTCGGCTCCGCCCGCACCCCCGCGGACTCGCCCGAGTACGACGCCGGGGTGAGGCTCGGCCGCGGTCTGGTCGAGGCGGGCTTCGCCGTCATCACCGGCGGCGGCCCGGGCGCCATGGAGGCGGCCAACAAGGGCGCCCTGGAGGCCGACGGCGTGTCGGTCGGCCTCGGCATCGAGCTGCCCTTCGAGCAGGGCCTGAACCGGTACGTCGACATCGGGCTGAACTTCCGGTACTTCTTCGTCCGGAAGATGATGTTCGTCAAGTACGCGCAGGGCTTCGTCGTCCTGCCCGGCGGCCTCGGCACGCTCGACGAGCTCTTCGAGGCCCTCACCCTGGTCCAGACCCAGAAGGTCACCCAGTTCCCCATCGTGCTGTTCGGCACCGAGTACTGGGGCGGCCTCGTCGAATGGCTGCGCTCCACGGTGATCGGCCAGGGCAAGGCGGCCGAGAAGGACCTGCTGCTGTTCCACGTCACGGACGACGTGGACGAGGCCGTGGCCCTGGTCTCCAAGGAAGCGGGCCGCTAGACGCCCGCGGGGGCGGCCGGGTCGACGACCCCGCCGCCCCGGCTTCCGTCACGCAAGCCCGCGCCGCGCCACCGCCGGCTCCCGGTCCCCGGCGATCGACGACACCATGTCCAGCACCTGACGCGTCTCGGCGACCTCGTGCACCCGGTACACCCGGGCGCCCAGCCACGCCGACACCGCCGTCGTCGCGAGCGTCCCCACCACCCGCTCCTTCACCGGGCGGTCCAGCGTCTCGCCGACGAAGTCCTTGTTGGACAGCGACACCAGCACGGGCCAGCCGGTGGCCACCATCTCGCCGAGCCGCCGGGTCGCCTCCAGGCTGTGCCGGGTGTTCTTCCCGAAGTCGTGCCCCGGGTCGATCATCACCGACTCCCGCGGCACCCCCAGCTCCACCGCCCGCTCGGCCAGCCCCAGGGTCACGGCGAGGATGTCCGCCATGACGTCGTCGTACGTCGCCCGGTGCGGCCGGGTCCGCGGCTCGGCCCCGCCCGCGTGCGTGCACACCAGCCCCGCGCCGTACCGCGCGGCCACCTCCGCCAGACGCGGGTCCACCCCGCCCCACGCGTCGTTCAGCACGTCCGCGCCCGCCTCGCACACAGCCTCGCCGACCTCGTGCCGCCAGGTGTCCACGCTGATCACCACGTCCGGGAAGCGACGGCGCACCTCGGCGACGAAACCGACCGTCCGCCGCACCTCCTCCTCGGCCGACACCTCCTCGCCGGGCCCCGCCTTCACCCCGCCGATGTCGATGATCGCGGCGCCCTCGGCCACCGCCTGCTCCACGCGCGCGAGCGCCGGCTCGTCGCGGAAGGTGGCGCCCTGGTCGTAGAAGGAGTCCGGGGTCCGGTTCACGATCGCCATGATCACCCGCTCGTGCGGTGCGAATTCCCGCCTGCCCAGCCTGAGCATCCCCTGGAACCTCTCCTCGTCCGGCCGTCCGGGCCGCCTCCGTCCGCCCGGCGGTCCCGACTGTCAGACTCGCATGGCACGATCGGAGCCACACATCCGACTCCGACTCATCCGACCGTGGGGGCCCCGGCGATGGTTATGTTCCTGTTCCTGGTCGTCGCGCTGGCCGTCGTGGTGGGCGCGGTGACCCTCGCCGTGGTGGGCGGCGGCGACAACGCCCCGCTGCCCGAGGCGGCGCCGGAGCGACTCCAGGACTCCCTGCCTCCCGACCGCCCGGTCGGCCGCGCGGACGTCGACCGACTGCGCTTCCCGCTCGCCGCCCGCGGCTACCGCATGACGGACGTGGACGACGCCCTCGGCCGCCTCGCCGCCGAACTCGCCGAGCGGGACGCCCGGATCGCCGACCTGGAGTCCGCGCTGGCCGGCGCCCGCGCCGCCGCGGCGCACTTGTCCATGGACAAGCCCGCCGCGCACCCGGAGGACGATCAGCGGTGAGCGACCCCGCCGGCGAGAAGCTCCTCGGCCCGGACGGCCTGCCGCGCTGCCCCTGGGCGCTGTCCGCCCCGGACTACCTCGCCTACCACGACGAGGAGTGGGGCCGCCCGGTGCACGGCGACGACGCCCTCTTCGAGCGCCTCAGCCTGGAGGCGTTCCAGTCCGGGCTGTCGTGGATCACGATCCTGCGCCGCCGCCCCGGCTTCCGCGCCGCCTTCTCCGGCTTCCGCATCGCCGACGTCGCCGCATTCACCGACGCCGACCGCGAACGCCTGCTGGCCGACACGGGCATCATCCGCAACCGCGCGAAGATCGACGCCACGCTGGCCAACGCCCGCGTGCTGGCCGAGTGGAGGCCCGGCGAGCTGGACACCCTGATCTGGTCCCACGCCCCCGAGAAGCCGGGCCCGGCCCCCCGCACCCTCGCGGACGTCCCCGCGGTCACGCAGGAGTCCACGGCCCTGGCCAAGACCCTCAAGAAGCAGGGCCTCCGCTTCGTCGGCCCCACGACGGCCTACGCCCTGATGCAGGCCTGCGGCCTGGTCAACGACCACCTGAGGACCTGCGCGGCAAGAAAAATGCCCTGAAGGGCTCGGGGAACTGCGCGCCGAGCCACGACGAACCGTCACGCGGACCTGCGGGCAGCCCCCTCGCCCCTGGGGCGCGGGGAACTGCGCGACCGGCCACGACGGAGCCGCACCTCCGCGCCCCCGCCGCAGCGACCCCTCACCGCCCCGAATACTGCGGCTTCTCCTTGTTCACGAACGCCCGAACCGCGATCCCGTGATCCTCGGACGACCCGGCCCGACTCTGCAGCTCGTCCTCCTTCTCCAGCGTCTCCTCCAGAGAGTGGCTCATCCCGTAAGCCACGGACTCCTTCAGCGCCGCATAGGCGACCGTCGGCCCCTGGGCCAGCCCTCGCGCCACCTTCTCCGCCTCCGCCCGCAGCTCGTCCGCCGGCACCACCCGGTTCGCGATCCCCAGCTCGTACGCCTCCTGCGCGGAGATGTTCCGCGGGAACAGCAGCAGATCCGTCGCCCGGCTGGGCCCGATCACCCGCGGCAGCGTCCAGGAGATACCCGAGTCCGCGGTCAGCGCGACCCCCGCGAACGACGTGTTGAACTTCGCCGTCTCCGCGACGATCCGGTAGTCCGCGGCCAGCGCGAACCCGAACCCGGCCCCCGCCGCCACGCCGTTCACGGCGGCCACCACCGGCTTCGGGGCACCCGCGATCGCCCGCACGATCGGGTTGTAGTGCTCGCGCACCGTGGACATGGTCTGCCCCGACCCGTTCTCCCGGTCGGCGGCCAGCAGCCCGATGTGCTCCTTGAGGTCCTGCCCGACGCAGAACGCCCGCTCCCCGGCCGCGGTCAGCAGCACGGCCCGTACGGCGTCGTCGTCCGCGGCGCCCTTGACCGCGTCCCGGAGGGCGACCTTCGCCGCGACGTTCAGCGCGTTCATCGCCTCGGGGCGGTTCAGCGTGATCGTCGCGAGTCCGTCGCTCACCTCGTAGAGCACGGTGTCGGCCATGGTCGTATCCCTCCGTGTGCGGCTCGGGACGTACTGCTGAGTACGTCCTCTTCCGGAGGACAGCATGACCCAGTTCAGGGGTCCCGGCGGACGGCCCGGGTGTGACCTGCGTCAAACATTCGTGTCGGGATTCCGGCGCCCGAATGTCCATGCGAGGGCGCAGTATGGCAGCCACATCGCCGAATTGAGTGGTTTTGCTCGCGTGCGTTGCCCAAGCGATGCCAACTGATGTTGGTCATCGGGTCCCGCCATGCGGGATAATGGCCTGGAAGCAATGTGTTCGATGCCGGTGGCGTGTGTCCTGCTTCAGGGACCGCAGGTGCCCTTCAGTGGGCCGTCGGCTCAGACGGTTTAGCTGGGTTTCAGGAAGGGGAACGAGCATGGCGGCCATGAAGCCGCGGACGGGTGATGGCCCGCTCGAGGTGACCAAGGAGGGGCGGGGCATCGTCATGCGCGTTCCGCTCGAAGGCGGCGGTCGGCTCGTCGTCGAGCTGACCCCGGACGAGGCCGACGCGCTCGGCGACGCCCTCAAGAAGGTCGTCGGCTGACGCGCAAGCGACCATACCCTTTCAGTCGCCCCGGTGCCGCACGCGGTGCCGGGGCTGCTGTTTGCGCACACGTCCGGGGGAATCGAGGCAGAGGAATGCCGTGACACGCCAGGTCACCGCTTCACGGCGCACAGCAGCCCGTCCCCCACGGGCAGGAGCGACGACACCAGCTCCTGGCTCTCGCGAACGGTCCGCACCAGCTCCCGCAGCCGCAGCACCTCCGTCGGCTGGGGGCCCGAGTCCATGGTGCGCCCGTTCGCGAAGACGCCTTCGAAGGCGACCAGGCCTCCAGGGCGCAGAAGACGCAACGATTCGCCGAGATAGTCCTGGTACTCCTGCCGGTCGCCGTCGCAGAACACCAGGTCGTAACCCGAGTCCGCGAGACGCGGCAGCACGTCCAGCGCGGGGCCGGGGATGAAGCGGGCCCGGTTGCCGGCGAAACCGGCCTCACGGAAGGCCTGCCGGGCCGACTGCTGGTGCTCCGGCTCCTGGTCGACCGTCGTCAGTACCCCGTCCGGGCGCATGCCGTGCAGCAGATGGATCCCCGACACGCCGCAGCCCGTGCCGATCTCCGCGACCGCCTTGGCGTCCACGCTGGCCGCGAGCAACCGCAGGGCCGCGCCCGTGCCGGGCGACACCGAGCGCAGGCCGGCCTCACGGGCCCGGTCGCGGGCCCAGTGCAGCGCCTCGTCCTCGGCGACATAGGCGTCGGCGAACGCCCAGCTCGTCTGCCGGTTGGCGGTAATGACCCTCTCCTGTCCCCGTGGTTGCCTGGGCGTGACTGTATCCGTTGGCGTCGGGAACCCGCAGATGGGACCAGTCGTTCAAAGGGACAAGAGAAAGGCGTGTGCCCGGAAGGGGGGCGGGGAGTGGACGCGGACGCCGAGCAAGTGCGGGCGCAGTCGTACGAGCCGTGGCAGCCCGAATCAAATTCTCGTAAAACCGCTTATCCGGAGCTAACGGGCGAGGTGGCTATGGTAGGGGCTCCACTGGACACCACCAGAGCCGACAGGGGAGGTGCGGCTGCGCCCGTGGATCGTGCAGGAGTGCTGCGGCGCTTCCTCGGATCGGCGGGCAGGCCGAAATCCGTGAACAACACCGCTGCTGACCATGACCGCGCCGGCGACCCGGCCCAGACCGCGACCTTCTCCAGCGACGCGGACGGGCAGGCGTGGACTCCGCCCACGTGGGAGGAGATCGTCAGCATGCACAGCGGCCGGGTCTACCGGCTCGCCTACCGCCTCACGGGCAACCAGCACGACGCCGAGGACCTCACGCAGGAGGTCTTCGTCCGTGTCTTCCGCTCCCTGTCGACGTACACGCCGGGCACCTTCGAGGGCTGGCTGCACCGCATCACCACCAATCTCTTCCTGGACATGGTCCGCCGCAAGCAGCGCATCCGCTTCGACGCGCTCGGCGAGGACGCGGCCGAGCGGCTCGCCAGCAAGGAGCCCTCGCCGCAGCAGGTCTTCAACGACGCGCACTTCGACGCCGACGTCCAGCAGGCCCTCGACACGCTCGCCCCGGAGTTCCGGGCCGCCGTCGTCCTGTGCGACATCGAAGGACTCTCCTACGAGGAGATCGCGGCCACCCTGGGCGTGAAGCTCGGCACCGTCCGGTCCCGTATCCACCGCG
This sequence comes from Streptomyces sp. NPDC014764, assembly GCF_043082785.1. NCBI lineage: Bacteria > Bacillati > Actinomycetota > Actinomycetes > Kitasatosporales > Streptomycetaceae > Streptomyces > Streptomyces sp. NPDC014764. Next base: position 259,038 of record NZ_JBIBXY010000003.1, on the reverse strand, counting down.
GCCGTTCCCAGCTGCGCAAGGCCCTCGCGCACCGTTCGCCCAAGGCGCGCGCGGACCGCCCCTCCTTCGTGCCGCGTGTCCCCGCACTGGGAGGAGGGGGCGCGAGCGCGTGAGCAGTTCACTGCCGAAGTCCCCCGAGGGGCACCTCGCGGAGCATCACCTGGGAGACCGGCTCGCCGCCCTCGTGGACGGGGAGCTGGGTCATGACGCGCGTGAGCGCGTGCTGGCGCATGTCGCCACCTGCGCCAAGTGCAAGGCGGAGGTGGACGAGCAGCGCCGCCTGAAGAACGTGTTCGCGGCCGCCGCACCGCCGCCGCCCTCCGAGAGTTTCCTGGCGCGCCTGCAAGGGCTGCCCGCCGGAGGCGGATTCGGCGACGGCGGCTCACCGCTGGGCGGCTCCGCGCTGCCGGGCGGCGCCACCCCGGGAGTCTTCGGGGCGCGGCGCGGCGAGCGCTTCGAGTTCGCCTACGCGCCCGTGCGGCGCCACCAGCCCGCGGCCGCCGCCGCAGGCCTCGCCGCCGCCCGGCCGTCCTCGCGCGGGCTGCGGCTCGCGTTCGTCGCCGCGGGCGCGGTGTCGCTGGCCGCGATCGCCCTCGGCGGCGTCGCCACGATCACCCCGGTCGACGCGGAGACGCGCGGCCAGGGCAAGGGGAGCAACGTGACCCCGGCACGCACGCAGGGCGCGGGCGCGGCCACCACGCCGGACTCCCGGCGCCGGGGCGTCGGTCCGCTCCTCGGACACGTCGCCGGCGGTCAGAGCGCGCTCGGCTCGGGTCCCGTCGTCCCCACCGGCGTCGCGGCCCCGCTGCTGCCCGGCATCCCGTCGCCTTTGCAGGGCGGCGCCCCGGCGGTGTCCCCGCACATACGCCCGCTGAACTCGGCCCCGCCGCTCGGACTGGGCGCATGGGCGTCGGCGGCCGGGCTGAAGAGCCCCGGCCTGGCCACGGCCGCGCCGTCACCGGCGCCCGCGCCCACGCACAGCGCGCGGACCGCCCGCTGACCGGGCCCCTGCGCGGGGGCGCGCGAACCTGATTAGATTCCGGGTGGCGCGCCCGGGCCCACTACGGCCGGGCGCCGAGCCGAGCTCCTCCGCACGGGCGGACCGGAGCACGGTGCCGACGATCCGTGCCGGTCCAGCCGTGGGGAGAGCATGAACGAGGGGAAGCCGGGCACGCCTGGGGCGTCCGAAGGACCCGACGGCGACTTCGAACTCGCCCGCCCGAACGGCATGCGGTCCCCCCGCACGGGGCCTGACGACGACTACGAACTGAGCCGTCCCCTGAGCGGGGTCCCCGTCCGGACGGACGGGACCCCTGACGGCGGCGCGACCACCGACTCCCCCGCCTGGGACCCGACCTCGGACCCGGAGCCCGTTCCTCGTACGGGCCCGCCCGAGGCGCCGGCTTCCGTCGGGGACGCCACAGCCCCCGGGCAGCGCACCGCCCCCGACGGCACCGTGCCCGCCCCGGCCGCTGAGGCCCCCGCGCCCGGTGCGCCCGGTGCTGTCCCCGCCGGCACCGTGTCCACTCCGAGTGCGGCCCCCACCCTGCCCGCTCCGGCCGCTGAGGCCCCCGCGCCCGGCGCGTCCGGAACCGTGCCCGCTCCGGCCGCTGACGCTCCCGCTTCCGGCGTGACCGGCGCCGCTCCTGCCGCCCCCGTGTCTGCGCCGGGTGCGGATGCCCCCGTCGGCGCCGGCCACGGCACCACGCCGCCCGCTGTCGAGCAGCCCAAGCCCCTGCACGACCCCGACCCCTACAGCACCCCGCCCTACGGGGAGCCCGGGCCCTGGGCGCCCGCGCCGCCTGTGCAGCATCCGGTGGCCACCCCCGCGCACGGCGTGCCCATGGGCACGCCTCCCGCGGCCCCGCAGGCCGCTCCCGGGCCGGGCGCGCCTCATCCAGCCCCGCAGGCCCCTGCCGGGCCGGGCGCTCCCGCTGCGGCGCCGGAGCCCGCCCCCGCGGCTCAGGACGCCCCCGCGGCCGGTCCCTGGGCGCGCTACGACCCCTGGGCCGCTCCTGCGGCCGTCGCCCCGTTGCAGCAGGCGGACCCCGTCGAGGAGGACGTGAGGCGGCGGCGCGGTCGCCGCAGGCGCGCGCTGGTCGGCGGCGCCCTGGTGATCGCCCTTGTGTCCGGCGTCGTCGGCGGTGTCGTCGGCGTGCAGCTTGAACGGAACGGCGGCGTCGGCGCCGTGGAGCTGCCGCAGGCCGGTGTGGAGGCGCCCGACAGGGACCCCGACAGTGTCGCCGGGATCGCCGCGCAGGCGCTGCCCAGCGTCGTCACCCTGCACGTCAGCGGCGGAGGCAAGGCCGGCACGGGCACCGGCTTCGTGCTGGACGACCGGGGCCACATCCTCACCAACGACCACGTCATCCAGCCCGCCGGGAAGAACGGCGACATCACCGTCACCTTCCACAGCGGCGACACCGCCGAGGCGACCGTCGTCGGCCGGGACAGCGGCTACGACCTCGCCGTCGTACGGGTCAAGGGCGTCCGAGGGCTCACCCCCCTGCCACTCGGCAACTCGGACAACGTGCAGGTCGGCGACCCCGTCGTCGCCATCGGCGCCCCCTTCGACCTGGCCGGCACCGTCACCTCCGGCATCATCAGCGCCCGCGAGCGGCCCATCACCGCCGGCGGCGAGAACGGCGACGGCAGCGACGTCTCGTACGTCGACGCCCTGCAGACCGACGCGCCCATCAACCCCGGCAACTCCGGCGGGCCGCTGCTCGACGGCAAGGGCCGGGTGGTCGGCATCAACTCGGCCATCCGCTCGGCCGACGGCGGCCTGGACCCCGAGGGCGGCCAGTCCGGCTCCATAGGGCTCGGCTTCGCCATCCCGATCAACCAGGGCAAGCGGGTCGCCGAGGAGCTGATCGAGCACGGCAAGGCCTCGCACCCGGTGATCGGCATCACCCTCGACATGGCGTACAGCGGCGACGGCGCCCGCGTGGCGGCCGAGGGCGGCGACGGCGGGCCACCGGTCAGCACCGGCGGCCCCGGAGCCAAGGCCGGCATCCGCCCCGGCGACGTCATCACCAAGGTCGACGGCCGCCCCGTCCACTCCGGCGAGGAACTGATCGTGAAGACCCGCGCCCACCGCCCCGGGGACCGGCTGGAGCTGACCCTGAAGCGGAACGGCGAGGAACGCACGGTGTCGCTGGTGCTCGGATCCTCCGACGGCGACTGACGCACCGCCCGTCCGACGCCGCCGGGACGCCGGGACGGTACCGGTGGTGCGGGAGGTCCGGGTACCGTGGACCCGGCCCGGACCGCGGAGGGCGAACGACCGGCACCGAGGGCCGAGGACCGAAGGCATCGCGAGGAGCTTCAGGTGTTCAATGACATAGGACCGCTCGAGCTGGTGACGCTCATCGTCCTCGCCGTGCTCATCTTCGGTCCGGAGAAGCTCCCCAAGGTCATCCAGGACGTGACCCGCACGATCCGGAAGATCAGGGACTTCTCGGAGAGCGCCAAGCAGGACATCCGGCAGGAACTGGGCCCGGAGTTCAAGGACTTCGAGTTCGAGGACCTCAACCCCAAGACGTTCATCCGCAAGCAGATGGACAACGACGACCTGGGGCTGAAGGAGATCCGCAACGGCTTCGACCTGAAGAAGGAGATGGCCGAGGTCACGGACGCCGTCCACGGGCGCGACACCGATCCGTCGCCCTCGCCCGCCGCCCCCGGCGGCCGGGTGGACATGACGAAGAAGCCCGAGACGCCGGCCGTCGACGACCGTCCGCCCTTCGACATGGACGCCACCTGACCGGTCCCCGGGGCGTGCGCCGGCGCGTACGTGACGCGTTTCATACTCCACCCGAGCTGCGGACGGCCTGATCCGGGCGTCCGAACGCCCTACGCGCCGGGCGGTTTCCCTGCCTGCGGCGGCAGGGTGGTTATGCTGCCGAGTTGTTGTGCGGAACGGACGAGTACGCCCGAAAGGGGGGCGGGCCGCCCGGTCCGACGAGAGCGAGGAGGCGTCCGGGCACATGGAGACGACGAGTTCGGCAGTCGCGCAGGCGCCGGCTGCGGAGGACGGACAACCAGTCCCCTCCGCCCGGCGTACGGTCGACGGCTACCTGCGTGCGCCCTTCCCCTGGTACGGCCTCGACGAGGCCTTCACGGGGCCGCGCTGGCTGATGAAGGTCGGCCTCTCGGCCGACGGGGTCGTGGAGCACGGATCGCTCGGACACGGCGACGAGCCGACGGTCCGCAGCGAGTTCGCGGCCGGGGGCGACCAGGACGCCAAGGAGAAGTTCGCGGTCGTGGTGACCGTCGCGGCCAACCCGGTCCGCCGCAGCGCCGACGGCACGGGGCTGCTGGAGGCCACCTCGGTGTCCTCCGCCGCCTGGCTCGCCGGGGTGGGGCTGCTGTCCTTCACCTGGCCGGGACAGATGGACCACTCCCTGCGCGACGACTGGCTGGAGCAGCAGACGGAGACCGCCTGGGTGCTGGCGGACGACCTGGAGGGCGAGGACTGGTCGACGCTCTCCCTCCCCGTGGACGGCGTGCCCACGCCGTTCCACTACCGGGAGTCCGAGTACGGCTGGGTGCTCGCCGGTTCCACCCAGGCCGGCGTCCACGTCGGCGCGTACGGCCGGGGGATGAGCGCGTACGGGCTGGGCTTCGCCGTGGTGAAGGACATCACCGCCTACCAGGGCTGAGCGCACCGTCTGCACACGCCGGAGGGCGCCGTCCGCAGCGGACGGCGCCCTCCGGCGTGTGCACGGGTGTCAGAACTTGTTGCGCGGGGTGATCCCCAGTGACATGCCCGACAGACCGCGCTGACGGCCGCCCAGCTTGCCCGCGATGGAGCGCAGCGCCGAACCCGCGGGGGAGTCCGGGTCGGACAGCACCACGGGCTTGCCCTCGTCGCCGCCCTCGCGCAGCCGCACGTCGATCGGGATGGCGCCCAGCACCGGCACGTTGGCGCCGGTGGTGCGGGTCAGGCCCTCGGCGACGGTCTGGCCGCCGCCGGTGCCGAACACGTCGACCATCTCGCCGCAGTGCGGGCAGGGCAGCCCCGACATGTTCTCGACCACGCCGACGATCTTCTGGTGCGTCTGCACGGCGATGGAGCCGGCGCGCTCGGCCACCTCGGCCGCGGCCTGCTGCGGGGTCGTGACGACCAGGATCTCCGCGTTCGGCACGAGCTGCGCGACCGAGATCGCGATGTCGCCGGTGCCGGGCGGCAGGTCGAGCAGCAGCACGTCCAGGTCGCCCCAGTACACGTCCGCCAGGAACTGCTGCAGCGCGCGGTGCAGCATCGGGCCGCGCCACACCACGGGCGCGTTGCCCGGGGTGAACATGCCGATGGAGATCACCTTCACGCCGTGCGCCGACGGCGGCATGATCATGTTCTCGACCTGGGTGGGACGCCCGTCGGCGCCCAGCATGCGCGGCACCGAGTGGCCGTAGATGTCGGCGTCCACGACACCGACCTTCAGTCCGTCGGCCGCCATCGCCGCCGCCAGGTTCACCGTCACCGAGGACTTGCCGACGCCGCCCTTGCCGGACGCCACCGCGTACACCCGGGTGAGGCTGCCCGGCTTGGCGAAGGGCACCTCGCGCTCGGTCTGGCCGCCGCGCAGGGCGGTCGCCAGCTCCTTGCGCTGCTCGTCGCTCATCACGTCCAGCGTCACGTCGACCCTGGTCACGCCCTCGACGCGGGAGACCGCGTCCGTCACGCGCTGCGTGATGGTGTCCCGCATGGGGCAGCCGGAAACCGTCAGGTACACGGTGACCGCGACCGCACCGTCCGCACCGATCTCCACCGATTTGACCATCCCGAGCTCGGTGATGGGCCGGTTGATCTCGGGGTCGTTCACCGTCGCCAGTGCTTCGCGCACCGCGTCTTCCGTAGCCATAAGGACGATGGTACGGCTCCGGGTACACCGGCCGGTAAGGACGTCAGCGGTCGTCTGCGTCACGTCCCGGCGGGTGTTCCGCCCGCATCGCCGGATGCGTACCGTGGTGTTCCTTGTGGCCGTTCTGCCGGATCTCCAGCTCCTTGACCAGGTCCTCCAGCTCCGAGCGGATCCAGTCCCGGGTGGCCACCTCGCCGAGCCCGATCCGCAGCGCGGCGACCTCACGGGTCAGATACTCGGTGTCGGCGATCGACCGCTCGTTCTGCTTGCGGTCCTGCTCCAGGTTGACCCGGTCGCGGTCGTCCTGCCGGTTCTGCGCGAGCAGGATCAGCGGGGCCGCGTAGGAGGCCTGGAGGGACAGCGCCAGCGTCAGGAAGATGAACGGGTACTCGTCGAACCGCAGCTCCTTCGGCGCGGACACGTTCCACAGCACCCACAGGATGATGACGACCGTCATCCAGACGATGAACCGTCCCGTGCCCAGGAAACGCGCGATGCGCTCCGAGAGCCGGCCGAAGGCGTCCGGGTCCCACTCGGGCAGGATCCGCCGCCGGGGAGGACGCGGCTGGTCCAGCCGCGGCGCGCGCGGCCGTCCCGCCGCCGTGGCCCCGGCCAGGGTCCGCTCCCGCACGGCGTCGCGTTCACCCGCCATCGGGCACCTCCCCCTCCTCCAGGTGGAACTCGGTCTCCCGCCAGTCGCCCGGCAGCATGTGGTCCAGCACGTCGTCCACGGTCACCGCGCCCAGCAGCGACCCGGCCTCGTCGACGACCGGCGCCGCCACCATGTCGTACGTGGCGAAGAACCCGGCGACCACGGGCAGCGTCGCCTCCGGGTCCAGCGGCCGCAGGTCGTCGTCCAGCATCGAGCCGACCAGTGTGTAGGGGGGATCGCGCAGCAGCCGCTGGAAGTGCACGGTGCCCAGGTACTTGCCGGTCGGGGTCTCCTCCGGCGGCCGGCACACGTACACCTGGGCCGCGTGCGCGGGCGACAGGTCGGGCTCGCGGATCCGGGCGAGGGCGTCCGCGACGGTCGCGTCCGGCCGCAGGATGATCGGCTCGGTGGTCATCAGCCCGCCCGCCGTGTGCTCCTCGTACGACATCAGGCGCCGCATGTCGGCCGCGTCCGAGGGCCGCATCAGGCTCAGCAGCCGCTCCTTGTCCGCCTCCGGCAGCTCGCCCAGCAGGTCGGCCGCGTCGTCGGGGTCCATCGCCTCCAGGACGTCCGCGGCCCGCTCCTCCGCCAGCACGCCCAGGACCTCGATCTGGTCGTCCTCGGGCAGCTCCTCCAGGACGTCCGCGAGCCGTTCGTCGTCCAGGGCCGCGGCCACCTCCGCGCGCCGCTTGGGGGAGAGGTGGTGCAGCACGTTGGCTAGGTCGGCGGGGCGCAGCTGCTCGAAGGTGGCGAGCAGGTTCTCCGCACCCTGCCCGTCCTCCTCCAGTGAGAAGCCCGTGACCGCGGACCACTCCACGGTCAGCGTCTCGCCCTTGCCACGCCGGAACGCGCCGCCCTTCTTCCCCTTGCGCACGAAGACCCGGTCGATCTCCCACTCGCGCCGCGCCTGCAGTTGATGCACCGACAGGTCCAGGACGGTCACCTCCTCGCGGGTCTCCACGAGGGTGACGCGCCGGTCGAGCAGCTCGCCGAACACCAGCCGCTCGGTGGGCCGCTGCTCGAAGCGGCGGACGTTGAGCACCCCGGTGGTGATGACCTGACCGGCCTGCACGGAGGTCACGCGGGTCATCGGAAGGAAGATGCGGCGCCGGGTGGAGAGTTCGACCACCAGGCCGAGCAGCCGGGGCGGACGGCGGCCGGGACGCAGGATGACGACGAGATCGCGCACACGCCCCACCTGGTCGCCCGCCGGGTCGAAGACGGCGACGCCGGAGATGTGGGAGACGAAGAACCGGGGTGCGCCCGATGCCATTCCGGCGGCTCCTTTGCGTGCGTGCGGAGGTCTTTCTTGCCGTGTACTGCCTGGTGCGTCTGTTTTCCGGATTGCCCGCTCGGACGGGCTTCAGGCTAGCCCGTCCCGATCGGTGCCGCGCTGGTGGCCGGTCCGGACGGACTGACTCCGTCCGGCCCCACCGGCCCCGGTACTCTGCGGTACGCCGTTCAGGTCCCCCGTCAGAGAGGCAGCCCACCTGTGATTCCGATCTCCCCGGGCCGTTCCCGCAGGGCCACGCTGGCCGGCGCCGTGTGCGCGCTGCTCGTGGCGGGGACGGCGCTCACGGGATGCTCCGAGGATCCGAACGAGGGAACGAACGGCGTCGGCAGGCTCCCCGCCGACCAGATCCAGACCAAGGCGCAGAAGGCCGCCGCCTCCGTGGGCACCGTGCGGCTGCACGGCTCGGTGCAGACGAGTGGCCGCACCTACACCCTCGACATGCGGCTGAAGCCGCAGGGCGGCATCGGCTCGGTCAGCACCGAGGGGGAGACCTTCCGGCTGCTGCGGGTCGGCCAGGAGCTCTATCTGAAGGCCGACGCCGCCTTCTGGGGCAAGGGCGGCGACGGGGACGGCGACTCCAAGGCGGCGGACAAGCTCGCCTCGAAGTACGTCAAGGTGCCCAAGGGCGACCCCTCGTACACCAAGTTCATCGGCTTCACCGACAAGAACGTGCTGCTCAGCGGGTTGCTGACGCTGCACGGGACGCTCAGCACGGACGGTCATCACGAGCAGGACGGGATCCGCACGGTCCGGGTCGCCGGCGACGACGGCGCCGGCGGCACCCTGGACGTCTCCCTCGAGGGCAAGCCGTACCCGCTGCGGCTGGTGCGCGCCGGGGAGGCGGGCACGCTCACCTTCTCCTCGTGGGGCGCCGACTTCGCGCTGGAGAAGCCCGCCAAGGGCGACACCCTCGACTACGGCAAGCAGCTCCCCACGTCCTAGCTGTGTGAAGGTGCGTCAGCCGCGCCGCCTGCGCTTCGTCAGCAGGCGCGGCAGCCCGGCCGGCATCGGCGTCCGGGTCGTCGCCGGGGTGGGCGGCGGGGCCGCGGAGAGGTCCCCGTCGGGCAGCGCGCCCGTGGCGCCGGTCGGCTCCAGACGCAGGACCCGGCACTCGCGGGCCCAGCGTTCCGGCATGGCCTCGCCGTCGGGGGCGTTGAGCCGCTTGCCCTTGAGGGCGTCGACGGCCGCCTTCCACTCCTCGGAGCCGGAGGCCGGCTCGCGGACCGTCGCGGTCCACGTGACCAGCCGGCCGCCCTTGTCCTTGCTGCGCACCGTCACCTCGGCCCGCGCGCCGTCGGTGAGTCCTGTCAGGGGCTGTTCGCCGGGGCCGTCGCCGACCACGCAGACGGCGCCCTCGTGCCACACGTGCCACAGCGGCCGGGCCGGGCCGCCGGGACCTTCGACCCAGATCAGGCCGGACTTCTTCGAGGCCTCCTCGATGAGGGCCCGGTCGAGCAGCTCGCCAGTCATGCGCCCAGCCTATCCAGGCGGGGCCGGCTGTCTCAGAGCCAGCCGTTGCGCTTCAGTGTGCGGTGGATGCCGAGGCAGATGGCGACCGTGACGCCGAGGACCACCGGGTAGCCGTACTTCCAGTGGGTCTCCGGCATGTAGTCGAAGTTCATGCCGTACACCCCGCAGACCATCGTCGGGACGGCGATGATCGCGGCCCACGAGGTGATCTTGCGCATGTCCTCGTTCTGCGCGACGGACGCCTGCGCGAGGTTGGCCTGGAGGATGGAGTTCAGCAGCTCGTCGAATCCGACGACCTGCTCCTGCACCCGGGCCACGTGGTCGGCGACGTCCCGGAAGTACTTCTGGATCTCCGGGTCGATCAGCCGCATCGGCCGCTCGCTGAGCAGCTGCATCGGCCGCAGCAGCGGCGCCACGGCCCGCTTGAACTCCAGCACCTCGCGCTTGAGCTGGTAGATCTCACCGGCGTCGGTACCGCGCGGGGTGCCCTTGCGGCCGGGGGAGAAGACCTTGGTCTCGACCTCGTCGATGTCGTCCTGCAGGGAGTCGGCGACCGCGATGTAGCCGTCCACCACGTGGTCGGCGATGGCGTGCAGCACCGCCGAGGGGCCCTTGGCCAGCAGCTCGGGGTCGTCCTGGAGGCGGTGGCGCAGGGCGCGCAGGGAGCCCTGGCCGCCGTGCCGGACGGTGATGAGGAAGTCCCGTCCGGTGAAGCACATGACCTCGCCGGTCTCCACGATCTCGCTGCCGGAGGAGACACGGTCGTGGTCGAGGTAGTGGACGGTCTTGAAGACCGTGAACAGGGAATCGTCGTAGCGCTCCAGCTTGGGCCGCTGGTGGGCCTGGACGGCGTCCTCCACGGCCAGCGGGTGCAGCCCGAACTCGGCGGCGATTCCCGCAAATTCGTCCTCCGTGGGCTCGTGCAGGCCGATCCAGACGAAGCCCCCGTCACGGCGCACCCGGCGCATCGCCTCCTGAGGGCCGAGCGGTCCGCCCTCGCTCTCCAGACGACGGCCGTCCCGGTAGACGGCGCAGTCGACGACGGCGGTGGCCGCCGCGCGCTCCCGCGAGGTCTCGTACGGGCCGCTCTCCTTGCGGAGCGAGATGCGGGAGGCGGGACGGACCACGGCGCGCAGGTCGCGGATCATCGACATGGCGGGCTCCTTCGCGAACGGGCAACGAAAGGCGCCGGGGCGACGGGTGGAACAACCCGGAATGAGGACGTCCTGGACTGCGCATGTTTGGCACGTCCACAAAGCGGGGAGCACCGCACCGTCGCGGTGGCGAGCTTCGTCGCTGATACAGCTACTGGGGCAGATCAGTCAGAACGAAACGAGTGCTCTTCCGATGAAGACGCGCGAAGCGAAAGGCGGGAGCCGAAAGGAGAACAGCTACCTCAGCGGGCGGAAGAGCGGGTGATACTGCACGGTCGACTTCGGTCCATGCCAGCCCCACCTCCTCCGGCCGGTCCCTCGTGAGGGACGATCACGATCCCCTGGGGGATTCCCCCTATGAGCGGGGAGTGTCACACAGGCGTTCAGGCAGTGTCGGAACGCTTGACGCGTGCTGCCCGAACCACCGGCCAAGCGTATCAGCCGACTGCTGTGTCAAGGCTCTGCTTTGCCCGGTACCGACGAGTTCTATGCTCGCCGCATGGCTGATGTTCTTCCCCTGGTCGAGGCCCGGCTGCGCAGCGCGCTGGGCGAACCGGACGCGCGCGCCGCGGTCACCTTTCTGGGCACGGACCGCATCGAAGTGCTGCGCTTCCACGAGGGGGACATCGTGCGCTACGCGTCGCTCGGCATGTCCGCGCAACCCATGACGGACCCCACGTCCGTGATCGCGGACCCGGTCTCCGGGCCCCGCGCCGAGCTGGTGCTGTCCGTACGCGGCGGTGTCGCCGACACCGACAAGGTGCTCCGCCCGCTCGCCGTGCTCGCCGCGTCCCCGCAGGTCGAGGGGCTCGTCGTGGCGCCCGGCGCCTCGTTGGACGTGGGAGAGCCGCTGTGGCCGGGCGCCCCGTTCACCTCGGTGCTGGTCGCCGAGCCGGGCGGCCTGGTGGAGGACCTGGAACTCGACGCGCCCCTGGAGCCCGTCCGCTTCCTGCCGCTGCTGCCGATGACGCCGAACGAGGCCGCCTGGAAGCGTGTGCACGGCGCCCAGGCGCTCCAGGAGCGGTGGCTGAACCACGGTACGGACCTCAGGGACCCGTCCCGTAGGTCCGTGCCGCTGGACTAGGCGGCCGGAGTGAGGAAGCTCACCAACGCCATTCCCTGACCGGTCAGTTGGCGAAGGCGCCCACGCCGTCCTCGGCGGCGTGCACAGGCTGGAGCTCCTCGGCCCCGGCGGTGAGCGCCCGGCGCCGCACCAGCACCACCAGCGCGCCCAGCACCGCCGTCACCGCGGCGACCGTGAACGGCATGTGGACGTCGCTCCACTCCTCGATCTTCGGCGCGAAGAACGGCGCCGCGGCGGCCGCGAACCAGCGCACGAAGTTGTACCCGGCACTCGCCACCGGACGCGGCGCGTCGGACACCCCGAGCGCCAGCTCCGTGTACACCGTGTTGTTCACGCCGATCAGCGCGCCGGACAGCACGGTGCACACGACGGCCGCGGTGTGGCCGCCGTAGCCGAGCACCAGCACGTCCACCGCGAGCAGCACCAGCGAGCCGCCCAGCACCTTCAGCGAGCCGAACCGCTTCTGCAGCCGGGGGGCCACGATCACCGAGAACACGGCGAGCAGCACGCCCCAGGCGAAGAACACCGCGCCGGACCGGTAGGGCGACATGTTCAGCACGAACGGCGTGAAGGCCAGCACGGTGAAGAACGTGTAGTTGTAGAAGAACGCCGAGACGGCCGTGGAGGCCAGTCCGCCGTGCCCGAGCGCCTTCACCGGGTCCAGCAGGGAGGTCTTGCGGGCCGGCCGGGGCTGCTCCGTCAGGAACGCGGTGATGCACACGAAGCCGACGGCCATCAGGGCGGCCGTGCCGAAGAAGGGGTAGCGCCAGCTCGCGTCGCCGAGCAGCGCGCCCACCAGCGGGCCGCAGGCCATGCCCAGGCCCAGGGCGGACTCGTACAGCAGGATGGCGGCCGCGCTGCCGCCGGCCGCGGCTCCGACGATGACGGCGAGGGCGGTGGAGACGAACAGGGCGTTGCCCAGTCCCCAGCCGGCCCGGAAGCCGACCAGTTCGCCGACCGACCCCGAGGTGCCGGAGAGCCCCGCGAACACCACGACCAGCGCCAGGCCCAGCAGCAGCGTCCTGCGCCCGCCGATGCGGCTGGAGACGAAGCCGGTCACCAGCATCGCCAGCGCGGTGATCAGGAAGTACGAGGTGAAGAGCAGTGAGACCTGTCCCGCTGTCGCGTCGAGGCCCTCGGCGATGGACGGCAGGATCGGGTCGACGAGGCCGATGCCCATGAAGGCGACGACGGAGGCTCCGGCGGTCGCCCACACGGCTTTCGGCTGCCTGAGGATGCTGCCCGATCCCGTGTCGATGGGGTCCATGGGTGCTCCAATCCCGGGACGTGGGGGGAAACGGCCGCCGGAAGGAAGGCGCCGGACGGCCGCGCGGAATGACTGGGATATGCACACAGTAGGTTAGCCAACCTAATTAATGCAATCTACATCTATCTCGGTCGAGGGTGGCCGTTCCGCCCGGTCGGGTGATCGTCCTTGACGTGGCGCTGCAGAGCTAGGACCGTGGGGCTCTATGAGGGGCGAACCCAGTTGCCCGAAGTGCGGTGGCCGGGTCAGGGCTCCCGGCCTCTTCTCGGATGCCTGGCGGTGCGACGTGCACGGCACCGTGCACCCGCTGCAGCCCGTGATACCGCCGAGCGTCGAGGCCCTCGAAGTCGTCGTGCACCGCACCAAGGTGCCGGTGTGGATGCCGTGGCCGCTGCCGGTGGGCTGGCTCTTCACCGGTGTCGCGTCCGCGGGGGACGACCGCGGCGGAGGCCGGGCGACGGCCGTGGCGTGCACCGGGCCCGGGCCGCTCGGCGGGATGGGCGAGCTCATCCTGGTCGCCGAGGAGCTCGGCGTAGGACTCGGCGCGCGGTACGCGGGCATCGACGGTCCGGACCCCGGGCCCTACATGGACGTCGAGAAGCCGCCCCAGGCCAAGGTGCTGGCCGCCGGCCGCCCCACCCCGCTCTGGCACGTCGCCCGCACGCCCGACGACCGTGCCGTGTTCGCCGGTGAGGCCCTCGGCCTGTGGCTGTGGGCGGTGGTGTGGCCCGAGCAGTCGGGCCTGCTGATGTACGACGAGCTGGTGCTCGCCGACCTGCGGGACGCCGGAGCCGAGGTCGAGCTGGTGCCCTGTGGGGCGCTGTCCCCGCGTCTGCTGGAGAAGTAGTGGGGCTCCGTCGGTAATGTAGGGGGCGCCCGCCGGTTTCGGGTGTGACAGAGGTGGCCGAAAATCCGGTTATCCTGGAGCGTCCCCGTCCGTCCGACCCGCTTGGAGTACCGCGTCGTGCGCATCGACCTGCACACCCACTCCACCGCGTCCGACGGTACGGACACCCCGGCCGAGCTGGTCCGCAAGGCCGCCGCGGCCGGACTCGACGTCGTGGCCCTCACCGACCACGACACCACACGCGGCCACGCCGAGGCGCTCGCGGCGCTGCCCCGGGGCCTCACCCTGGTCACCGGCGCCGAGCTCTCCTGCCGTCTCGACGGCGTCAGCATGCATCTGCTGGCCTACCTCTTCGACCCCGAGGAGCCCGCCCTGCTCGCCGAGCGCGAGCTGGTCAGGGACGACCGGGTGCCGCGCGCCAAGGGCATGATCGCCAAGCTGAACGAGCTGGGCGTGCCCGTCACCTGGGAACGGGTCGCCCGGATCGCCGGGAACGGCTCGGTGGGCCGCCCGCACGTGGCCAGCGCGCTGGTCGAGCTCGGCGTGGTGGACAGCGTGAGCGACGCCTTCACGCCCGAGTGGCTCGCCGACGGCGGCCGGGCGTACGTGCCCAAGCACGAGACCGACCCCTTCGAGGCGGTCCGGCTGGTGAAGAACGCGGGCGGCGTCGCCGTCTTCGCGCACCCCGCCGCGGTGAAGCGGGGCAGGACCGTGCCGGACTCCGCGATCGCGGAGCTGGCCCGGGCCGGTCTCGACGGCATCGAGGTCGACCACATGGACCACGACCCCGGCACCCGGACGCGGCTGCGCGGCCTGGCGGGCGAGCTGGGGCTGCTGGTCACCGGGTCGAGCGACTACCACGGCAGCCGGAAGACCTGCGTCCTCGGTGAGTTCTCCACCGACCCCGAGGTCTACGGCGAGATCACGCGGCGCGCGACCGGGGCGTTCCCGGTGCCGGGGACCGGCGGAGCGGTCTGACACCTGCGGTGACCGCCGGGTGAGGCGTCCCGCTCCCACGCCCTTTTCCTCTCTCACTTTCGTTCTCGCGCTAGGCAGTCATGTTCGACGTCGCCGTCTTCGGCTCTCTCTTCCTGACCCTCTTCGTCATCATGGACCCCCCTGGGATCACTCCGATCTTCCTCGCGCTGACCGCGGGCCGTCCGGCCAGGGTGCAGCGGCACATGGCCTTCCAGGCGGTGTGCGTGGCGGGCGGCGTGATCGTCGTCTTCGGTCTGCTCGGCCACCAGATCCTGGACTACCTGCACGTCTCCATTCCGGCGCTGATGATCGCCGGCGGACTGCTGCTCCTGCTGATCGCGCTGGACCTGCTCACCGGCAAGACCGACGAGCCCCAGCAGACCAAGGACGTCAACGTCGCGCTGGTCCCGCTGGGCATGCCGCTGCTGGCCGGTCCCGGCGCGATCGTGTCGGTCATCCTCGCCGTGGAGAAGGCCGACGACGTGGCGGGGCAGGTCTCCGTGTGGTCGGCGATCCTCGCCATCCACGTCGTCCTGTGGCTGGTGATGCGCTACTCGCTGCTGATCATCCGGGTCATCAAGGACGGCGGCGTGGTCCTGGTGACGCGGCTCGCGGGCATGATGCTGTCCGCGATCGCCGTGCAGCAGATCATCAACGGCGTCACGCAGGTGATCCAGGGCGCGTGACGTCCGGCCGCGCGCACGGCGGAGCCCCCGTACCCGAGTGGTACGGGGGCTCCTCGAGCAAGCGCACAGATTACGAGGCCGGTGTGTCGGCCGGGCGGATCCACAGGCGCTGCCCGATGGCGGCAGCCTGCTGAACGATGCGGTTGACGGAGGCGGCGTCCACAACGGTCGAGTCCACGGTCGTGCCGTCGACGTCGTCGAGTCGCATGATTTCGAAGCGCAAGGGCTTCTCCCTTCGTCTGGTCATCCTCCTGAAGGAGAACTACTGGGTGAAGGCCCACGGACCGGACGGGCCCGTGTGCCGCACCTGGTCCAACGGGCTGCGTGGTGCAAACATTCCCTACGCTAAGGAAAACTTTCGAGCAGCTAAATACTGACGAGTAAGGTTTTCCAACGGGACCGACCGGGACCGGTTGTGTTCGCAGAGTGACCGGCGGAACAATGAGAGGCGATGAACGATGACCTCGTGACCCTGCACGCCCGTATCGACCGCACGAACGAGCTGCTCCAGCGCATGCTCGCCGAGGTGGCCAAGACGCCCTCGACGCACGCGATCTTCGTGGACGCCGGCTACCTCTACGCGGCCGCGGGGCGGCTCGTCGCGGGGACGGAGGACCGCCGCGCGTTCGACCTGGACGCCGAGGGACTCATCGACGCGCTCATCGACCGCGCCCGCACCGTCTTCGCCGACAGCAGGCTGCTGCGCGTCTACTGGTACGACGGCGCCCGGCGCCGCATCCACACCGCCGAGCAGCAGTCCATCGCCGAGCTGCCCGACGTCAAGGTCCGCCTCGGCAACCTCAACGCCAACAACCAGCAGAAGGGCGTCGACTCCCTGATCCGCTCCGACCTGGAGTCACTGGCCCGGCACCGCGCCATCAGCGACGCGGCCCTGCTCGGCGGCGACGAGGACCTGGTCTCCGCCGTCGAGGCCGCCCAGGGCTACGGCGCCCGCGTCCACCTGTGGGGCATCGAGGCCCCGGAGGGCCGCAACCAGGCCGAGCCGCTGCTCTGGGAGGTCGACAGCCAGCGCACCCTCGACCTCGACTTCTTCAAGCCGTACGTCTCCCGCCGCACGGCGTCCGCGTACGAACCGGCGGGTGGCCGGCCCACCCGCGAGGACGTGCGTTTCGTCGGCGCGCAGATCGCCGCGAAGTGGCTGGTCTCGCGCGGACGCGAAACCATGATGGAGCTGCTCCCCGGCCACCCCTACCTGCCCGGCTCCGTCGACCAGGACCTGCTGGTCGAGGCCGAGGGACTTCTCCAGTACTCCCTGCGCGGCCAGGCCGACCTGCGCCGCGCCCTCCGCGACGGCTTCTGGGACCACCTGCAGGCGCAGTACTAGGACCCTCGCCGGGCCCCCGCTGCCAGATGGAGGGGTCCTCCTCCTCGGCTTCTCCCCGGCCGACGGAGCCCGCCCAGGTCACGCCGGGCGGCGCGGTCACGTGCACGGTTCCGGCCAGACGGGCGGCCGGGACGACGAAGTCGACGCCTCTCTCGGGGAGCTGTCCTCTGTCGCACTGGATCGGGAAGTTCGCGTGGAGCACGGGAACCCGCACTTTGAGGGTCCCGGTGCCCTGGCACTGGAAGGAAAAGCGCAGGGAGACCTCCCGGGCGCCGGCCGCGTCGTAGCTGAAGACCGCGCTGCCGTGGGCCGGACCGTACGTGCCGGCCCGGCTGTCGACCTGCGGAGGCGCCACGGTGTCGCTCGGCAGTGGGTCAGGGCTGATGCCGGTGGTGGCTGCGGGCGAGGAGGCCGGAGGCGAGGTGGCCGGAGGCGAGGTGGCCGGAGGCTCGGGGGTTGCCGCCTCCGGCGTGCAGCCGACGACCGCCGTGAGCAGAAGAAGTACGGCCGCACTGCGGGCGTGGTTCATCGGGTCGCCAAGGTGTCGAAGAAGTCGGCGAGGGACTGCGCCGTCGGGGTGGGTCGGTCGACCATGGGGGTGTGGCCCGCGCCGTCGACCACTGTGCGACGGGCCTCCAGGCGGCGGGCCATGGCGTCCAGGCCGGGGACCGGCCAGGTGTCGTCGTGCGAGCCGGAGACCACGTGGAACGGCAGCGGGACGGCGCCCAGTTCCGCGACCCGGTCCGGCTCCGTGCACAACTGACGTCCGACGGCCAGCAGTTGGGCGGGTTTGGTGGACAGCCAGCGCTTCCGGAGCTGCTCCGGGCCGCCGATGCCCCGTGCGGGTCCGCCCACTTCCTCCGGCGAGCCCATCGCCAGGATCGCCTCCCAGCACTCCTCCATCGACATCACCGCGAGGGCGTCCCGCAGCAGCGTCACCCGCTGCTCCTGCGAGGCGGAGATGCGCGCGGCGCCCGAGGAGACGAGCGTCAGTGAACGGAACGGCGTGTGGTCCAGAAGCACGGCCGCGCGGGCGATCTGACCGCCCATCGAGTGACCCACGAGATGCACGGGGGCGTCGACGGCACGCGCCTGTGCCAGCACGTCCTTCGCCAACTCGTCCTGCGCGTAGGCGGATTCGTCGTCGGCGGGGCCGTCCGAGCCGTGCTGGCCGCGTCCGTCCACGGCGACGGCACGGTAGCCGCGCGCGGCGAGCGGTTCGAGGACCAGGGTGAAGTCCTCCTTGCTGCCGGTGTAGCCGGGCAGCAGCAGCACCGTTCCCCGCACCCTGGCCCCGGCTGGCGGCGGCACGTCCAGGACGGCGAACTCGCCCCGCTCGGTGAGGAGCCGGCGAGGGCTGAGCTCGGAGAGGTGAGCGGGGGAGAGGGCGGTGATCACCCGGGTGAGGGTAGCGGGTGCGCACACGCCGACGGCCCGGCCCCCCACGAGCGGGGACCGGGCCGTCGGTGGCGTGTCAGCTCTCCGCGGAGTCCGCGGGCGCCGCGGCCTTACGGGTGCGGCGCGCCTTGGGCTCCGCCGCCTCCGTGGCCTCCGGCGCGGACGCGGCGGCCTTGCGGGTCCGGCGGCGCGGCGCGGCGGCCTCGGCGACCTCCCCTTCCGGAGCGGTCTGCGCGGGCACCGTCTTGCGGGTGCGACGCGGTTTGGCCTCGACGGTGCTTTCGTCGGTTTCGACGGCGGCGTCCGCCTTCTTGGCGGCGGCGGTCTTCCGCGTGCGCTTCGGCTTCTCCTCGGCCTCCGACGCGGCCTGCGCCGGGATCTCCACGGCCTCCGCCTCGGCGGCCTTGCGGGTCCGGCGGCGCGGCGTGGCCTCGGCGCCTTCGGCCGTGTCGACGGCGGCCTCCGCCTTCTTGGCGGCGGCGGTCTTCCGCGTGCGCTTCGGCTTCTCCTCGGCCACAGGGGCCTCGGTCGCGACGTCGGCCTCGGCCGCCACCGCCTTCTTGCGGGTGCGGCGCGGCTTGGCCTCGGCGGGCGCCTCGACGGTGCCTTCGGCGGTGTCGACGGCGGCCTCCGCCTTCTTGGCGGCGGTCTTCCGCGTGCGCTTCGGGGCGGCCTCGGCCGTCTCCGTCGTGCCCTCGGCGGTCTCGATCGCCGTGTCGGCGGCCTCGGCCGCCTTGCGGGTACGGCGACGGCGCGGCGCGGCCTCCTCCACGGGGGCGGACTCCGTCACGACGGGCTCGGCGGCGGGCGCCGGAACCGACGGCTGCTCCGTCACGGCCGGAACCTGCTCGGCCGACCGGCGCGTGCGGCGACGGCGCGGCTTCTCGACCGTCTCGGCGGCCTCGGCGGTCTCCACCGACGGGCCCTCGGCCGTGTCGACGGCGGCCTCCGCGGCCCCCTGCTCCACCGTGCCCACGGCGGCGGTGACCCCGCCACGGGTGCGGCGTCGACGGCGCGGGGTGCGCGTGGCCTCGCCGGCTTCGGCCTCCCCGGCGGCCTCCCCGGCGACCGGCGTGGCGGTCGGCGCGGCGGGCTGCTGTTCGGCCGCGTCGAGCGGCGTACCGCCGCGGGTACGGCGACGGCGGCGCGGCGTGCGCGTCGACTCCTCGCGCTCCTCGGAACGCTCGGACCGGTCGGGACGGCCACCGCGGCGTCCGTCACGGCCGTCCCGGCCGCCGCGTCCGCGCGGCCCGCGTCCGCCGACCTCGCCCAGGTCCTCGATCTCCTCCGCGTCCAGACCCGCCCGGGTGCGCTCGGAGCGGGGCAGGGTGCCCTTGGTGCCCTCGGGAATGCCCAGGTCCGTGTACAGGTGCGGGGAGGTGGAGTACGTCTCGGCCGGGTCGCCCAGACCCAGGTCCAGCGCCTTGTTGATCAGCTGCCAGCGCGGGATGTCGTCCCAGTCGACCAGAGTGATCGCCGTACCCTTCGCACCCGCGCGGCCGGTGCGGCCGATGCGGTGCAGGTACGTCTTCTCGTCCTCGGGCGTCTGGTAGTTGACGACGTGCGTGACGCCCTCGACGTCGATGCCGCGCGCGGCGACGTCGGTGCAGACGAGCACGTCCACCTTGCCGTTGCGGAAGGCGCGCAGCGCCTGCTCGCGGGCGCCCTGGCCGAGGTCGCCGTGGACCGCGCCGGAGGCGAAGCCACGCTGCTTGAGCTGGTCGGCCAGGTCGGCGGCGGTGCGCTTGGTGCGGCAGAAGATCATGACCAGGCCACGGCCGTCGGCCTGCAGTATCCGCGAGACCATCTCGGGCTTGTCCATGTTGTGCGCGCGGTAGACGAACTGCTTGGTGTTCGCGACCGTGGCGCCCTCGTCGTCCGGCGCGGTGGCGCGGATGTGCGTGGGCTGCGACATGTAGCGGCGGGCCAGACCGATGACCGCGCCCGGCATGGTGGCCGAGAACAGCATGGTCTGCCGCTTCACCGGAAGCAGGTTGATGATCTTCTCGACGTCGGGCAGGAAGCCCAGGTCGAGCATCTCGTCGGCCTCGTCCAGGACGAGCGCCCTGACGTGCGACAGGTTGAGCTTCTTCTGCCCGGCGAGGTCGAGCAGGCGGCCCGGGGTGCCGACGATCACGTCGACGCCCTTCTTCAGCGCCTCGACCTGGGGCTCGTAGGCCCGGCCGCCGTAGATCGCGGTGACGCGCACGTTGCGCACCTTGCCGGCGGTCAGCAGGTCGTTGGTGACCTGCGTGCACAGCTCGCGGGTGGGGACGACGACCAGCGCCTGCGGCGTGTCGGTGAGGTCCTCGGGCTTCGCGCGGCCCGCCTCCACGTCGGCGGGGACGGTGACCCGCTCGAGGAGCGGAAGACCGAAGCCCAGTGTCTTGCCGGTGCCGGTCTTGGCCTGGCCGATGACGTCCGTGCCCGTGAGGGCCACGGGGAGCGTCATCTCCTGGATGGGGAAGGGGGTGGTGATGCCGACGGCTTCAAGGGCTTCGGCTGTCTCGGGAAGGATCCCGAGCTCTCGGAACGTGGTAGTCAGGGTGCTGCCTCTTCTGTGTGCGCGGTGCGAGGCGAGCGCGGGGGTCGTGTAGGGACCGTGCCGGGGACGACGGCTGCCATACGGTCGAGGCCGTAGGACACGGGACCACTGCCGACGCTCGAGCGCTCGTACCGCTGAGGTGTCCCTCCGCATCCCGTACGCGATGTGCCGTACGAACAGAGGGCTGTCGGGTCGGAGCCGATCGGGCCACCGACCGGGCATCCTCATACATGCTGCGGCCCGTCGAACACATCCGAAAACGTCAGAGTGTTCAGCAGGCGCATTACCACCATACCCCGGATTCGCGCACACGCCATGGCCGATTTGGTCACGTAGTCGTCGTCACACTGATCGACCAGGACCTTCCGGGGCAGGCCGAGCGGGCTATTGTGCGCTCCATGACGAGCTCTGACAGCCCTGACAACGCCGCGGAAACTCCCGAGACCCCTGCCGCACGGACCGGCGTCGCCGCCATGGACTGGGCGGCCGCCTCCGCCGACCCCCAGTACCGTGCCGCTGTCGTGGATCTGCTCGGCGCGCTCGCGTACGGGGAGCTGGCGGCGTTCGAGCGGCTCGCGGAGGACGCCAAGCTGGCGCCCACGATGGGCGACAAGGCGGAGCTGGCGAAGATGGCCTCGGCCGAGTTCCACCACTTCGAGCGGTTGCGGGACCGGCTCGCCGAGATCGGCGAGGAGCCGACGCAGGCCATGGAGCCGTTCGTGGCCGCCTACGACGGCTTCCACAAGCAGACGGCGCCGTCGGACTGGCTGGAGGGCCTGGTCAAGGCGTACGTGGGCGACTCCATCGCCAGCGACTTCTACCGTGAGGTCGCGGCGCGCCTCGACTCCGACAGCCGCGCGCTGGTCCTGGCCGTCCTGGACGACACGGGGCACGGCGGTTTCGCCGTGGAGAAGGTGCGCGCGGCCATCGAGGCCGACCCACGCGTCGGCGGCCGGCTCGCCCTGTGGGCGCGCCGCCTGATGGGCGAGGCCCTGTCCCAGTCCCAGCGCGTGGTCGCCGACCGCGACGCCCTCTCGACGATGCTCGTGGGCGGCGTGGCGGACGGCTTCGACCTGGCCGAGGTGGGCCGCATGTTCTCCCGCATCACGGAGGCGCACACGAAGCGGATGGCGGCACTGGGGCTGGCCGCCTGACGGCAGCCCGCTGTACGGCCCCGCCGGAGGGGCGGCCGGGGTGGCCGGCGCTTGACGGTGGCGGACCTCGTGACAGCCGCGACGTCATAGTTCGCCCGACGGGCGCACGGAGCCCGGGCGCGGCGACCGGAAGATCACGGTGACTGCTCGGCAGGGCGGCCGGCCCGATGCGAAGCGCCCGGCGACCGCCCGTTGGCCGGCGACTGCATGACCGTGCCGGACGACGGCCGGGCTGAAGGCCACGGGTCGTTGCGCCCGGCCGGAGGAGCATGACCGCTTGCCGGACCGGTGGCGGCCGACGGCGCTGAGACGGCGCGGACTGTGCGACCTGGTGGCCGGTTCGGCGGGGTGGTCGGCCGGCCGGTTGTGAGGGCTGATGCCCGGAGGCCGGACGGCGGTGGTGTCGCCGGTCGCAGTGCCGGGTGTCAGCTCTGGCTCGGTACGACCGGCTGCCGGGCCGGCGGCCGGTCGACGGCGGCCAGGGCTGCCGGGCTGCGTGGCCCACGGGGGCGGATAAGGCGGTCGTAGAGAGTCCACGCACTGCCGCAGAGGGTGGGCGGCCGCCCGTAGACGGTCAGGCCGTGGCCGAGTGGTGGAGCCTGCCCGCCGGGCGCAGCAGCAGGGACAGGGAGGCGGTCGAGACGATCGTCGCGCCCACCAGCATCGTCAGCAGATTCCCCGCGTCCAGCGCGGTGTTCATGACGAAGGCGCCGAACAGCGCCCCGGCCACACCGGTCGCCAGCACGAGGGCGCGCCGGGGGAGACGGTGGGACAGGCGGTGGTACGCCCCCCAGGCCAGGGCCAGGCCGAGAATCGCGGAGCTGAGCGCTTCCAGAAGCATGTCGGGGTCCCTCCCACACGGCCGGCCTGCTCGTCCCTGTCTTGGTCCTGTCCCGGTTTACCCCTGACCTGCGGAATCCAATCCTCTCCACACGGCCGCGCCTGTAGGCCGTCCGGGGGTTTCAAGGGCACGCGCCCTCATGAACGCAGAAGGCACGCAGCGCAGAAGGCACGCAGCGCAGAAGGCACGCAGAAGGGCCCGGCGGTGACAACCGCCGGGCCCTTCTGCCACGCATACAGCCCTACAGCGCGCCGAAGCCCACCTTGCGCGGGGCCGGCTCGCCGATCTCGACGTAGGCGAGACGGTCGGCCGGGACCAGGATCTTGCGGCCGTGCTCGTCCACGAGGCTCAGCAGCTGCGACTTCCCGGCCAGCGCCTCGCCCACCACGCGCTCGACCTCCTCGGCGCTCTGACCGCTCTCCAGAACGATCTCGCGGGGCGCGTGCTGCACGCCGATCTTGACCTCCACGGCTATGTCCCTCCGACGGTCAGTGAAGTGCGCGACCTTCCGCGCCGTACCTGCACACATTAGCCCGGTGAGGGTACCCGCACGCTTCGCCCGGCAACGCCAACAGCGAACAGCCGACGGGAACAAACGACCGCCGGCCGCGCGGTCAGTGCTGCTGGTCGCTGCCGTGCAGCGGGAACCCGGCGATGCCCCGCCAGGCCAGCGAGGTCAGCAACTGCACCGCCTGGTCGCGAGGCACGCTGCGGTCGCTGTGCAGCCACGACCGCGCCACCACCTGGGCCAGCCCGCCGAGCCCCGACGCCAGCAGCATCGATTCCGCCCGCGAGAGTCCGGTGTCCTCGGCGATGACGTCGCAGATGGCCTCCGCGCAGTCGTTGGTGACCTTGTCGACCCGCTCGCGCACGGCGGGCTCGTTCGTCAGGTCCGACTCGAAGACCAGGCGGAACGCGCCGCCGTCGTCCTCGACGTACGCGAAGTAGGCGTCCATGGTCGCCCGCACGCGCTGCTTGTTGTCCGACGTCGACGCCAGCGCGTGCCGCACCGACTGGATCAGCGCCTCGCAGTGCTGGTCCAGCAGCGCCAGGTACAGGTCGAGCTTGCCGGGGAAGTGCTGGTACAGCACCGGCTTGCTGACACCCGCGCGCTCGGCGATGTCGTCCATCGCCGCCGCGTGGTAGCCCTGCGCGACGAAGACCTCCTGGGCGGCGCCCAGCAACTGGTTCCGCCGGGCACGGCGCGGAAGGCGTGTACCCCTCGGGCGTACCGCGTCCGTCTGCTCGATGGCTGTCACGCCGCCTCCCATAGTCGTCCACATGCGGGATCAGCCGCGTCGCCATCGTACTTTTCGGTAATCCTGATGTGCGCGGTGCACGTGCAGAATTTCACGGACCGGACAGCGGGAGAAGCGGCACGGACGGTTTCAGAAGCTGTCAGAGCGGGCAAAACGCGTCCCATTTCGGACGGCTGTCGCCCCCGCCGGCGCACCTGTCACCGGTAGTCGTCCTCGTCGAGCTGGACGACGCGCGCCTGTTCCACCAGATCCGCCTCGTTCGCGCGGTCGGGGTCGACATCCTCCAGCGGGTCGTCGTCCTCCGGCCGTACCTCCGTCTGCTGCTCGGCCGCGTCGACCTCCGGCGCCTCGACGTCGTACTCCACACCCTCCTGCACGTCCTCGTCCTCCTCGAACGTCTCGGGGTCGGTCGGATCCACGGCCATCACCGGGCTCCCTTCCTGGTCACGCCCCTGAGGCAGACAGGGGCCACGTACGGGTGCCCTCGGTACGAGCCTAGGAGACACCCGAATCGGACGCCATGCCATCCTGTGACGCCGAACACATGAACCACGGCGTGATCATCTCGTAACATTGCCGCATGTCTTCGACCGAGCTGCCGTCCGTGCCGCCGACCAGCGTGCTCCCCGAGCCGGCGGCGGTCCGGGTGGCCGAGGGCGAGCGGCTGAGGTCGGTGCGGGTGCCCGGCGCCACGCTCACGGTCAGATCCCGGCCGCCGGCCCGCGAAGGACTCCCGCCCGCCTTCTACGTCCACGGACTCGGCGGCTCGTCGCTCAACTGGTCGCCCCTGATGGCCCTCCTGGACGACGCCGTCGACAGCGAGGCCGTGGACCTCCCCGGGTTCGGCGACTCCCCGCCGCCGGACGACGGCGACTACTCGATCACCGCGCACGCACGCGCGGTGATCCGCTGTCTGGAGGCGTCCGACCGCGGACCGGTGCACCTCTTCGGAAACTCCCTCGGCGGCGCGGTCGCCACCCGGGTCGCCGCCGTGCGTCCCGACCTGGTCCGCACCCTCACGCTCGTCTCCCCGGCCCTGCCGGAGCTGCGCGTGCAGCGCTCCGCCGTCCCCACGGGACTGCTGGCCGTGCCCGGCGTCGCACCCCTGTTCACCCGGCTCACCCGTGAGTGGACTGCCGAGCAGCGCGTCCGGGGCGTCCTGAACCTCTGTTACGGCGACCCGTCACGAGTGACGCCGGAGGGCGTCCGGCACGCCGTGCAGGAGATGGAGCGGCGCCAGCGGCTGCCGTACTTCTGGGACGCGATGGCACGCTCCGCACGGGGCCTCGTCAGCTCGTACATGCTCGGTGGCCAGCAAGGACTGTGGCGTCAGGCCGAGCGGGTGCTCGCGCCCACCCTGCTCGTCTACGGCGGGCGCGACCAGCTCGTCGGCTTCCGCATGGCGCAGCGCGCCGCCCGCCGCTTCCGGGGTTCCCGGCTCGTGACACTCCCGGACGCGGGACACGTGGCGATGATGGAGTATCCCGAGACCGTGGCGTCGGCGTTCCGTGAACTCCTGAGGGACGCGACCGATCCCGCGGGCGAGGGCGATACTGTGCAGCCGGACGCAGAGGGCGATCCGGGTCCGTCCGCCGACATCGGTGGCCCGACCGCCACGACCGAGACGACAAGGGGCTGAGGCGCGAAGTGGGACGCCACAGCCGGCGCGGGCCCGCCCCCAAGGGCGACACCGCGGACGCCACCGCGGCCGCCGCACGCCGCGTACGTGACGCGTCCGAGGCGCGGTACGACGACCGGCGGGACACCGGCCAGGGCGCGGCGCTGCCGCGGCAGCAGGCGCAGGGCACTCCGCCGTACGGCACGCCACCGCACGGCACCCCGGTCCACGGGTACGGGGCGCCCGGGCGTGGCAGGCCCGCCCCGGGCGTACCCCCGGTTCCGGACGGATGGCAGCAGGGCGGCACTCCCGCGCGCGGCGTCCCCCGGTACGACGGTCAGCCGCAGGGCGCGCCCCGGTACGGCGGTCAGGCCCAGGGTGCGCCTGGATACGGCGACGGCACCCCGCCGCGCGGTGTTCCGCGGTACGGCGAGGAGACTCCCGCCCACGGCTTCCCGCGCCCCGGGAACGCGGCCGCGCAGGGCCCGCCCCGCCCCGGGAGTGGACCCCCTCCGCAGGGCGGACCGCGCCGCGACGACAGCACCCCCGCGCGGGGTGTCCCCAGGTACGGGGACGGAACTCCCCCGCACGGTGTCCCGCGCCATGCGGACGGAACCCCGCCGCACGGTGTTCCCAGGTACGGGGAGGGCACCCCTCCGCACGGTGTCCCCAGGTACGGGGAGGGCACCCCTCCGCACGGTGTCCCGCGCCATGCGGACGGCACCCCCGCGCACGGCACCCCCCGGGTCCGCGGCGGGCACCCCGAGCAGCAGGAGAGCGCGGGCGGCCGGGGGAACCTGCACGGGCGCACCGCCGCCGGCGCCGGGTACGGCTCACCGGCCGCCGGGCAGGGCGTACCCCTGCCGAGGCAGCGCCAGGCGCCCGTGGAGGGACCGCGCCGCGACTACGTGGAGGCGTTCGACGGGAGCGGCGACCTCTTCACTCCGCGCAAGCCCGTGACCCGCAGCCCCGCGGACCCCTACGCCGCCGTCACCGACCGGGAGGGCGCGCCGGACACCGGCGTCCCCTCGGACACCGGCACCGACAGCAGCGACGACGAGCCGCCGACGGGCGCCCCCGCGCAGACCAGGGGTGGCAAGGGACGCGCGTTCACCGGCATAGCGGCGGCCGCCGTCACCACCGTGCTGGCCGTCGTCGTCGCCGGGCAGGTCGCCGACGAGCACGACAGCCCGGGCGTCCAGTCGCAGTCCGCCGGCGAGCAGGCGCGCGACGCGCGCGAACCCGCCTCGCGCGGCGACGAACGGGTGACGCCCGGCGTGCCCACGGCTGAGCCGCTCACGTACGAGCAGCAGATGGACCGCAAGTTCCCGTTGGCCGCCGCCCGGGAGGGCACGGGCAAGTTCTATGCCGTCAAGGGGATCGACAAGGCACCCGGCAAGGGACGGAAGGTCACCTACCGCGTGGACGTGGAGCGAGGGCTCGACCTGGACGGCGCGCTGTTCGCCGAGGCAGTGCACCGGACGCTCAACGACAGACGCAGCTGGGCGCACGACAACCTGGCCTTCGAGCGGATCGAGACCGGCGACGCCGAGTTCGTGATCACCCTGGCCAGTCCCGATACGACCGCCGACTGGTGCGCCAAGTCGGGCCTGGACACCACCGAGGACAACGTCTCCTGCGACTCCGCGGCCACCGAGCGGGTGATGATCAACGCCTACCGCTGGGCGCAGGGCGCCGAGACGTACGGCGACAAGATGTTCGCGTACCGCCAGATGCTGATCAACCACGAGATCGGCCACCGCCTCGGCCACAACCACGTCACCTGCGACAAGGACGGCGACCTGGCCCCGGTGATGCAGCAGCAGACCAAGTTCCTCGAGTACGACGGGATCAGCTGCCGGCCCAACGCCTGGCCCTATCCCAAGGGTTAGCCCGCCCGGCAGACCGGACCGGCCCTCCACGGCGGGGCGCGCGCGAGTAGGGGTCCCGGACCGGCGCGCGCCCGTCGTGCGCCGGTCCCAGCACGGCGAACGCGATCCGCGCGGGAAAGTTACGCCCGTTCACCCCTTCTGGTGGCGTGATGGACAACCGTCCATCACGCCACCGTCCTGTCCGCATACGTTCGTCCCGCTGCGAGCCGCCGGGCCAACGGCGGCTCCCTACGGGAGAACGGGGGTGCACACGTGCGCATCGGACTGCTTACGGAGGGTGGCTATCCGTATGTGGGCGGTGAGGGCGGGGTGTGGTGCGACCGCCTGGTGCGCGGGCTCGACCGACACGAGTTCGACGTCTACGCGTTCAGCACCGGCCAGGCCCAGGAGGACGCGGGCTGGGTCGAGCTGCCGCCCCAGGTCCGGCGCGTGCGCACGGCGCCGCTGTGGGCCGCGGAGGAGGACGGGGTGGTCCACGGCCGCCGCGCCCGCCGACGCTTCACCGAGCACTACGGCGAACTGGCCGCCGCCCTCTGCACCGCCGCGGAAGCAGGTACCGCCGAGAGGCCCGGCACCGCTGGGAAGCCCGGCGCCGCTGGCAAGCCCGGCACCGCTGAGGCGGACCGTTTCGCCAATGCTCTCC
Source organism: Streptomyces sp. NPDC014764 (assembly GCF_043082785.1). Lineage (NCBI taxonomy): Bacteria > Bacillati > Actinomycetota > Actinomycetes > Kitasatosporales > Streptomycetaceae > Streptomyces > Streptomyces sp. NPDC014764. The sequence goes on along the minus strand of NZ_JBIBXY010000003.1, from coordinate 231,044 downwards.
ACGGGCTCGCCGAGCTCGCCCGCGACGAGGGCGGACTGGTCGCCGCGCTGCACTCCGAGCAGGCCGTGCGCGCCCTGGAACGCGCCTGTCGTGCGCCCGGAGCCCGCCGCGCCGCGCGCGAGGCCCGCGTCCCGGATCTGCTGACCGTCGCCGGCCACCTGGAGCGCGCCCTGCGCCCCCTCTCGCTCGACTGGTACGAGGAGGACGGCCTCGGTGCCGTCGATCTCTGCCACGCCGCGTCCGGCGGCATCGCCGCGCTCCCCGGTCTGCTCGCCCGCCACTTCTTCGGCGTCCCGCTCGTGGTCACCGAGTACGGCGTGCGTCTGCGCACCCACTACCTCACGCGCCCCGCGGCCTCACCCGCCGTGCGGTCCCTGCTCGCCGCCTTCCACGGCCTGCTGACCGCCGAGACCTACCGCGCCGCCTCCTACCTCGTCCCCGGCAACGCCCACGCCCGCCGATGGCAGGAGCGCTGCGGCGCCGACCGGGCCAAGCTGCGCACCATTCACCCCGGCCTGGACGCCACGCCCTTCGCGCGAGTCGGCGAGGACCGCCGGTCGGAGGAGCGGGAGAAGGGCGAGAAGCGGGGGGAGCGGGCGGACCTGGAGAGGCGGGAGAGGAGGGAGCGCGCCGAGCCGCACACCCTCGTCTGGCTCGGCCGGGTGGAGCCCGCCAAGGATCTCGTCTCGCTGCTGCACGCCTTCGCGGAGGTCCGCGCGGCCGAGCCCGGCACCCGGCTGCGCATCGTCGGCCGCCCCTCAGGACCCGAGGGTGAGGCCTACCTCGGCCACTGCCGGGCCCTGGCCGCCCAGCTCTTCCCGGACGAGGCCGACGGCCCGCACGCCGTCGGGCGCAACCCGGTGTCCTTCGAGGAACCCGGTGGCCCCGGCGCCGAGACCACCGCCGACGTCCACGCAGGCGGGACCGTCACCGTGCTGTCCAGCGTCGTCGAGGGGTTCCCGGCAGGGCTGATCGAGGCGATGTTCTGCGGACGCGCGACGGTCTCCACGGACGTCGGCGCCGTCGTCGAGGTGATCGGCGGCACCGGTCTCGTCGTACCGCCGCGCAATCCGCGGGCGCTCGCCGAGGCGTGCGTCTCGCTGCTGCGCGACCCCGAGCGTCGTGCGCGCCTCGGAGCGGCCGCGCGCGCCAGGGCGCTGGAGCTGTTCAGCATCGAGCAGAACGTCGCGGCGTTCCGCGGCCTCTACCTCGAGACCGTCGCCCGCACCCCGGCACGCCGGCCCGTCCTCGGCGGCGCGGGAGATCCGCAGCCCTTCGCCGCGCCCGCCGAGGCCCACGTCCCCGGCCACTGGACCGAACCCACCCCCCGAGCCGTCCCCACCTGGGCCGTGGAGACGCCGGAGCCCGTCACGGAGACCGTCCGATGACCGACCTCAGCGAACTCGACCGCGGCGCCGCCCCCGGCGCGGCCGACCCCGTGAAGGTGCTGCTGCACCGCCACCGCGAGCTGTGCGAACGCGCCGTGGACCCGTTGGAGATCGCGGCGGGCCTGGAGGTCCACGGCATCACCGACCGGACCGCCGCCCGTTTCCGCCACCGCGACGTCTTCTCCCTCGCGGAGGAGCTCTACGCACGCGTCCCGCGGGACGCCGACACCGCGGCCGACGCACCCGCCGTGCCGGACGCCCAGGCCCGCCGGGGAGACCGCCGCCGGTCCGTCGCCGTGCTTCTGCTCCCGTTGCTGCCCGGCACGCTGTGCGCCGCCGCGCTGATCGCGCTGGCCCGCACCCACGGCCAGACCCGCCTGTACACGGCCGCCGCCGGCGTGGTCGCCGTCGCCCTCGCCCTGCGCGCCACGCTGCGCCGCGGACCGCTGGCCCTCACCGACGCCCTCGCCTCCCGGTCGGCGACCGGCTTCTGGACCTGCCTGCTCCTCGCCTACGCCGTGCTGGGCGACGGTCTGCTGCGCACCGCCGTGTCCGGCGGCCCCGACGGACTGCCCGACGGCACCACGGGCGGCGACTGGCCCCTGGCCCCCGCGCCCCTCCTCGCCCTCACCCTCGCCGTCGCGCCCGCGACCTGGACTGCCGGTCTCTTCCTCACCCACGCGCGCCGCAAGCTCGCCGCCAGCCGCGGCCTGGAGGACTTCGCCGCCTCCGTGCGGCCCGTGCTGCTCGGCGCCGTCGCCCTGTTCCTGGGGGCGCTGGCCGCGCTCGTCGCCCTGTGCGCGCCGCTCCTGGACGCGGGGCCCGTCTCCCCGGCGGTCCTCGCCCTGGGCGCCCTCCTCTTCGTCGCCCGGCTGCTCACCGTGCACGGCTTCACCCACGCCCCGCGCGTGATCCTCATGCTCACCGCCCTCGCCCAGGTGCTCGCGCCCGCCACCGTCTTCGCGGGCCGGCTGCCCGGCTGCGCCGCACTGGGCGCACCGGTGGAAATCCTCACCGCCGCCTGGGGCCCCACCGCAGTACCCGTCCTGACCTGCGGCGCGGGGGCCCTGACCTTGCTCGTGCATGCCTCCCGCACCCTCGCCCGCGCCTCGGCGCACCTGCGGCCGGAGCAGGCGCGGTGACCGGCCGCGACCACCGCGCGGCCCGGACGACCGCGGCTCCGGAGCCCTCGACCCGTCCCGAAGGAGAACCTCGCATGACCTGCCGTCCCGTCACCGACCGCCGCGAAGGAGCCGACCGATGAGGGTCCTGCTGATCGGAGCCAACGGCTACCTCGGCCGCTTCGTCGCCGACCGCCTGCTCGCCGACCCCGCCGTCCAGCTCACCGCCCTCGGCCGGGGTGACGACGCCGACGTCCGCTTCGACCTCGCCACCGGCAGCCCGGGCGCCCTCACCCGCTTCCTCGACGCCGTCCACCCCGGCGTCGTCATCAACTGCGCGGGCGCGACCCGGGGCGGCGCCCGCGAACTCACCCGGCACAACACGGTCGCCGTCGCCACCATCTGCGAGGCGCTGCGCCGCAGCGGCTGCGGGGCACGGCTCGTCCAGATCGGCTGCGGCTCGGAATACGGCCCCAGCCAGCCGGGCTCCTCCACCGCCGAGGACGCCGTCCCCCGCCCCGGCGGCCCGTACGGCGTCAGCAAGCTCGCCGCCACCGAACTGGTCCTCGGCTCCGGCCTGGACGCCGTGGTCCTGCGGGTCTTCTCGCCCGTCGGCCCCGGCACCCCGGCCGGCTCCCCGCTCGGCCGGCTGGCCGAGGCGATGCGCCGCGCCATGCAGTCCGGCGACGGCGAACTGAAGCTCGGCGGCCTCGGCGCCCAGCGCGACTTCGTCGACGTCCGCGACGTGGCCCGCGCCGTGCACGCCGCCTCGCTCTCCGCCGCGCAGGGCGTCATCAACATCGGCTCCGGCCGCGCCGTCCGCCTGCGGGACGCCGCCGGGATCCTCGCCCGGGTGGCCGGCTACGGCGGCGCCCTCAACGAGCTCGACGGCCTCCCCCACCCCGGGCCCGTCCACGCCACCCACACCGCCCACGCGACCCACCTGCGGGCGACCATCGGACACCCGCGCGCCGAGGCGGACCACCACCCCATCGCCGCCTCACCCGCCGCGTTCCCGTACCCCGACGGGTGCGGGGCCTGGCAGCAGGCCGACGTACGCACCGCCCGCGACCGCCTGGGCTGGCGTCCCCGCATCAACCTCGAGGAGTCGCTGGCGGACATCTGGATGGAGGCGGCATGCCGTATCTGACCCGGACCAGACAGGGCCCCACCGCCACGGGGCTCGGCACCGGTCTCGGCGTCCCGGGCGTCGCCCATCCGCTGCTCGCCCTCGACGAGTGGAACCGGCTGGGCCGCCCCGGCACACCCCTGCACTGGGTGGTGCTCAACGTCGCCGACGGTCCCGGCGTCCAGCCCGACCCGCACTGCCTGGAGGCGGCGGGCCGGCTGCGCAACGCGGGCGTCCGCGTCCTCGGGCACATCGACACCGCCTACGGGCTGCGCGGCTTCGGCGAGATCATCTCCGACGCCCACCGCTTCCACGACTGGTACCGGGTGGACGGCTTCCTCCTGGACCGCTGCCCCGCCGGCCGCGAGGATCTGCCCGAGGTGCGGCGCACCGTCACCACCCTCCGGGTGGTTAATGAGGACGCCCACGTCGTCCTCGGGCACGGCACCCATCCGCACCCCGGCTACGCCGAGCACGCCGACCAGCTGGTCACCTTCTCGGGGCCGTGGAGCGACTACCGCTGGTCCCAGGTGGCCGAGTGGACCGCCGACCATCCGCCGGAGCGGTTCTGCCACTTCGTGCACGGTGTGCCCCGGCCGCACCTGGACGAGGCGCTGCGCATCGCCCGCTGGCAGGGCGCCGGCACCGTCTACTTCACCGACCACTCGGACCGGCTCTCCGGCCGCGCGGCACCGACGGATCCCTGGGGGGCGCTGCCCGGCTACTGGGACGACATCGTCTCGCGTGTCGGAACGGGTGTCTCGGAATGAAAAAGGGCATGGCAGTGTTAGGCGGAGAACAACCGTAGTGATTGACCGACCAACGGAGTCCCCGTGTCGCTGCCACCCCTGGTCGAGCCGGCCCCCGAGCTCACCGTAGACGAGGTCCGCAGGTACTCCCGCCACCTGATCATCCCCGACGTGGGCATGGACGGGCAGAAGCGGCTGAAGAACGCCAAGGTGCTCTTTGTGGGCGCCGGCGGCCTGGGCTCGCCGGGTCTGATGTACATGGCCGCGGCGGGCGTGGGCACGCTCGGCATCGTGGAGTTCGACGAGGTCGACGAGTCGAACCTGCAGCGCCAGATCATCCACAGCCAGTCCGACATCGGCCGCCCCAAGGCGGAGTCCGCACGTGACACGATCAAGGGCATCAACCCCTACGTGAACGTGGTCCTCCACGAGGAGCGGCTCGAGGCCGACAACGTGATGGACCTGTTCAGCCAGTACGACCTGATCGTCGACGGCACGGACAACTTCGCGACCCGCTACCTGGTCAACGACGCCTGCGTCCTGCTGAACAAGCCCTACGTCTGGGGCTCCATCTACCGCTTCGACGGCCAGGCCTCCGTCTTCTGGTCCGAGCACGGTCCCTGCTACCGCTGCCTCTACCCGGAGCCCCCGCCCCCCGGCATGGTCCCCTCCTGCGCCGAGGGCGGCGTCCTGGGCGTGCTCTGCGCGTCCATCGGCTCCATCCAGGCCAACGAGGCCATCAAGCTGCTGGCCGGCATCGGCGAGCCCCTCGTCGGCCGCCTCATGATCTACGACGCCCTGGAGATGCAGTACCGCCAGGTCAAGGTCCGCAAGGACCCCGACTGCGCGATCTGCGGCGAGAACCCGACCGTCACCGAGCTCATCGACTACGAGGCCTTCTGCGGCGTCGTGTCCGAGGAGGCCCAGGCGGCGGCCGCCGACTCCACGATCACTCCCAAGCAGCTCAAGGAGTGGATCGACGACGGCGAGAACATCGAACTCATCGACGTCCGCGAGCCGAACGAGTTCGAGATCGTCTCCATCCCGGGCGCCCGGCTGATCCCGAAGAACGAGTTCCTCATGGGCAACGCCCTGGAGAGCCTGCCGCAGGACAAGAAGATCGTCTTGAACTGCAAGACGGGTGTCCGCAGTGCGGAAGTCCTCGCGGTCCTGAAGTCCGCGGGCTTCTCCGACGCCGTCCACGTCGGCGGCGGCGTCATCGGCTGGGTCAACCAGATCGAGCCGGAGAAGCCGGTCTACTAGGCCGTACCGGCCGGAGAGGTCCACGCGACCGCGCCGGCCGTCACCGGGTCCTCGTCGGGGGCTGCGGGCACCACCTCGGGGTGTGCCCGCAGCCCCCGACGACGTTACGGGCGGCGCCGTTACGAGCAGACATTGCCGTCCTGCGGCACCGTGCCGTCGAGCAGGTAGGCGTTCACCGTCGAGTCGACGCAGTCGCTGCCGCTGCCGTAGGCGCCGTGGCCCTCGCCCTTCCAGGTGAGCACCACCCCGACGCCCTCGCCCAGCTCGTCCGCCATCCGCCGCGCGCCCTCGTAGGGGGTGGCAGGGTCGCCCGTGTTGCCCACGACCAGGATCGGTTCCGCGCCCGGCGCGCTCACCTCCGGTGTCTCGAACTGGCCCGGCACCGGCCAGTCGTGGCACCAGCCCGCCGTGTCCCAGCCCAGGAACGGACCGAAGACGGGGGAGAGCTTCTCGAACTCGGGCAGCAGCTTCCTGGTCTCCTCGACCGTCGGCCGCTGCTTGTCGTCCAGGCACGATATGACCCGCTGGGCGTGGGTCGTGGTGCCGTAGCTGCCGGAGGCGTCCCGCTCGTTGTACCCGTCCGCGAGGGCCAGCAGCTCCGTCCCGTCCCCGTCCTCGGCCGCGTCCAGCGCGCTGGTCAGCGCCGGCCAGCTGGCCTCGCTGTAGAGGGGAAGCACGATGCCGATGATCGCCAGCGACTGCGTCAGCTCGCGGCCGGAGGAGGAGGTCGGCAGCGGTTCGGCGTCGATCCGGTCCAGCAGGTCCGCGATCTCCCGCGAGCCTTCCCCCGGGTCGCGTCCGGTGGACCGCAGGTAGTTGTCGAGGGCGGTCTGGAAGCCGCGGGTCTGGTTCTTGGCGTGGCCGATCGTGTCGGCCGTCGGGTCGACCACCGCGTCCAGCGTCATCCGGCCGACCTTGTCGGGGAAGAGGTGGGCGTAGACCCCGCCGAGCTCGGTGCCGTAGGAGATGCCGAAGTAGTGCATCCGGTCGTCGCCGAGGGCCTGCCGGATGCGGTCCATGTCACGGGCGGTGTCGGTGGTCGAGACGTGTGCCATCAGCTTCCCGGCGGCCTTCTGGCAGCCCTCGCCGAAGTCGGCCGCGTCCTCGAGGAAGACGCGCTCCTCCGCCGGGGTGTCCGGCGTCCAGTCCACGGCGGATTCGGCGGCCTCGATGGCCTTGTCGTCGCGGCAGCGGACACCGCTGCTCGCGCCCGTCCCGCGCGGGTCCCAGCTCACCAGGTCGTAGCGCTCGCGCAGGTCGGCGGCCATGTCGGCGTAGGCAGGGAGGGTGGAGACGCCCGAGCCACCCGGTCCGCCGAAGTTGAACAGGAGGGAGCCGATGCGGTCGTTGCCCGTCGCCTCGGCGCGGATGAGGGCGAGGTCGATCGTCCCGCCGTCCGGCTTCGACCAGTCCAGCGGCACCTCGAGCGTGGCGCACCGCCATTCGTCGCCGGGCGCCGGACCGTCCTCCGTCGCCTCGCAGCGCTTCCAGTCGAGCGCGCTGTCGCCGCTCGCCTTGTCGTCCTTGCCGGAGTCGTCCTTCGACGGTCCGCCCCCGCTGCAACCGGCCGTCAGCAGTGCGGCGGCGGCGGTCAGGGCCGCCCACCGTGTGAACCGGGTCATCTGGCACATCCCCCCTCGTGGGCCGTCCGCGTCGTGCGGCGAACGGCTGTTCCGACATCGTAGGCAGGTCCGGCGTCGGCCGGGGAGGCCTGTGGAAAACCCTCTGAGCTGGGCTTTCGTTGACGGTCCACCCACCCGCCCGGCCGTCTCACGCCCGGCCGTCTCACGCCCGGCCGTCTCACGCCCGGCCGTCTCACGGCCGGGCGGGTCAGGGGCAGACGGCTCCGGCCTCCGGCACCTTGCCGTCGAGCAGATAGCCGTGGACCGCGTCCCGCACGCAGCGGTCCTCGCTGTTGTAGGCGCCGTGCCCCTGCCCGTTGTACGTCAGTTCCACGCCGACCCCCTCACCGAGCGCCCTCGCCATGCTGCGTGCGCCCTCGTACGGGGTGGCCGGGTCGCCGGTGTTGCCGATCACCAGGATCGGGTCCGCGCCCGGAGCGCTGACGTCCGGATGGTCGGCTGCGCCCGGCACGGCCCAGTCGGTGCAGGTGATCATTCCCCAGGCCATGAAGTCACCGAAGAGCGGGGACGCCTCGCGGAACTCGGGCAGCAGCCGCTCCACGTCCGCCGGGGTGTAACGGGGTTTGGCGTCGGCGCAGTTGATGGCGACGTTGGCAGGCACCAGGTTGCTGTACTCGCCGCTCTCGCTGCGTCCGTTCATCGAGTCGGCCAGCACCATCAGGATCGTGCCGTCCCCGTCGTACGCCTGCTCCAGACCGTCGGTGAGGAAGGGCCAGAAGTCCTTCGAGTACAGGGCCTGCGCGATGCCGCTCGTCGCCATCGTCTCGGTGAGCTGGCGCGGGAAGACCCCGGGGACGGGCCGGCGGTCCAGGTCCCGCAGCAGCTTGGCAATGCGGTTCTTCACGTCCTCGGCGCTGTCGCCGACGGGGCACTCCTCGACCTGGGAGACGCAGTCCTCGGCGTAGTTGTCGAGGGCGCGCTGGAAGCCACGGGCCTGTCCGAGCGAGGCTTGCTCGTAGTCCAGCGCCGGGTCGACGACCGCGTCGAACACCGCGCGGCCCACCTTCTCGGGGAAGAGGTGGGCGTAGACGCCGCCGAGTTCGGTGCCGTAGGAGATGCCGAAATAGTAGAGCTTGTCGTCGCCGAGGACCTGGCGCATCAGGTCGAGGTCCCGGGCCGCGTCGGTGGTGCGCACGTGCGGCAGGACGCGCCCGGAGTTGTTCTCGCAGGCCGCGTTGAACTCCTTGGTGCTGTCCAGCAGTTCCGTGCGCTCGGCGCTGTCGTCGGGGGTGCCGTCCTGCTGGAAGTGCTCGTCGAGCTCCTGGTCGTCCTCACAGGTGACGGGCGCGCTGCGGCCCACCCCGCGTGGGTCGAAACTCACCAGGTCGTACTGGGTGCGCAGGGTGGCGTAGTCACTGCCGAACGCGGGAAGCGTGGTCACGCCGGAACCGCCGGGGCCGCCGAAGTTGAAGATCAGCGAGCCGATCCGCTCGCTGTCGGGGCCGCTCGACCGGACGCGGATGAGCGCCAGGCCGATGGTGTCGCCGTCCGGGTCGTCCCAGTCCAGGGGCGCCTTGAGCGTCGCACACTCCCACTGGCCCCGGGCGCCCGGCAGCGGCGACGGCGACGCGCCCCCGCCCTGCGCCTCGTCGGGGGTGGGGCAGGCCTTCCAGTCCAGCTTCTGCCGCGTCAGGTCCTGGGCCGGGCCGTCCCCCTCGGCACAGCCCGCCAGCAGCGCGGGCAGCAGGAGGGCACAGGCGGACAGGGCTGCGGCACGGAGCAGGAAGGGGCGGGACATGTCCCCATCCTGCGGTCGCCCGCGTCGCGGCGCGCGGGACACGGGCCGTCCGAGGGAGGCTCGCGTCCGGCCGGCGTCTCAGCCGGTCACAAGGCCGCTTTGCGCGTGAGGTGGTTGAAGGCGAGCCAGCCCGGCAGCACGGGCAGCCACAGGGTCAGCAGCCGGAAGAGCAGCACGGCGGGCGCGGCGACCTCCTTGGGCAGGCCGACCGCGATCAGACCGACGGTGAGGGTGGCCTCCACGGCGCCCACACCGCCCGGCGTCGGCGCGGCGGAACCGAGGGCGTTGCCCGCGAGGAAGACGACGGCGACGCTGGCGATGCTCACGGAGGTCGACTCGTCGCCGAACGCCCGGATCGAGGCGTCCAGGCACATCACGAAGCAGGCGGTCAGCAGCAGCATGCCGCCGATGCCGGTGACCAGCTTCTGCGGCCGCTGCAGCACGTCGAGCATGCGCGGCACGACGCCCGCGAACAGCGACCGCACGCGCGTGACGACGAACTTCCGCAGGAACGGCACCGAGGTCACCACGAGCACCAGCACCGCGACCGTCAGCAGACCGCCGATGACCGTGCGGGACGGCGACAGCGAGGGCGTCTTCTCGGTACCGGTCAGATAGCCGAACGCCAGCAGCATCAGGATGTGACAGCCGAGCCCGAACAGCTGCGACGCGCCGACGCTCGCCACCGCGAGCCCCGGACGCACCCCCGCCCGCTGGAGGAAGCGGGTGTTCAGCGCGACGCCGCCGACCGCGGCCGGGGCGACGATCTTCACGAAGGAGCCGGCGACCTGCGCCGCCACGGTGCGCGGGAACGGAACCCGTTCCGGCACGAACCCGAGGAGCGCCATCGCGGCCGCCACGTAGCTCAGCGCCGAGAACAGGACCGCCGCGGCCACCCAGCCCCACTCCGCGTTGGAGATCAGCGGGCCGAACTCGATGTGGGTGAGCTGCGTCAGCAGGAAGTACGCGCCGATCGCGCCCGCGATGACGCTGATCAGTGTGCGGGGACGCACCCGCTCCAACCGGGCCGGCTCGACCGGGGCCTGCGGCCTGATCCGCAGCACCTCCTGCCGGATCTGGCTGAGCAGATCCTCCTCGCGCGCCTCGTCGATGGCCCGCTTCTCGGCCCGCTGCTCCGCGCGTACGGCCTTCTTGTCGGCCTTGTCGAGCACGACGGGGCCGGCGTCGTCCTCCTCGTGCGCGCGGGCCGGGCGGGAGTGGCGGGATGCCTCCAGGACCGCCTCGCGTTCCCGCTCCGCGCGCTCCCGGGCGAGCCGGCGCAGCGTCGCGCGCGTGGAGCGGCTCAGCGCGATCGGCTGGAGCATCGGCAGACAGTCCGCCACGGCGTCGGGGCCGAGGACGCTCAGTGCGGAGGCCACCGCGCGTTCGGCGCCCACCCGCAGCCCCAGCGTCACCAGCAGCTGCGAGACGTCCATCCGCAGCAGCAGGTCGCCGGCCGCGATCTCCCCGCCGCGCAGGTCGGTGAGGATCACCGTGCCGGAACGATCCACCAGGATGGCGTCGCCCACCAGCCTGCGGTGCGCGATCCGGCGCGACTGCAGCGCCTTCACCTGGTGCCAGGTGTCGCGCAGCAGTTCGTCGGTGATCTCCTCGTCCTCCAGCGAGTCCAGCGTGCGTCCGCCGGTGTGCTCGTAGACCAGCATCACCGCGTCGGGGCCCAGCTCCGACGTGGCGATCAGCTTCGGCGCGTTGGCCCCGGCCGCGATGGCCGCGTAGGCCAGCAGGGCCTCCTGCTCCAGCGCCTGGCGCAGCGACTGGAGGCTCCGGCGGGTGGCGAAGCCGCGCAGCGCCAGGTTGCGCCACGCGCGGTAGAAGAAGCCCTGCGCCTGCTGCTCGCGGTCGACGACGGTGACGTCGAGGGGCGGGCCGTCCTCCAGGGTGACGAAGTAGCGCCGCCCGCGGTCGCCGCCCTCGGCCGCGTCGGCCGCCTCCTCGCGGGACGCGGTCACGGGTCGGAAGCCGACCGTGCGGAGCCCCGCCATCAGGGTGCGGCCGGTGGGCCGGACGTTGGGCGAGCCGACCGCGTAGAGCGTGCCGTAGGCGACGGTCCAGCCGATCAGCACCGTGAGGATGATCGAGAACGGCGTGGTGTACCCGGTGACCAGCATCGAGAAGGCGTCGAGCAGCAGCACCACCCACAGGACCGCGCGCCACCGTGGTCTGCGGGACATGCCGACTGCGGTCATGTACGCGATGACGGGCGCGAGGTAGCCGTGAACCGGGTCGGTGAGGGCGTGGATGTCACCGGGGGACGGCTGGGTGAGCGCGTCCTGGATCGAGTCGGGGGCGGCCCGCGCGACCCACAGGTCGGTGGCGAGCGTCACCCCGTGCGCCAGCACGGCGGCGAGCACGCCGTCGGCGATCCGCAGCCCGTCCCGTTTGATCAGACGTTCGATCGCGAAGGCGACCGGGACCAGCAGGATCGCGATGCTGGAGGCCAGGCCCGCGATCTTGATGAGCAGGTCGGGCGCCTGTCCTGTGCCCTTGTTGATGTCCTGTTCGAGACCCGAGGTGGTCCCGTGGGCGAACGCGGCGATCGCCAGGAGCACCACGACCGCGAGTACGCCGCCCACCAGCCGCATGAGGTCGGACGGGCGGTGCACGCGCGCGGGGAGCAGCGGTTCGTCGCCCTCCACCTCGTCGATGTGCGCGACGTCCCGGTGCGCGCCGCCGGGCTTCTTCGTGGTGTCCGGGCGCGACGAGGCGTCAGGGGTGCCCTCCGTGTCCTCGGGGTGCGCACCCTGCTGCTTCATCGTCTCTTCTCGATCTCGTATCACCGGTCACCGCCCGCACGATGGTGGCATGCCGTACCGCCACAAGGGGGCATCAGGGTCCACAAGCGGGGCGGCACAGTCTGCCCGAAGCGGTGCTCCGGGGCGAGTCGCCCGCCCGTGTCCGCGGACGCGCCGCGTTGTCGGTGGGGTGGGGCAGGATGGTCCGGATGAGCCAGGAGAGTCTTCCGTCCGACGGGGGTCCGGAGCACCCGGACGCCCTGCCGGCGTACGCCGAGCGGGTCCTGGAGGTCGCCGAGCTGATCCCGCCGGGCCGCGTCATGACGTACGGGGACGTGGCCGAGTGGCTGGGGGAGGGCGGGCCCCGGCAGGTGGGGCGTGTGATGGCGCTCTACGGCGGCGCCGTCCCCTGGTGGCGCGTGGTCCGCGCGGACGGCCTGCTGCTGCCCGGCCACGAGTTGCGGGCCCTCGGCCACTACCGCGCGGAGGGCACACCTCTGCGAGAGGCGGGCCGGGCGGCGGAGGGCCATGTGCCACGCCTCGACATGAGACGCGCGCGGTGGGACGGCGGCGCGGACACCGGGGGTCACACCTGACAGGTTCCGCCATCCCCGCCGTCGTCGTGTGACGTGTGATCCTTCAGGGGGACATGAGGCACATCCGCGGCATGACGTACGTTCGTGGGTCGAGGGGCGTGGGTGCCAGGAGTGACGGGAGGGAAGAAGCGGAAACGCTGCTTCCGCTCCGTTCCCCGGCGTAGCGTCGGCTGCGCGTGGCTCCCTCACCCCCCGACCACCGCCCCGCACACGCGGCGCAGCGCCCCACAGCACACCCACCAGGACCGGCGAACCACGTGAGCTCCTCTTCCTCCACCAGCGGCCTGTCGCACCCCCCGGTGCGGCGGGGGAGCCGTGGCGCCTATCGACTGGTGCGTACCCCGCCGGCCCGTGTGGATCCCCCTCCACTGGACGCCGCCCAGCGTTCCGTGGTTGAGCACGGCTCCGGGCCGCTGCTCGTCCTCGCCGGTCCCGGCACCGGCAAGACCACCACACTCGTCGAGTCCGTGGCCGCTCGCGTCGCGCGCGGCGGCGACCCCGAGCGCATCCTGGTCCTCACCTTCAGCCGCAAGGCCGCCGTCGAGCTGCGCGACCGTATGGCGCTGCGCATGGGCGCCGCCCGCGCCCCGCAGGCGACCACCTTCCACAGCTTCTGCTACGCCCTGGTCCGCGCCCACCAGGACAGCGACCTGTTCGTGGAGCCGCTGCGGCTGCTCTCCGGACCCGAGCAGGACGTCACCGTGCGCGAGCTGCTCGCCGGCCAGGTGGACCTGGAACGGCTCGGGCTGTCCCACGTGCGCTGGCCGGACGACCTGCGCGCCTGCCTGACCACGCGCGGCTTCGCCGACGAGGTCCGCGCCGTGCTCGCCCGCAGCCGCGAGCTCGGGCTCGACCCCGGCGCCCTGGACGCCTTCGCCCGCCGCATCGGCCGCCCCGACTGGCGCGCCGCGTCCGCCTTCCTCGCCGAGTACCTCGACGTCCTCGACCTCCAGGGCGTCATCGACTACGCCGAGCTCGTCCACCGTGCGGTGCTCCTCGCCCGGCGGCCCGAGACCGCCGGGCGGCTCGCCGACCGCTACGACGCCGTCTACGTCGACGAGTACCAGGACACCGACCCCGCCCAGGTACGGCTGCTGCACGCCCTGGCGTCCGGCGGCCGCACCCTCGTCGCCTTCGGCGACCCCGACCAGTCGATCTACGCGTTCCGTGGCGCCGACGTCGGCGGCATCCTGGAGTTCCCGCACGCCTTCCCGCGCGCGGACGGCCGCCCCGCGCCCGTCCAGGTGCTGCGCACCTCCCGGCGCTCCGGCGCCGCGCTCCTCGAAGCCACCCGGCGGATCACCCGTCGCATGCCGCTGCCCCGGCTGCCCGCCGAGAAGGTCCGCCTGCACCGCGAGCCGGCGCCCGTGCGCGAGGGCGGCCGGGTCGAGGTGTTCACCTACCCGACGACCGGCACCGAGCTGGACAACATCGCCGACATCCTGCGCCGGGCCCATCTGGAGGACGGTGTCCCCTGGAACGACATGGCGGTCCTGGTCCGCGCGGGCGCCCGCACCCTGCCGGTGGTCCGCCGCGCCCTCACGTCCGCGGGCGTCCCCGTCGACGTCGACGGCGACGACCTGCCCCTGCGGCACGAGCCGGCCGTCGCCCCGCTGCTGACCGCCCTGCGCGCGGTGGCGAGGGCGGAGGAGGAACGACGGCCGGGCGCGGAGGACACGGCGGGCGCGGGGTCGGGCGATACGGATGGCGGCGCCGAGGAGGCGGACACCGGAAACGAACCCTGCTGGCTCGACACCGAGACCGCTCTCACCCTCCTCACCTCTCCCCTCGCCGGCATGGACGCCGCCGACCTGCGGCGGCTCGGACGCGCGCTGCGTGAGGAGGAGCGGGCGGCCGGGAACCCCCTGCCGGCCCCCTCGGACGAGTTGCTCGCCCGCGCGCTGGCCGAGCCGGAGCGGCTCGCCGTGCACGATCCCGTCTACGCGCGCGGGGCGCAACGGCTCGGCGCCCTGCTGCGCCGGGCCCGCGAGTGCCTGGCCGGCGGCGGCACGGCCGAGGAGGCCCTCTGGGAACTGTGGGACGGCACCCCCTGGCCGCAGCGCCTGGAACGCGCGGCCCGCCGCGGCGGCGCGGCAGGGCGCAACGCCGACCGCGATCTCGACGCCGTGTGCGCGCTGTTCGCCACCGCCGCGCGCGCGGAGGAGCGCACGGGCGGGCGTGGCGCCCTCAACTTCCTCGAGGAGATCGAGGCCGAGGACATCGCCGCCGACACCCTCACCCGCCGTGCCGTCCGCCCCGACGCCGTACGCCTGATGACCGCGCACCGCTCCAAGGGCCTGGAGTGGGGCCTGGTCGTCGTGGCCGGCGTCCAGGAGGGCCTGTGGCCGGACCTGCGCCGCCGCGGCTCCCTGCTGGAGGCCGACCGCATCGGCCGCGACGGGCTCGCCGAGCCGCTCACCCCCGGCGCGCTGCTCGCCGAGGAGCGCCGCCTGTTCTACGTCGCCGCCACGCGCGCGCGTGACCGCCTCGTGGTGACGGCCGTGAAGGCGCCGTCCGACGACGGCGACCAGCCCTCCCGCTTCCTCACCGAGCTCGGCGTCGAGCCCCGGGACGTCACCGGACGCCCGCGCCGCCCGCTGTCCGTCGCCGCGCTCGTCGCCGAACTGCGCGCCACCACGGTCGACCCCCGTGTCTCCGACGCCCTGCGCGAGGCCGCCGCCCGCCGGCTGGCCCGGCTCGCCGCGCTCGCCGACGAGGACGGCCGCCCGCTGGTGCCGTCCGCGCACCCCTACCGCTGGTGGGGCATGTACGAACCCACGCACAGCAAGGTGCCGCTGCGCGACCGCGACCAGCCCGTGGTGCTCTCCGGCAGCGCCCTCGACCAACTGGCCAACACCTGCGCCCTCCAGTGGTTCCTGGGCCGCGAGGTGAAGGCCGACGCGCCCGCCACCGCAGCCCAGGGCTTCGGCAACGTCGTCCACGTCCTCGCCGACGAGGTCGCCTCCGGGCACACCCCCGCCGATCTCGACGTCCTCATGGAACGCCTCGACTCCGTGTGGAACGCCCTCGCCTTCGACGCGCCCTGGAAGTCGGCGCAGGAGAAGGAGAACGCGCGCGTGGCGCTCGAACGCTTCCTGAAGTGGCACGTCATGGACCGCACCGGCCGCACCCCGGTGGCCAGCGAGCACGACTTCGACGTCACCCTGGAGTCCGGTGACTACCAGGTCCGCATCCGGGGCCAGATGGACCGCGTCGAGGCCGACGGCGAGGGCCGCGCCTACGTCGTCGACTTCAAGACCGGCAAGCAGGCGCCCAGTTCCAAGGAGGTGGAGCGCCACCCCCAGCTCGCCGTTTACCAGCTCGCCGTCCGCGAGGGCGCCGTCGACGACGTCTTCGACGGGACGCGCCCCGAGCCGGGCGGCGCCGAACTCGTCCAGCTGCGGCAGGGCGCCGCCAAGCGGGACGGCGGCGAGACCCTCCCCAAGGTGCAGGCGCAGGAGACGCCGGAGGGGGAGTGGGTCGGCGACCTGCTGGCCACCGCCGCCGGCAAGGTCCTGGACGAACGCTTCACCCCGACCGCGGGCCAGCACTGCGCGCACTGCGCGTTCCGGGCGTCGTGCAGCGCCCGCCCCGAGGGCCGCCACGTCGTCGAGTGACGCGTCGGGGGAAGTGCTCCACAGGCGCGCGTGACGTATCGCACCACCCTCTCCGACCTGCGCTTCTTCCATCACGGCAGGCCCGGTGGGCCCGCGCTGTCGGTGGCCGCCGTTAGATTCTCGGTGTGCCCGCCCGTATCACCCGTCCCGACGAGCTCAAGGAGCTGCTCGGGATCCCGTTCACCCCGGAGCAGACGGCCTGCATCATCGCGCCGCCCGCCCCGCAGGTGATCGTGGCCGGAGCGGGTTCCGGCAAGACGACGGTGATGGCGGCCCGCGTGGTCTGGCTGGTCGGCACCGGCCAGGTCGCCCCCGAGCAGGTCCTCGGCCTCACCTTCACCAACAAGGCCGCCGGTGAACTCGCCGAACGCGTCCGCGCGGCCCTGGTCAAGGCCGGCGTCACCGACCCCGACGCCATCGACCCGGACAACCCCCCGGGCGAGCCGGTGATCTCCACGTACCACGCCTTCGCCGGTCGGCTGCTCACCGACCACGGGCTGCGCATCGGCCTCGAACCGACGTCCCGGCTGCTCGCCGACGCCACCCGCTACCAGCTCGCCGCGCGCGTGCTGCGCGAGGCGCCCGGCCTCTACCCGGCCCTCACACGCTCCTTCCCCGACCTGGTGGGCGATCTCCTCACCCTCGACTCGGAGCTGTCCGAGCACCTGGTGCGCCCGGAGGACGTGCGCGCCCACGACGCCGAGCTGCTGCGCGCCCTGGAGAACGCCAAGCTCACCAACGCCGACCTGCGCAAGGTCCCCGAGGCCGCCGCCGCCCGCCGTGAACTCGCCGAGCTGGTGCAGCGCTACCGGACCGCCAAACGTGAACGCGATCTGCTCGACTTCGGCGACCAGATCGCCCTGTCCGCGCGCCTGGCCGGCCTGCCCGAGGTGGGCCGCGTGCTGCGTGACGAGTTCCGGGTGGTCCTCCTCGACGAGTACCAGGACACGTCGGTCGCCCAGCGGGTCCTCCTCGCGGGCCTCTTCGGCGGCGGCACCGGCCACCCGGTGACCGCCGTGGGCGACCCCTGCCAGGCCATCTACGGCTGGCGGGGCGCCTCCGTCGCCAACCTCGACGACTTCCCCGAGCACTTCCCGCACGCCGACGGCCGCCCCGCCACCCGCCAGTCGCTCAGCGAGAACCGCCGCAGCGGCGGCCGTCTGCTCGACCTCGCCAACGGCCTCGCCGAGCCGCTGCGCGCCATGCACGCGGGCGTGGAGGCCCTCCGCCCGGCGCCCGGCGCCGAGCGCGACGGCATCGTCCGCTGTGCCCTGCTGCGCACCCACGCAGAGGAGATCGACTGGCTCGCCGACTCGATCGCCCACCTGGTGAACACCGGCAAGGCACCCGGCGAGATCGCCGTCCTGTGCCGGACGGCGACCGACTTCGGCGAGATCCAGGCCGCGCTGGTCGCCAGGGACGTGCCCGTCGAGGTCGTCGGCCTGTCCGGGCTGCTGCACCTGCCGGAGATCGCCGACCTGGTCGCCGTCTGCGAGGTCCTCCAGGATCCCGGCGCCAACGCCTCCCTCGTCCGGCTGCTGACCGGACCGCGCTGGCGGATCGGCCCCCGCGACCTCGCCCTGCTCGGCCGCCGCGCGCGCCGGCTGGTGTTCCACGCGCGCGTGGACGGCGACGACCCCGACCGGCGGCTCGCCGAGGCCGTCGAGGGCGTCGACCCCGCCGAGGTGATCGCGCTCGCCGACGCCCTCGACACCTTCCTGGAGACCCCGATGGAGGGCGGTGGGGACGACGACGGGCTGCCCTTCTCGCCCGACGCGCGCGTCCGCTTCGCCCGCCTCGCCGCCGAGCTGCGCGACCTGCGCCGCTCCCTCGCCGACCCGCTGATGGACGTACTGCACCGGGTGCTCGCCGTCACCGGACTCGAGGTCGAGCTGTCCGCGTCCCCGCACGCGCTGGCCGCCCGCCGCCGGGAGACGCTGTCCAACTTCCTCGACGTCGCCGCGTCCTTCGCCTCCGGCGACAACGAGGCCACCCTGCTCGCCTTCCTCGGCTTCCTGCGCACCGCCGCCCAGTACGAGAAGGGCCTGGACAACGCGCTGCCGGGTGGCGAGAACACCGTCAAGGTGCTCACCGCCCACAAGTCCAAGGGCCTGGAGTGGGACGTCGTCGCCGTCCCGGGCCTGGTCACCGGCGCCTTCCCCAGCGACCGGGGCCGCGAGAAGTGGACGGCGCAGGGCAAGGTGCTGCCGCACACGCTGCGCGGTGACGCCGACACCCTCCCCGACGTGCCGTCCTGGGACTCGCGGGGCCTGAAGGCCTTCCACGAGGCGATGAAGGAACACCAGCACACCGAGGAGCTGCGCCTCGGCTACGTCACCTTCACGCGCCCCCGTTCCCTGCTGCTCGGCTCCGGCCACTGGTGGGGCCCCAGCCAGAAGAAGCCGCGTGGCCCCTCCGAGTTCCTGCTCGCCCTCCACGACCACTGCGCCGCCGGGTACGGCGAGATCGAGGAGTGGGCGGAGGAACCCGCGGAGGACGAGGAGAACCCGGCGCTGCGGCAGGCCGGCGACGTCCAGGCGTGGCCGCTGCCTCTGGACGACGCGGCCCTGGCCCGGCGCCGGGCCGCCGCCGAGACCGTCCTCGCCCACCTCGACCGTCTCGCCGCCGACCCGGACGCCGCTCCGGCCGTCCACGACCCGGGCGGCCACGACGACCCGGACTGGCCGCCCCCGCCGGACGACGAGGAGCCGTACCCGGAGGACTACGCCGACGATCCGTACCCGGAGGAGCCCGGCGCGGTGGACGCCGCCGACTGGGACTCCCTGCCCACCGAGCGCCCCGTCGTCCCCCACCAGGCGACCGCCCCGGACGAGTCCGCCGCACCGTCCCGGCCGGACCTCCCCGCGCCCGCCGAGGCGCGCCTCACCCCCGAGGAGGCCCGCGCCGTCGCCTCCTGGGACCGTGACCTGGACGCCCTCACCGGGGAGCTGCTGCGCGCCCGCGACACCGTCACCGAGGTGCGGCTGCCCGCCTCCCTCACCGCGTCCCAGCTGCTGCGGCTCGCCGACGACCCCGACGGCTTCGCCCGGGAGCTGGCCCGCCCCATGCCGCGCCCGCCGCAGCCCGCCGCGCGCCGGGGTACCCGCTTCCACGCGTGGGTCGAGGCGCGCTTCGAGGAGCTGACCCTGCCCATGCTCGACCCGGACGAGCTGCCCGGCGCCGACGCGGAGATCGCCGACGAGCGCGACCTGGAGGAGCTCAAGGAGGCCTTCGAGCGCACCGAGTACGCCCACCGCACTCCGTACCGCGTGGAGGCGCCGTTCCAGCTGTCGATCGCCGGGCGGGTCGTCCGGGGCCGCATCGACGCCGTGTACCGGCACGAGAATCCCGAGGACGGCGACGCGGTGACGTACGAGATCGTCGACTGGAAGACCGGCCGGGTCCGCACCGCCGACCCGCTGCAGCTGGCGGTCTACCGGCTCGCCTGGGCCGAGCAGCAGGGCGTACCCCTGGAGTCGGTCACCGCCGTGTTCCTGTACGTCCGCACCGGTGAGGTGGTCCGCCCGGAGCGGCTTCCCGGCCGTGCCGAGCTGGGGCGCCTGCTGCTCGACGAACCGGGCGAAGAGATACGGCACCCCGGGCGGTGAGACACCGCACCCCGGGCGGTGAGATACCGGACCACGGGCGGTGAGACCCCGCACGTCGCACGGTGAGATTCCGCACTCCGAGGACACCCCTGTGTGCCGATAGGCTCGTAGACATGAGCCAGCACGTTGACAATGCCGTCGACGCCGTCCGTACGTACATCGCAGACCACCGCACGGCGTTCCTCGACGACCTCTCCGCGTGGCTCCGCATCCCGTCCGTCTCGGCCCGGCCCGATCACGCCCCCGACGTGCGCCGCAGCGCCGACTGGCTGGCCGCCGCCCTGAAGGACACCGGATTCCCGGCCGCCGAGGTCTGGGACACCCCGGGCGCCCCGGCCGTCTACGCCGAGTGGCCCAGCGACGACCCCGAGGCGCCGACCGTCCTGGTGTACGGCCACCACGACGTGCAGCCGGCCGCCCGCGAGGACGGCTGGAGCAGTGACCCCTTCGAGCCCGTCGTCCGCGGCAACCGCCTCTACGCGCGCGGCGCCGCCGACGACAAGGGCCAGGTCTTCTTCCACACCCTGGGCGTGCGCGCCCACCTCGCAGCCACCGGCCGCACCAGTCCCGCCGTCCACCTCAAGCTGCTGATCGAGGGCGAGGAGGAGTCCGGCTCCCCGCACTTCCGGGAGCTCGTCGAGCGGTACGCGGAGCGGCTCGCCGCCGACGCCGTGATCGTCTCCGACACCGGCATGTGGGCCGAGGACACCCCGACCGTGTGCACCGGCATGCGCGGCCTCGCCGAGTGCGAGATCCGTCTGTACGGCCCCGACCAGGACATCCACTCCGGCTCCTTCGGCGGCGCGGTCCCCAACCCGGCCACCGCGGCCGCCCGGCTGGTGGCCGCCTTCCACGACGAACAGGGACGGGTGGCGATCCCCGGCTTCTACGACGGCGTCGTCGAGCTCACCGACGAGGAGCGGGAGCTCTTCGCCCGGCTTCCCTTCGACGAGGAGCGGTGGCTGCACACCGCCAAGTCGCACGGCACCGGCGGCGAGGCCGGCTACAGCACCCTGGAGCGCATCTGGGCGCGCCCCACCGCCGAGGTCAACGGCATCGGCGGCGGCTACCAGGGCCCCGGCAGCAAGACGATCATCCCGTCCTCCGCGATGGTGAAGCTGTCCTTCCGGCTGGTCGCGGGCCAGGACCCCGCGCACATCCGTGAGGCTGTCGCCGCCTGGGTGCCCGGCCGGCTGCCCGAAGGCGTCCGGCACGAGATCAGCTTCAGCCCCGCCACCCGCCCCTGCCTCACCCCGCTCGACCACCCCGCCCTCCAGTCGATCGTCCGCGCGATGGGCCGCGCCTTCGGCACACCCGTGCTGTTCACCCGCGAGGGCGGTTCCGGACCGGCCGCCGACCTCCAGGACGTCCTCGGCGCACCAGTGCTCTTCCTCGGCATCTCCGTCCCGTCCGACGGCTGGCACGCCCCCGACGAGAAGGTCGAGCTGGACCTGCTGCTCAAGGGCGCCGAGACCAGTGCCCACCTCTGGGGCGACCTCGCCGAGCACTGGCGGCACGCCCCCTGACACACGCGCCGTCCGAAGCGGGCGCCCGCGCGCGGCACACTGGAAGAGCCGCGCCACCGCCCCGCCCGCAGGACCCGGTCCCTCCCGCCCTCGTCCGCCAGACCGCCCGCGACCCGATCCGTTCCCCGGGGGAGTTGGAAGCACCCGTGACCACCAGGACCGACCACACCGCCGACCGACCCATCTCGCTCACCGCCCCGAGCGGCATCGACCGCGCAGCGCACCACCGGCTCGACGAGGCATGGCTCGCGGCGGCGTGGAGCCACCCCTCGACCCGTTGCTTCGTGGTCTCCGGCGGCCAGGTCCTCATCGACGAGGCTCCGGACGGGCGCACCGAACTCCTCATGACCCCGTCCTTCGAGGCCCCGCTCACCGAGGCCCACCGCTACTTCCTCGGCATCGACGAGGACGGCGTCAGCTACTTCGCCCTGCAGAAGGACTCCCTGCCCGGCCGGATGGACGACTCCGCCCGCCCGGCGGGCCTGCGCGAGGCCGGGCTGCTGCTGTCCCCGCGCGAGGCGGGCCTGATGGTGCACGCCGTGGCGCTGGAGAACTGGCAGCGGCTGCACCGCTTCTGCTCGCGCTGCGGCGAGCGCACCGTCATCGCCGCCGCCGGCCACATCCGCCGCTGCCCCGCCTGCGGCGCCGAGCACTACCCGCGCACCGACCCCGCAGTGATCATGTCGGTGATCGACGACAAGGACCGCATCCTGCTCGGCCGCCAGGTCCACTGGCCCGAGGGCCGTTTCTCCACGCTCGCCGGGTTCGTCGAGCCGGGCGAGGCCATCGAGCAGTCGGTGCGCCGCGAGGTGCACGAGGAGGTCGGCATCGCCGTCGGCGAGGTCGAGTACGTCGCCAGCCAGCCCTGGCCGTTCCCCTCCAGCCTGATGCTCGGCTTCGTCGCCCACGCCACCTCCTCCGAGATCAACGTGGACGGCGACGAGATCCACGAGGCCCGCTGGTTCTCCCGCGACGAACTGCGCGCCGCCTTCGAGTCCGGCGAGGTGCTCCCGCCCTACGGCATCTCCATCGCGGCCCGCCTGATCGAGCACTGGTACGGCGAGGAACTGCCCACCCGCAGCACCTTCTGAGCCCGGCGACCCGCACACGACGAAGCGGGCGGCCGGTCCCGTGAGGGACGGCCGCCCGCTTCGTCGTGTGCGGGAAGCTCAGACGCCGGTCAGCTTGATGCGTCCGCGGGGAAGCTCAGACGCCGATCTTCTGCTTGACCTGCGCGAGCGACGGGTTGGTGAGCGTCGAACCGTCGGGGAACAGCACGGTGGGCACCGTCTGGTTGCCGCCGTTCGCCTTCTCGACGAAGGCCGCCGACTCGGGGTCCTGCTCGATGTTGATCTCGGTGTACGCGATGCCCTCACGGTCCATCTGGCTCTTCAGCCGACGGCAGTAGCCGCACCACGTGGTGCTGTACATCGTCACAGTGCCCTGCATGCCTCTCGCGCTCCTTCGGCGGCTCGGGGAAGTCCTCGGTCTGTCGGGGGAACGTACTTGAAAGCGAAGGCATTCCCACCGGCACACGGCTCCGGAAGCCGGTGACGTGACGCTTGTCGCATTGGTACGACTGCGAGCCCTTCCCTGTGGACAACCGGCTCACCTGTCCCGGGCGACCTGGCAGCATGGCGGTGTGACAGCAGCAACGCACTCCACCCTCTTCCCGCGGGTCCCGGACTCGGCCGACGCGGTGCTCGAAGGTCTCGACCCCGAGCAGCGCGCCGTCGCCACCGCGCTGCACGGACCGGTGTGCGTGCTGGCGGGCGCCGGCACCGGCAAGACCAGGGCGATCACCCACCGCATCGCCTACGGGGTGCGGGCCGGAATCCTCCAGCCCTCCAGCGTCCTCGCCGTCACGTTCACCAACCGCGCGGCGGGGGAGATGCGCGGCCGGCTGCGCCAGCTCGGGGCCGTGGGCGTCCAGGCGCGGACGTTCCACTCCGCGGCCCTGCGCCAGCTCCAGTACTTCTGGCCCAAGGCGGTAGGCGGATCCCTGCCCCGGATCGTCGACCGCAAGATCCAGCTGGTCGCCGACGCGGCCGCCGCCTGCCGGATCCGCCTCGACCGGGGCGAGCTGCGGGATGTCACCGCCGAGATCGAGTGGTCCAAGGTCACCCAGACCGTTCCCGCCGACTACGCGGCGGCGGCCGCCAAGACCGACCGGGAGACGCCCCGAGACCCCGCTGAGATCGCCCAGCTCTACGCCGCCTACGAGGAGCTCAAGCGAGAGCGCTCCGTCATCGACTTCGAGGACGTCCTGCTGCTCACCGTCGCCGTCCTCCAGGACCGGCCCGACATCGCCGAGCAGGTGAGGGCGCAGTACCAGCACTTCGTCGTCGACGAGTACCAGGACGTCAGCCCCCTCCAGCAGCGCCTCCTGGAGCTGTGGCTCGGCGACCGGGAGAACCTGTGCGTGGTCGGCGACGCCAGCCAGACCATCTACTCCTTCACCGGCGCGACCCCGGACCATCTGCTCGACTTCCGCGTCCGCCACCCGGGCGCCACCGTCGTCAAGCTCGTCCGCGACTACCGTTCGACCCCTCAGGTGGTCCGCCTGGCCAACGGCCTGCTCGCCCAGGCGAAGGGCCGCGCCGCCGACCACCGGCTCGAGCTGGTCTCCCAGCGCCCCGCGGGACCCGAGCCGGTCTTCACCGAGTACACGGACGAGCCCGCCGAGGCCGAGGGCGCCGCCCGCCGCATCCGCGAGCTGATCGACTCCGGCGTCCCGGCGAGCGAGATCGCCGTCCTGTTCCGCACCAACTCCCAGTCCGAGACCTACGAGCAGGCCCTCGCCGACGCCGGCGTGCCCTACCAGCTGCGCGGGGCCGAGCGGTTCTTCGACCGTCCCGAGGTGCGCAACGCCATCACCGCCCTGCGCGCCGCCGCCCGCTTCGGCGGCAACGACGCGCTCCTCGACGACGCCCCCGACCTTCCCTCCCAGGTGCGGGCAGTGCTCTCCGGCAAGGGCTGGACACCCCAGCCGCCCGCCGGGTCGGGCGCGGTGCGGGAGAGCTGGGAGTCCCTCGCCGCCCTGGTGCACCTCGCCCAGGACTTCGCCACCGCCAAGGCCGACGCCACGCTCGCCGACCTCGTCGTCGAACTGGACGAGCGGGCCGGCGCCCAGCACGCCCCCACGGTCCAGGGCGTCACACTCGCCTCGCTGCACGCGGCCAAGGGCCTGGAGTGGGACGTCGTCTTCCTGGTCGGCGTCGCCGAAGGGATGATGCCGATCACCTACGCCAAGACGGACGAACAGATCGAGGAGGAGCGCCGTCTCCTCTATGTCGGCGTCACCCGCGCCCGGGAACACCTCAACCTCTCCTGGGCGCTCGCCCGCTCCCCGGGCGGCCGGGCGAACCGTCGCCCCAGCCGCTTCCTCACCGGACTGCGCCCCGGCTCGCAGGCCGTCGCCGGCCGCGCGGGCGCGGCAGGAACCGGCGGAGTGGAGCGCGGCTCCTGGACGGCGCCGGCCACCGCGGTCACCGAGCAGGCGCCGCGCCGCAGGCAGCGCACCCCCGCCCGCTGCCGCGTCTGCGGCCGCACGCTGACCGACGGCGGCGAGATGAAGCTGATGCGCTGCGAGGACTGCCCCTCCGACATGGACGAGGGTCTGTACGAGCGGCTGCGCGAGTGGCGCGGCGAGCAGGCGCGGCGCAGCGGCCAGCCGGCCTTCTGCGTCTTCACCGACAAGACGCTGATCGCCATCGCCGAGGCTGTCCCCGACGAGGAGCACGATCTGGCCCGCATTCCCGGGGTGGGCATGCGCAAGCTGCGCCGTTACGGCGCCGACGTGCTGGCTCTCTGCGCGGGCCGGGACCCCGCCGAGGGACAAGATCAGGACTGATACGAACTCGTCGGAAAAATAGTTTGCGCATGCCCCGGGAATCCCCATAGGTTCTAAGCCACGGGGACAGCGGCCTTCTCGGAGGCCGTGATTCCGTGTTGTACTTGCATATCCGCGGACCGGTTCGCCCGGTCCCCTGAGACGCCGAGAGGAGGCGAGTCCTGTGATCAGCATCAACACCAGCACCAGCGTCAAACTGACCGATCGCTCGGCCGTCTCCCTGTGCATCCTCGGCGCCTCGAACCAGGGCACCGGTCTGTCCGGCATTCGTGCCGTCCGTCCGGCGTCCTCCCTCGCTCCCGCGGGCCTTGTCGTCCGTGAGCGCGATGAGCGACCGACCAAGGCACTGGAAGCAGCAGTAGTGGCACAGGCGCAGGCCTATGCCTTTGCGGCGGCCGGTGCCGGATTCCGGAAGCAGACGACGCAGCACCACCTGATGTGGGCCTTCCGTGGGCCAGAACCCTGGAGTGATCCAGCCTGATTGATCAGGCCGGCGCCTTCAGGGCCGCGGAACCCCATCCGGGATCCGCGGCCCTTCTGTTTGCCCTGAACGGGAAGACAGGACAAGGCGCCTCGGGACAAGAAAAGAACCCGGTACCACCGCACATCCGGCCGACCGGCCGGAAACGACCAGACGAGGAAGACCAGCCGTGCAACTCGAAGCGCACGCCCCGTCCGTACCGCCTTCCGACACGATCCCCAAGCCCGGCTCCACGGAGGACCCGACCTTGACTCCGCTCACCGCGCTCACCGCGCTCACCGCGCTCGACGACGCCATCGAGAACCTCGGCGTACCCGTCCCGTGCCGCTCCTACGACCCGGAGGTCTTCTTCGCCGAGTCGCCCGCGGACGTCGAGTACGCCAAGTCCCTCTGCCGTACCTGCCCGCTGGTCGAGGCCTGCCTCGCCGGCGCCAAGGAGCGGCGTGAGCCCTGGGGCGTCTGGGGCGGCGAGCTGTTCGTCCAGGGTGTCGTCGTCGCCCGGAAGCGGCCGCGTGGCCGCCCGCGCAAGAACCCGGTCTCGGCATGAACACCCCCGGAACGATCGACCGCCCCCTCACGCACGACCCCCAGAAGCAGGCCCCGATGACGCCGTCCACCCACGAGCCCGCAGGCTCCGCGACCGAAGACTTCACCACCAGCGGTGCGAACGACTCGCGCCAGAACAGGACCCGAGAGATGCAACTCATCCCAGAAGCCCTGGCTCGTGCGCATATGCACGACCGGCTGCAGGAGGCGCAGCGGGAGAGGCAGGCCAGCGGCCTGCTGACCGCGCGCCGGATGCAGCGCCGGGCCGAGCGCGCCTCGAGGCGCGCCCGCCGGGCGCTCGCCATGGCGGTCATGCAGTAGGGCATGCAGTAGGGCATGCCGCCTGGAGCGACGGCCTCCCCAGAGGGAGGCCCCGATCTTCCCCGCGGGGGCCGGTCCGTGTGAACGGACCGGCCCCCGCGGTGCGTTGAGGGAGCGAGGCGCTCGGCGCGGGGTTATCGTCGCCGCGTGACCAGTCCTCACGAAGGTGACGACGAGGGCTCCGCCTCGGAACCCCGGATGCTTGCCTGTGCCCGCTGCGGCGTCCGCGCCGACGGCCCGCCGCCGACCTGGACCCTCTCCGTGGAGAACGGCGTCCGTCTGCACTACTGCGAGCGCTGCTCCCGGGAGAACCTGCGTGCGATCGAGGGGCGCCTCGACTCGCAGTGGTGGTGAACGCCCCGGCCCCGCGGGTACTCCGGCGCACCCGGCCCTGGTGCGGTCAGGCCTGCGCCGCTTCCCCTTCCCCGCCCGGCTCCCCGGGGACGAACTCCGGCAGCCAGTCCTCCAGTTCGTCCCGCAGCCGCACCGTCGCCCCGAGCTGGCACAGCACACCGATGGTGCTCAGCGTGACCCGGTGGATCAGCAGATAGGACGGCGGCAGGTTGAGCTGCTTGGCCAGCTGGTGGGCGGGGGAGCGGACGTCCGCTATCCGGGCCGCCTGACTGCGCATCCAGCCACGGGTGAAGGTGAACGCCTCGGCCCGGGCCGGCTCGATGATCGGTTCCAGGTAGTCGAGGACCGCGTCCGGGTCCAGTTCGACGGACTCCTTGACGAAGCCCTCCGCGCAGAGCATCTCGTAGACGGCCTCCGCCTCGCCGTCCAGCGTCATGCGCAGCGCCCCGCCGATGGGGGCGGGCAGCCCGCCCGGCAGCCGGTCGACCGTGCCGAAGTCCAGGACGCCCAGACGCCAGTCGTCCTCGCCGCCGGGACCTCCGGGCAGCAGACGGAAGTTGCCCGGGTGCGGGTCGGCGTGCAGCAGGCCCGTGCGCGCGGGCCCGGAGAACAGGAATCGGGCCAGGAGCTGTCCGGCACGGTCGCGCTGCTCATCGGTGCCGCCGGCGATGACCTCCGACAGCGGGGTGCCGTCGATCCACTCGGTGACCAGCACCTGGTCGCACTGGTGCACCACGTCCGGCACGACCACGTCTGGGTCGCCGGCGAACTCGTCCGCGTGCGCCCGCTGCGCCTGCGCCTCCAGGCCGTAGTCCAGTTCTTCGGAGACGCGGTCCTTCAGCTCCGTGATGAGCGGCTTGACGTCCATGCCGGGGACCAGCGGCCCCAGCAGCCGTGCGAAGCGGCTCAGCTGGTTGAGGTCGGACAGCAGCGCCTCACCGGCGCCCGGATACTGCACCTTGACCGCGACCTCACGGCCGTCGTGCCACACCGCCCGGTGCACCTGGCCGATGGAGGCGGCCGCGGCCGGCTTGTCGTCGAACGTCCGGAACAGCTCCTGCCAGTCCTCGCCCAGCCGCTCCGCCAGCACCCCGTGGACCGTGCGGGCCGGCATCGGAGGGGCGGCCTCCTGAAGCTTGGTCAGCGCGGCGCGGTAGGGCCCTGCGACCTCCTCGGGCAGTGCGGACTCGAAGACGGAGAGGGCCTGGCCGAACTTCATGGCGCCGCCCTTGAGCTCGCCCAGCACCTTGAACAGCTGATCGGCGGTTCGCTGCTGGAGCTCCCGGCCGACCAGCTCCGCGGACTCGCCCACGATCCGCTTGCCGAGTCCCCAGGTGGCCCGCCCGGCGAAGCCGAGCGGGAGCGCGGCCAGCTTGGCGGTGCGGGTGACCGCCTTGCGGGGAAGATCAGACATGCGCCCTCCAGGTCCCTGCCGGCCGCTCCGCGTCCGCCTGACGGCGCGACTCCTTCGACGGCCCGTGCCCGGCCATTGTCTCGTGCCACCCCCCGTCGGCGGAGGTGTGTTCTCCCTTACCTTTCTGCGGGCCGCCGTCACCCCTGTCCGGGCCGGCGCCCGCGGCTCCGCAGGGGCAGCGGCGGTGCGGCACGACCGGCCGGGGCTGCCAGTGCAGCTGAGACAGGGACACCTCCCAGCGAGCGCCTGCGCTGGACGGGACCCGCCCGTCGAGGAAGGCCAGCGCGTGCGCGGCGGCCAGTCCCGCGACCGTGGCGGCCAGCGCCAGATCACAGGCGCCCACCCTGCGCTGCCGGCCCGAGCGCCACTGGGCCGCCAGCCGCGGCCACGCCGGGTCCCGGTCGATCCGGTCCTCCTGGAGACAGCCCGCGCACGCCGTCTCGCCGGGCAGGACGAGCGGCCCCACCACACCGGTGCCCTCCACCACCCCGGTGTGGAGATGCGGAGTGCCCGACGCCAGAAGAGGTTCGGCGGACACCGGATCCGGCGCGTGCACGGCGACGTCGTCCCGCGGGGCGAGCACCACCAGGGAGTGCCCGGTGACCTCCTCGGCCAGGGGCGAGCGGGCCGTCCCGCGCGGAGGACGGTCCGGCGCGCACCGGCGTACGAGCCGGCGGGCCGACTCCTCCCTGCGCTCACCGACCGCCTCGGCCGGGAGCCCGCCCGGAGCCACGTCCCACGGCTCCACCCGGCCGACGTCCCGCACCTCGACCTCGCCGACGCCCGCTCCCGACAGCAGCGCCGCCACTGCCGCGCCCACCCGGCCCACGCCTCTGACCTGCACCCGCATGCTCCGCCGCGCCGCCAGCACGCACAGCGGGTCGCCCGGTCCGGCGGTCGTCAGGCCGAGCGATGCCCAGTCAGGACGGAGCCGGTTCAGCACCTCGGGTCTCCCGCGCAGGGCGTCGGCGGCAGGTCCGCCGCCCCGGGAGTCGTCCAGCAGCCCCGCGCGTGACAGCCGCCGCACCAGCCGGTCGACATGGCCGTCGGGCAGCTCCATGCGCCGGGCCTCCTCGCGCAGCAGTTCCAGTCCTCGCGTGCCGTCGAGCAGTTCCAGCAGGCTGCCCGTGGCCGTGTCCACCGGGCCCAGGGTCAGCGCCTGCGCCGGCGTCATCCCGAACTGCACGGTGTTGCGGTCGCGCCAGCCGCGCCTGAGGGCGGGCTTGAGCATCGGATGCATGACTGACCCCCGTCTGTCCTGATACGTGCATGGTTTATCGGCGACCAGGTGTGACACCTCTCACCGGCAGCCCCGGCCCGGTCGTGGGTCCCGGCCTGCGATGCCAGCATGCCCGGACCCGTCGAGGGGCCGCCGAGAGTTGTCCACAGGTGCCCGAATTCGTCGTACAAATCCGGCGCTCGGTGGCCGGATCGCCGGAGAAGCGTCCCGGAGCCGGGACTTCCCCCGGTCCAGCGGGTACGGTCGGGACGTGCCCGCCGATCCACTGCACCGCGCCGGAACGTCTCAGCGCAGCGCGAAGAGCCAGCCGAAGGACGGCTCACGGGCGAGCGCGATCGAGGTCCGCAGGAGTGCCCGCCGACGCCGGACGGTCTCCGCGTACCGCGAGGGCGATCGCACCGTCGTGCTCATCCCCGCCCGGATGTCCGAGGCGGAGGAGCAGCGCTGGGTGCGCGTCATGCTCGACAAGCTCGCCGCCCAGGAGAGCAGACGGACTCTCGGGGACGCCGAGCTGGCCGAGCGCGCGCGGCGCCTGTCGGAGCAGTACTTCGACGGACGGGCCCGCCCCCGCTCGGTGCGCTGGGTGACCAACCAGAACACGCGCTGGGGTTCCTGCACCCCGTCCGACGGGAGCATCCGCCTGTCCCACCGGCTCCAGGGCATGCCGGAGTACGTCGTCGACTACGTGCTCTGCCACGAGCTGGCGCACCTTCTGGTGCCCGGGCACGGACCCCGGTTCTGGCGGCTCCTCGAGGCGTACCCGCGGACCGAACGGGCCCGCGGCTACCTCGAGGGCGTGGTCGCGGCCGAGCGCCTCCCGCACGTCCCCGGCGCCCGGGACGAGTGACACCGCACGTCCCCGGCGCCCCCGTACGCCTCCCGCTGTGGACGCGCAGCGAGGGCTCCTGCGCGTTGTGTACCGGGTCTGTACCGACTTCTTCCGCTGTCGGGGATTGCCGTTAGCCTGGCGCGACGCACTCACATACGGGATGGGGGACGGTCGTACGTATGGCCAGGGAATTCCAACGCGGCCACAAGGCCAGGATCAGTGACCTCACCGCGGGCACGGACCTGTACGTCGGGGTACAGATCGCCGGCCCGGGGCTCAGCTTCGACATCAGCTGCTTCGGACTCGACGCCGACGAACGGCTCTCCGACGACCGGTACTTCATCTTCTACAACCAGCCGAAGTCCCCCGAGGAGTCCATCCAGCTGCTGGGCGCCCAGGCGGGCGACACGGAATCCTTCCGCGTGACGCTGGACCGGATCCCGCAGCAGATCAAGAAGCTCTCCTTCACGGCGACCATCGACGGCGCCGGACAGATGTCGCAGGTCGGTCCCGGGTACATCCGTATCGTCGCCGGCGGCGAGGAAGTGGCGCGGTACCCGTTCAACGGCTCGGAATTCACCACCGAGCGGGCCGTGATGCTCGGCGACTTCTACTTCAAGGACGTGTGGCGGTTCGCCGCCGTCGGGCAGGGCTTCGACGGCGGCCTCGACGCGCTGCTGCGGAACTTCGGCGGCGAGGTGGCCGAGGACGAGCCCGCGGCGCCCGAGCCGCAGCAGGCCCCCCAGGCCCCGCAGGCCGCGCCCGGTTTCGCCCCGCCCGCGTTCGGCGCCCCCGGAGGCGGCGCGCCGGCCCCGGCCCCCGCCCCCGCCCCCGCGCCCGGTCCGGCTCCTGCGCCGCAGCCCGCCCAGGGGTTCACGCCCCCGCCGGCCCCCGCCCCCGCCACGCCGCCGGTGCACTCCGCGCCGACCATCGTGGCGCCCATGCAGACGCCGCCCGGCGGCTCGCCGGCGCCGCCCCCGGCCCCTGCGCCCGCCCCCTACGGCGGCCAGACTCCCCCGCCGCCCCCGGGCTACGGACAGCCGCCGGCCCCGCCGCAGGCCCCCGCCCCGCCGCCGGGTTACGGCCAGCCCCCGGCCGCGCCGCAGGCCCCCGCGCCTCCGCCCGGTTACGGCATGCCGCCCGCCGCCCCGCAGGCGCCCGCCCCGCCGCCCGGCTACGGACAGCAGCCCCCGCCCGGACAGATGCCGCCGGGGCAGATGCCCCACCAGCAGGCCCCCTACGGTGCACCCCAGGGGATGCCTCAGAGCATGCCTCAAGGTGCACCCCAGGGCATGCCGCAGGGTGCACCGCAGGCGCCCGGCGTCCTCGGCGCGCTCCAGCAGTTCAAGGAGACGCCCACCGGACAGCGCTGGACCCAGCAGAACAAGAAGCTGGTCCGCGCCGACCTGAGCATCGGCGGCACGCCCGTCCTGGCCCGCCAGGGCAGCATGGTGCTCTACCAGGGCAAGGTCGACTTCAGCTACAAGGGCGCCGGCTTCACCGGCCGCATAGTAGGCAACGCCACCGGCCAGGAGATGCAGCTGATGCGCTGCACCGGCCAGGGGCAGGTGTTCTTCGCCGAGAACTCCACGATGCTGCACCCGATCGAGCTCCAGGGCGACGCCGTGTGCGTCTCCGCGGAGAACGTCCTCGCCTTCGACGAGGGCCTCCAGTACGAGGTCCGCCGCATCGAGGGGCACGGCATCCCCGGCGGCGCGCTGTTCACGATGCAGTTCCAGGGCACCGGCACGATCGTCGTGAAGACCCACGGCATCCCCGTGGTGCTGCCGGTCACGCCCACCACGTTCGCCGACGCCAACGCCGTCGTGGCCTGGTCGGCCGCCGCCCAGGTGGTCGTCTCCAGCC
The DNA here is from genome assembly GCF_043082785.1 of Streptomyces sp. NPDC014764. Lineage (NCBI taxonomy): Bacteria > Bacillati > Actinomycetota > Actinomycetes > Kitasatosporales > Streptomycetaceae > Streptomyces > Streptomyces sp. NPDC014764. The sequence continues at coordinate 199,009 of NZ_JBIBXY010000003.1, read as the reverse complement.
AGGTGCGGATGCGCCGCAACTCCTACCCGGGCGCCACGGGCGAGAGCGTGAACCTGCAGTTCCGGGGAGCGCCCGGCAACTTCATCGTCGTCCAGCCGTACGAGATCTGAGGGAGCCCGTCATGAACCAGCCACTCGCGGGCTACGCCCCCGCACCCGTCACCGCCCGCATGGAGAACCACGGCAACCACATGCTGAAGGTCGCCATGCAGACTGGGCAGGACCTCTTCGCGCGCGTCGGCTCGATGGTCGCCTACGAGGGGTTCATCCAGTACGAGCCCAGCCCGTCCGCCGTCCGCCAGATCGCCCGGGACTGGGCCACGGGTGAGGGCGCGCCCCTCATGAAGTGCACCGGCGACGGCCTGCTCTACCTGGCCGACTACGGCGCCGACGTCGTCGTGATCAACCTCAACGGCGAGGGCATCTCCGTCAACGCCACCAACCTGCTCGCCTTCGACGCGCACCTCACCTGGGGCGTGGAGCGGGTAAAGGGCCTGGCGAAGTTCGCCGGACAGGGCCTGTGGAACACCAAGATCTCCGGCCAGGGCTGGGTCGCGCTGACCTCGCGCGGCAAGCCCATCGTCGTCGACTGCGGAGGCGGCGAGGAGGAGACGTACGTCGACCCTGACGCGCTGGTCGCCTGGTCCCCGAACCTCAAGGTGAAGGGCAAGCGCAGCTTCCGCGCCCAGTCGCTGATCGGCCGCGGCAGCGGCGAGGCCTACCAGATGGCCTTCTCCGGTCAGGGCATCGTCGTCGTCCAGCCCAGTGAGGACAGCACCGACCGCCTCCGGGTCCGGGGCTGAGGGGGAACAGCACACCATGCAGAGTCCGCTTTTCGCGCACAACGAGCAGCAGACCCAGGACCGCTGGAGCCTGCAGAACGGGCAGATGCTCCGGGTCGCCCTCGAGGGGACCGACGACATCCTCGCCCGCAAGGGCGCCATGGTCGCCTACCAGGGTCTCGTCGAGTTCGACGCCGAGTACCAGAGCAACCAGCAGTCCCGCGCACGGGCGCACACCGGCGAGGGCCTGGACCTGATGCGCTGCCACGGGCAGGGCACCGTCTACCTCGCCAACCTCGCCCAGCGCATCCACATCATGGACGTCGACCAGGACGGCCTGACGGTCGACAGCAGCTACGTCCTGGCGATGGACTCCTCGCTGCACCACGAGGTCGTCGCCGTGGACAGCCTCTACGGCATCTCCGGCTCGGGGAAGTACCAGCTCAACATCACCGGCCGGGGCAAGGTCGCGCTGATGACCTCGGGCATGCCGCTGCTGCTCCAGGTGACGCCGGACAAGTACGTCAACTGCGACGCCGACGCCATCGTCGCCTGGTCCACGTCACTGCGGGTGCAGATGCAGGCACAGACGCACTCCTCCGGCGTGTGGCGGCGCCGCGGCAACACCGGGGAGGGCTGGGAGCTCAGTTTCATGGGCAACGGGTTCGCGTTGGTCCAGCCGAGTGAACTGCTGCCTCCGCAGAACGCCCAGATCGGCGGCGGCCTCGCCGCGCAGTACGGCATGGGCCAGCAGGGAGCCCGCGGGCACAACCAGGGCAACGTCTGGAGCTGACGCCCCGGACAGCCGAAAAGGGGCCGCGCCTTCCCTATGGCGCGGCCCTTCTTCGCGCGTCAGGCGTCGAGCCTCGCGCGCGTGGCGTCGAGCAGCCGTACGACCGAGTCGTCCGCCACCTCCGGCACCTCGTCGTACGGGAACCAGCGGACGTCCAGGGACTCGTCGCTGACCGCGTGCACGGCGTCCGGCGTGGCCAGGGCCGCGTACTGCACGTCGAAGTGGCAGTGGCAGGGCGGCGGGATGGGATGCCGGTCCAGCCGCACAGGGCCGCCCGGGAGCAGCGTCAGACCCGTGACGCCGGACTCCTCGGTCGCCTCCCGGAGGGCCGCCGCCGCGAGGGTGGCGTCGCCGGGCTCGCAGTGGCCGCCCATCTGGAGCCACATCCGCAGCTTCCGGTGCAGGGTCAGCAGCACCCGGCCGCGCTCGGGGTCGACCACCAGCGCGCTCGCCGTGAGATGCCCGGCCCCGCACGCCTTCCACAGGCCGTCCGGATGCGCGGCCAGATGGTCCAGGTACGCGTCCCTCAGATCGGTCTGGTCCTCGTACGCCTTGAGGACCAGCACCGCGTCGTCGTGGAGGCTCACTCGGTGCCGTCGCCCTTGTCCTCGTCGCCCTTGCGGTCCTCGTCCGCGGCGTCCGCGTCCTTGTCCTCCCCGGCGTCCTTCTTGCGCAGGTCGGGCTTGTCGGCGGCCTCGCCGAGCATCTTGTCCAGCTCGGAGAAGTCGATCTGCTCCCGGTGCACGAAGCCGTCCGGGTCGTCCAGGTCGGTCGCCGTCGGCAGCATGTCCGGGTGCGCCCACAGCCCGTCCCGGCCGTCCACCCCGCGCGCGTCGGTGAGCGAGGCCCACAGGCGCGAGGCGTCGCGCAGCCGGCGCGGACGCAGCTCCAGACCGATCAGCGTGGCGAACGTCTGCTCGGCAGGGCCGCCCGAGGCGCGGCGGCGGCGCAGCGTCTCCCGCAGGGCGTCCGCCGACGACAGCCGCGGCTTGGCCGCAGCGTGCACGACCGCGTCCACCCAGCCCTCGACGAGCGCCAGCGCCGTCTCCAGACGGGCCAGGGCGGCCTTCTGCTCGGGCGTGTCCTCCGGCTGGAACATGCCCTGCTGGAGCGCCTCCTGCAGCTGCTCCGGGTTCTGCGGGTCGAACTGGCCGACCACGTCCTCGAGCTTGCCGGTGTCGACCTTGATGCCGCGGGCGTAGCCGTCGACGGCGCCGAACAGGTGCGACCGCAGCCACGGGACGTGCGCGAAGAGGCGCTGGTGGGCGGCCTCGCGCAGGGCCAGGTACAGCCGCACCTCCTCCTGCGGGACGCCCAGGTCCTTGCCGAAGGTCTCGATGTTCAGCGGCAGCAGCGCGGCCTTGCCGGCCGGGCCCAGCGGCAGGCCGATGTCGGACGAGCCGACGACCTCACCGGCGAGCACACCGACGGCCTGGCCGATCTGCGTGCCGAACATGGCGCCGCCCATGGAGCGCATCATGCCGATCAGCGGGCCGGCCATGGCCTGCATCTCCTCCGGCAGGACGTCGCCCATGGCGTTCCCGACGCGCTCGGCGACCGGGTCGACCAGCTCCCGCCACGCGGGCAGGGTCGCCTCGACCCACTCGGCGCGGCTCCAGGCCAGGGCCGAGTTCGCACCGGACGGCAGGGAGGTGGCGTCGTCCAGCCACAGGTCGGCCAGCCGGACGGCGTCCTCGACGGCCCTGCGCTCGGCGGGGCCGACGCTGGCGTCCTTGGAGCCCTGCGCGGTGCCCTGGGCGACCGTCTGGCGGGCGATCTGCTTGGCCATGTCCCAGTTCACCGGCCCGCCCTCGTAGGAGAGCATCTGGCCGAGCTGCTGGAACGCGGCGCCCAGATCGCCCGGGTTCATCGACCCGAACATCGCGGCGAACGGATTGTCCGCGCCGGGGCCGCCAAAGCCGCCCGCCCCGGGCGTGCCGAAGCCGAACGGGTTGGCCGGGCCCTGACCACCGCCGCCCTGCGGGTCCTTCTTCTTGCCTTCGTCGCCGTCGTCCGGCTCCTCCGGCGGAAGGCCGAATCCGAATGGGGTGTCACTCACGGGTTTCCTCGGCTTGTAGGGCCACCGGTTCTTTCCGGCGGCACGGCTGCCCGACAACACCACCCAGCGTAGACACCTGAGACGGTTCGGGCCTCGGTGCTTCGCCGACAGGAGGCCTGCGGCAGGATGGATGCCACCTGGTACGTACGCGTCGCTTGCGCTCGTACTGAAGACAACCGCTGGAGACGCCCGGTGAGTTCCCCAGATCCGCAGGTTCGCGCAGCGCGAAACAAGTCAACCAGTCCTCCGCCCCGCGGGCCCGTCGTGGCGGTCACCGGTGCCGCCTCCGGCGTCGGGGCACTGCTCACCGAGCGGCTCGCCGCGTCCGAGGAGGTCAAGCAGGTCGTCGCCATCGACGAGCGGCGCGGCGAGTGCGCCGAGGCCGAGTGGCACATCCTGGACGTCCGCGACCCCGCGATCGCGGACCGGCTGCGCGGGGCCGACGTGGTCGTCCACCTGGCCCTCGACCTGGACCTGGAGACCGACGCGGCCGCCCGTACGGCCTACAACGTGCGCGGCACGCAGACCGTGCTCACCGCGGCCGCCGCCGCCGGAGTGCACCGGGTCGTGCTGTGCACCTCGACCATGGTCTACGGGGCGCTGCCCGACAACGAGCTGCCGCTGTCCGAGGACGCGGAGCTGCGCGCCACCGCCGAGGCCACGGGCGTCGGCGACCTCCTGGAGATCGAGCGGCTGGCCCGCCGGGCGCCTCGCGCGCACCCCGGGCTGAACGTCACCGTGGTGCGCCCCGCCGTGCTGGTCGGCGGCACCGACACCGCGCTGACCAGGTACTTCGAGTCGCCGCGGCTGCTGGTGGTGGCCGGTTCCCGACCGGCCTGGCAGTTCTGCCACATCGACGACCTGTGCAGCGCCCTGGAGTACGCCGTGCTGGAGAAGGTCGACGGCGAGCTGGCCGTGGGCTGTGACGGCTGGCTGGAACAGGAGGAGGTCGAGGAGCTCAGCGGCATCCGGCGGATGGAGCTGCCGTCGGCGGTGGCGCTCGGCGCGGCGGCCAGGCTGCACCGCATCGGGCTCACCCCCTCCCCGGCCGGGGACCTGGCGTACACGATGTACCCCTGGGTGGTCAGCGGCAGCAGGCTGCACGACGCCGGGTGGCGTCCGGCGTACACCAACGAGGAGGTGCTCGCGCAGCTGCTCGACGAGGTGTCCGGACGGCACACGGTCGCGGGCCGACGGCTGGGCCGCAAGGACGCGACGGCCGCGGGCGCGGCGGGCGCGACGGTCGCGCTGCTCGGCGCGGCGGCGGTGGTGCGCCGGGCGCGGAAGGCGCGCCGCCGGATCTGACCCGGACCGGTCCGTGCGGAGGCGTCTCCTTGGAGAACCCTCCGATGCACCACGCGCGCGTCATGGGTGATCCGGCTGTTCCGCACCGTCGGCGGGGTGGGGCACGATGGGGGCATGGCACCCGTGACGGACCACCCCGGTGAGCAGCCCGCGCAGGACCCGATCAAGCTGATCGCGATCCGCGACACCGCGCTGTCGGTGGACGAGATCCTGCGCGCGGTCGGCGACGACGCGGCCGGCGGCACGGCGCTCTTCGTGGGCACCGTGCGCAACCACGACGGCGGCGCCGACGTGGACGAGCTGGGTTACTCCTGCCACCCGAGCGCGGAGGACGAGATGCGGCGCATCGCGGAGAAGGTCGCCGCGGACTTCCCCGTGCGGGCCCTGGCCGCGGCCCACCGGGTGGGCGACCTGAGGGTGGGGGACCTCGCCGTGGTCGCCGCCGTGTCGTGCGCGCACCGGGGCGAGGCGTTCGAGGCCTGCCGCCGGCTCGTCGACGACATCAAGCACGGGGTGCCCATCTGGAAGCACCAGCGCTTCTCCGACGGCACGGAGGAATGGGTCGGCGCCTAGCACGCCCTTCTCGCCCTTGCAGCACGCCTTTCCCGTGCGGTTGCGTAACCGCACCCCTGAGGTGAGCGTTGTCACTGCGGATGGTTAATCTGCTGATCAGTCAGTGTTGCGGACGCTCATGGGGTTGGGAGGTCGGCATGGCGGCGCTTGCCTGGTTGCTGATTCCGCTGGTGGCCGCGATCGGAGCGGGGCTGTGGGGCAGTTGGGCCAACCGGACCCGCAAGGTGCGCGGCGACGGTCCCGAACTCATCGGTTACGCCCGTTTCCGTGAGGCGATGGAGCGGGAGCGGACGGGCGGCTGAGCCCGCACACCGCGGGCCAGGACGGACAGCCGCACCGGCAGGGCCGCCCGACCGGGCGGCCCTGACGGTGCGCTGACAGGTCCGTCCCGTACTGTCGAGGCATGCCACGCCGTACGGCGACGATGCTCGCCTCCACCCTGATGCTGATCGCGCTCCTGTGCGCGGGAGTCTTCATCCCCGTGCCCTACGCGGAGATGTCGCCGGGGCCGACGGTGAACACACTGGGCGAGCACGACGGCGAGCCGGTGCTCCAGATCGCCGGGCACAAAACCTACCCGACGGACGGTCACCTCAACATGACCACCGTGCGGGTCACCAGCGCCGACTACCGGATGAACCTGGTCGAGGCCGTGTACGGCTGGCTCGCGCACGACACCAAGGTCGTCCCGCACGACACCCTCTACCCGGACGGCAAGACGGAGGAGGAGTCGACCCAGGAGAACGCCGAGGAGTTCAGCCAGTCCCAGGAGAGCGCCAAGGTGGCGGCCCTGAAGGAGCTGGACATCCCGGTGAAGTCCTGGGTGATCGTCTCCACGGTCGTCAAGGACGCGCCCGCCGAGGGCAAGCTGCACGCGGGCGACGTGATCAAGGCCGTCGACGGCAAGCCGGTCAAGGAACCTTCCGACGTCGCCGACCTGGTGACCGAGCACCGGCCGGGCGAGGACGTCGTCTTCACCATCGTGCCCGCCAAGGAGCAGGCCGCCGCCGAGAAGGAGAGGCGGACGGCGGCGAAGACGCAGAAGGTCACCATCACCACCCGGGCCTCCGACGACGCCGGCGAGAAGCGCGCCGTCGTCGGCATCTCGGCCGGGACCGACCACACCTTCCCGTTCACCGTCGACATCAAGCTCGCCGACGTCGGCGGCCCGAGCGCCGGACTGATGTTCGCGCTCGGCATCTACGACAAGCTCACCCCGGGCAGCCTCACCGGCGGCTCGTTCGTCGCGGGCACCGGCACCATCGACGACGAGGGCAAGGTCGGGCCGATCGGCGGCATCGAGATGAAGACGGTCGGCGCGCGTGACAAGGGCGCCGAGTACTTCCTCACACCCGCCGACAACTGCGCCGCCGCCGCCAAGGACACCCCCGACGGCCTCACCCTGGTGAAGGTCGGCACGATCGACGACGCCCTGGACGCCATGAAGGACATCCGCGCGGGCGACACCGCCGACCTGCCGACGTGCACCGCGTCCTGATCCGGAGAACTAGTCCTCGAAGGTCGCCGTCAGCGCCTGGGCCAGACCCGGCACCAGGTCCGAGCCTGTGAGCACCTCGGTCGGGGAGTCCTTCTCCCGAAGCCGGAGCGCCGACTCACGGGAGCCGTCGCGCAGCACCGCGACCGTCATCCGGACCTCCTGACGCTCCGGGTGCTCCGCCACCCACTTCGTGAGGGCGGCCTCGTCGAGGTCCTTCGGCACCTGCGCCTCCGCGGACGGCGGCAGCATCAGCCGCTCCACGGTGAGCGCGCAGCCGGTGACCGCGTCGGGCCAGGCGATGGTGCCGAGGAACTCGTCGAGCGGTTTGCCGGCGGGAATCTCCTCCTGCTCGATCGGGGTGAGGGCGGCGGCCTCCTCCCCGCCGCCGAGGCCGAGGCGGTCCGCGAGGGAGGGCTGTTCCGCCCGAAGCCGGGCAGTGTCTACGAGGGCGAACAGTCGGGCGGGCTGGTCCCAGCCCAGTCCGGACACGTACTCGTCGATCTCGAGCACGGCCCGGGTGAGGGGGTTCGCGGCCATGGGTGTGTTGGACATGGTCACAATCCTCTCTCGTTCCTGGCCGGAATCGGGAACCGAGTAAAGGGTGAGTAAGTTGCATAGGGTGTGGGCCCGCGATCACGGGGGCCCACGACGGTCCGTGAAGACGCGGGCTCGACGAATCAACAGCGAACTTCGAGGTGCCTACCTTGGCTTTCCAGATGCCGGACCGCGGCGGAGGCCCGACGGGGCCACGGATCAGAGTGGGCCGGCCGTCCCGACGGGTCCGGACCCTGCTCATGACACTGGGCGTCCTTGCCGTCCTCGGCATGGTGTTCACCATGTTCGCGGGGTTCTGGACCGACTGGCTGTGGTACCGATCGGTCGACTACTCGTCGGTCTTCACGACGACCCTGTCGACCAAGATCGGGCTGTTCTTCGTCTTCGGTCTGCTCATGGCCGTCTCGGTCGGCTTCAACATCTGGCTGGCGCACCGCCTGCGGCCCCCGCTGAGCGCCATGTCGATGGAGCAGCAGAACCTCGACCGGTACCGGATGGGGATCGCGCCCTACAAGAAGTGGCTGCTGCTCGGCATCACCGCGCTGGTCGGCCTGATCGCGGGCGCCTCGGCCTCCAGCCAGTGGCGCACGTGGCTGATGTGGGTCAACGGCGTGTCCTTCGGGCAGAAGGACCCGCAGTTCAACCTGGACGTCTCCTTCTACGCCTTCGACCTTCCCTGGTACCGGTTCCTGCTGGGCTTCGGCTTCGCCGCCGCCATCCTGGGGCTGATCGCCGCCGCGCTCACGCACTACCTCTACGGCGGACTGCGCATCACCAGCCCGGGCGCGCGCGCCACGGCCGCCGCCACCGGTCACCTGTCGGTGCTGCTCGGCATCTTCGTGACGCTGAAGGCGGTCGCTTACTGGCTCGACCGGTACGGACTGGCCGTGAAGTCCAGCGACTTCAAGGCCACCGACAGCTGGACGGGTCTGCGCTACGTCGACGCGAACGCCTACCTGCCCGCGAAGACCATCCTGTTCTGCATCGCCGTGATCTGCGCGCTGCTGTTCTTCGCCACCCTGTGGCGGCGTACCTGGCAGCTGCCGGTCATCGGCTTCGGCCTGATGGTGCTGTCGGCGATCCTCATCGGCGGCCTGTACCCGGCGATCGTGCAGAAGTTCCAGGTCCAGCCCAACGAGCAGGCCAAGGAAGCGCCGTACGTCGAGAAGAACCTCGCGGCCACGCGTGAGGCCTACGGCATCGACGACTCCCAGGTCACCGATTACCCGGGCATCGCCGAGACCAAGGACCAGGCCAAGCTGCGGGACGACGTCGCGAACGCGGCCAGCATCCGCATCATGGACCCGAACATCGTCTCGCCGACGTTCCAGCAGCTCCAGCAGATCAGGAACTACTACGCGTTCCCGACCAACCTGGACGTCGACCGGTACGCCAAGGACGGCAAGGAGCAGGACACCGTCATCGGCCTGCGCGAGCTGAACTACGCGGGCATCCCGAAGCGGAACTGGATCAACGACCACTTCCGCTACACCCACGGCTACGGCGTCGTCGCAGCCGAGGGCACCAGCGCCGACTCCGGCGGACGCCCGGCGTTCACCGAGTCCGACCTGCCGTCCAAGGGCGACCTCGGCACGTACGAGCAGCGCGTCTACTACGGCGAGCGGACGACCACCTACTCGATCGTCGGCGGTCCCCAGAAGGAGATCGACTACTCCGACGACAGCGGCGAGAAGACGTACAGCTACAAGGGCGACAGCGGCGTCAACCTCGACAACCCGGTGAACCGGGCCGCCTACGCGGTCGCGTTCGGCGAGCCGCAGATCCTCTACTCCGGCGCCATCGGCGAGGGTTCGCGGGTCCTGTACAACCGCACGCCCAAGGAGCGCGTCGAGGCGATCGCGCCCTGGCTGACCATCGACGGCGACGCCTACCCGGCGGTCGTCGAGGGCCGGATCCAGTGGATCGTCGACGCCTACACGACCACCAACGGCTACCCGTACGCGTCCCGCACGACGCTCGGCGACACCACGGCCGACTCGCTGACCGCCACCAACGACCAGCGCGCGGTGGTGGCCCAGCAGAACCAGGTCAACTACATCCGCAACTCGGTGAAGGCGACCGTCGACGCGTACAGCGGCGAGGTCAAGCTCTACCAGTGGGACACCCAGGACCCCGTCCTGAAGACGTGGATGAAGGCGTTCCCGGACACCGTGGAGCCGCGGGGCGAGATCTCCCAGGAACTGATGGCCCACCTGCGGTACCCGCAGGACCTGTTCAAGGTCCAGCGTGAGCTGCTCACCCGCTACCACGTGAAGGACGCCAACACGTTCCTCTCCGGCAGCGAGGTCTGGCAGGTGCCGGACGACCCGACGAACAAGACGGGCGAGACGGTTCCGCCGTACTACCTGAGCATGAAGATGCCGGACCAGAACGAGCAGGTGTTCTCGCTCACCACGACGTTCACGCCGAACGGCCGTGACAACCTGAGCGCGTTCATGGCGGTCAACGCCGATCCGGGCACCGAGGACTACGGCAAGATCAGAATCCTGAAACTGCCGACCAGCACCACCGTCTCCGGACCCAAGCAGGTGCAGAGCCAGTTCAACTCCCAGCAGGACATCGCCGAGACGATCAGGCTGCTGCGAGGCGGTGACTCCGAGGTCGAGTACGGCAACCTGCTGACCGTGCCACTGGACGGCGGACTGCTGTACGTGGAGCCGGTCTACGTACGCGGTGGTGGACTGAAGTACCCGCTGCTCCGCAAGGTGCTGGTGACCTACGGCGGCCAGACGGCGTTCGAGGACACGTTGGAGCAGGCGCTCGACAAGGTCTTCGGCGGCGAGGGCACACCCGTCGAGCCGCCGGCCGACGAGGGCGAGGACGAAGGCACGGACGAGGGCACCACGCCCCCGCCGCCGAGCACCGAGCAGCCCTCGACCGTCCAGGAGGCCCTGAACGACGCGCAGAAGGCCTTCGAGGCCGGCCAGGAAGCCCTGAAGAACAACGACTGGGAAGCCTACGGCCGGGCGCAGAAGGACCTCGAGGACGCACTGCGCAGGGCCGAGGAGGCGCAGCCCGGCGGAGCCGGCGGCGCCCGGAGCAGCCCGAGTGCGGACCCGAGTTCGAGTCCACAGGCGAACAGCTGACCAGGAGGCCTGGTCACAGGCCCACCCCGCGCCGTGCTACGGTTGCAACACAACGGCGCGGGGTGGAGCAGCTCGGTAGCTCGCTGGGCTCATAACCCAGAGGTCGCAGGTTCAAATCCTGTCCCCGCTACTGACGTCGCGACAGCGACACCGAAGGCCCGGATTCCCAAGGGAATCCGGGCCTTTGTGGTGGGCGAACGCATGTGCCCCGCTTCTCGACGGCCCTGCCGCCGACGGGAGTTGGGCGTTCTGTGTTTGACTTGTCTCTCTGTGGGCATGTCGACAAAACGCTGTAGTGACCTCACTGACTGCGGTATACCAGGTGTACCCAGGTTGCAGGTGGTGCGACGATGGATGTTATGGGGGACAAGGCAACTCTGTTCGAGTCAGGGCGTTTTGTGCAGTCCTCCCGCCGGGAGGAGCAACCCCACGACGCTGGGGAGGCGGCCGACGAAGCGGCGGAGGAGCTGCGTCGGCGGCTCGCCGCCGAGTCCGGCGACGTCGAGGCGATGAGCGTCCTCGGCGCCATGCTGCTGCGCCGCGGTGACCTCGACGGTGCCGAACCCCATCTGCGTGCCGCCACCGCCGCGGGCGACCGCGCCGCCGCCAACAACCTGGGCGTCCTGCTGCACCAGCGGGGCTACCCCGACGAGGCCGCGGGATGGTGGCGGATCGCCGCCGTCGCCGGTTCCACGGCCGCGGCCCACGCGCTCGGCCGGCACCACCGCGAGCGCGGCGACGAACCCGCCGCCGAGTACTGGCTGCGCCAGTCCGCCGAACAGGGCCACACCCTCGGCGCGTACGCCCTCGCCGACCTCCTGGAGCACCGGGGGGACGCGGAGGGCAGCGAGCGCTGGATGCGTGCCGCCGCCGAGCGCGGCCACCGCGAGGGCGCCTACCGGCTCGCCCGCGCCCTGGACCGCAAGGCCGCGGCGTCCGGCGACGACGGCACCGCGCTGGTCGAGGAGGCCGAGCAGTGGTACCGGCAGGCCGCCGCGCGCGGACACCGCCGGGCCGCCCTGCACCTCGGCGCGATCCTGGAGAAGCGCGGGGAGCTGAAGGAGGCCGGGCGCTGGTACCTGACCTCCGCCAAGGACGGGGAGCCGCGCGCCGCGTGCGCGCTGGGCTTCCTGCTGCGCGACGCCGGGGACACCGAGAACGCCGCCGTGTGGTGGCTGCGCGCCGCCCAGGACGGCGACGGCAACGCCGCCAACGCGCTGGGCGCCCTGCACGCCGAGCGGGGCGAGACGCAGACCGCCGAGCGGTGGTACCGGGCCGCGATGGACGCCGGCGACATCAACGGCGCGTACAACCTCGGTCTGCTCTGCGCCGACCAGGGGCGCACCACCCAGGCCGAGCAGTGGTACCGCCGCGCCGCCTACGCCGGGCACCGCGAGGCGGCGAACGCGCTGGCGATCCTGCTGCTGCGGGCGGGCGACGAGACCGGCGCGGAGCCGTGGTTCTCCAAGGCCGCGGAGGCCGGCAGCGTCGACGCCGCGTTCAACCTCGGCATCCTGCACGCCGGCCGGGGCGAGGACCTTGCCGCGCTGCGCTGGTACGAGCGGGCCGCGGCCGCCGGGCACACCGAGGCGGCGCTCCAGGTCGGCATGGCGCGGCTGCGGGACGGCGAGGAGGGCGAGGCCGAGCGGTTCCTGCGGTGCGCGGCGGGCGGCGGCAGCGCGGAGGCCGCGTACCGGCTGGCGACGGTGCTGGACGCCCGTCGGCCGCCGGAGCCCGCGCACGAGCTGGGGGAGCCGGTGCACCGGCGCAGCGAGTGCGAGGAGTGGTACGAGCGGGCGGCGTCCCAGGGACACCGGCGGGCCCAGGTGCGGGTCGGCATGCTGGCCGCGGCCCGCGGTGACGTCGTCGAGGCGGCCCGGTGGTACCGGGAGGCCGCGGAGGCCGGGTCGCGCAACGGGGCGTTCAACCTGGGGCTGCTGCTGGCGCGGGAGGGGAGCGAGCCGGAAGCGGCGGTGTGGTGGACGCGGGCGGCGGATGCGGGGCACGGGCGTGCGGCGCTGCGACTGGCTCTGGTGTACGCCCGGCGGGGCGAGCTCGCGGAAGGGCAGCGGTGGGCGGGCCGGGCGGCCGAGCTGGGGCCTCCGGCGGTCACCGAGAGGGCGGCGCGGTTGCGGGACGCGCTTCGGGAGGAGCTGTCCGCCTGACGTGGGTGACGTGGGCGCATTCGAGGGCCTCGCCGACGGGCCCCCTTCGCGCAGTTCTCCGCGCCCCTGTGGGGCTCGGCTCCCGAGACCCCTTGGCCCCAGGCCCCGCGGCCATGTGGGTACCGCCGCCAGGTAATGGATTTGCTTCTGTCGGGCACCTTGACGTAGCTTTAAGACATCGCCGCGGGGTGGAGCAGCTCGGTAGCTCGCTGGGCTCATAACCCAGAGGTCGCAGGTTCAAATCCTGTCCCCGCTACTGATGGCCGAGGGCCGGAATCCGAAAGGGTTCCGGCCCTCGGCCGTTGCTGTGGAAGGCGCGTTCCGCGTCCGGGCATGACGAAGAGCCCCGGACACTCGGAAGTGGCCGGGGCTTCGTACGAGCCCTGGGTGCCGGTCAGGCCGACGCGCAGTTGGGGCACACGCCGCGGTACGTCACCTCGACGTCGGACACCGTGAAACCGAACCGCTCCGTGTCGGGCAGGTCGGCCAGCGGGTTGCCGGTCGGGTGGACGTCGCGGATCGCCCCGCACTGTGCGCACACCAGGTGGTGGTGCGGACGGTGCGCGTTCGGGTCGTAGCGCTTGGCCCGCTTGTCCGTCGCGACCTCCAGCACCTCGCCGAGCGAGACCAGCTCGCCCAGGGTGTTGTAGACGGTCGCCCGGGAGATCTCGGGCAGCTTGGCGACAGCTCTGGCGTGCACCTCGTCGGCCGTCAGGTGGACGTGTTCGCCGTCGAGGACCTCGGCCACCACACGGCGCTGCGCGGTCATCCGCCAGCCGCGTCCGCGAAGTCGTTCCAGAAGGTCACTCATAGGAACCAGCCTAACAGCAGGGGGGAGTCGGATCCCGAACGGGTGTGACTTTGGAGCTTTACTTGACTTAGACAATGTCCATTGTAGGATCGAGCTCGGCTTTAGCCAAGGCACAAGTTGCAGTGATGACGCAGGAGGCGCACGTGACGCAGGGACCGCTTACGACGGAGGCCGGAGCCCCGGTCGCCGACAACCAGAACAGCGAGACCGCGGGCGTCGGCGGCCCGGTCCTCGTCCAGGACCAGCTCCTGCTCGAGAAGCTGGCGCACTTCAACCGTGAGCGCATCCCGGAGCGCGTGGTCCACGCCCGCGGCGCCGGCGCGTACGGCACCTTCAAGGTGACCGCCGACGTCACGAAGTACACCCGGGCGAAGTTCCTGTCCGAGATCGGCAAGGAGACCGAGGTCTTCCTGCGCTTCTCCACCGTCGCGGGCAACCTGGGCGCTGCCGACGCGGTGCGCGACCCGCGCGGTTTCGCGCTGAAGTTCTACACCGAGGAGGGCAACTACGACCTCGTCGGCAACAACACCCCGGTGTTCTTCATCCGGGACGCCATCAAGTTCCCCGACTTCATCCACACCCAGAAGCGCGACCCGTACACGGGCTCGCAGGAGGCGGACAACGTCTTCGACTTCTGGGGTCTGTCGCCCGAGTCGACCCACCAGGTGACCTGGCTGTTCGGCGACCGCGGCATCCCGGCGTCCTACCGCCACATGGACGGCTTCGGCTCCCACACCTACCAGTGGACCAACGAGGCCGGCGAGGTCTTCTGGGTCAAGTACCACTTCAAGACGGACCAGGGCATCAAGAACCTGACCGCCGAGGAGGCCGAGGTCCTCGCGGGCAAGGACCCCGACTCGCACCAGCGTGACCTGCGCGAGGCCATCGAGCGCGGTGAGTACCCGTCCTGGACCGTCTACGTCCAGGTCATGCCGGCGGCCGAGGCGGCCACCTACCGCTTCAACCCGTTCGACCTGACCAAGGTCTGGCCGCACGCGGACTACCCGCTGATCGAGTTCGGCAAGCTGGAGCTCAACCGCAACCCGGAGAACATCTTCGCCGAGGTCGAGCAGTCGATCTTCAGCCCCGCCCACTTCGTGCCGGGCATCGGTCCCTCCCCGGACAAGATGCTCCAGGGCCGTCTCTTCGCGTACGGCGACGCCCACCGCTACCGCGTCGGCATCAACGCCGACCACCTGCCGGTGAACCGCCCGCACGCCACCGAGGCGCGGACCCACTCCCGTGACGGCTACCTGTACGACGGCCGCCACAAGGGTGCGAAGAACTACGAGCCGAACAGCTTCGGCGGCCCCTTCCAGACGGACCGCCCGCTGTGGCAGGGCGTCCCGGTCACCGGGGTCACCGGCGAGTCGGTCACGCCCGTCCACGCCGAGGACAACGACTTCGTCCAGGCGGGCAACCTCTACCGGCTGATGACGGAGGACGAGAAGGAGCGCCTGGTGAAGAACCTGGCGAACGCCATCTCGGGCGTGACGCGCGACGACATCGCCGAGCGCGCGATCAACAACTTCCGCCAGGCCGACGAGGACTTCGGCAAGCGGCTGGAGGCCGCGGTGCAGGCCCTGCGCGGCTGATCCCAGCGCTGGACCGTTTGCCGGTCGACGGGCCGGATCCCCTCACGGGGGTCCGGCCCGTCCTCGTGTCCGTCAGGCGGGCACCTGCGGGGCAGGCACCCGTGAGGGCGCCCAGAGGCGGATGATGTCGCGGACCGACACGATGCCCGCGGGCTCGTCCCGGTCGAGCACGATCAGATGCCGGAAGCCCCCGTGGGCCATGGCGGCCGCCGCCTCCTCGACGGTCCAGGAGGGGGTGGCGAAGACGACGTCGGTGGTGGTGTGGGCGTGGGCGCGCTCCGCGTCCGGATCCTGCCCCAGCCCCACGGAGTTGAGGACGTCCCGTTCGGTGAGGATGCCGATCCCGGTGCCGTCGGGGTCGAGGACCACGGCCGCGCCCACCCGGCGCGCGGACATCAGGGCGGCGGCCTGGCGGAGCGTGTGGGCGGGGCCGATGGTGAGGACCACGGTGCTCATTGCGTCACGGACGAGCATTGGATGGAGCCACCTCCTACCGGAAAACGCGAGGTCACGGGCTTGGACGCCCGCTCGTTCGCGCTTTCACAAGTTCACAAGTGGGGGGACTCCCAGAGTGGCAGGCAAAGCGGGGGTCAACAAGAGGGCGCACGCGGCCGCCCGGGGGCGCGCGACGCGACCTCGGCCGGTTCAGTACCGCTGGTTGAGATACCCCAGCAACTCGTCGTGCAGCAGGCCGTTCGACGCGGCGGCGTTGCCGCTGTGCGGGCCCGGGCGGCCGTCGAGGCCGGTGAAGGTGCCGCCGGCCTCCGTCACCACGATCGCCGTGGCCGCCATGTCCCACAGCGACAGCTCCGGCTCCGCGCAGATGTCCACCGAGCCCTCGGCGACCATCATGTACGGCCAGAAGTCGCCGTACGCGCGCGTGCGCCACACCTCGCGGGTGAGGTCCAGGAAGCCGTCCAGCCGCCCCTGCTCCTCCCAGCCGGTGAGCGAGGAGTAGGCGAAGGAGGCGTCGGAGATCCGCGAGACGCGGGAGACCTGGAGCCGGGTGGCCGAGGAGAGGCTGCGCCCTGCGTAGGCGCCGTGGCCCTTCGCCGCCCACCAACGGCGGCCGAGCGCGGGCGCGGACACCACGCCGACGACCGGCTGGAAGCCGCCCTCGCCGGCTTCCATCAGCGCGATCAGCGTGGCCCACACGGGCACGCCGCGCACGTAGTTCTTGGTTCCGTCGATCGGGTCGATCACCCAACGGCGCGGGCCGGTGCCCTCCACGCCGTACTCCTCGCCCAGCACGGCGTCGCGCGGGCGGGCGCGCTGGAGGTGACCGCGGATCAGCTCCTCGGCGCCCTTGTCCGCCTCGCTCACCGGCGTCATGTCGGGTTTGGTCTCCACCTTGAGGTCGAGAGCCTTGAACCGGTCCATGGTCGCGGCGTCGGCGGCGTCCGCGAGGACATGGGCGAGACGCAGGTCGTCGAGGTAGTCGGGCATGCAACGAACGGTATCGGCCGAGATCGGTCCGGGGCCACCGGGGGCCGGTTCCGCGCCCCCTTGACAGCCCTCGACACCCCGTCAAATCTGAACCGCAGGGTCTCGGCCGCTCGCCCCGAGGGAGGCGATGATGCCTGCAGCGCGGGAATCACTCCTGGACGCCGCGTACACCGCTCTGGCCCGCAGTCCGTGGTCCGGCGTGCGGATGGTTGACGTCGCCGCTGCGGCGGGGGTCTCCCGCCAGACCCTCTACAACGAGTTCGGCAGCAAGGACGGTCTCGCGCGAGCCCTGGTCCGCCGGGAGGCCGACGGCTACCTGGCCGGCGTCGACCGGGCCCTGACCGCGCACGCCGACCCCCGGGACCGCCTCACCGCGACCGCGGAGTGGACCACGCTGAGCGCCCGCGAGAACGCCCTGGTACGGGCCATGCTGACCGGCTGCTGGAGCGAGCGCCTGCCCGCGCCCGGCCTCACGGCCGTGACGTCCGGATCACCGGTGCCCGCGCAGCGCCGCGCCGACGGGCCGCTGCCCTCGCCGTCCGACCTCGTGCACCTGGTCAGGGACCGGGCCGTCGCCGTGCTCGCCGGCCCGGGGCACGCGCGCGTCGACACCGCCGACCTCGCCCGGTCCTGCGAGCTGGTGATCAGACTCGCCGTGTCCTGCGTCGTCGCACCCCCGTCCGACGACGGCGTGGCCGAGCTGGTCCGGGGCGCGCTGCACCGTCAGCCGGTGCCGTAGCGAGGGACGGGTTCATCGGGTTCATCGGGTCCACTGCACAGGGGAACCGCTCAGTGCGCCGAGCCCGAGAGCTGGAGCCCGATCACCCCGACGATCACGAAGGTGATCGAGATGATCTTCAGGGTGGACACCAGGTCCCCGAGGAACACCATCCCGTAGATGGCCGTACCCGCCGCCCCGATGCCCGTCCACACCGCGTACGCCGGTCCCACGTCCAGCTTCTTCAGCGCCATGGTGAGCAGTCCGAAGCTGCCCAGGGCGAACGCGCAGAAGGCGACGGTCGGCCACAGCCGGGTGAACCCGTGCGACAGCTTCAGGCACACGGCGAAACCGGTCTCGAGCAGCCCGGCGACGATGACCAGCAGCCACGCCATGTGTGTCCTCCCGCTATCCCCGCGTACAGTGACCGCTTCGTCTGGTTCGTGTCCGGCTCGGTGCGATTATGCACTTACCGGCGACACCGCGGGGCAAACACGACGCGCCTCAGTCTCCGTCGGTGCGCTCCCGCGCAGCGAGCAGCCGCCGCAGCGAGTACAGCCGCGCCGGGTCCGCGTGGCCCTCCGCCACCCAGTCGTCCAGGGCGCAGTCCGGCTCGTCGTGACTGCACGCGCGCGGACAGCCCTCCGTGCCCGGCTCCAGGTCGGGGAAGGCGAGGATGACCCGCGACGGGTCGACGTGCGCCAGCCCGAACGACCGCACGCCCGGTGTGTCGATCACCCAGCCGTCGGCGCCCGCGAGCGGCAGTGCCAGCGCGGACGTCGTGGTGTGCCGGCCGCGCCCGGTGACCGCGTTGACGTGACCGGTGGTGCGCCGCCGCTCCTCCGGCACCAGCGCGTTGACGAGGGTCGTCTTGCCGACGCCGGAGTGGCCCACGAAGGCGGTGATCCGGCCGTCGAGCTGCTCCCGCACCCGCTCCACGGCCTCGCCGCTCCCCAGCTCCGCGCGGCTGGTGACGACGTACGGGATGTCCAGGTCGCCGTACAGCTCCAGCAGCTTGTCGGGCGGGGCCAGGTCGGACTTGGTCAGCACGAGCAGCGGCTCCAGGCCGCCGTCGTAGGCGGCGACCAGACAGCGGTCGATCAGACGCGGCCGGGGCTCCGGGTCGGCGAGGGCGGTGACCACGGCGAGCTGGTCGGCGTTGGCGACGACCACCCGCTCGTAGGGATCGTCGTCGTCGGCGGTACGGCGCAGCACCGACGAGCGCTCCTCGATCCGCACGATCCTGGCGAGGGTGTCCTTCTTGCCGGACAGGTCGCCCACGATGGCGACCCGGTCGCCCACCACCGCTGCCTTCCGGCCGAGTTCACGGGCCTTCATCGCGGTGATGACCCGGTCCTCGACGAGGCAGGTCAGCCGGCCCCGGTCGACCGTGAGCACCAGGCCCTCGGCGGCGTCCTCGTGCTTGGGCCTGATGTGGGTCCGCGGCCGGTTGCCCTTGCGGTTGGGGCGGGAGCGGATGTCGTCCTCGTCGGTGTGCTTGCCGTAGCGGCGCATCGTGAACCCCTACGCCCCGAGCATCCCGGTCCACAGCTCGGGGAAGTCCGGCAGGGTCTTGGCCGTGGTCGCCACGTTCTCGATCTGCACACCCTCGACCGCCAGGCCGATGATCGCACCGGCGGTGGCCATGCGGTGGTCCTCGTAGGTGTGGAAGACCCCGCCGTGCAGCCGGCGCGGGCGGATGTGCAGGCCGTCGGCCGTCTCGGTGACGTCGCCGCCCAGCTCGTTGATCTCCTTGGTGAGCGCGGCCAGCCGGTCCGTCTCGTGCAGCCGCAGGTGGGCCACGCCCCGCAGGGTGGACGGGGAGTCCGCGAGGGCCGCGACCGCCGCGATTCCGGGCGTCAGCTCGCCCACCTCGCCGAGGTCCACGTCGATGCCGTGCACCGCGCCGGAGCCGGTGAGGACCAGCCCGTACTCGGTCAGCTCGCAGGAGCCGCCCATCTCGGTGAAGATCTCCCGCAGCCGGTCGCCGGGCTGGGTGGTGCGCGCGGGCCAGTCGGGGATCACCACCTTGCCGCCGGTGATCAGCGCGGCCGCGAGGAACGGCTGCGCGTTGGACAGGTCCGGCTCGATCGTCAGGTCCCGGCCGAGCAGGGCGCCCGGGGTGACCCGCCAGACGTTCGGCTCGCCGCCCGACTCGGGGGTGTCGACCTGGGCGCCGACCGCGCGGAGCATGTCGACCGTCATCCGGATGTGCGGCATCGACGGCAGCGTCGCGCCGGTGTGCCGCACCTCCACACCCTGGTTGAAGCGCGGCGCCGACAGCAGCAGGGCACTGACGAACTGCGACGACGAGGACGCGTCCACCTCGACCGTGCCGCCGTCCAGCGCGCCCCCGCCGTGCACCGTCATCGGCAGCGCGCCCCGCTCGTCGTCGTCGATCCGGGCGCCCAGCCGGCGCAGCGCGTCGATGACGCCGTTCAGGGGACGCTCGTAGGACCGCGGGTCGCCGTCGAAGCGCACCGGGCCGTCCGCCAGGGTCGCCACCGGGGGCAGGAAGCGCATCACCGTGCCGGCGTTGCCCACGTCCACGGCGGCCGGACCGCGCAGACCGGCCGGCACCACGCGCCAGGCCTCGCCCGTACCGTCGGGACCGACGCCCTCCTCGATCTCCACGCCCATCGCGCGCAGCCCGCCCGCCATCAGCAGCGTGTCGCGCGAGCGCAGGGGGCGGCGCAGCCAGCCCGGCTCGGAGGCGAGGGCGGCGAGGACGAGAGCGCGGTTGGTGACCGACTTGGACCCGGGCACGTGGACCGTCGCGTCGACGGCTCCGCTCGCGTGCGGGGCGGGCCAGAGGGCGGTGTGCGTGGGATTCGGGGCCATGGGGCCACTTTATAAGGAGGTGAGGAGCCCGGCCGTTCCGTGCCCGCCCGGCGGAACACGGCACGGTCGCCCGCCGGCCGGCCCGGTCACAGACCCAGCAGCCAGCGCCCTCCGCCCAGCAGCGAGCACACCGACACGGCGTGGAAGAGGAACAGCCACAGGCCCGCCGGCACGTGCGTCAGCCGGGACAGCTGGTCGGCGTCCGATTCCCCGGCGCCCCCGTGCCGCCGCTTGGCCTGGAGCTCGAACGCCGGGCGCACCCCGCCCAGCAGCAGGAACCACACCACTGCGTACGCGAACGCCGCCTGCACCTGCGGCCCCGCGAGCCACGACACCAGCACGAACGTGCCCCCCGTGACCAGCACCGACACCGCACCGTAGACGTTGCGGATCATCACCAGCACCGCCAGCAGCAGCGCGGTGGCCAGCCACAGCAGCAGGGTTATGCGCCCGGCGCCGAGCAGCGCGGCCCCGCCCAGGCCCAGCAGCGGGGGAGCGGTGTAGCCGGCGGCGGCCGTGAGGATCATGCCGATGCCGGTCGGCTTCCCGCGGCTGACGGTCAGGCCGCTGGTGTCGGAGTGCAGGCGTATACCCGTCAGGGTGCGGCCGGTGAGCAGCGCCACCAGGCCGTGCCCGCCCTCGTGCGCGATGGTGATCGCGTTTCGCGCGACCCGCCAGGGCGCCTGCGGCACCACCACGGCGAGGGCCGCCACCAGGGTCGCGACGACCACCCACAGGTCGGGGTCGGGCTGGGTGCCCGCGACCTCGTCCCAGAGGGAGGCGAGGGACGCGGAAGCGGTGCTGACCATGCTCGTCATGTGTTTCGGATCGCTCCCTGTGCGCGTGCGGAGTCTGGCAGTGTTGCACGTATGTGCGGACGGTATGCAGCGAGTCGCAGGCCCGAGGACCTCGCCGGGATCTTCGAGATCGAGAAGTGGGAGCCGCAGGAGAGCCTGGAGCCCGACTACAACGTGGCGCCGACCAAGGAGGTCTACGCCGTCCTCGACCGTGCTCTGAAGGACGCGGACGACCCCCGCCCGGTTCGGCAGCTGCGCACGCTGAAGTGGGGACTGGTGCCCTCCTGGTCCAAGACCCCCGAGGGCGGCGCACGGATGATCAACGCGCGCGCGGAGACCGTCCACGAGAAGCCGTCGTACCGCCGTGCCTTCACCTCCCGCCGCTGCATCCTCCCCGCCGACGGCTACTACGAGTGGGTCACCGGCAAGCAGGAGCGCGACCTGGAGGTCGAGGGCAAGAAGAAGCGGCCCCGCAAGCAGCCCTACTTCGTCACCCCGGCCGACGGCTCGGTCTTCGCGATGGCCGGGCTGTACGAGTTCTGGCGCGACCGCACCCTGCCCGACGACCACCCGCGGGCCTGGTGGGTGACCTGCTCGGTGATCACCACCGAGGCGGAGACGAGCCCGCTGGCCGTGGCCCCGGCGGAGGGACCGCACACCCTGGCCGAGATCCACCCGCGGATGCCGCTGATGCTCACCCCGGACCGCTGGGACGCCTGGCTCGACCCCTCCCGCACCGACCCCGAGGACCTGCGCGGGCTGCTCGCCCCGCCGGAACCCGGCCTGATGCGCGCCTACCCGGTCACCACCGCCGTCAGCAACGTCCGCAACAACGGTCCGGAGCTGCTGACAGAGCTGGCCGCCCCGGAAGAGGGCACACTCTTCTGACGTGACCCCCGAGTCCGGAGCGACCCCCGAGTCCGACATGACCACCGAAACGATCACCACGGACGCCGGCGACGCCCGCATCACCTGGCACCACGCCGTGCGGCCGCGCCTCGTCCTCGCCGCCAGCCACGGCGCGGGCGGCGGCATCGAGGCCCGCGACCTCGCCGCGCTCGCCGCCGTCCTCCCTGCGCACGGCGTGACCGTCGCCCTCGTCGAGCAGCCGTGGCGGGTGGCCGGCAAGAAGGTCGCCCCGGCGCCGAAGACCCTGGACACCGGCTGGCGCGGCGTCTGGCCCGCGCTGACGAGGCCAGGACTGCCGGTGATCTCCGGCGGGCGCAGCGCCGGCGCCCGCGTCGCCTGCCGCACCGCCGCCGAACTGGGCGCGCACGCCGTGCTCGCGCTGAGCTTTCCGCTGCACCCGCCGGGCAAGCCGGAGAAGTCGCGCGCCGGGGAGTTGCTCGGCGCGGGCGTCCCCACCCTCGTCGTCCAGGGCGGCAACGACCCCTTCGGGAAACCCGCCGAGCTCCCCGAAGGAGACCACGAGCTGGTGGAGGTGGCGGGGGCCGACCACGGCTTCGCCGTGTCCAGGCGGGCGGACCTCACACAGGAGGAGGCGCTCCGGGTGATCACGGACGCGGTCGTGCGGTGGACGGCGGGCCTCGCCTGACGGGCGCCGGGAATGCGTGGACCGTCTCCGCTGTTGTGGGGTGCGTACGTGCCGGTCGTATCGGCACCGCCGCCGTAGGAGAGGAAGTCCACCGCATGGGTTCCACGTTCTGCCCGAGCCGCAGTGCCCGCGCCGACCTCGACTGGACGGTGCTGCACGCGGCCAAGACCGCCCCGATTCGGGCGGCGGGCGGACCGGATCGTCGTCTATCCTCCGATTCGGGTGAGGCCGGTCTCGGTCTCACGACGACACTTGAGGAGGTGGGTCCGGTTCCCGGTACCGACGCAGGGACCGAACACGGCCAGGCGGAGCAGCCCGAGGGCCAGGGCGACACGCGCGCGGAGTCGACCGCGCAGCGCAGCGCGCGCTTCGAACGGGACGCGCTCGAGTTCCTCGACCAGATGTACTCGGCCGCGCTGCGCATGACGCGCAACCCGGCCGACGCCGAGGACCTGGTGCAGGAGACCTACGCCAAGGCGTACGGGTCCTTCCACCAGTTCCGTGAGGGCACCAACCTCAAGGCGTGGCTGTACCGGATCCTCACCAACACCTTCATCAACTCGTACCGCAAGAAGCAGCGCGAACCCCAGCGCTCCGCGGCCGAGGAGATCGAGGACTGGCAGCTCGCGCGCGCCGAGTCGCACATGTCCACGGGTCTGCGCTCCGCCGAGTCGCAGGCGCTGGACCACCTGCCGGACTCGGACGTGAAGGAAGCCCTGCAGGCGATCCCGGAGGAGTTCCGCATCGCGGTCTATCTCGCCGATGTCGAGGGCTTTGCCTACAAGGAGATCGCCGACATCATGGGGACACCCATCGGAACGGTGATGTCCCGCCTTCACCGGGGACGTCGCCAGCTGCGCGGCATGCTCGAGGACTACGCGCGCGAGCGCGGACTGGTCCCGGCCGGTGCCGGAGAGTCGAACGAAGCGAAAGGCTCGGGGTCATGAGCTGCGGAGAGCCGCACGAGACGGATTGCAGCGAAATCCTCGATCATCTCTACGAGTTCCTCGACCGTGAGATGCCGGATGCCGACTGCCAGAAGTTCGAGCACCACTTCGAGGAGTGCTCGCCCTGCCTGGAGAAGTACGGGCTGGAGCAGGCGGTCAAGAAGCTCGTGAAGCGGTGCTGCGGGCAGGACGACGTGCCGGGCGACCTGCGCTCGAAGGTCATGGGCCGGATCGAGCTGATCCGTTCCGGCCAGGACGTGCCCGAGCGGGACGTCACGGCCGCTCCGCAGGAGTCCTGACACCTCCCCACCCCCGGGGCCGCGTCACCCGATTGTGCTAATCCGCGGGCGGTCCGCCCGCGGTGGCGCCCTCGCCCGCCCTAGGCTCCAGATGCCGACGGGCGACGGAAGGCGCGCGGCACGGTCGGGGGAGGGGCTCATGGAGGCGTTACCGGCGCGGGCCCGGGTGTATCTCGTCGGCGTCACCCTGCTGGGACTGTGCTGTCTGCTCCCCCTGCCGGGCGTTCCCCGGCCGGGGGTGCTGTCGTCCCTGCCCGACCCGCGCGTCCCCTGGATGCCGGTCGTCCTGCTCGCCGCCCTGTACGCGGGCTGCGAGCGCCTCGCCCGGTCGCGCCTCGTCGCGGGACCGCACCCCGGCGGCACCTTCCACCCCGTGCTGCTCGCCGGGGCCTTCCTGCTGCCGCCCACCGCCGCCGCCCTCGTCGCGCTGCCCGGGGCGCTGCTTCTCCCCGTCGAGCACGGCCCGCGTCTCGCACGCCGGCTGTGGCGCACGGGCCGGCTCCTCCTCGCCGTGTGGGCCGCCAGCCTGGTCCACCTCAAGACCGGTGGCCGGGACGCCGTGGCGCACTGCGACATGCCGGGCGCCCTCACCACGGCGGGCGCCGCGGTGCTCGCGTTCTGCCTCGTCCTCACCCTGCTGGACGGCGGCGTCCTGGTGCCGGCCCCCGGCGGTCTTCCGCGCAGCCGTCCCGTGGCCGCCTGGTGGCGGCTGTTCCTCGGCTCCCTGGCGCCGCTCACCGTGCACGGCCTGGCCGGACTGATGATGGCCCTGCTGTGGCGCAGCCCCTACGGGCCGGTCGCGGCGCTGCTGGTGCTGCTGCCGATGGGCGTCTCGTGGTGGGCGTTCGCCCAGTACCACCGGGAGCGCGCCGCCCACCAGGCCACGATCCGCGCGCTGGTGCAGGCCGTCGACATCAAGGACGGCTACACGCGCGGCCACAGCGAACGCGTCGGCCGAGCCTCCATGCTGATCGCGCGCGAACTCGGCATGGACGACGAGCGGGTCGAGACGCTGCGGTTCGCGGGCATCCTGCACGACGTCGGCAAGCTCGGCGTGCCCACCCGGCTGCTCACCAAGAACGGCCCGCTCACCCCCGAGGAGCGGCGGGTCATCGAACTGCACCCCGAGTACGGACACGAGATGGTGCGCGGCATCTCCTTCCTCGGCGAGGCCCGCGCCGCCGTGCTGCACCACCACGAGCGCCTCGACGGCACCGGCTACCCCTACGGGCTGGCGGGTGGTCAGATCCCGGAGTCCGCGCGGGTGGTCGCGGTCGCCGACGCCTTCGACGCGATGACCTCCACCCGCAGCTACAGCAGGGCGCGCCCGGTGCCCGTGGCGCTGGAGGAGCTCGAGCGGTGCGCGGGCACGCACTTCGACCCGCGGATGGTGAAGGCGCTCGTCACCGCGATCGGCCGCACCGGCTGGCACCCCGCGGTGACCGCCGACGAGCCGCGGCGGACGGCCGTGCCCGGTCCTGCCGGACACGTCACCGGCCGTCCCGGGGCGCGCCGGTGAGGCCCCGCTCGCGCACCGTCCCGCTGCACACCGTCGTGCATCTGTGCGCCGCCGTCCTCGCGGTCGGGTCGCTGGGCACGACGCTGTACCACGGCGTCGACGACCGCTCAACCGCCCTCGTCTTCGGCACGCTCGTCGCGGTCGGCGAGCTCACCCGGCGGGGCGGCCGGGGCATCCGCGAGCCCGCGCCGGTGGCCGCGGCCGGCGCGCTGGCGTACGCGCTGCTCGGCGAGGTCGGGGGGCGGCCCGCCGGGCACGGCGCCGCCCAGGTCGTCACCGTGGTGCTCGCCGCGTCGCTGCTCGGCAGCGTCCCGCACGTCGGACGTGGTGACGGGCCCGCCCTGGACCCGGTGACCCGCAGGGTGCTGACCGTCGGCTTCGTCGCCGTGTGCTTCCACCCGCTGCACGCCCGGGGCGCGTTCGACGACTTCAGCGGGCCGGGACACGCGCTGCTGCTGCTCGTCCTGCTGACCCTGACCGCGCTGTGCGACGCGGTGCTCGCCGCCGCGCTGGCCCACTCCCGCACCGGCTGGCCCTTCCCGCCGCTGCTGCGCGACGAACTGCGGGCCGTACCCGGCATCGGCGCCGCCGTCGTCGCCACCGGCGCGGTGATGGCACTGGGCGCGGCGGTCGTGGGGCTGTGGGCGCTGCCCGTGTTCTCCGTGCCGCTGCTGCTCGCGCAGCTGTCCCACCGGAGGTACACGGCGGTGCGCGCCACCTACCGGCAGACCATCGCGTCCCTGGCGCGCGCCACCGAGATCGCCGGCTGTACCCCGCACGGGCACTCGCGCCGGGTCGCCGCGCTCAGCCAGGCGGTGGGCCGGGACCTCGGGCTGACGGAGCCGGAGCTGACCGTGCTGGAATACGCGGCGCTGATGCACGACATCGGGCAGCTCAGCCTCGTCGACCCGGTGCCCGAGGGCGCCACCGCCGGACTGCCGCCCGCCGAGCAGCGCCGGATCGCCCTCCTGGGCGGCGCGGTGGTGCGGCAGACCGGGGTGGACCCCCGGGTCGCCGGGATCGTCGAACGCCAGGCCGACCCGCACGCCGAGCAGCCGCTCGCCGCCCGTATCGTCCGGGTGGTGAACGCGTACGACGAGAAGTGCAGGGAAGGAGGGCCCGGAGGGCCGCTGACCGCGCTGGAGGAACTGCGGCTCAAGGCCGCCGGGGAGTACGCGCCGGAGGTCGTCGATGCCCTGGCCAGGGTTCTGTCCCGGGACACGGAGGGGACGCGTGAGCAGGTGGACCGGTCGTGGTGAGAGGGCGGACAGGGCGGTCTGGTTCCCGGCCGAGCTGGGTAACCCATGGGTAATGAGCGCCCTCGCGGCCGTACGTGGTTGGATGCGAAGGAGAGGGTGTCCGGGGGTGCCGATCGCTGCGGCCGGCCCACCGAACGGAACTGGCAGGCGGGAATCGTGAGGATCTTCGGCAAGGGACGTCACCGGCCCTCCGCCTCCTGGCGGCAGGCCACCGACCGCGCGTTCACGCTCATCGGCGACGGCCGGTACGAGGACGCGGGCGCGCTGCTGACCCGGGCCGCCGATCTGGAGCCCTGGCTGTCGGAGTCCTGGTTCAACCTCGCGCTGCTGCACAAGTTCCGCCACGACTGGGAGCAGGCGCGTGCGGCCGGACTGCGCGCCGTCGCCCTGCTCGACCGCGACACCGGGGCGCCGGACTGGTGGAACGTGGGCATCTCCGCCACCGCCCTCCAGGACTGGCCGCTGGCCCGCCGCGCCTGGCAGGCGTACGGGCTCAAGGTGCCGGGACCCGCGACCGACTCGGGCGAGCCCCTCGGCATGGACCTGGGCAGCGCGGCCGTACGGCTGTCCCCGGAGGGGGAGGCCGAAGTGGTCTGGGGGCGGCGGCTCGATCCCGCCCGCATCGAGGTGCTGTCCATCCCCCTGCCGTCCTCCGGGCGCCGCTGGGGCGAGGTCGTCCTGCACGACGGGGTGCCGCACGGTGAGCGGAGCACCGCCGCCGGGCACACCTACCCGGTGTTCGACGAGATCGAGTTGTGGGCGCCCTCGCCGGTGCCCACCTGGGTGGTGCTGCTGGAGGCCGCGTCCGAGGCCGACCGGGACGCGATGGAACAGCTCGCCTCCGACGCCGGGTTCGCGGCCGAGGACTGGTCGTCGTCGGTGCGGCTGCTGTGCCGGATGTGCTCGGAGTCGCGGATGCCGTCGGACGAGGGTGACGGTGAGCATCTCGACCCTCACGATCACAGCGAGCCGGGGCATCCCGGGCCCCTGGGGCACCGGACGGACGGGCAGCTGTGGGTGCCGGAGAGGGAGTGCGGGATCGCCGCGCCCGCGTCTTTGGTCCGGGGGCTGCTGGACGGGTGGGTTGCCGACAGTCCGGACTCCCGGGACTGGCGGGATCTCGAAGAGGTCTGTTAGCCACCGTCGTCGGGTGCGGGCCGGCTGTGGCTGGTCGCGCCCACGCGGCGGAGCCGCATATCGATACTGTCCCGCGCCCCTGACGGGGGCGCTGCACTTACCCTTGTCACAGCACTCTCGGTCATCTCAGGAAGGCACACGTCGGTCATGGCTCAGCAGGACACCGATCAGCAGCACGCGGGCGTGCTCCCCGTCGACGACGAGGGCTACGTCATCGACACGGAGGACTGCGAGAAGCGCGAGGCGGAGTGGCGGGAGCGCGGCACCTCGCGCCCGATCACCGTGGTCGGCAACCCGGTGCTGCACAAGGAGTGCAAGGACGTCACGGACTTCGGCGAGGAGTTCCAGCAGCTCGTCGCCGACATGTTCGCCAGCCAGCGCACCGCCGAGGGCGTGGGTCTGGCCGCCAACCAGATCGGTGTCGACCTGAAGGTCTTCGTCTACGACTGCCCCGACGACGAGGGCGTGCGCCACGTCGGCGTCATCTGCAACCCCAAGCTGGTCGAACTGCCCGCCGAGCGGCGCCGGCTGGACGACAGCAGCGAGGGCTGCCTGTCGGTGCCCACCGCGTACGCGCCGCTGGCCCGGCCCGACTACGCCGAGGTGACCGGTCAGGACGAGAAGGGCAACCCGGTCCGGGTACGCGGCACGGGGTACTTCGCGCGCTGCCTCCAGCACGAGACGGACCACCTGTACGGCTACCTGTACATCGACCGTCTGTCGAAGCGCGAGCGCAAGGCCGCGCTGAAGCAGATGGCCGAGAACGAGCCGCGCTACCCCGTGGTCGCCAACGACTGACCGCCTGCACGGTTCCCTTCACATCACGCGCACGGCGCCCGATCCGGCACATCCCGGACGGGCGCCGTTCGTCTGTGCGCATCCAAAGGTAGTGAAAGAAGCAAATCCGTTCCCAGAACGGTCAGTTGTGGTGCTGAATGGAGGTACGGGGATACGCACGGCGTACGCCCGGCTCGGGGGGCGGGCGCTCAACTGGCGGCTGAGAGGGGAATGTTCGTGCATGCTTTGTCACACGGCTCCACATCGACACCGACCACCATCGCAGTTCCACCGGCGCTGTCTCTTCCGGTGATCGAGGCGGCGTTTCCCCGGCAACTCCACCCGTATTGGCCGAAGCTCCAGAGGGAGACCCGGGCATGGCTGCTCGAAAAGCGGCTCATGACGCCGGACAAGGTGGAGGAATATGCCGACGGCCTGTGCTACACGGACCTCATGGCGGGCTACTACATCGGCGCGCCCGACGAGGTCCTCCAGGCCATAGCGGACTACAGCGCCTGGTTCTTCGTCTGGGACGACCGTCACGATCGCGACATCGTGCACGGCCGGCCCGACGCCTGGCGGCGGCTGAAGGACCTGCTGCACAACGCCCTCGACCGCCCCGGTGACCACCTGGGTCACCAGGACCCCGTGGTCGCGGGCCTCGCCGACAGCGTGCGGCGGCTCCACGCGTTCCTTCCGGACACCTGGAACGCGCGGTTCGCCCGCCACTTCCACGCCGTGATCGAGGCGTACGACCGGGAGTTCCACAACCGCACCGAGGGCATCGTCCCGACCGTCGAGGAATACCTCGAGCTGCGCCGGCTCACGTTCGCGCACTGGATCTGGACGGACCTTCTGGAACCGAGCGCGGGGTGCGAACTCCCGGACGCGGTGCGGAAGAACCCGGCCTATCGGAAACCGGCGCTGCTCAGTCAGGAATTCGCCGCCTGGTACAACGACCTCTGCTCGCTTCCCAAGGAAATCGCCGGAAACGAGGTGCACAATCTCGGGATCAGTCTCGTCACCCACGAGGGAATGACCCTCGAAGAGGCGATCGCCGACGTGCGGCGCCGTGTCGAGGAATGCATCAGCGAATTCCTGGACGCGGAACAGGAGGCATTACGGTTCGCCGACCGGCTCGACGACGGGACGGTGGGAGGAAAGGAGACGAGCGCCGCCGTGCGCGCCTGCGTCGGCAACATGCGGAACTGGTTCAGTTCCGTCTACTGGTTCCACCACGAGTCCGGCCGGTACCGGGTCGACAGCTGGGACGACCGGTCCACGCCCCCGTACGTCGACAACGCAGCGGAAGGTGAGAAATGACCGTCGAGTCCGTACGCCCGGAGGACGCCACCGCGACGGCCGAGCCGCCCGTGGCGGGCGGCGCCGTCCCGCTCCTCGGCCACGGCTGGCGCCTGGTGCGCGACCCGCTGGCCTTCCTGTCCCAGCTGCGCGACCACGGCGACGTGGTGCGCCTGAAACTGGGTCCCAAGACCGTCTACGCCGTCACCACCCCCGCCCTCACCGGGGCGGTGGCGCTCAGCCCGGACTACATCATCGCCGGCCCCCTGTGGGAGTCGCTGGAGAGCCTGCTCGGCAAGGAGGGCGTGGCCACCGCCAACGGCACGCTGCACCGCCGCCAGCGGCGCACCATCCAGCCGGCGTTCCGCCTCGACGCGATCCCCGCCTACGGCCCGATCATGGCGGAGGAGTCCTACGCGCTCGTGGAGCGCTGGCGGGACGCGGACGGGGTGCTGGACATCACGTACGAGTCGTTCCGCGTGGCCGTGCGGGTGGCCGCCCGCTGTCTGATGCGCGGCAGCTACATGGACGCCCGCGCCGATCGCATATGCGCCGACCTCACCACCCTGTTCGCGGGGATGTACCAGCGCATGGTGGTGCCGCTCGGGCCGCTCTACAAGGTTCCGCTTCCGGCCAATCGGGAATTCAACCGGGCCCTGGCCGATTTGCATGTCCTGGTCGACGAGATCGTCGCCGACCGGCGGGCGAGCGGTCAAAAACCGGACGATTTGCTGACGGCTTTGCTGGAGGCGAAGGACGACAATGGCGACCCCATCGGGGAACAGGAGATCCATGATCAGGTCATCGCCATCCTGACCCCCGGCGCGGAAACCGTCGGATCCACGGTCATGTCGCTCCTCCTGGTTCTCACCGAACACCCGGAACTCGGCGACAAGATCCGCGACGAGGTGGAATCCGTGGTCGGCGACCGCCGTGTCGCATTCGACGACGTGCGGAAGCTGACGTACACCGCGAATGTCGTCACGGAGACCCTGCGGCTGTATCCGGCCGTATGGATATTGACCCGCCGCGCGGTCGCCGACACGGAACTCGGCGGTTACCGCATTCCGAAGGGCGCGGACCTCATCTACAGCCCGTTCGCGATCCAGCGCGACCGGCGGTCGTACGAGCGGCACGAGGACTTCGACCCGGACCGCTGGCTCCCGGAGCGGTCCAAGGACGTGCCCAAGTACGCGATGAGCCCGTTCAGCGTGGGCAACCGCAAGTGCCCCAGCGACCACTTCTCCATGGCGGAGCTCACGCTCATCACCGCCGTGGTCGCCCACGCGTACCGCTTCGAGCACGCGTCGGACTCCGACCCCCGGCCCCGCATCGGCATCACGCTGCGGCCCCGCCGGCTGATGCTGCGGGCGCGGCCCCGCTGACGTCCCGCCGTGCGGCGCGCGGTCAGGCGGCCTCCGGGCCCCTGAACGCGCGCCGGTAGGACTGCGGGGTGGTCCCCACCGCGCGCACGAAGTGGTGGCGCAGCGCGGCCGCGTTGCCGAAGCCGGTGCGGCCCGCGATCGCGTCCACCGTCTCGTCCGTCCGCTCCAGCAGATGCTGGGCCAGCAGCACCCGCTGACGCAGGAGCCAGCGGTAGGGAGTGGTGCCGGTCTCCTGCTGGAAGCGGCGGGCGAAGGTGCGCGGCGACATGAGGGCGCGGGCGGCGAGCTGCTCGACGGTGACCTCCTCGTCGAGGTGCTGCTCCATCCAAACCAGCACCCCGGCGACCGAGTCTCCCCCGGGCTCCGGCAGCGGACGCTCGATGTACTGGGCCTGCCCGCCGTCGCGGTGCGGGGGCACGACCATCCGGCGGGCGATCCGGTTGGCCACCTCCGGGCCCTGCTCCTTGCGCACCAGGTGCAGACAGGCGTCGATGCCCGCGGCGGTGCCCGCGGAGGTGATCACCGGGTCCTCGTCGACGTAGAGCACGTCGGGCTCGACCGTCAGATGCGGATAGCGGCGGCTCAGCTCCTCCGCGTGCTTCCAGTGCACAGCCGCCCGCCGCCCCTCCAGCAGCCCGGCGGCGGCCAGCACGAACACCCCGGAGCACACGCTCAGCACCCGCGCGCCCCGGTCCACCGCCCGGCGCAGCGCGTCCAGCATCTCGGGCGGGAACTCCCGGGAGGCGTAGGAGGCGCCGGCGGGCACGGTGATCAGGTCGGCCGTCTCCAGCCGCTCGGGGCTGTGCTCGGTCTGGAGCGTGAAACCGGTGCTGGTGCGGACCGAGGCCCCCTCCGCCGAGGCGACGGCGAAGTCGTACACCGGCAGCCCGTCGTCGCTGCGATCGATGCCGAAGACCTCGCAGACCACGCCGAGTTCGAACGGATTCACGCCGTCGAGCAGGACGGCCGCCACATTCCGGAGCATGAACCCAGTGTGCCTCGTCGTTGGCAGTAAATCGAGGGTGTACGGCAGTCCTGCCGCTCCCGGTCAGGAGTGTCCGGCGCCACAGTGGTGTCCATGAACACGACGCAGACAGAAGCACTGATCGCGATGGTGGCCGTTCTCGGCCTGTTCGTCCTCATGGTCGCGCCCGCCGTGATCGGCATCCTGCGCGACCGCCGCATCGACCGGCAGATCCGGCGGGCGGAGGCGGTGCCCGTCACCGAACCGCCCGACACGCGGGTCGCGTCCCGCCCGGAGCACCGGGCCGCCTCACGCAGCCGCGCACGGGCGGCGTGAGACGGCCCCGGCCCGGGCCCTAGAAGTCCTCGTCCAGGTCGACCGTGCCCTCCACGGCGACCTGGTACGCGGACGGACGGCGCTCGAAGAAGTTGGTCAGTTCCTGCACGCCCTGCAGCTCCATGAAGGAGAACGGGTTCTCCGAGCCGTACACCGGCGCGAAGCCCAGCCGCACCAGACGCTGGTCGGCGACACACTCCAGGTACTCCCGCATCGACGCGGTGTTCATGCCGGGCAGCCCCTCCCCGCACAGGTCACGGGCGAACTGCAGCTCCGCCTCCACGGCCTCGCGCAGCATGTCGGTGACCTGCTGCCCCAGCTCCTCGTCGAACAGCTCCGGCTCCTCCTTGCGCACGGTGTCCACCACGTCGAAGGCGAAGCTCATGTGCATCGTCTCGTCGCGGAACACCCAGTTGGTGCCGGTCGCCAGCCCGTGCAGCAGACCCCGGCTGCGGAACCAGTAGACGTAGGCGAACGCGCCGTAGAAGAACAGCCCTTCGATGCAGGCCGCGAAGCAGATCAGGTTCAGCAGGAAGCGGCGCCGGTCGGCCCGCGACTCCAGCCGGTCGATCTGCTCCACCGAGTCCATCCACCGGAAGCAGAACTCGGCCTTCTCCCGGATGGACGGGATGTTCTCCACGGCCGCGAAGGCCGCCGCCCGGTCGTCCGGATCGGGCAGGTAGGTGTCCAGCAGCGTCAGGTAGAACTGGACGTGCACGGCCTCCTCGAACAGCTGCCGCGACAGGTACAGCCGCGCCTCCGGCGAGTTGATGTGCTTGTACAGCGTCAGCACCAGGTTGTTCGCCACGATCGAGTCGCCGGTGGCGAAGAACGCCACGAGCCGGCCGATCAGATGCTGCTCCTCGGGCGTCAGCCTCGCCAGATCGGCGACGTCCGAGTGCAGGTCCACCTCCTCGACGTGCCACGTGTTCTTGATCGCGTCCCGGTAGCGCTCGTAGAAGTCCGGGTAGCGCATGGGGCGCAGGGTCAGCTCGAAGCCGGGGTCGAGCAGGTTCTTGGTCGTGCTGGTGGTCACTGGCAGGCCTCGCAGGATTCGGGGTTCTCGAGGGAGCAGGCGACGGCCTCGGGGTCGGCCGGCTGCTGGACGGGGACGGCGGCGCGGGCCGCGCGGGCGATCCGGGTCGCCGGGCGGGAGCGCAGGTAGTAGGTGGTCTTCAGCCCTTGCTTCCAGGCGTAGGCGTACATCGAGGAGAGCTTCCCGATGGTCGGCGTCTCCAGGAACAGGTTGAGCGACTGCGCCTGGTCCAGGAACGGGGTCCGGGCGGCGGCCATGTCGATCAGGCCGCGCTGCGGGATCTCCCACGCCGTGCGGTACAGCCGCCGTACGTCCTCGGGGATCCAGGCGAAGTCCTGCACCGAGCCGTTCGCCTCGCGCAGCGCCTCACGGGTGCGCGCGTCCCACACGCCGAGCCGCTTGAGGTCCTCCACCAGGTACGAGTTGACCTGGAGGAACTCCCCGGACAGCGTCTCGCGTTTGAACAGGTTGGACACCTGCG
Organism: Streptomyces sp. NPDC014764; assembly: GCF_043082785.1. Lineage (NCBI taxonomy): Bacteria > Bacillati > Actinomycetota > Actinomycetes > Kitasatosporales > Streptomycetaceae > Streptomyces > Streptomyces sp. NPDC014764. The sequence continues at coordinate 164,968 of NZ_JBIBXY010000003.1, read as the reverse complement.
GCTCGATGCACTCGTACACGCCCGCGATCGACGCGATGGTCGCGGTGGGCGCGATCGCCAGCAGCAGCGCGTTGCGCAGGCCCGTCGCGGCGATCCGGGTCCGCAGCGCCTCCCAGCGCTCCGGCCAGGCGAGCTCGACGCCGTAGTGGTCGGGGTGCAGCACGCCCCGCGCGGTGCGGGTCTTCTCCCAGGCGGGCAGCGGGCCGTGCCGCTCGGCCAGACCGGCGGACGTCTCGTACGCGGCGAGCATGATGCGCTCGGCGATCCGGGTGGAGAGCGCCTTCGCCCCGGGGGAGTCGAACGGCATCCGCAGCCGGAAGAACACGTCCTGCAGCCCCATCACGCCCAAGCCCACCGGGCGCCAGGGGCTGTTGGAGCGGGATGCCTCCTCGGTCGGGTAGAAGTTGATGTCGACCACCCGGTCCAGGAACGTCACGGCGGTGCGGACCGCCGCGTCCAGGCGCTCCCAGTCCATGCCGTCCGGGCCTGCGAATGCCGCGAGGTTGACCGAGCCGAGGTTGCAGACCGCCGTCTCCCCGTCGTCGGTGACCTCCAGGATCTCCGTGCACAGGTTGGAGGAGTGGACGACGTGGCCCGGCTCGGCGGTCTGGTTGGCGGTGCGGTTGGCGGTGTCCTTGAACGTCATCCAGCCGTTGCCGGTCTGCGCGAGGGCGCGCATCATCCGGCCGTACAGCTCGCGTGCCGGAAGCGTCCTGCGGGCCAGGCCCTTCGCCTCGGCGGCCCGGTAGGCCGCGTCGAACTCCTCGCCCCACAGGTCGACCAGCTCGGGCACGTCCACCGGGGAGAACAGCGACCACTGCGCGTCGTCGGCGACCCGGCGCATGAACTCGTCCGGCACCCAGTGCGCCAGGTTCAGGTTGTGCGTACGGCGGGCGTCCTCACCGGTGTTGTCGCGCAGCTCGAGGAACTCCTCGATGTCCGCGTGCCAGGTCTCCAGGTAGACCGCGGCGGCGCCCTTGCGCCGGCCGCCCTGGTTCACGGCGGCGACCGAGGCGTCCAGCGTCTTCAGGAACGGGACGATGCCGTTGGAGTGCCCGTTGGTGCCGCGGATCAGCGAACCCCGGGCGCGGACCCGGGAGAAGGACAGGCCGATGCCGCCGGCGTGCTTCGACAGGCGTGCGACCTGGTGGTAGCGCTCGTAGAGGGAGTCCAGCTCGTCCTTGGGGGAGTCCAGGAGGTAGCAGGACGACATCTGCGGGTGGCGGGTGCCGGAGTTGAACAGCGTGGGGGAGGAGGGCAGGTAGTCCAGCCGGCTCATCAGCCCGTACAGTGCGGCGACGTCCTCCAGCGCCCGCCCGCTCTCGTCCTCGGCGAGCCCGCAGGCGACCCGCAGCAGGAAGTGCTGGGGCGTCTCGACGACCTTGCGGGTGACCGGGTGGCGCAGCAGGTAGCGGCTGTGCAGGGTGCGCAGGCCGAAGTAGCCGAACCGGTCGTCGGCGTCCGTGTCGACCAGCGCGTCCAGACGGGCCGCGTGGAGCCGGATGAACGCGGCCGTGCGGTCGCCGATCAGGCCTTCCCGGTGACCGGCGGCCACCGAGCCGGTGAACGAGGTGACACCCTGCGAGGCGGCCTCGGCGCGGATGCCGAGGGTGAGCAGCCGGGCGGCGAGCCGGGAGTACGCGGGGTCCTCGGAGATCAGTCCGGCCGCCGCCTCGGTGGCCAGGTCCCGCAGCTCCGCCTCGTCGGCGGCGGCTGACCGGCCGCGCAGCGCGGCGGCGGCAACCCGGCCGGCGTCGGCGTCGGGCAGGTCGGCGGTCAGCTGGGTCAGGGTCCGCAGCAGCGCGGCCCCGGGGCCGTCGCTCTCCTCGGTCACGCGGGTCGCTGAAGCCGGATCGGCTGGCGCGATGGTCACGTGTGGCTCTCCCTCGCTCGGCACAGGGGCCTCGAGGAGCGCAGGGGGCAGCACACGAACGCACGCGGCGTCGCGTCCACCGGCCCATTCCGCGAGGCCCGGACGTCAGGGCACCCGGACCGGAAGGGCCGGGCGCACTGTCGGCAGGTCCTCGGACTGACTCCCGTGCGCGCCCGTGGGCAGGCATGGGTACACCGTTGCGGGACAGTTCCGGATTCGCACCGGATTCCCCTGCGACGACAGCGAGCATGAGCATACATCTTGTGCCGGGTGTCGCCGACGGACCCATATGTTGTGTCGCGTTGGAGTTATGGTGGGGCCGGACGGAAGGGCTGTGCCCAGCCGTCAGAGCGTCAGTTCGTAGACGAGCAGCATGATGTCGTCCAGCTCCGGCAGCGGGTTCCAGTCCCGCCCGGGGGCTCGCGTGAAGCCCAGCCGCTCGTACACCCGGTGCGCGGAGTGCATCGTGCGCTGCGTGGACAGCACCATCCGCGTGCGGCCGAGCGCCCGCGCCCGGTCGGCGCAGGCGCGCACCAGCGCCTCGCCGGCGCCCCGGCCGCGGTGGGCGGGGGAGACGGCCAGCATCCGTATCTCCGCCTCGCCGGGCTCCGCGATGTCGGCCATGGGCCCGGGGCCCGGCACGAACGTCACCCCGCCCAGCAGCGTGCCGTCCGCCACGGCGACCAGGACCTCGGCGGCCGCCGCCCGTCTGCCCACGTCCCGCAGCTCGCCCAGGTAGGCGTCGGACTCCCCGAAGTCCAGCAGCCCGTCGCCGAGATAGGCCTGCGCGGTGATCTCACCGAGCTCCGCGTGCTCGCCGGGCGCCGCCGGCCGGATGACGATGTCCATGCGGGGGAGTCTGCCGCACGGGGACGACAGCGGGCCGCCGGTTTTCCACCGGCGGCCCGCTGTCCTGTGCGTGAACGTCGTCAGTGCTTGCTGTCCGCCGTGGCCGGCGGAAGCTCCACCTGCACGCCCGGGTCGCCGGCGTCCGCCGTGTAGTCCCGCGGCTCGGTCTCGTCGACGCCCTCCGGCGCCTTGACCGCCCGCATGACGAAGGTCAGGACGACCGTGACCAGCACGTTGATCACGAAGGCGGTGAGGCCGATGTAGCCGATCTCCCCGATGCCCGGGATCTCCTTGGCGGAGCCGCCGAAGTGCTTCTGCGTCGGCGACGCCACCCCGTACGCGGCTACCGTGCCGTAGATCATGCCGACCGCCCAGCCGCCGATCAGCGCCCAGCGGTGGAACCAGCGGGTGAACAGGCCGCCCACCAGCGCCGGGAAGGTCTGCAGGATCCAGATGCCGCCGAGCAGCTGGAAGTTGATGGCGACCGTCTTGTCCATGGTCAGCACGAAGGCCAGCGCGCCCACCTTCACCAGCAGCGACACGGCCTTGGAGACGGCGGTCTCCTGCTTGGGCGTCGCGTCGGGCTTGATGAAGTCCTTGTAGATGTTGCGGGTGAACAGGTTCGCCGCCGCGATCGACATGATCGCCGCCGGCACCAGCGCGCCGATGCCGATCGCCGCGAAGGCCACACCGGCGAACCAGTCCGGGAACATGTTCTCGAACAGCTGCGGGATGGCCAGCTGGCCGTTCTGCACCTTCACCCCGGCCGCGATCGCCATGAATCCGAGCAGCGCCAGCAGGCCCAGCATCAGCGAGTACAGCGGCAGGATCGTGGTGTTGCGGCGGATCACCTCACGGCTGCGCGAGGACAGCGTCGCGGTGATCGAGTGCGGGTACATGAACAGCGCGAGCGCCGAGCCCAGCGCCAGCGTGGCGTACGTCCACTGGCCCGCCTCGCCCGGCACCAGGGCGCCGCGCGGGGCACCCGTGGCCGGGTTGGTCTCGCTGTACGCCTCCTGCGCGGACGCGAAGATCTCGTCGAACCCGCCCAGCTTGATCGGGATGTAGATGATCGCCACCGCGATCACGATGTAGATCAGCGTGTCCTTGACGAACGCGATCAGCGCGGGCGCCCGCAGCCCCGACGAGTAGGTGTACGCGGCCAGCACACCGAAGGCGAGGAGCAGCGGCAGGTCCTTGATGAACCAGTTGGTGTTCTCTCCGCCGCCGACGCCCATCACGTCCAGCACGGCCTGGATGCCCACCAGTTGCAGCGCGATGTACGGCATCGTCGCCAGGATGCCGGTGACCGCGACGGCCAGCGACAGCCCCTTCGAGCCGAACCGGCCGCGCACGAAGTCCGAGGTCGTCACATAGCCGTGCTTGTGCGACACCGACCACAGCCGGGGCAGGAACGTGAAGATCAGCGGGTACACGAGGATCGTGTACGGCACCGCGAAGAAGCCGGCCGCGCCGGCCGCGTAGATCGCCGCCGGGACGGCCACGAAGGTGTACGCGGTGTACAGGTCGCCGCCGAGCAGGAACCAGGTGACCCAGGTGCCGAACGACCGCCCGCCCAGGCCCCATTCGTCGAGGGTGTGCTCGTTCGCCGCCTTGCGCCAGCGCGCGGCCAGGAAGCCCATCACGGTGACGAGCACGAAGAAGAAGATGAAGACGGCGAGTGCCACGCCGTTCACGCCGTCGTTCACTGCTCCGCACCGCCCTTCGCGGCCGAGCGGGCGCGCTGGTCACGCTGCCAGAGCTTGTACGCGATCATCGTCAGCGCGGTCGAGATCAGCACCCACAGCATCTGGTACCAGTAGAAGAACGGGATGCCGATGAACACCGGGTCGGTCTTGGCGTAGGACCCGACCCACAGCATGGCGACGAATGGTGCGAGCAGACAGACGCCGATGACGACGCGCATGGGCGTCACCACCGGCCCTGGTGTTGTTCGCGGGGTTTGCGACATCAGACGGCTCCCGTCCCCTCACTGATCGCCGACGTTGGCTCGCGGCAATGTAGGTGAGGGCGCGGGGCGGTCGTAACCCCCCGTAAGAGGGGCGGTATGCAGCAGCAGCGCAACCGCAAGGCAACAGCAACGAAAATCCTGTCAACCACCCGGTCTGTCGGGATATGCGGTCGCACAGCGGGCCGTGCTGCGGCCTGCCGGGCTCAGTTCCGGGGCCTGCCGGGCTCAGTCCTGAGGGCGCGCCGGGCTCAGTCCTGGGGGCGCTTGAGGCGCGCGACGAACTTGTACCGGTCGCCCCGGTACACCGACCGCACCCACTCCACGGGCTGCCCGTCCCGGTCCAGCGAGTGCCGGGACAGCATCAGCATCGGCAGGCCCACGTCGGTGCCGAGCAGGCCCGCCTCGCGCGGCGTGGCCAGGGACGTCTCGATGGTCTCCTCGGCCTCCGCGAGATGGACGTCGTACACCTCGGCGAGGGCCGTGTAGAGGGAGGTGTACTTGGTCAGGCTGCGGCGCAGAGCCGGGAAGCGCTTGGCGCTTAGGTGGGTGGTCTCGATGGCCATGGGCTCCCCGTTGGCCATGCGCAGCCGCTCGATGCGCAGCACGCGGCCGCCGGCGGTGATGTCGAGCAGGCCGGCCAGCCGGTCGTCGGCCGTGATGTACCCGAGGTCGAGGAGCTGCGAGGTCGGCTCCAGACCCTGCGCGCGCATGTCCTCGGTGTACGAGGTGAGCTGGAGCGCCTGGGACACCTTGGGCTTGGCGACGAAGGTCCCCTTGCCCTGGATGCGCTCCAGACGGCCCTCGACCACCAGTTCCTGGAGGGCCTGGCGCACGGTGGTGCGGGAGGTGTCGAACTCGGCCGCCAGCGTGCGCTCGGGCGGGACCGGCGTGCCGGGGGGCGCGGTCTCGGTCATGTCGAGCAGGTGCTTCTTCAGCCGGTAGTACTTGGGCACGCGCGCCGTACGGACCGCGGTCCCACCCTCGTTCTCCGCACTGCTGACGTCGGTGCTCATGCTCTGCCTTCCCGGCTCCGGCTGCCGAAGCGGCCGACAGACCGTCGGCCGCGGCTGACATCGTGGCACGGCTCCGGGCGGGGGCGGGCCCCTCGCGCGCTCCGTGATCCCTTTTGTATACCCCTGTGACCAGTGATGGTCCAGACCACGGGCAGTGGTCAGAGGCCCTGCCAGTCCGGCTTGTTGGCGTAGGTGTGGCGGAAGTAGTCGGCGAGCTTCAGCTTTGAGGCGGCGGCCTCGTCGATCACCACGGTGGCGTGCGGGTGCAGCTGGAGCGCGGACGCCGGGCACACCGCGGCGACCGGACCCTCGACGGTGGCGGCGACCGCGTCCGCCTTGCCCTCGCCGGTGGCCAGCAGCACCAGGTGCCGGGCCTCCAGGATGGTGCCGATGCCCTGGGTGATGACGTGGTGCGGCACCTGGCCGATGTCGCCGTCGAAGAAGCGGGCGTTGTCCACCCGGGTCTGCTCGGTCAGCGTCTTGATCCGGGTGCGCGAGGCGAGTGACGAGCACGGCTCGTTGAAGCCGATGTGCCCGTCGGTGCCGATGCCGAGCAGCTGGAGGTCCACGCCGCCGGCCTCGGCCAGCTCACGGTCGTAGCGCTCGCACGCGGCCTGCACGTCCTCGGCGGTGCCGTCGGGGCCGAGGAAGGCGTCCATGGGAATGCCCAGCTGTTCGAGGACCTCGCGCTTCACCACGGAGCGGTAGGACTCCGGGTGGTCGGCGGGCAGCCCCACGTACTCGTCGAGCTGGGCCACCCGCGCCCTGGAGGTGTCCACGGCACCGGAGCGGACCCTCGCGGCCAGCGCCTCGTAGACGGGCAGCGGCGTGGAACCGGTCGCCACGCCGAGGAGGGCGTCGGGCTTGCGCCGCAGCAGCTGTGCCATGGCCTCGGCGACGAGCTCGCCACCCGCCTTGGCGTCCGCAACGATGACTACTTCCACTTGGGCCTGCCGATCTTCCGGTGGACTCGACTGGGACGGGCCCCGGGACGCCGGGGCCATGTGGTTTAGACCAATCTCAATCTAGCAGAGGGCCGTCCGTCCGCCGAGGCGAAACCGGTACCCGGGCCCGAACCGCCCCCCGCGCCCGGGTGCCCCGAAATCGTGGCGTCCGACCGGCCCCGCACGGACTCCCGTCGGGTTAGGCTGCGTGGTGGACCCGTCTGCGTCCGCCAGGGCGCGGGGCGACCGTCGAAGAACGCCGTACGACGCATTTACAGGCGCAGTGGTCTAGTCCACAATGCGTAGCAGGACACACAGACCTGCCTTCCCCGCACAGGAAGGCGGACCGAGGATCCGAGGCTCTCTGCCCTGACTGCCCCGGCTCCTCATCCTTCGGCCGACCGGGACCGCACACCCCACCGGCCGATATTGCTCCGGGCTGCGGTGCCGGGAGGGTTGAGGGTCCCTCCCAGGCGCCGCGGCCCGCGGGTGTTTCCAGAGGTCACGAACCCACAGGTACGCTCGCTGACGTGCCCTCCATGAACGAACTCGTACGCCAGCACACCGCCCTCGACGACACCGACCTCGAGTGGCTCCACCTGCTGGTCTCGGAGTGGCAGCTGCTCTCCGACCTCTCCTTCGCCGACCTGGTCCTGTGGGTCCCCACCCGCGACGGCACGCGCTACGTCTCCGTCGCGCAGATGCGGCCCAACACCGGCCCGACCTCCTACCAGGACGACATGGTCGGCCATCTGGTCCCGCGCGGCCGCCGGCCCATGCTGGACGTGGCCCTGGACGAGGGCCGCATCGTGCGCGAGGGCGACCCGGAGTGGCGCGAGGAGGTCCCGGTCCGCGTCGAGTCCATTCCCGTACGGCGTGAGGGACGGGTCCTCGGCGTCATCGCGCGCAACACCAACCTGCTCACCGTGCGCACCCCGAGCCGGCTGGAGCTCACGTATCTGCAGAGCGCCTCGGACCTGGCCCAGATGATCGCGGCCGGCGCCTTCCCGTTCGCCAACCAGCAGTTGGAGATGGACGCCTCGCCGCGCGTCGGCGACGGTCTGATCCGGGTCGACGCCGACGGGGTCGTCCAGTACGCCTCGCCCAACGCCCTGTCCGCCTACCACCGCCTCGGCCTGGCCGCGGACCTGGTGGGCCATCACCTCGGACAAACCACCGCCGAACTGGCCCCCTCGCGCGGGCCGGTGGACGAGGCGCTGGCGAAGGTCGCGAGCGGCTGGGCGCCCCGCGAGTTCGAGATCGAGTCCGACGACGGCGTCATCCAGTTCCGCGCCATCCCGCTGAAGCCGAAGGGCACCCGCATCGGCTCCCTGGTGCTGCTCCGGGACGTGACCGAACTGCGCCGCCGGGAACGCGAGTTGATTACCAAGGACGCCACCATCCGGGAGATCCACCACCGGGTGAAGAACAACCTCCAGACCGTGGCCGCCCTGTTGCGACTGCAGGCCCGCCGGATCGGGTCGGAGCGCGGACGGGCGGCGCTGGAGGAGGCGGTGCGGCGGGTCGGCTCCATCGCCATCGTCCACGAGACGCTGTCCCAGAACCTGGACGAGCGCGTGGAGTTCGACGAGATCGCCGACCGGGTGCTCGCCATGGTCGCCGAAATCTCCCCGGGCAAGGTCACCGGCCGGCGCTCGGGCCGCTTCGGGATACTCGACGCCGAGGTGGCCACGCCCCTGTCGATGGTGCTGACCGAAGTGCTGCAGAACGCGCTGGAGCACGGCTTCCGCGAGGGCGAGACCGGCACCGTCGAGGTGTCCGCGGTGCGCGGCGGCACCTCACGGGAGGCGCGCCTGCTGGTCACCGTGCAGGACGACGGTGTGGGCCTGCCCGAGGGCTTCGACCCGCACACCGCGGGCAACCTGGGCCTGCAGATCGTACGGACGCTGGTGGAGGGGGAGTTGGGTGGCACCTTCGACATGGTCCCGGCGCCGGAGCGTGGGACCCGCGTGATTCTCGACATCCCGGTGCAGGCGGACTCCTGACCGCCGGGGCCCGGCGCGCCCGGGCCCTCTCAGGACGGTGACGGGCCCCGGAACAGCAAAAGACCCCGGACCACGGTCCGGGGCTGATGCTCGTTCCTCGCTTCCCCTGCCCGATCGGGACGGGCGTCGGGGGAACTTCGCGCTGCGGCTCGGGGCGGGAGATGCGTGTGCGCCGTCCACGGAGTCATCCGGACGGGCACACACGCGCCGCCAAGCTCAGGCTGTTTGCTGGGGCGGGGTCGTCAGGCGGAGGCCTGACGCGCCCGGTTGCGGGCAGCGCGGCGCTTCATCGCGCGACGCTCGTCCTCGCTGAGACCACCCCAGACGCCGGAGTCCTGACCGGACTCGAGCGCCCACTGCAGGCACTGCTCGATCACCGGGCAGCGGCGGCAGACGGCCTTGGCTTCCTCGATCTGCAGCAGCGCGGGACCGGTGTTGCCGATGGGGAAGAAGAGCTCGGGGTCTTCCTCGCGGCAAACGGCGTTGTGACGCCAGTCCATGGCTGCTACCTCTCCTTGGTATTACTGCAGGTGCTTGTGAATGTGAACGCTTTCACGAATCCCCCAACAAGTGAAGGGCCGACCGCCAGGGTGCCTGGCGTGGTCCTTGGGTTTGAAGAGGGGTTCCGGTGATCTGTGGAGGCCGGTGTTGCGGGCCGTCCCGATCGCCAAGAAGAGACTCGCAAACCTCGGCGGCGGATACAACCCCTTCCGGAAAGTTTTTTTTGATTCTTCGGTGTCGACTAGGTCACAGCCGTACTTCCATGGGGTGGACCCTGGCCTAAACGTTCGACTGAAAGGACTTTGGCCCTTTCTGCTCACACAATCACACGCAGTGCACGGCGAACGCCTGTGAACGTCACGCTGGTACGCAGCCCCAGGTGGTCACCATCCATCTGAAGGGGCAGCGGCACCTTCGAATGCAAGGTGAAGCGTGTCAGATCGTGTCGCGTCACGGCGTGCTTGCCGTGGGGGCCGCGCTCCGGGGACGAAGTGAGCAACTGCGTGCCATACCGGGCAACCGCGGGGGTCGACATCCGGGTGAGACCGAAGAGATCGAGTCCGGTGTCGAACGACGCCTGGGGCGAGGCGTAGATCGGACGGTTGCCGAGGAACGTCCACGGCGAAGTGTTCGAGACTATGGACAGCACCAGGTCCTCGACCGGCTCCTCGCCCTCGAGGTCCAGCGTGATCACGCCGTTGCGGCGGTGCGGGTCGCCCAGCAGCTGACGCACCACCTGGCGCATGTACAGCGCGTGCGTCGACCGCCGGCCGCGCTCCCGCTGCTGCTCCACCCGGCCGACCACGCCGGCGTCGAAGCCCAGCCCCGCGTTGAAGGTGAACCAGCGGGCGGGCACCGCCTCGTCCTCGGTGCCCGGCGTGCCCGAGGTCAGCCCCAGGCCCACCGTCCGCTCCCGGCCCTCGCGCAGCGCGTCCAGCAGCGCACCGGTCGCCTCCACGGGCTGGTTGGGCAGACCGAGGGCGCGGGCGAAGACGTTGGTGGAGCCGCCGGGAACCACGGCGAGACCGGGCAGGTGCTCCGGATCGGGTCCCGCGTGCAGCAGGCCGTTGACCACCTCGTTCACCGTGCCGTCGCCGCCCAGGGCGACCACCAGGTCGACCTCGCCGCTCTCCGCCGCCTGCCGGCCCAGGTCCCGGGCGTGACCCCGGTACTCCGTGGTCACCGCGTCGAGTTTCATCTCACTGGCGAGCGCGTGGATCAGCACGTCGCGCGTGCGCGCACTGGTGGTGGTTGCCGCCGGGTTGACCACGAGAAGTGCACGCATGACGTGCAGGGTACCTACTGAGCGGTACCCGGCCCAGACCGAGGTGCCGCCCTGTGGACGGCCCGGGCGTGAACCTCGCCACGGGACGGCTCCCCTTCGGCGGCTACCCTGCAGGGGTGAGCAGCGAGCAGACCCCCGTCACCGGCCCCGACGACACCGGCGTCCGTCCGCGCCGTCTGACGTACGCCGCGGTTCTCGCCGCGCTGGAGGGGCTCGCGCTGGTCGTCGGCGGCGTCTGGCTGCTGGTGCTCGGCCTCGCGGGCGAGCCGGACGACCGGCAGCAGTCCGTCACCGGCGGGGTCACACTGATCGTGCTGGCGCTGCTGCCGCTGCTGGCCGCGCGCGGCCTGTTCGCCCGGCGGAGCTGGAGCCGCGGGCCTGCCGTCATCACGCAGATCATGGCGCTGCCCGTGGCCTACAACATGCTGACGTCGGACGGCGTGGCCATCCCCGCCGGGATCGGGCTCGCAGTCGTCGCCGTGACCGCGCTGGTGCTGCTGATCAACGCGGAGACCACCCGGGCCCTCGGCATCCGCGGACCCGGGAACGCGGGCGACCCCGCGAAGTGACGCACCGCGCCGGCGCCTACTCCTCGACGAGAAGCTTCTCCCGCAGCTGGGCCAGGGTGCGGGCCAGCAGCCGGGAGACGTGCATCTGAGAGATGCCGACCTCCTGCGCGATCTGCGACTGGGTCATGTTGCCGAAGAAGCGCAGCAGCAGGATCCGCTTCTCGCGCGGCGGGAGGTCCTCCAGCAGCGGCTTCAGCGACTCCCGGTACTCCACGCCCTCCAGCGCCTCGTCCTCCGCGCCGAGGGTGTCGGCGACCGCCGGGGACTCGTCGTCGGTGTCGGGCACGTCCAGGGACAGCGTGGAGTAGGCGTTCGCCGACTCCAGGCCCTCCAGGACCTCCTCCTCCGAGATCGCCAGCTTCTCGGCGAGCTCGTGCACCGTGGGGGAGCGGCCGTGCAACTGGGACAGCTCCGCCGTGGCCGTGGTGAGCGACAGCCGCAGCTCCTGGAGCCGCCGCGGCACCCGCACGGCCCAGCCCTTGTCGCGGAAGTGCCGCTTGATCTCGCCGACGACCGTCGGTGTGGCGTACGTGGAGAACTCCACGCCCCGGTCCGGGTCGAAGCGGTCGACGGACTTGATCAGTCCGATGGTGGCGACCTGCGTGAGGTCGTCCAGCGGCTCGCCGCGGTTGCGGAAGCGGCGCGCCAGGTGCTCGACGAGCGGCAGGTGCATCCGCACCAGCCGGTTGCGCAGCTCCGCGTACTCGGGGCTGCCGTCCTCCAGCGTGCGCAGTTCGAGGAAGAGGGCGCGCGCCCCGCTGCGGTCCTGCGGGTCGTGGTGCGCGTGCGTGCCCGGCACACCCCGTGTGCTCCGTGCGCCGGGGGCAGGCGCCGCCTGCTCCTCGGCCTCTCGCTCGTGCTCGCTCATCGTCCCGCCCGTCGCCCTTCCCCGAGCGCTCGCCTCGTCCCCCGCCTCCGGCTCGGCCAGGGCGGGTGCCTCCCCGCCGGGAGCGGCCGGCCCGGCCGCGGACGTGTCCCGCGCGGCACCGCCGGCCTGCCCGCCGCCCGGTCCGACGCCCCTCGCGGAGTCGTCCTCCGGATGCGGCCGGGCCTGCTCGGGGATGCCGTCGATACCGTCCGGCACGCGCTCGGCCGGCAGCTCCCGTGTGCCGCGTTCTTCGTCCCGCACCGGCCCGTCCTCGCTCCTCACGCCGGCCCGGGTCCCGCGCCGCGCTGTTTGTAGAGGCTGATCGACACGGTTCTGTCCTCGTCGACGGCGGACGAGACCTTGCCCGCGAGCGCGGACAGCACGGTCCAGGCGAAGGTGTCCCGCGACGGGGCGTGGCCGTCCGTGGTGGGCGCCGAGACGGTGACCTCGAGCGAGTCGTCGACGAGCCGGAAGACGCAACTGAGCACCGATCCCGGCACGGCCTGCTGGAGCAGGATCGCGCAGGCCTCGTCGACCGCGATGCGCAGGTCCTCGATCTCGTCGAGGGTGAAGTCCAAACGGGCCGCGAGGCCGGCCGTGGCCGTACGCAGCACCGACAGGTAGGCCCCCGCGGCCGGCAGCCGGACTTCCACGAAGTCCTGGGTCGCGGGCTCGCCAGCGATCTGGGACACCCTCACCTCCAAGGTGGTACAAGCGTTTCAGGGCCTGTGTTCGCCCCCGGGCAACGCGCTACGTGGTTCAGCGGTGACGCTATCGCGCTCCCGGCGGTCCTGTCGCCGGGACCCCGACCCGTTGCCGTCACTCATAGTAAAACTGCGAACACGCTCCGTGGCTAGGGGTCTGCGACGGCCAAATGGGAAGAGCGCGCGCCGCATTGACGTACCCAGGCGCCGGACCGCCGAACCGTCCGGCACCGTGGTCCCGCCACGTCACACCAGTACGTGGTCGACGAAGCACCAGCGCCAGTCCTCACCGGGCTCGAAGGTCCGCATCACGGGATGGCCGGTTTCCCTGTGGTGCCGCGTCGCGTGCCGGTTCGGTGAGGAGTCGCAGCAGCCGACGTGACCGCAGGTGAGGCAGAGGCGAAGCTGCACCGGGTCCGTGCCCTCCCGCAGACACTCCGGACACGTCTCGTCGAGTGCGGGCGGTTCCGGGTGCGGCAACGCCTCGGCGTGCGTGCACTGTTTCATGATTGCCAGATTACGACGGTCGTGCGGACGGCCGCGCGGAAAAACGAGGGTGGGCCCGACATGGACGTGATGCCTCTGCTGATCCTGGTCGCGGGCAGCGCCGCGGTGGCCGCCGCCGCCCGGCGGACTCCGGTGCCGCCGCCGCTGGTGCTGGTCGCGGTGGGCCTGGTGGTCAGCTACGTCCCGGGCGTGCCCGACTACGCGCTCGACCCGCACATCGTGCTGCCGCTGATCCTCCCGCCCCTCCTCTACACCGCGGCCGTGGACAGCTCCTACCTGGACCTCCGGGCGCAGCTGCGGCCGGTGGCCCTGCTCTCCGTCGGGTACGTGCTGTTCGCGACGCTCGCCGTGGGCTGGGTGCTGTACCTGCTGGTGCCGAATCTGCCGCTCACCGCGGCGCTGGTGTTCGGCGCGGTGGTGGCGCCCCCGGACGCCGTCGCGGCGACGGCGGTGGCCCGCAGGGTCGGCCTGCCCTCGCGGATCACGACCATCCTCCAGGGCGAGTCGCTGTTCAACGACGCCACCGCGATCACCGCGTTCCGGGTCGCCGTGGCCGCGTCCGTCGGCGAGGGCGTGAGCTGGGCCGGGGGAGTGGGGGAGTTCCTGCTGGCGGCCGTCGGCGGCGTGGTCGTCGGCCTGGTGCTGATGGCGCCGATGCACTGGCTGCGCACCCACCTGCGCGAGACGCTGCTGCAGAACACGCTGTCGCTGCTCATCCCGTTCGTCGCGTACGCCGTGGCCGAGCAGGTGCACGCCTCCGGGGTGATCGCCGTCGTGGTGGTCGCGCTGTACCTCGGGCACCGCGCATGGGAGGTCGATTTCGCCACCCGGCTCCAGGAGAGCGCGGTGTGGGGCATGGTCGCGTTCGTCCTGGAGTCGGCGGTGTTCGCCCTCATCGGGCTCCAGCTGCCCGTCGTCATGCGCGGGCTCGGCGAGCACGAGGGCATCGCCTCCGTCTGGTACGCCGTGGCCGTCTTCGCGGTGGTCGTCGCAGTGCGGTTCCTCTGGGTCTACCCGGCGATCTGGCTGCCGTGGCTCGTCTCCGCGCGGATCAGGGGGCGCGAGCGGAGACCCGGCTGGAAGGGGCCGTTCGTGATCTCCTGGGCGGGGATGCGCGGGGTGGTGTCGCTCGCCATCGCCTTCTCGATCCCGGTCACCGCGGAGGGCGACGACTTCCCGCACCGGTACCTGCTGCTCTTCCTGACCTTCACCACCGTCATCGGCACCCTCGTCGTGCAGGGCCTCACCCTGCCCCCGCTGATCCGGCTGCTGCGGCTGCCCGGGCGCGACCCGCAGGCCGAGACCCTGGCCGAGGCCAACGCGCAGGCGCAGGCGTCCCGGGTCGCCGAGGAGCGCCTCGACGAACTGCTCGCCGACGAGCGCAACGCCCTGCCCGCGCCGCTGGCCGAGCGGCTGCGCAGCGTCCTGGAGCGTCGCCGCAACGCCGTCTGGGAGCGGCTCGGGCAGGTCAACCCGGTCACCGGGGAGTCGGTGGACGACACCTACCGGCGGCTGTCCCGGGAGATGATCGGCGCCGAGCGCGAGATGTTCGTGAAGCTGCGCGACGGGCGCTACATCGACGACGAGATGCTGCGGACACTGCTGCGCCGGCTGGACCTGGAGGAGGCCGCGGCCTACCGGGAGGCGGAGTAGGCCTTCCCGGAGCGCGTGCGGTTCAGGGGAACGGCCGCCCGGTGATCACCGCGGCGACCGTGCTCCCGCGCGGAAAGGCGCCCTCCCCGGCCAGGGTGACAAGTGCATGAAGCAACTTGGCGACATAGATACGTTCCACGGGGACGCCGTGACGCTGTTCGAAGTCCGCGGCGAACGCCTCCAGGTCCGCCGGCACGCGCGCGTAGCCGCCGTGGTGGAACCGGTCGTCCAGGCTCCACGCCCCGCGCGGCCCGCCGAAGGCCTCCGTCTGCAGGGCCCGTGTCTCCGCGGTGAGGAAGCCGCCCTTGAGCACCGGTATGCCGAGCGTCCGCGCGCTCCCGGGGAGCCCGGCGGCCAGCCCCGCGAGCGTGCCGCCCGTGCCGCACGCCACCGCGGCCACGTCCGCCGCGCCCGCCAGTTCCCGGCCGAGCTTCACGCACCCGCGCACCGCGGCGGCGTTGCTGCCGCCCTCGGGCACGACGTAGGCGTCCTCCGCGTCCGCCGCGCGCAGCAGGGCCGCGAGCGTGTCCGGATCGGTCTTGCGGCGGTACACCGAGCGCGCCACGAAGCGCAGCCGCATGCCGTCGGCCGCGCAGCGCGCCAGAGACGGGTTGAGCGGCCGGTCCGCCAGCTCCTCGCCGCGCACCACGCCCACCGTGCGCAGCCCGAGCAGCCGGCCGGCGGCGGCCGTGGCCCGCAGATGGTTGGAGTACGCCCCGCCGAAGGTGAGCACCGTCCGCCCGCCGGCCGCCGCCAGGTTCGGGGCGAGCTTGCGCCACTTGTTGCCCACCAGCTCCGGGTGGACGAGGTCGTCCCGCTTCAGCAGCAGCCGCACCCCGTGCCGCTCGAACCGCGCGTCGACGGTCTCCTCCAGCGGCGAGGGAAGCCGCGGGCGCAGGCCGGTGAGCGCGTCCGAGCTGGTCATGCGGGCCATTGTCGCCCGAGGCGGGCGCCGGTGTTCCGCGTGGGGGGTGTCACGAGGGCGGAACACCGGCGACGAGCGCCGCGGCGCCGGTCACGTCGGACGGTGACACGGTCCGGTCACTTCAGACGGTCACGGATCCGCTTGCGCATCGACGCCATGGTGAACCCGCGCGGGTCCACCTTGCCCGGCTGCCACTCCAGGTGGCCGATCACCGACTGCTCGTTCCAGCCGTGGTAGCGGCAGACCGCCGCCGCGGCCTTCTCGATGGCCTCCAGCTGCGCCGCCGGCCACGGGTCCTTCCCGTCGCCGAGGTTCTCGCACTCGAAGCCGTAGAAGTGCCGGTTGCCGTCGGTGTTGGCCTCGTTGTCTGTCGGGAACGTCTTCTTCTCGGCGATCACCGCCCGCAGCACGTCGTCGTCGCCGAGCCCCGCGTGGTTGGCCCGGCCGTACCCGACGAGGTGCACCCGGCCGTCCTTGGTGATCACGCCGTGGCAGAGCGGCCCCGGCAGCCCCGAGTAGCCCTTGCGGCAGATGTCGACGGTCGCCTTGCTGCCCTTGGTCACGGTGTGATGGATCATCACCCCGTGCACCGGCCCCCAGGGGCCCTTGTGGTTGCGGTTGTGGTCACGCCAGTCGCCGACCTCGACGACCGTGAGACCCTCCGCCTTGAGCGCGCGCAGGAACGCGCTCGCGGACATGGGTGGGGCCATGCCGCCCTCCTTCGTACCGATCGACGGCCGCCGGGTGCGGCCGTCTGGTACAGGGCCTATAGCCGGAAGTCGGCCTTTCAAGTACTCGTTCGGCTGCTGTGCGAGCCGATCCGGACAAGTTCCTTCCGCCCTGCCGTCGTTGCCGCCGTCGGCAGGCCGCTCAGTCTGCCCAGCCCTGTGAAGATCCAACCCCGCTCGATCGGGTAATGGCGCGGGCACGGTGCGTGAGGAACGCTTGATCACGCACCACGACGCCCGGCACGGCCGGGCGTGGATCTATTGGGGAGGGCATTTCTCTATGTCGGTAGGCGAAGAGGTCCGCACGGAGCAGACCGGGCAGCAGCAGAGCCTCGGTACGGCGGCGGCGCGGAACCTGGCCACCACGACCAAGTCCGTGCCGCAGATGCAGGAGATCAGCTCGCGCTGGCTGCTGCGGATGCTGCCCTGGGTCGACGTGCAGGGCGGCACGTACCGGGTCAACCGGCGGCTGACCTACGCCGTGGGCGACGGCCGCCTGACCTTCGTGAAGACGGGCGACCGGGTGGAGATCATCCCCGCCGAACTGGGCGAACTGCCCGTGCTGCGTGACTACGAGGACGAGGAGGTGCTCACGGAACTGGCCTCCCGCTGCCGCCAGCGGGAGATCGAGGCGGGCCAGGTCATCGCCTCGTTCGGCAGCCCCGCCGACGAGGTGTACCTGCTGGCGCACGGCCGGGTGGAGCGCGTCGGCACCGGCCCCTACGGGGAGGACGAGTCCCTCGGTGTGCTCGCCGACGGGGCATATTTCGGCGAGCAGGCCCTCCAGGACGACGACGCCATCTGGGAGTACACGGCCCGCACCCTCACCGCGTGCACGGTCCTGGTGCTGCCCCGCGACGCGGTCGACCAGGTCGCCGAGCGGTCCGAGACGCTGCGCGAGCACCTGCGCCGCCGGGTCGACATCCCGCAGCAGCCCACCAACAGGTACGGCGAGAAGGAGATCGACCTCGCGGCCGGCCACAGCGGCGAGCCGGACATCCCGCACACGTTCGTCGACTACGAGGCCCGGCCCCGCGAGTACGAACTCAGCGTCGCCCAGACCGTGCTGCGCATCCACACCCGCGTGGCCGACCTGTACAACCAGCCGATGAACCAGACGGAGCAGCAGATCCGGCTGACCGTCGAGGCGCTGAAGGAGCGCCAGGAGCACGAGCTGATCAACAACCGTGACTTCGGCCTGCTCCACAACTGCGAGTACGACCAGCGGATCCAGCCCCACGACGGGGTGCCCAGTCCCGACGACATGGACGAACTGCTCAGCAGGCGTCGCGGCACCCGGCTGCTGCTCGCCCACCCGCGCGCCATCGCCGCGTTCGGCCGCGAGCTCAACAAGCGGGGACTCGTCCCGGAGACGGTCGACGTCGGCGGCAACCGCATCCCCACCTGGCGGGGCGTGCCCATCTACCCGTGCAACAAGATCCCGGTGACCGAGGCCCGCACCACCTCCATCATCGCGCTCCGCACCGGCGAGGAGGACCAGGGCGTCATCGGCCTCCGCGCGGCCGGCATCCCCGACGAGATCGAGCCCAGCCTGTCGGTGCGCTTCATGGGCATCAACGAACAGGCCATCATCAAGTACCTGGTCACGGCCTACTACTCGGCGGCGGTGCTGGTCCCGGACGCGCTGGGCGTCCTGGAGAACGTCGAGATCGGCCGGTGGCGGTGACCGTCCGCCGGCTTGCGCGGCGCGCGCCGTGTCCCCGCCCGTCAGGGCGGGTACATCTGGGGGGAACGTGCTCGACGGGTGCGGTAGCGCCGTCCCTCCATGCCCTCACCGAGTCGGTCCCAGGGGGAAGTCGATGACGGAGTCCATGGCCCGGCCGACCACGGGCCGCCCGGAGCAGCGCACGGCACTCACCGCGCCCGACAGCAGGCCGGGGCCGGAGGCGCACACCGGGGACGGGCACGAGGCGGCCGCCCTGCTGGAGCGGACCCGGGCCGCCGTCGACCCGGTGCTGCGCACGGCCCTCGGGTCCTTGCCGGCGTCGATGCGCCGTCTCGCGCTGTACCACTTCGGCTGGCAGAACGCGGACGGCACCCCGGCCGCCGGAGGCTCGGGGAAGGCGCTCCGGCCGGCCCTGGTGTTCGCGGCGGCCTCGGCCCTCGGCGGTTCCGCCGCGGGCACGGCAGCTGTGCGGGCGGCGGCCGCCGTCGAACTGGTCCACAACTTCACGCTCGTCCACGACGACGTGATGGACCGTGACACCACCCGCCGCCACCGGCCCACGGTGTGGACGGTGTTCGGGGACGCCGACGCGATCCTCGTGGGGGACGCCCTCCAGGCGCTCGCCCTGCGGCTGCTCGCCGAGGACCCCCACCCGGCTGCCCCGGCCGCGGCCGCCCGGCTCACGCAGTGCGTGGTCGAGCTGTGCGCCGGGCAGCACGCGGACACCGCCATGGAGCGCCGCGCACCCGACGAGGTGACCCTGGAGGAGACCCTCGCCATGGCGGAGGCGAAGACCGGGGCCCTGCTCGGCTGTGCCTGCGCCCTCGGTGCGCTGTACGCGGGGGCGGGGGACGCGGAGGTGGCGGCGATGGACGCCTTCGGCCGGGAGGCCGGGCTGGCGTTCCAGCTGATCGACGACGTGATCGGCACCTGGGGCGACCCGCGCCGTACCGGCAAGCCGGCCGGTGCGGATCTCGCCGCCCGCAAGAAGTCGCTGCCGGTCGTCGCCGCGCTCACCTCCGGCACCCCGGAGGCCGCGGAGCTGGCCGCCGCGTACGCCGCCCCGCACCGGAAGGAGGAGGCCGAGGAGCTCACCCGGCTCGTGGAGCGGGCCGGTGGCCGTGACTGGGCGCAGACCCAGGCGGCGGACCGGATGGCCCGCGCCATGCAGGAGGTGGCCCGCGCGGTGCCGGACCCGGAGGCGGCGGGAGGGCTGCTGGCCCTCGCCGAGTTCGTCACCCGGCGCACCACCTGACGGGACGGCGCGAGCCGTCCTCTCGGCCCCCGGGACCACGTGCCGCCGTGCGGACCCTGACCCGTACGGCTTCCGTGGCCCGGACCGGCGGGTCCCGCACTTCCCCACGGTGTGCGGGGCCCGCCCCCTGCTGCCCCGCCCGGTCCGGCTAGTCTCAACCCCCGTACGCACAACGACGGTTGAGGCGAAGGGGTGCACATGGGCGTGGCGATCCGGACGGCCGGCGGGGACGACCGGGAGCTGGTGGTCCGGCTGCTGGACGAGGCGTTCCAGGACGATCCGGTCAGCAGCTGGGTGTTCCCCGGCGCGGAGTACCGGCGTGCGACGCACCACCGGCTCATGGCCGCCTTCACCGACGCCACCCTCGCCGACGGCCGCGTCGACCTCGTCGAGGACGGCTCGGCGTGCGCCCTGTGGATGTCCGTCCCGGCGGAGGCCCCCGGGCACGGCGAGGCGGACGGGGGCGAGGACGAGTTCGCCGAACTGCGCCGAGCCGTCGACCCCGACAACGAGCGGGTGGAGATGATCGGCCGGCTCACCGCGGGCATCCACCCCCAGGGCCGCGCCCACGAGTACCTGTGGATGATCGGCGTGGCCCCGGGCCGGCAGGGTGAAGGGCTCGGCACCGCGCTGATCGGCTCCGTCCTCGACCGCTGCGACCGCGAGGGCCGGTCCGCGTACCTGGAGGCGAGCAGCGAGCGCAGCGTCCGGCTGTACCGCCGCCTCGGCTTCGAGGTCACCGGCGAGCCCCTGCGCCTGCCCGACGGCCCGCTCATGTACCCGATGTGGCGCGAACCCCGCGTGGTGGGTGCGCAGGGCTGACCCGCAGCCCCTCGTCCCGCGGGGTGACCGGTCCGGCGGAGCTGGAGCTCGCGGGCACTGCCACCGCCCCGGCCCGCGGGATGACCCCTCCCCGTAGGGACGTCCGGCCCTGCGCCGCGCCCCCGCGCGCCCGGCCTCACCGGCCCCGGACGGAGGACGAGCGGAGCGGGGCGCTCATGGAACCGGGACCGACCGCGGGGACGAGAGACTCATGGCCGCCGGGCACCTGTCGGCGCGGCGCGGTCGCCGCCGTGGCCGTCGCCCTCCCGGTCGCGGTGACGGCGGCGCTTCTGATCCCGGCCGTGAGCGTGGCCCCGGCCCGTTGAGGACGTTCAGTCCGCGGGGCGCTCCAGGAAGCGCACCATGTTCCCCGCCGGGTCGCGGAACGCGCAGTCCCGCATCCCGTACGGCTGGTCCACCGGTTCCTGGATCACGTCGACGCCCGCGGCCCGCACCCGCTCGAAGAGGGCGTCGCAGTCGGTGGTGGTGAAGTTGACCCCGCGCAGTACGCCCTTGGCGAGCAGCTCGGCCATCGCCTGCTTGTCGGCGGGGGAGATGTCGGGGCTCGCGGCGGGCGGCTCCAGGACGATCTCCACGTCCTGCTCGGGGGAGGCGACGGTCACCCAGCGCATCCCCTCGTACCCCACGTCGTTGCGCACCTCGAAGCCCAGCACGTCGCAGTAGAAGGCCAGCGCCTTGTCGTGGTCGTCGACCGCGACGAAGCACTGGGCGATCCGTACGTCCGTCGCCCTGTCCATACGCATCCCGTTTCCTCTAGAAGTTCCCGCTCGGGTCGACCCGCCGCCGGACCCGGACCGGCCGGGTGTACGTCCGCACGACGCACGGCGGGATGACCGCGCTCTCCTCGTGCGAGCGGGCGCGATAGGCACTCGGCGTCTCCCCGACCAGCTCGGTGAAGCGCGAGCTGAACGAGCCGAGCGAGGTGCAGCCGACCGCCAGGCACACCTCGGTCACCGAGAGGTCGCCCTTGCGCAGCAGCGCCTTGGCGCGCTCGATGCGCCGCGTCATCAGGTACGCGTACGGCGTCTGCCCGTACGCGGCCCGGAAGCTGCGCTGGAAGTGGCCCGGCGACATCAGCGCCGTCCGCGCCAGCTCCGCGACGTCGAGCGGCTCGGCGTACTCCCGGTCCATCCGGTCCCTGGCCCGCCGCAGCCGGACCAGATCCTCCAGCTCCATGCGCCCAGCATCCCACGGGCCCCGTGGACGGCGCCGGGAAACACCGAAGGGGACCCGCCGCGTGAAGCGACGGGCCCCCTTCGGAAAAAGCCCCAGGACCTGCGATGGTGCACCGATCGCCGGCCGCCGGGAGCGGCGAGGCCGGGTCAGGCCTTCTTGGTCTCCCAGAAGATCTTGTCGATCTGGGAGATGTAGTCCAGCGCCTTCTGGCCGGTGGCCGGGTCGGTCGACGACTTGGCGGCCGAGAGGGCCTTCAGGGTGTCGTTGACCAGCTGGTGCAGCTCCGGGTACTTCTCGAAGTGCGGCGGCTTGAAGTAGTCGCTCCACAGCACGGAGACGTGGTGCTTCGCCAGCTCGGCGCGCTGCTCCTTGATGACCGTGGCGCGGGCCTGGAAGTGCGGGTCGTCGTTGCCGGCCATCTTCTCCTGGACAGCCTTGACCGACTCCGCCTCGATGCGGGCCTGGGCCGGGTCGTACACACCGCAGGGCAGGTCGCAGTGCGCGCTGACCTTGACCGTGGGGGCAAACAGGCGGGAAAGCATGAAGCGTTTCCTTCCTCGTGATCGTCTTCTCACAGGGGACATTACTCCGTGACGGACGGGTTTTCGCGAGTGCCCCCGTGGGCTTAGGACAAAAGTCCGGGGTCAGACTGAGACTGGTGGAGGAAGAACCGGGGAGGTGCCGGGAGATGCCGGAGCTGTCGCAGGACGCCGAGCGGGTGAGGGCGCCCCTGCCCTTCGGGGTGGCCGAGGTGACCGGGCCGTCGATGGTGCCCACGCTGCGCCACGGGGACCGGCTCCTGGTCCATTACGGGGCGCGGGTGAAACGGGGCGACGTGATCGTGCTGCGCCATCCGTTCCAGCAGGACCTGCTGGTCGTCAAGCGGGCGGCCGAGCGGCGCGACGGCGGCTGGTGGGTGCTCGGGGACAACGCCTACGCGGGCGGCGACAGCACCGACTACGGCGTCGTCCCCGACGAGCTGGTGCTGGGCCGGGTCCGCTTCCGCTACCGGCCGCGCTCCACGGCCCGGCGGTCGCCGCTGGCGCTGCTGGCCTGGCTGCTGACCTCGGCCCGTCCCGTGCTCTCCGACCGTTCGGCCTCCAGGCGCTTGCGGGCCCGGTAGGCGGCCACGTTCGCACGGGTGGCGCAGCGGTCCGAGCAGTAACGCCGGGAGCGGTTGGTCGAGGTGTCCAGGTAGGCGTTGCGGCAGGGCGCCGCCTCGCACAGGCCGAGGCGGTCGACGCCGTACTCGGTGAGGTGGAAGGCCAGGCCCATCGCGGCGATCGCGGCGTACCCGGCGGTCGCGTTGGACGGGTGGTCGGCCAGGTGCATGTGCCACAGCGGGCGGCCGTCGTCGTCACGGAAGTCGTGGCCCGAGATCTGCGGGCTCACCGGGAACTCCAGCAGCAGGGAGTTCAGCAGGTCGACGGCGAGGGTCTCGTCGCCGTCGTTCGCCGCCTCGAAGACCGAGCGGAGCCTTGCCCGGACCGAGCGGAACCGCGTCACGTCCGCCTCGGTGGCCCGGCGGGCGGCCGACCGGTTGCCGCCGAACAGGTCGCGCACGGCCTCGACCGAGGTGAGCACGTCCGTGCCCCGGACCGGCTCCTCGGTGTTCACGAGACGTACGGCGTAGTCCGAGTAATAGGCCAGTTCCACTTGTAGTCCTTACGCAGGGGCTCTATGGTCGTGCGTGCGGTCGGGTAACAGACGATCGTGCGTCCAGGGTATTACGGAGTGCATCGCGAGGGAGGGGCCATGACGGACTCGCAGACCACCACGGCCGGCACGGACTGGCAGGCCTGGCAGGAGAGCTGGGACCGGCAGCAGGAGTGGTACATGCCCGACCGGGAGGAACGCTTCCGGGTCATGCTCGACATGGTGGAAGCCCTCGTCGGCACCGCCCCGCGCGTCCTCGACCTGGCCTGCGGCACCGGCAGCATCACCGCCCGGCTGCTCGACCGCTTCCCCGACGCCACCAGCACCGGCGTCGACCTCGACCCGGCGCTGCTCGCCATCGCCGAGGGCACCTTCGAGGGCGACGAGCGGGTCACCTTCGTCACCGCCGACCTCAAGGACCCCGGCTGGGCCACGCGGCTCCCGCACGACTCCTACGACGCCGTGCTCACCGCGACGGCCCTGCACTGGCTGCACCGGGAACCCCTCGCGGACCTCTACGGACACCTCGCGGGCCTGGTCCGCGACGGCGGCGTCTTCATGAACGCCGACCACATGATCGACGAGACCACGCCCCGGATCAACGCGGCCGAGCGCGCCCAGCGCCACGCCCGCATGGACCGGGCGAGGGAGCGGGGCGCCCTCGACTGGTCGGAGTGGTGGAAGCTCGCCGCCGGGGACCCGGTCCTCGCCGGCCCCACCGCCCGCCGCTTCGAGATCTACGGGGAACACGCCGACGGCGACATGCCGGGCCCCGCGTGGCACGCGCGCGTACTGCGCGAGGCGGGCTTCGCGGAGGCCCGCCCGGTGTGGTGCTCACCGTCGGACACCCTGCTGCTGGCGCTGAAGTAGCGGGCCCGCAGCACACGGAAGGGGCGGTACGGAGAACTCCGTGCCGCCCCTTCGCCGTGCGGCGCCGAGGTCAGAGGACCTTGGACAGGAACGACTTGGTGCGCTCGTGCTGCGGGTCGGTCAGCACGTCCCGCGGGTGGCCGGACTCGACCACCACACCGCCGTCCATGAACACCAGGCTGTCGCCCACCTCGCGGGCGAAGCCCATCTCGTGGGTGACGACGATCATCGTCATGCCCGACTCGGCCAGGTCGCGCATGACGTCGAGGACGTCACCGACCAGCTCCGGGTCGAGCGCCGAGGTCGGCTCGTCGAACAGCATCAGCTTCGGGTCCATGGCGAGCGCCCGGGCGATCGCCACCCGCTGCTGCTGGCCGCCGGAGAGCTGGGCGGGGTAGTTGCCGGCCTTGTCGGCCAGACCCACCCGGTCCAGCAGCTCCAGCGCCCGCAGCCGGGCCGCGGACCGGTTGAGGCCCTTGACCTGGACCGGCGCCTCCATGACGTTCTCGACGGCCGTCATGTGCGGGAACAGGTTGAAGCGCTGGAAGACCATGCCGATGTCCCGGCGCTGCTGGGCGACCTCGCTGTCCTTCAACTCGTAGAGCTTGTCGCCCTTCTGGCGGTAACCCACCAGCTCGCCGTCCACGTACAGCCGGCCGGCGTTGATCTTCTCCAGGTGGTTGATGCACCGCAGGAAGGTCGACTTGCCCGAGCCGGAGGGGCCGATGAGGCAGAACACCTCGCCCTGCTTGACCTCCAGGTCGATGCCCTTGAGGACCTGCACACCGCCGAAGGACTTGTGGACGCCCTCGGACTTCACCATGGCCGTCATACCGTGCTGCTCCTCTCGCGGCTGAAGGCCATCATGTTGACCTTGATCTTCTGCCACGGAGTCGCGGGCAGGTTGCGGGACGAGCCGCGCGCGAAACGGCGCTCCAGGTAGTACTGGCCGACGCTGAACACGCTGGTGATGACCAGGTACCAGATGCACGCCACGAACAGCATCTCCATCACGGCGTACGACGTGGAGCCGATCGTCGAGGTGGCGCGCAGCAGTTCGTTGTACGTCACCGCGTACACCAGTGACGAGGTTTTCAGCATGTTGAGGAACTCGTTGCCGGTCGGCGGCACGATCACCCGCATCGCCTGCGGGATCACGATGCGCCGCAGCGTCTTGCCGTGGCTCATGCCGAGCGCGTGCGCCGCCTCGGTCTGGCCGTCGTCGACGGACTGCAGGCCGGCCCGGCAGATCTCCGCCATGTACGCCGCCTCGTTCAGGCCGAGGCCCAGCAGGGCCGCCATGAACGGCGTCATGACGTCGACCATCTCGTCCTTGTAGAACGGGCCGAGGTTGAGCACCGGGAAGATCAGCGCCAGGTTGAACCACAGCAGGAGCTGCACGTACACCGGCGTGCCGCGGAAGAACCAGATGTAGACCCACGCCACCCAGCTGGTCACCGGGTTCTTCGACAGCCGCATCACGGCGAGGATCACGCCGAGGACCACGCCCATGACCATGGCCAGGACGCTGATCAGCAGGGTGCGGCCGGCGCCGGCCAGCACGGTGCTGTCGAAGACGTAGTCGCCGACGGCCTGCCACTGGATCTTCTCAGCGGTGGCGAAGGCGTTGATCAGCAGGCCCACCAGGCCCAGCACGACGACGGCGCTGACCCAGCGGCCGTAGTGACGGACCGGGATGGCCTTGATCACCGCGGGCGGGACGGGGGCGGGCCCGTCCTCCTTGGAGACGGCGGCAGCCGGTCGGGCGCCTGCCGTCTCCTTGTCGAATTTGTCGGTCACTGTGACTGCCCTTCAGTACGTGCCCGGGACCGTCACTTGCCGCCGTTGACCACGGCCTTGTCGATGGCGCCGGTCTCGGCGCCCCACTTCGCGAGGATCTTCTTGTACGTGCCGTCCTCGATGATGGCGTTGACGGCGGCCTCCAGGGCCTCCGTGAGCTGCTTGTTGTCCTTGTTGACCGCGATGCCGAACGGACCGGCGTCCACCTGCTCGCCGACGATCTCGAAGGCGTTGCCGTTGTCGGCCTTGCGGGCCAGGTCGACCGCGACCGGGTAGTCGTTCACACCGGCCACCGCGCCGCCGGACTTCACACGGGTCTGCGCCTCGGTGTCGTTCTCGAACGACTGGATCTTGATCGCCTTCTTGCCGGCGTCCGTGCACTTCTTGGACTGGTCCTGCAGCGCCTTCTCGTACGTGGTGCCGCGCTGCACGGCGGCCGGCTGCCCGCAGAGGTCCTCGATGGAGTTGATCCCCTTCGGGTTGCCCTTCTGGACGTACACGGCGGTGCCGGCCACGAAGTAGTCGACGAAGTCGACGCCCGGACCGAGCTTCTTGCCCTTGTCGTCCAGGCCCTCCTGGCGCTGCTTGTTGTCCGTGATGGACGACATCGCGATGTCGTAGCGGCCCGAGTTCAGCGCGGTGATCAGACCGTCGAAGTTGCCGGAGGTGAACTCGACCTTGACACCCAGCTTCTCGCCCAGCGCGGCGGCGATGTCGGGGTCGACGCCGACGATCTTGCCGCCCTCCTGGAACTCCATCGGGGCGTACTCGGCGTTGGTTCCCGCCTTCAGGACGCCGGCGTTCTGGATGTCCTTGGGCAGCTTGTCGAACAGCGGGGCGGAGTTGGTCTTGCCCGACTCCTTGGTGTCCGAGCCTCCGCTGCCTTCGGTCTGGTCACCGCAGCCGGTGAGAAGCAGCGCGCCTGCGACCGCGATCGCGCCGACCGCTGCAATCCGTGAGCGCGCGGCGGTGGTACGACGGGTGGTGCTTGCGGTCATGGTGGGTTCCTCCGGCGGATGGGTGGAGTGCCGATGGGGCCGGCGACTGCCTGTCGGCATCGCCGCAAGGTCGACGGGGGCACACACCTTCGAGTGCCGCGACCTCGTGTGATTACCGCATCTTGCCATTCGGATTGGACCGTTCAGGGGGCTTCCGATGTCAAAATCGGATAACGGCGCGTCCTCGAACCCGGCCACTTGGGTACAACGCGACCGCAGACTCTTCGGGAATCCGTCATTCCGGCCGCAAGATCTTCGCCGATACGCCTGTTGCGCGGGCGACCCGCCGAGTCGGAGGGGTACTTGCGGGCTTGCTGGGACTTCGTCCAGGTCTTGTCCTGATATCGGACGATGCTTCATGGCGTCGGCATGTGACCTTCGCGTTATGGACTCGTCGCCGACCGCGTCCGTCCGGTAAGAAGGTTCTTTACACCCCTCATCCGGGGCTCAGGGCGCGTGTGCGGCGCGCCCGTCGTGTTCGGCCCGTACGCAGTAACCCCTCCGGGCCTGGCGCGGTCCCGCCCACCCCTCACCAGGAGTGGCAACCCTCAAACAATGAACACTTAAGGGGTAAAACCAAGTGGCAGCGGAGATTGTCAATCCTCGCAGCGACAGCGAGAACCGGGACGCTTCCGAGCGGGACGGCGGGGCAGAGCCCCTGGAGTCCTTCGACCCGGCGTTCGCGCTGCACCGCGGCGGCAAGATGGCCGTGCAGGCCACCGTGCCGGTCCGCGACAAGGACGACCTGTCCCTGGCGTACACGCCCGGCGTCGCGAAGGTGTGCAGCGCGATCGCCGAGCAGCCGGAGCTGGTCCACGACTACACGTGGAAGTCCTCGGTCGTCGCCGTCGTGACCGACGGCACGGCCGTGCTGGGGCTCGGCGACATCGGCCCCGAAGCCTCCCTCCCCGTGATGGAGGGCAAGGCCATCCTCTTCAAGCAGTTCGGCGGCGTGGACGCGGTCCCCATCGCGCTGGACTGCACCGACGTCGACGAGATCATCGAGACCGTGGTCCGGCTCGCCCCGTCCTTCGGCGGGGTGAACCTGGAGGACATCTCGGCGCCGCGGTGCTTCGAGATCGAACGGCGGCTCCAGGAGCGCCTGGACATCCCGGTCTTCCACGACGACCAGCACGGCACGGCCGTCGTGACGCTGGCGGCGCTGCGGAACGCGGCGCGGCTCAGCGGGCGTCCGCTCGGCGAGCTGCGGGCGGTGATCTCCGGTGCGGGCGCGGCGGGTGTCGCCATCGCCAGGATGCTGGTCGAGGCCGGTATCGGGGACGTCGCGGTGGCCGACCGCAAGGGTGTGGTCTCGCGGGACCGCGAGGACCTCACTCCGATCAAGGCGGAGCTGGCGTCGTTCACCAACAAGGCCGGGATCTCCGGCACGCTGGAGTCCGCGCTCGCGGGCGCCGACGTCTTCATCGGCGTCTCCGGCGGCACGGTCTCCGAGCCCGCGGTGGCGTCGATGGCGGAGGGCGCGTTCGTCTTCGCCATGGCCAACCCGAACCCGGAGGTGCACCCGGAGGTCGCGCACAAGTACGCGGCCGTCGTGGCTACCGGCCGGTCGGACTTCCCCAACCAGATCAACAACGTCCTGGCGTTCCCCGGCATCTTCGCCGGCGCGCTCCAGGTCCGGGCCTCCCGGATCACCGAGGGCATGAAGCTCGCCGCGGCCGAGGCGCTGGCCTCCGTCGTCGGTGACGACCTCGCCGCCGACTACGTCATCCCGTCCCCGTTCGACGAGCGGGTCGCCCCCGCGGTGACGGCCGCCGTGGCCGCCGCCGCCCGGGCGGAGGGCGTCGCCCGGAGCTGAGCGCACAGCTGTGAGGGCCCCGTCCGCGCCGCGTGGACGGGGCTCACGCACGTCCGGGGTTCTTCCGTGAGGGCCCGGTCCGGCGCAAGGGGGCGTGTGTCACAGGCGGGCACGGTTCCTTCGGCGGGGCGCGGAACCTATCGTCAAGGTCATGTTCGCTGTCTACGCCGCCCGAATCGACCGCGACCAGCCGCTCACGGGACTGGAGTCGGGAGAGCGACCCGCTCCCGAGTCCCGGCCGGGCTGGAGCACCGTCACGGTCAAGGCCGCCTCCCTCAACCACCACGACCTCTGGTCCCTGCGGGGCGTCGGCCTCGCGGAGGACAAGCTGCCGATGATCCTCGGCTGCGACGCAGCGGGGATCGACGAGGACGGCAACGAGGTCGTCCTCCACTCGGTGATCGGCCAGACCGGTCACGGCGTGGGGCCCCGGGAGCCCCGCTCCATCCTGACCGAGCGCTACCAGGGCACCTTCGCCGAGCAGGTATCCGTGCCCACCTGGAACATCCTGCCCAAGCCGAAGGAGCTGTCCTTCGAGGAGGCGGCCTGTCTGCCCACGGCCTGGCTGACCGCGTACCGGATGCTGTTCACCAACGCGGGCGTGCGCCCCGGTGACTCCGTGCTGGTGCAGGGCGCCGGCGGCGGGGTCGCGACCGCCGCGATCGTCCTCGGCAAGGCGGCGGGGCTGCGGGTCTTCGCCACCAGCCGGGACGAGGCCAAGCGCAAGCGGGCGCTGGAGCTGGGCGCCGTGGAGGCCGTCGAGCCCGGCGCGCGGCTGTCGCAGCGGGTCGACGCGGTGATCGAGACCGTGGGCGCGGCCACCTGGTCCCACTCGGTGAAGTCGCTGCGCCCCGGCGGCACGCTGGTGATCTCCGGTGCCACCAGCGGCGACCGGCCGTCGCACGCCGAGCTGACCCGCATCTTCTTCCTGGAACTGAAGGTCGTCGGCTCCACCATGGGTACCAAGGACGAGCTGGAGGACCTGCTGTCCTTCTGCGCCGCGACCGGGGTGCGCCCCGTCGTCGACGAGGTTCTGCCCCTGGACCGGGCCCGCGAGGGCTTCGAGCGGATGGCGTCCGGCGAGCTGTTCGGGAAGATCGTGCTCACCAACCCCTGACGTGTGTCTCCCCGTTTCCGCGGCCGGTCCGGTGTTCCGGGCCGGCCGCAGTCACGTCAACTGCGGTTGACAGCCCGAGCGTGTCAACGTAAGTTGACAGCATGACTGAGGCAACGGATCTCGCCGAACGGGCGGGCGACCACGATCCGCGGGTCGGCCTGCGCGCCGTCGCCGCGCTGCGCAAGCTGCTCGAACAGCTGGAGGCCGTACAAGTGCGCAACGCGCGCAATCACGGCTGGTCGTGGCAGGAGATCGCCACCGAACTCGGAATCAGCAGGCAGGCCGTGCACAAGAAGCATGGGAGGCATTGATGTTCGAACGGTTCACCAAGGACGCCCGGGACGTGGTCAAGGAGGCCGTCGCCCACACCGAACGGACGGGAGCGGCCCGCGTCGGCGCGGAGCACCTGCTGCTCGCCCTGCTCGACCGGGAGGGCAGCCGCGCCTCCTTCGCCCTGACCGCCCTGGGGCTCGACGATCGCCGCGAGCCCGTGCGGGAGGCGCTGGAGCGGGCGCGGCGGCGGGGAGGCCTCACCCAGGCCGAGACCGACGCCCTCGCCGGACTGGGCATCGACGTCCCGGAGATCGTCGCCCGGGTCGAGGACACGCACGGCCCCGGCGCCCTCTCCGCGGAGCCGGCCCGCACCCGGTGGCGGGGGCACCGCCCCTTCGACCGGGAGGCCAAGGACGTCCTGGCCGGCGCCCTGCGCACCGCCACCGCCCGCGGCCACCGCCACATCGGTGACGAGCATCTGCTGCTCGCCCTCACCGCCCGCCCCGGCCTGCCCGCCGAGGTCCTCGCCGACCACGGCGTCACCCACGCCTCGGTCACCCGCGTGCTCTACGGAGACGGCGAGACCAAGGCGGGCTGACGGCTCCTCAGGGATCCGGCGTCCGGGCTCCGGCGTCTGGGCTCCGGCGTCCGGGCTCCGGGTCAGGGCTTCGGCGACCGCAGCAGCGCCCCTATGCGGGCGGCGGCCTCCGACAGGTGCCGCCGGGCGTCGCGCAGCTGCTCCTCGGTGACTCCGTGGTCCCGCGCGGCGTCCCGGACGTCGTCCCGGAAGCGGTCCAGCAGCCGCTCCAGGTCACGCGCCGGGTCGCCCGTGGACTCCGCGGCGCTCGCGTGGCCCCAGGAGGGCGCGTAGTCGGCCGGGAAGTCCTGAGGGGTCGTCGAGTACGACGGACGGGACTCCGGCCCCTCCGCGGCGCCCGTACGGCCGAAGCCGAAGTCCTTCCCGAACTCGCCCATCTCCTTGACCAGTTCACCCAGGCCCTCGCGCAGCCCGGACGGCCAGTCGCCGCGGGCGAAGTGCCCCTGCATCTGCTCCTGTACCTGCCGGGCGATGCGCTGCACCTGCTCCTGCGCCCGGTCCTGTGCCTCCTTGGCCTGGCGGCGGGCGCGCTGGGCCTCCTCGCGGGAGCGCCGGCTCTCGTCCTTGGCGCGCCGGGCCTGCTCCTTCCACTCCTGTTTGGCGCGGCGCATCTCCTCCTTGGCGGCCCGCCACGCGTCCTTGTCGCCGAACATCGAGAAGTCGCCGAGGTCGAAGTCGCCGAAGGGGGCGTCCTTGCCACCGGGTGCGGAGCCGCCGCGCGCCTGGCGGGCCCGCCCGGCCTCGGCGCGCATCTCACGGCGCAGGTCGCCCGCCGCGCCGCTGACGTCGGCCCGGATCTCGGCGGCCAGCTCGGCGACGGACTCGCGGATCTCCAGCTCCAGGTCGGCCAGCTCGCCGCTGCGGTCGGCCAGTTCGGCACGGCCGGCGTCGGTGATCGAGTAGACCTTGCGTCCGCCTTCGGTGGTGTGGGTGACGAGCCCTTCCGCCTCGAGCTTCGCCAGCCGGGGGTAGACCGTGCCCGCGGACGGCGCGTACAGCCCCTGGAAGCGCTCCTCGAGGAGGCGGATCACCTCGTAGCCGTGCCGGGGGGCCTCGTCGAGCAGCTTCAGCAGGTAGAGGCGGAGGCGTCCGTGGGCGAAGACGGGGGGCATGTCACAGCACCTTCTTGTCGGTCGTACCGGCATTGTCTCCCGGGCCGCCCCGCAGGTCGGGCTCGTCCTCGCGGGGCGGGCGGCGCAGCAGGGCGATGGAGCCGGAGACGGTGGTGGCCCGCAGTTTGCCGCTGCCCGCGCCGAGGCGGCCGGTGAGCTTGTGGGCGCCCCACATCCCCTGCACCCGCAGGGTGTCGAAGGCGTTGGAGATGGCGCCGCTCGCCGTGTTGGCCTCCACCTCGGCGTCCGCCGGGTCGGGCAGCCGGACGGCGATCTCGCCCGAGACGCTGGTCAGCCGGACGTCGGTGGGGCCCTCGGGGTCGAGGTCCACGATCATCGATCCGCTGACCGTGTCCGCCCGGACGGAGGGGCCGGAACCCTCGACGACCGTGAGGTCGCCGGAGACCGAGGCGAAGTGGAGGTCGCCGGTCACCGACTGGGCCTCCACGCTGCCGGACACGGTGTCCGCGCGGACGGGGCCGGACAAGGCGACGAGGGTGGTGTCGCCCGCGACGCCCTTCACCGCGGCGGGGCCCCGGATGCCGGAGACGACGGCGCCGGCGCCGACGACCCCGACCTCCACGCGGGTCTGGGCGGGGACCGCGAGGGAGACCACCGCGCTGCGGCGCCAGCCCTTGCGGTCGAGCCACTTGAGGAAGCCCTTCCAGGGGAGGTCGTCGTAGGCGACGGTCAGGACGCCGTCCTCGTGGGTCACGACGAGGGGCGGGCCGTCCACGTCGGAGACCTGGAGGTGGGCCTCCGGGTCGTCCGTGCCCACCACGTTCACCGTGCCGTTGACGATGCGGACGTTGAGGCGGCTCAGGGGGGCGTCGAAGGTGAGGTTCGTTGTGTCCTGGACGGACCACTCGGGCATGGACGGCCTCCTGATCGCGGGATGCCCCGGCGTGGGCACGGCGGCGTTGCGTCATATCGCGTCTTACTCGATTCACGATATATCGCGGCAGGCAGAAGTCAAGGCACGCGTTCGGGTGAACGGTGCCTTGGGTTTCTTGTATGGGGAGGTGTGTGAGGGCCGGGCGGGGTGTGTTCTCGCAGCCCGGCGTTCGCGGGGTGCTGCCGTCCGCGCTCACCCTCCCCCACTCTCGGCTTCGCTCTAGCTGGGAGGTACCCCCATCGCCCTGGGGGCACCTCCCAGGCCCTTGAGGCACTGGGGGAGGTGCGACTGCCCGCGTGGACCGGGACGGGACTACTCGTCGTCCTCGTCGTCCAGGCGGGCCAGCCATGTGGCCAGGCGTTCCACCGGGACCTCGAAGTCGGGGTTGAGGTCGACGAAGGTGCGGAGCTGCTCCGCGAGCCACTCGAAGGTGACCTCCTCCTCGCCGCGCCGCTTCTCCAGTTCCTCGATGCCACGGTCCGTGAAGTACATGAGGTCAAGGATATGTGCCGGGAAACGGGGCGGGCCGCACCCCCGGGGGAGGGGGTGCGGCCCGCTCACGTACCGCGTACCGGTGCGGGTCAGGCCTCGAAGACCTCGCGCACCAGCTGCTCCTGCTCGGCCTGGTGGCGCTTGGCGGAGCCCACCGCGGGCGACGAGCCGTGCGGCCGCGAGATGCGGCGCAGACGCTCGTCGTGCGGCAGGTCGGCGCCGACCGCCAGGTCCAGGTGGTCGATCAGGTTGAGCGCGATGAACGGCCAGGCACCCTGGTTCGCCGGCTCCTCCTGCGCCCACAGGTACTTCTCGGCGTTCGGGTACTTCTTGATCTCCGCCTGGAGCTCGGCACCCGGCAGCGGGTACAGGCGCTCGATGCGGATGATCGCCGTGTCGTCCGCGCCGCGCTTCTTCTTCTCGGCGGCCAGGTCGTAGTAGACCTTGCCGGCGCAGAAGACGACCTTCTTCACGGCGGCCGGGTCGACCGTGTCGTCGCCGATGACCGGGCGGAACTGGCCCGTGGTGAACTCCTCCGCCTTCGACGCGGCGGCCTTCAGGCGCAGCATCGACTTCGGGGTGAAGACGACCAGCGGCTTGTGGTGCGGGTTGTGCACCTGCCACCGCAGGAGGTGGAAGTAGTTCGACGGCGAGGTCGGCATGGCGACCGTCATGTTGTTCTGGGCGCAGAGCTGCAGGAAGCGCTCCGGGCGGGCCGAGGAGTGGTCCGGGCCCTGGCCCTCGTAGCCGTGGGGGAGGAGCAGGACCACACCGGAGGTCTGGGCCCACTTCTGCTCGGCCGACGAGATGAACTCGTCCACGACCGTCTGCGCGCCGTTGACGAAGTCGCCGAACTGCGCCTCCCAGAGCACGAGCGCGTCCGGGCGGGCCAGCGAGTAGCCGTACTCGAAGCCCATGGCCGCGTACTCGGACAGCAGGGAGTTGTAGACGTTCAGCCGCGCCTGGTCCTCGGAGAGGTACTGCAGCGGCGTGTACTCCTCGCCCGTCTCGCGGTCGATGATGACCGCGTGACGCTGGCCGAAGGTGCCGCGCTGCGAGTCCTGGCCGGCGAGCCGGACCGGGACGCCCTCGAGGAGCAGCGAGCCGAAGGCGAGGGTCTCGCCCATGCCCCAGTCGATGGTGCCGTCCTCGACCATCGACGCCCGGCGCTGCAGCTGCGGCAGCAGACGCGGGTGGACGGTGATGTGGTCGGGGATGTTCACCTGCGACTCGGCGATCCGCTTCACGACCTCCGTGCTCACCGCGGTGTTCACGGCGACCGGGAACTCGGCCTGCGGGTCGGACGGGGCGGCCGTGGCCGGCTGCGAGGTGGCCTCGCGGACCTCGGTGAAGACCTTCTCCAGCTGGCCCTGGTAGTCCTGCAGCGCCTGCTCGGCCTCTTCCAAAGTGATGTCGCCGCGACCGATGAGGGACTCGGTGTAGAGCTTGCGCACCGAGCGCTTCTTGTCGATCAGGTCGTACATCAGAGGCTGGGTGAAGGCCGGGTTGTCCGACTCGTTGTGACCGCGGCGGCGGTAGCAGAGGAGGTCGATCACCACGTCCTTGTTGAACGCCTGGCGGAACTCGAAGGCCAGGCGCGCGACGCGCACGACCGCCTCCGGGTCGTCGCCGTTCACGTGGAAGATCGGGGCCTCGATCATGCGGGCCACGTCCGTCGCGTACATGGAGGAGCGCGACGACTCGGGGGCCGCGGTGAAGCCGACCTGGTTGTTGATGACGACGTGCACGGTGCCGCCGGTGCGGTAGCCGCGCAGCTGCGACATGTTCAGGGTCTCGGCCACGACGCCCTGGCCCGCGAAGGCCGCGTCGCCGTGGATCGCCACCGGCAGGACGGTGAAGTCCGTGCCGCCCTTGTTGATGATGTCCTGCTTGGCGCGGGAGACGCCCTCCAGGACCGGGTCGACCGCCTCCAGGTGCGAGGGGTTGGCGACCAGGGAGACCTTGATCTGCTCGCCGTCCAGGCCGGTGAAGGTGCCCTCGGCGCCCAGGTGGTACTTCACGTCGCCGGAGCCGTGCATCGACTTCGGGTCGAGGTTGCCCTCGAACTCGCGGAAGATCTGCGCGTACGACTTGCCGACGATGTTGGCGAGGACGTTCAGGCGGCCGCGGTGGGCCATGCCGATGACGACCTCGTCCAGGCGGGACTCGGCGGCCGAGTCCAGCACCGCGTCGAGCAGCGGGATGACGGACTCGCCGCCCTCCAGCGAGAAGCGCTTCTGGCCGACGTACTTGGTCTGCAGGAAGGTCTCGAAGGCCTCCGCCGCGTTCAGCCGGCGCAGGATGCGCAGCTGCTCCTCGCGCTCCGGCTTGGTGTGGCCGCGCTCCACGCGGTCCTGGATCCACTTGCGCTGCTTGGGGTCCTGGATGTGCATGAACTCGATGCCGGTGGTGCGGCAGTACGAGTCGCGGAGCACACCGAGGATGTCGCGCAGCTTCATCATCGACTTGCCGGCGAAACCGCCGACGGCGAACTCGCGCTCCAGGTCCCACAGGGTGAGGCCGTGCTCGACGATGTCCAGGTCGGGGTGCTTGCGGACCTTGTACTCGAGCGGGTCGGTGTCGGCCATGACGTGGCCGCGGACCCGGTAGGAGTGGATCAGGTCGAAGACCCGGGCGGCCTTGGTGACGTCGTCGTCGTGGCTGGCGTCGATGTCCTTGAGCCAGCGGACCGGCTCGTAGGGGATGCGCAGGGCCTCGAAGATCTCGTCGTAGAAGTTGTTCTCGCCGAGGAGGAGGTTCGCGACCTGGCGCAGGAACTCGCCGGAGGCGGCGCCCTGGATCACCCGGTGGTCGTAGGTCGACGTGAGCGTCATGACCTTCGAGATACCGAGCTTGTTCAGGGTGTCCTGGGAGGTGCCCTGGAACTCCGCCGGGTAGTCCATGGAGCCGACGCCCATGATCACGGACTGGCCGGGCATCAGGCGCGGCACGGAGTGGACGGTGCCGAGGCCTCCGGGGTTGGTCAGGGAGACCGTGACACCGGTGAAGTCGTCCATCGTCAGCTTGTTGTCGCGGGCGCGACGGACGATGTCCTCGTAGGCCTGCCAGAACTCGAAGAAGTTCAGCGTCTCGGCCTTCTTGATCGCCGCGACGACGAGCTGGCGGTCGCCGTTGGGCTTGACCAGGTCGATGGCGAGACCGAGGTTGATGTGCTCCGGCTTCACCAGGGTCGGCTTGCCGTCCACCTTGGCGTACGAGTGGTTCATCGACGGCATGGCCTTGATGGCCTGGACCATGGCGTAGCCGATGAGGTGCGTGAAGGAGATCTTCCCGCCCCGCGCGCGCTTCAGGTGGTTGTTGATGACGATGCGGTTGTCGAACAGCAGCTTCACCGGGACCGCGCGCACGGACGTGGCCGTGGGCAGCTCCAGCGAGGCGTCCATGTTCTTGGCCACCGCGGCGGACGGGCCGCGCAGGGTGACCTGCTCGGGACCGCTCTTCGCCTCGCCCGCGGGCTCGGCCTTCCTGGCCGGCGCCGGCTTGGCGGCGGGAGCGGCCTGCTTCGCCGGCTGGGCCGGGGCCTTCGCCTGCGCGGGGGCCTGCGCCTGCGCCGGGGCCTTGGCCGCCGGGGCGGGCGCGGCGGGCTGCGCGGGCGCCTGGGCCTTCGCGGGCGCGGGCGGGGCCGGCTGGGACGGAGCGGTGGGGGTCACCGCGGCCCCCGCGGCCGCGTCACCCGCCGGAGCCGAGGACGCGGGAGCGCCCGGCTTGTAGTCGGCGAAGAAGTCCCACCAGGCTCGGTCCACCGAGTTCGGGTCCTGGAGGTACTGCTGGTAGATCTCGTCGACGAGCCATTCGTTGGCACCGAAGGCCGCAGCGGGGTTCTTTCCCGCTTGGTCGGTGTCGGTCGAGATGCTCGAGTTACTGGGGGACTGTGGCGACACGGCGTCAACCGCCCTCTTCCGCTTCGCAAGATGATGGACAGCGGAAATAAAGGCTACGCCTCCCCGCGCGAGAAGGTCAGGCCGGGCCCGTGCAACGTCGTGCACATCACATCTCAGCGGGTGTTTCGGCTCTGGAAATGGCGGGAAACAAGCGAGGTTCCGCTTCTTCGGACGGTATCAGGCATCGCTCGACCAGGGCCCTGCGCGCCCCGCGCGCGGGCCTGTGCCTGATCACACGTGTCCGCCAGGGCGAACGCAGATGGATCTTGAGGCTCCGGTTCGAACTTTACGTCAACTTGGCACAGAAGAGGGCCCCGGAAGAGTGATCAGAATCCGGCAACCACGCTCGGATTCCGCCACCCCGATCCGGCCGCCGTGAAGATCCACGGCCCAGCGGGCGATCGCGAGGCCGAGGCCGGTGCCGCCGTCGCTGCCGGGGCCGTGCGGCCGGTTGACGCTGCCGCGGTTGAACCGCTCGAAGACCCGGTGCCACTCCGTCCGCGGGATGCCCGGCCCCTCGTCCAGCACCTCCAGCTCGAGCGACTCCGGCGCGGAACCCTGCCGGGCCCGCACGGTCACCCGGCCGTGCGGCGGGCTGTGCTTGACCGCGTTGTCGATCAGGTTGGCGACGACCTGGTGGATCCGCTCGGGGTCGGCGTGCGCCACCAGCTCGGGCGGCGAGACGTCCAGGTGCAGATGCACGTCCGTACGGGTGTGGCTGCCGGAGCCGGAGGCCATGCTCGCGCGGGCGGAGGCCACCATGTTGGCCTCCTTCAGCACGCCCGACAGGTACGGCCACACCTCGAAGCGGCGTTTCCGCAGCGGGACCACGCCGTTGTCCAGGCGCGAGAGGTCCAGCAGCGTCTCCACCAGCCGGCCGAGCCGCTCGGTCTGCTTCAGGGCCGTGCGCATCGTCTCGGGGTCGGCCCGGGTGACCCCGTCGACGATGTTCTCCAGCACCGCGCGCAGTCCCGCGATGGGGGTGCGCAGCTCGTGCGAGACGTTGGCGACCAGTTCCTTGCGCTGGCTGTCCTGCTCCTCCAGCTCGTCGGCCATGACGTTGATCGTCTGGGCCAGGTCGCCCAGCTCGTCGCGGCGGCTCTCGCGCACCCGGCGGGTGTAGTCGCCGTGCGAGATGGACCGCGCGACGGCGTTCATGTCGTCCAGCGGGGCGGTGAGGGAGTGCGCCACGAACTGGGTGATCAGCAGCGTGGCGATCATCGAGAAGACCGTGATGAAGCGCAGCTCCGTCTTGGTGTGCACCGCGATCACCGAGAGTCCGGTGGTGATCAGGACCGAGACGACGACCAGCGCGCCCAGTTTGGTCTTGATCGAGAACGGCCGCACATTGCCCCAGGGCTGCTTCTTCCGCTGTCCGCGTCCCGCCGGACCCCCGCTCATGGCGTCGGCGTCTCCAGGGCGTAGCCCACGCCGTGCACCGTGCGGATGCGCTCCGCGCCGATCTTCCGGCGCAGCGCCTTGATGTGGCTGTCCACGGTCCGGGTGCCGGAGGCGTCCGCCCAGTCCCAGACCTCGGCCAGCAGCTGCTCACGGGAGAGCACCGCGCGCGGGGTGTTGGCCAGGCACACCAGGAGGTCGAACTCGGTGGGCGTCAGGTGGACGTCCTCGCTGCGCACGCGCACCCGGCGCTGCGCGTGGTCGATCTCCAGCTCGCCCAGGCGCAGGATGCCGCTGCGCGGGGTGGTGGCCGCGAGGGCCGCGCGCTCCATGCGGCGCAGCAGCACGTGCACCCGCGCCGCCAGCTCGCGCATGGAGAACGGCTTGGTCATGTAGTCGTCGGCGCCGACGCCGAGGCCCACCAGCATGTCGGTCTCGTCGTCGCGCGCGGTGAGCATCATCACCGGCACGGGCCGCTGGGCCTGCACGCGCCGGCAGACCTCCAGGCCGTCGAAGCCCGGCAGCATGATGTCGAGGATCAGCAGGTCGGGCTGCCAGGCCTCCGCCGTGTCCACCGCGGACGGGCCGTCGCCCGCCGTTTGCACCAGGAATCCCTCGGCACGCAGGCGGGTCGCGATGGCGTCCACGATCGTCGCGTCGTCCTCGACCACCAGGACCCTGCGCTGCGCGCCGGGGGTGGTCGTCGCCGTGCCGTTGTGGGAGGTGTGTGTCTGCTCCATCGCCCGCCCCTGAGGTGTGCTTTTTCCGGAATCCGTGGGGTGATCCGTCGTCTGCGCATCACTGCGATTGACGCTTGAATGATCCGCGTCAGGGCAGCAGCGTACGGGGATTCACCACGGGTTTGCTATCCAGGGCGGACGCCGATGTGCACGACGTCCGGAACGCCCCGGGCAACGGGGATCTCTTCGGTACGGACCTGCCGGAATCCGGCATTCCGCAAGGTTCCCTCGAATTCCGGTGAAGGCTTCGCGGACCATACCGCGAGGACCCCGCGCGGCTTCAACACCCTTGCACATGCCGCGAGTCCGTCCGGCGAATAAAGGCCCTCGTTGCCCTCGTCGACGGTCCAGTCGGGCCCGTTGTCGATGTCGAGGCACAGCGCGTCGAACGTGTCGGACGTCTCATTGACGTAAGCGATCAAGTCCTGCTCGACGATCTCCGTCCGCGGATCGGCGAGCGCCGCTCCGGAGAGGTCGGCCAGCGGGCCCGAGCGGTGCCACCCGATGATCGCGGGCTCCCGCTCCACGACGGCGATCCGGCCCCAGCGCTCCTGGCCGGCCGCGTGCGTCAGGGAGAAGCCGGCGCCCAGCCCGCCGATCAGCACCGAGGGGTCCTCGGCCCGCGGGTCCAGGGCCGCCAGGGCCGCGTCCACGAGCAGCCGCTCGGAACGCCCGTCGGAGGTGTCCATCAGGAAGCAGCCGTTGGCGATGATCTGCAGCAGACCGCCGTGTCTGCGCAGCACGACCTCGCCGTACGGGCCCTCGCGACGGTCCAGGACTTCAGGAGCTTCGGGAATGCCGTAGGGGGTGGACATGCGTTCATCCTGGCAGGCCCCGCGGTGCGGGGGCCCGGCCCCTCGGAGTCCGGCCCGGTGATCGCTCAGAGCGAACGCCACCCCGGGAACATTCGGCCGCTCCCCTGCATTGAGTCGACGTAGCTCAACTTGACTGCCGAAGGGGAGATCATGGCTGCTGAGTCCACACCGCTCGCCCTGCCCGTGCTGCCGCTCGACGACGAGGTCGTGCTGCCGGGGATGGTGGTTCCGCTGGACCTGAGCGATTCCGAGGTGCGCGCGGCGGTGGAGGCCGCCCAGGCCGCCGCCCGCGACGAGCCGGGCAAGCCGAAGGTGCTGCTCGTGCCGCGCGTCGACGGCACCTACGCCGGGATCGGCGTACTGGGCACCGTCGAGCAGGTCGGCCGGCTGGCCGACGGCGACCCCGGCGCCCTGATCCGCGGCCGGGGGCGGGTGCGCATCGGCGCCGGCACCACCGGGCCGGGCGCGGCGCTGTGGGTGGAGGGCACCCGCATCGACGAGAGCGTGTCCGAGCCGCTGCCGGGGAACGTGACCGAACTGGTCAAGGAGTACAAGGCGCTCGCCACCGCCTGGCTCCGCAAGCGCGGCGCCTGGCAGGTCGTGGACCGCGTCCAGGCCATCGACGACGTCTCCGCGCTCGCCGACAACTCCGGCTACTCGCCGTTCCTCACCACCGAGCAGAAGGTCGCCCTGCTGGAGACCACCGACCCGGTGGCCCGGCTGAAGCTCGCCACCCAGCAGCTGCGCGACCACCTCGCCGAGCAGGACGTCGCCGAGACCATCGCCAAGGACGTCCAGGAGGGCGTCGACAAGCAGCAGCGGGAGTTCCTGCTCCGCCGCCAGCTGGAGGCTGTCCGCAAGGAGCTGCGCGAGCTGAACGGCGAGCAGGACGGCGACGAGTCCGACGACTACCGGGCCCGCGTCGAGGCCGCCGATCTCCCCGAGAAGGTCCGCGAGGCCGCGCTCAAGGAGGTCGACAAGCTGGAGCGCTCCTCCGACCAGTCGCCCGAGGGCTCCTGGATCCGCACCTGGCTCGACACGGTCCTGGAGATGCCGTGGAACGAGCGCACCGAGGACTCCTACGACATCCAGGGCGCCCAGGCCGTCCTGGACGCCGAGCACGCGGGTCTGCAGGACGTGAAGGAGCGCATCACCGAGTACCTGGCTGTGCGGAAGCGCCGGAGCGACCGGGGTCTCGGCGTCGTCGGCGGCCGGCGCGGCGGTGCCGTGCTGGCACTGGTGGGTCCGCCCGGCGTCGGCAAGACCTCGCTCGGCGAGTCCGTCGCCCACGCCATGGGCCGCAAGTTCGTCCGCGTCGCCCTCGGCGGCGTCCGCGACGAGGCGGAGGTCCGCGGCCACCGCCGCACCTACGTCGGCGCGCTGCCCGGCCGGATCGTCCGGGCGATCAAGGAGGCCGGTTCGATGAACCCGGTCGTCCTGCTCGACGAGATCGACAAGGTCGGCTCCGACTTCCGCGGCGACCCGGCCGCGGCCCTGCTGGAGGTCCTCGACCCGGCGCAGAACCACACCTTCCGGGACCACTACCTGGAGGTCGAGCTCGACCTGTCCGACGTGGTGTTCCTCGCCACCGCCAACGTCCTGGAGGCCATCCCGGAGGCCCTGCTCGACCGCATGGAGCTGGTCCGCCTCGACGGCTACACCGAGGACGAGAAGATCGTCATCGCCCGCGACCACCTGCTCCCGCGCCAGCTGGAGCGGGCCGGGCTCCAGCCGGACGAGGTGACGCTCGAGGAGGGCGCCCTGCGCAAGCTCGCCGGCGAGTACACGCGCGAGGCGGGCGTGCGCAACCTGGAACGGTCGGTCGCACGGCTGCTGCGCAAGGTCGCGGCCCAGCACGAACTGGGGGAGCGGGAGCTGCCGTTCACCGTGACCGCGGACGACCTGCGGGGCCTGATCGGGCGGCCGCACCACGTGCCGGAGTCCGCCCAGGAGCCCGCCGAGCGGCGCACCGCGGTGCCCGGCGTCGCCACCGGGCTCGCCGTGACCGGCGCCGGCGGTGACGTCCTCTACGTCGAGGCGTCCCTGGCCGACCCGGAGACGGGCGCGGCGGGGCTGACCCTGACCGGGCAGCTGGGCGACGTGATGAAGGAGTCGGCGCAGATCGCGCTGAGCTTCCTGCGCAGCCGCGGAGCCGAGCTGGAGCTCCCGGTCGGCGACCTGAAGGACCGGGGCGTGCACATCCACTTCCCGGCGGGCGCCGTCCCCAAGGACGGCCCGAGCGCGGGCATCACGATGACCACGGCCCTGGCCTCGCTGCTCTCCGGACGCCTGGTCCGCACGGACGTGGCGATGACCGGCGAGGTGTCGCTGACCGGACGGGTGCTGCCGATCGGCGGCGTGAAGCAGAAGCTGCTCGCCGCGCACCGGGCTGGCGTCACCACCGTGATCATCCCCAAGCGCAACGAGCCCGACCTGGACGACGTCCCGGCGGAGGTGCTGGAGAAGCTCGACGTGCACGCCGTCACCGACGTCCGCCAGGTCCTGGAGCTGGCGCTGTCCCCGGCGACGAACGGGGCGGCGCCGGAGGTTCCGGTGGCCGCGTGACGGGGGCCGCCGGATGAGGGGAGGCCCGGGCTCCGTGAGGGAGGCCCGGGCCTTTCCCGTACCGCCGCCCGGGTCAGCTGCCGGCGGCGAAGATCCGCACCCCGTCGAGGGTGCCGTTGAAGCGGTCGTGGTCGCCGACCGTCGGACCCGTCGAGGTGTACTGCCACATCGTGTACGTGTCCCAGCCGGCCGGCAGTTCGCCGACGGTGGAGGCGTACCTGGCGATCCACAGCGGGGTGGTGGAGGCGAATCCGGCGTAGTTGCCGGTGCACTGCTTCCACCAGCTGGTCGCGGTGTAGATGACGGCGTCACGGCCGGTGCGGGCGCGGTAGCGGTCGAGGAAGTCGCGGATCCAGCTCACCATCGAGCTCGCCGACTTGCCGTAGCAGTCGTCGCCGTACGGGTTCCACTCGATGTCCAGGACGCCCGGCAGCGTGCGGCCGTCGGCGGACCAGGCGCCGCCGCGGTCCACGAAGTAGTCCGCCTGGGCGGCGCCGCTCGTGGTGTCGGGAGTGGCGAAGTGGTAGGCGCCGCGGACCATGCCGACGTCGTAGGAGCCGTTGTACTGCT
The DNA here is from genome assembly GCF_043082785.1 of Streptomyces sp. NPDC014764. Taxonomy (NCBI): domain Bacteria; kingdom Bacillati; phylum Actinomycetota; class Actinomycetes; order Kitasatosporales; family Streptomycetaceae; genus Streptomyces; species Streptomyces sp. NPDC014764. The sequence goes on along the minus strand of NZ_JBIBXY010000003.1, from coordinate 121,993 downwards.
GCGCGTGGTACGGGTTGGTGTAGTACGTGCCCTCCGTCGCCTTGGCGTAGGCCCAGCGCACCCCGCTGTTCCACAGGGTGGTCCAGGCGACGTTGCCCTGGTGGCTGGAGACGTCCACGCCCTCCGTCTGGGTGGAGCGGGAGGTGGGCAGGCCGGCCTGGCCGTCGTGGGCGAGGACGCCCATGCCCATGTGGGCGGAGCCGCGCGGCGGGACGGAGGGGGAGGCGCCGTCGGCGACGGCGGAGGTCTGCGGGAGGGCGAGCAGCGCGAGCAGGACTGCGCCGGCGGTGCCGAGCGCGCGTATGCGGACGAGTCGGGATCTGTGCACAGGCATGACGCATCTCCGAACGGTCATGGGGCGAACCCGGAATGTGACCCACATCGCATGTAGTGGGCATGCCACGTAATGGCCTGGTAGAGAAACTGCGGGCGCCGACCGAGGCGGCGGGCGGGGTCGCCGCGCACTGCCGTTGGTCTACGCCTGCGAAATACTTATGGAGCTGGGGCGACGCCGCCACTCGGCCAGAACTTTCAGAACGGGAAACCGAGGCAGGGGCCAACGTGCACGAAGACGGAAACGGCGGCGGGAAGCACGCCGACTCGCCGGAACCCGCGTCCGGCGTCGAACAGCCCGCGTTCCTGGCGCTGGAACGCGAGTTGACGGTCCTGCTGCGGCGCGCACGGGCCAGCCAGGGGGAGATGGCGCGCGAGGTCCACCCGGACCTCGAGCCTTCCGCGTACGGGCTGCTGGTCCGTCTGGAGGAGGGCGGGCGGCAGCGGGCCACCGAGCTCGCCTCCTACATCGGCGTGGGCAAGGCGACCATGTCGCGCCAGCTGCGCGCCCTGGAGGAGCTCGGGCTCGTCGGCCGCGAGCCCGACCCCGCCGACGGGCGCGCCTGGCTCGTCACCCTCACGGAGGAGGGCCGTCACCGCGTCAGCCGCGTCCGCGAGGCCCGCCGCGCCCGCTACGCCGGCCGCCTCGCCGACTGGAACCCGGCGGAGGTCGACGAACTGGCCCGCCTGCTGCGTCGGCTGAACAGGGGGACGGAGAAGTAGGGGCCCTGGTCGGGCGCGCTATGGGGCGCGGGGGAGTGCGTGCTCGGCCACGGACGTCCCGCGCCCGGCGTTGCAGGGGTGCCGCTGCGCCCACCCGTGCCGCCCCAGCGGCACGACTGCCCGCAGCGAGGGCGGCAGCCACCTCCCGGCGACACGACCTGCCCGTGACAGGGCGGAAGCGGCCCCAGGGGCGCGGGGAACTGCGCGGCCAGTCACCACCGGCCCGCGGCCAGGAACGGATCCGCCGTCCGGGTGGCGAGCCCTCACCGCGTCAAAGGTGAGCCCCTGTCACCCGTCGGCCGTGCGGGTGAAGTCCCCCACGCCGTCAGGCAGCCGGAAGCTCCACGTGGACGACCGTCGCGTCGTCATGCGTCTTACCCCCGAGGGGACGCCCGCGCTCCAGCGCGCGCACCCTCCGCACCAGCCCCCGCGCCCCCTCCTCGCGGATCACGCCGACGCAGTCCGCCCAGTCACCCTCCCCGAACCGCTCCACCCACCGCGTCGCACCGTCCGTCAGCGCGGTCAGGGCACGCACCCGGTCCCGGGGCAGGGAGACGGTCACGGCGCGTGACGACACCGCCGGATCGGCCGCGGCCGTGAAGAAGCCGCCCTCCTTGTTCCGCAGCGTCGTGTCCACGACCGTGTGGCTGGACAGGGCCGAACGGGGCAACCGGTCCAGCCGGTCGTCCCGGACCGCCGTGACCGTGCCGTCCGGCGACTCGACCAGCAGCACCGAGTCCGACAGCACCAGACAGTCCACCGAGTCGGGTGACCAGCGCGCCATCACCACCGTTGCCTGCGGCGTCCGGGGGTGAGAAAGGTCACAGGTCGAAGCATGACTCTCGGCCGTGCGCGCGATCCCCCGGGACAGCAGCCCGGCCGGCGGCACATCCGGGAGGGAAACGGTCAGTTCGGTCAGCGCGCCGCCCAGCCGGGCGGTGAACCAGGGCACCGAATGCAGACACCCGCCCCCGTCCGACGGCGGCGTCACGCCGTCCAGAACCACGAGCGCCCCACCCTGTCCGGAGGCCGGGAGCGCGACGCTCGCGAAGTCCTCGTTGGGACGTCCTGGATCACCGGGTTCCGAAACAAGCTCCGTGCGCATCCGGCCAGTCTGCACGAGCTCCCCACAACGACCGCCGGAGCCGGGCAATTGACGCCTGTTCTCCACAGGCGCGCAGGTCAAGCGCCTGATTTGGGAGGGAATGAAGGGCTCCGGGAAGGCGTGGCGGCGAATATTGCCACCGCCCGCCGCAGACGTCCAACCGGCGTCCCGCGCGCGCCCGCTGCGGGGCGCAACGGAACTTGCCCCTCAACTCGCCTCCGATGTTCACTCCTTCGAGTGGCGGGTCAGGTGATGCGCATCCACTGTCCACGGGCACTGGGAGGGTCGGGGAGCGTTGGGGGCGCCTCACGGTCCGAGCGCGGCCAGCGGCTCGGGAAGAGCGCCCGCGCCCGTTGACGGAGCGTCACCCGGGCCCACGGGTACACGAGTCAGGAATGCGAGCACCGGTGCAGAAGACGCGGCCTCGTCGCAAGGACAAGCAGGCGGCCCTGGCGGGGGACGCGCAGCAGACGCCCACCGTCGGCAAGGGCCGCCCCACCCACGTACGCAACCGTCTCGTCGTCGCCGTCGCCGTGGTGGCCGCGGCGATCGCCGGGGCCGGTGCGCCGTCCGTGCTCGCGGCGTCCCAGCAACTCCACGACTCCCAGGAACTGGTGACGCTCGCCGAGCGGACCCAGGACGCGCTCACCCTGGCCCACTCCCTGGCCGACGAGCGTGACGAGGTCGTCCCCTACATCGCGGCGGGGCGCCCCAAGTCCAAGGCGCCCTCCGAGGAGCACAGCGCCCGGGTCGACCGGCAGGTCGAGGAACTCCGCGCCGACGAGGACACCTCGCAGGCCCTGCGCGACGAGCTCGACGCCGTCGCAGCCGTGCGCCGCGCAGCCCTCACCGGCAAGTCCGGCCCGCTGGAGGCCCACCAGGCGTACTCCGACGCCATCTCCCAGCTGCACAGGCTCGCCGCGCGCCTGGCCGACGCCACCCCGCCCCGCGCCGGCTCCGGAGCCCACGCGCTCACCGAGCTGGACACCGCCGTCCAGCAGGCCGCCGCCACCCGCGGACTGCTGCTCGCCGCGCTGAACGTGCCGAGCTCCACCGAGACCGTGATCGACCCGGTCACCGGACTGCCCGTCACCGCCTCCAGCACCTCCGAGGCGGACGAGGAGCGGCGCGACGCGCTGTCCGCCGCCGCGCTCCAGGCCCGCGTCCGCTCCGACGCGGCCCTCGCCGACTTCCGCGACGCCGCCCCGAAGGCCGCCCGCGCCTCCTACGACTCCACCGTCACCGGCCCCGAGGTCGACACCGCCGACAAGTACCTCGGGAAGCTGACCGACAAGCCGACCCTCTCCGACGGCGAGATCGAGACCAGCACCAAGAAGCTCGCTGCGGCGCTCACCGCGCGGATCGACATGATGCGCGGTGTCGAGGCCTCGCTGTTCGAGCAGCGCACCAAGGATCTCGCCCAGCTCCGCGACGAGGACGTCACCGAGCTGGAGATCCGTATCGCCGTCCTCGGCGCGCTGCTGCTGCTCGCGGTCGGCGTCGCCACCGCGATGGCCCGCACCCTCACCCGGCCCCTGTCGGTGCTGCGCCGCGGCTCCGCCCGGCTCGCCGGGGCGGAGGACCCGGCCGCCGAGGAGCCGATCACCTTCACCGGCCGCAACGACGAGTTCGCGCAGGTCGTCCGCTCCGTCAACGCCCTGCACGCGCACGCCGCCGGGCTCGGCCGGCGGATCGCCACGCTGGAGGCCGACCGCAAGCACCTCGTCGGGCAGCGGCAGAAGATGGCCGACGCCCGCGAGGAGCTGCGCGGGGAACTCGCCCAGGCCACCGCCCACATGGAGCGGATGCGGCACAGCATCGGCGGCACCTTCGTCAACCTCGCCCTGCGCACCCTCGGCCTGGTCGAGCGGCAGCTCGGCGTCATCGAGGGCCTGGAGGAGCGGGAGGACGACCCGGACCGCCTGGCCACGCTGTTCAAGCTCGACCACTTCGCCACGGTCATGCGCCGGCACAGCGAGAATCTGTTGGTCCTCGCCGGCACCGAGCACGGCCGGCACACGGCCGGTCCGGTCCCGCTGGTCGACGTCGTCCGGGCCGCGGTCAGCGAGATCGAGCGGTACGAGCGGGTGCGGATCGCGGCGCTGCCGCCGCACGCGCACATCGCCGGGTTCGCCGCGGACGACCTGTCCCACCTGCTCGCCGAACTGATGGAGAACGCCACCGCGTTCTCCCCGCCCGACACGCCCGTCGAGGTCTCCGCCTGGCTGATGGAGAACGGCGAGGTGATGCTCTCCGTGCAGGACGAGGGCATCGGCATGGCCGAGGACCGGCTGGAGCGGCTCAACACGCGGCTCTCCGAGTTCGACCCGGAGGACGCCTACGACGCCGAGTCCGACGAGGGTCTCGGCCTCGGCCTGTACGTCGTCGCCCGGCTCGCCCACCGTCACGGGGTGCGGGTGCAGCTGCGCAAGCAGAAGCAGGGCGGGATCGCCGCGGTGGTCGTCCTGCCGGACCCTCTGCTGACGTCGGCCACCCCCACGGCCGTCCCCGCGTCCGTCCCGGGCGCCGCCCACACGGTGTCCCTGCCGGGCGCCGACGCGGAGGCCAACTCCAACGTCCTGCGCGGCCGCGGCACGTCGGGCGATCCCCTGGTCGACCTGGCAGAACGTTCCATCGAGGCCCGGGCGGCGGCAGAGGCGTCCACACCTGAGACGCCTGCGGCGCCGGAGTCGCGGAACACCGCGGAAGCTCCGGACTCCGCCCAGCCGGACGCCCCTGCCGCTGAGGAGGAGCCGCAGTCGCAGCCGCAGGCCGGCGCTCCGGCGCCGTCGGACGCGTCGGCCGACCTGGACGAAGCCGACCCGGCCGTTGGCACCGAGGCCACACCCGACGCGGGTGCCTCGCGGACCGGGCCGGATCAGGGCACCCCCGCTGCTCCCGGGACGCCCGGTGCCGACGCGCCCGCGGGCGCCGGCGTCGACGAGGCCAGGTCGCACGACGTCCCCCCAGCACGGTCCGGCGAGCCGGATGTCCCCGTGGAGCGGCCCGCCGAGACCACCATGGAGCTGTTCATCCCGGCGCAGCCGGATGGCCGCGCCCCGGCCGCCGAAGGGTACGGCGCCGGTTCCGCCGCGCCCGCCGACGAGGGCGTACGCCCGGGTACCGGACACGAGCCCGCGTCCCCGTCCACACCCGCGCCCGGAACCGCACAGGAGCCCGGGGGCACAGCCTCCGAGCCGACTTCACCGGCGCCTGGGGGACCGGCCTCAGAGTCGGCTGCGCCGGCGCCCGGGGACTCCGCCCCCGAGTCGATCGCACCGGCACCCGGAACCCCCGCCCCCGACACGCTCGCCCCCGGCACCCCCGCCGGCAGGTTCGAGCACGCGCGGGTCGCCGACGGGGCCGGGGACGGGGCCGTCGATGACGAGCCCGTCACCGCCAAGGGACTGCCGAAGCGGACGCCGAAGATCACCGCGCCGGCGGCTCCCCCGCGGCCGCGGTCCGGCTCGGTGGACGCCGAGGCCCTGCGCAGGCGGCTCGGCGGGTTCCGCCGGGGCGCGGACGCCGGGCGGCGGGACGTCGAGGCGGAGCTGGCGGCCGAGCGGACCCGCGGGGACGACACAACCGAAGAAGCCACGGGGGGCACCGTCGAGGAGGCAAGCAGTTGACCGCGCCCAGTACCTTCGGACTGAGCAGTGAGGCCCGCAACCTGCACTGGCTGCTGACGAACCTCGTCGAGGAGGTGCCCGGCATCCAGTCCGTCGCCGTGGTCTCCTCCGACGGCCTGCTGCTCCTCTCCTCCGACGAGGCTCTCGCCCGCGCCCGCAGCGGCCCGGGCTCGCAGGGGCGGGGCCCGCGCGGCTCCTCCGCCGACCTGGCCACCGTCGTGTCCGGCATCGGCAGCCTCACCGTCGGCGCCTCGAAACTGATGGACTACGGCCCGGTCAAGCACACGATGGTCGCCATGGACGAGGGCAGCCTCTTCGTGATGTCGATCAGCGACGGCTCGCTGCTCGGCGTGCACGGCTCGGCGGACTGCGACATGAGCGTCGTGGCGTACCACATGGCCCTGTTCGTGGGCCGCGCAGGCCACGTCCTGACCCCCGAACTCCGCAGCGAGCTCCGCCGGAACGTGGAAGACGTGAAAGGCGCGGAGGACGAGTCCGCCGGGAGCCCTCGATGACCAGCGCACCGAAGAAACACCTTCCCGTCCGCGGCGGGGACCGTAAACCCGCCCGTGTGCGCCCCTATTCGCTCACCGGGGGCCGCACCCGCTTCGGCCACGTGCTGCTGGTCGAGACTTTCGTCGGCGCCACGGCCGGCACGGCCGCGCTGGAGGCCGCCGAGGACCGCAAGGAACTCACCTCCGGCGGTCTCGCCCGGGTCATGCCCGAGGTGCGCGCCATCGTCGAACTGTGCCGCCGCATGCGGACGGTGGCCGAGATCGCCGCGCTGCTGCACATGCCGCTCGGCGTGGTCCGCGTCCTGCTGAGCGACCTCGCGGACCAGGGAAAGATCCGTGTCTACGGGACGGGCACCGGCCACGGCACGGGCCGCCCGGACCGCGCGCTGCTGGAAAGGGTGCTGAGTGGACTCCGCCGTCTCTGACGCCGCACCCGGCGTCACCCCGCTCGTCGAGGAGGACGAGCCCCTGCTGCCGTGGCAGACGGACCCCACCCGGGCGCCGATCGCCACGAAGATAGTCGTGGCCGGCGGCTTCGGCGTCGGCAAGACCACCCTCGTCGGCTCCGTCTCCGAGATCACGCCTCTGCAGACCGAGGCGCTGATGACGGAGGCGAGCGAGGGCACCGACGACCTCACCGCCACGCCGGGCAAGTCGACCACCACCGTGGCCATGGACTTCGGGCGCCTCACGCTCGACGACGACCTGGTGCTGTACCTGTTCGGCACGCCGGGCCAGCAGCGGTTCTGGTTCATGTGGGACGACCTGGTGCGCGGCGCGATCGGCGCCGTGGTGCTGGCCGACACCCGCAGGCTGAAGGACTGCTGGCCCGCGCTGGACTACTTCGAGAGCTGCGGGCTGCCGTACATCGTGGCCGTGAACCACTTCGACGGGACCGAGCGGTTCGAACCGGACGACGTGCGGGATGCCCTCACGATCCCCGCGCACATACCTGTCATGATCATGGATGCGCGCCGCCGGATCTCGGTCATCGAGACCCTCTTGTCCCTCGTGGGCCACGCGCTCGACGAAACCCCCGAGTAGCCCCCTTAGGAGCGTCCCCCGTATGCGGAAGATACTCGTCGTCGGGGCCGGCCAGTCCGGTCTCCAGCTCGCCCTGGGACTCCAGTCGCACGGGTACGAGGTCACCCTCATGTCCAACCGGACCGCGGACGAGATCCGCACCGGGCGGGTCATGTCGACGCAGTGCATGTTCCACACCGCGCTGCAGCACGAGCGCGACCTCCAGCTGAACTTCTGGGAGTCGCAGGCCCCGAAGATCCAGGGCCTCGGCGTCTCGGTCGCCGCCCCCGGCTCCTTCGACCCGGGCCCCTCGCAGCGGGCGATCGACTGGCTGGGCCGCCTCGACGGGTTCGCGCAGTCGGTGGACCAGCGGGTCAAGATGGCCGGCTGGATGGAGACCTTCGCGCAGCGCGGCGGACAGCTCGTCATCCACGGCGCGGCCGTCGGCGACCTCGACTACCTCTCCCGCACCTACGACCTGGTGCTCATCGCCGCGGGCAAGGGCGAGCTGGTGCAGATGTTCTCCCGCGACCCGGAGCGCTCCCCGTACAGCACCCCGCAGCGCGCCCTCGCCGTCGCCTACGTGCACGGTCTCGGCCCGCGCCCGGAGCACCCGGACACCGAGGCGGTCCGCTGCAACCTGGTCCCGGGCGTCGGCGAGATGTTCATCATGCCGACGTACACCACGTCGGGCCGCGCCGACATCCTGTTCTGGGAGGGCGTCCCCGGCGGCCCGCTCGACGCGTTCGCGGACGTCAAGGACCCGGCCGAGCACCTCTCCCTGACCCTGGAACTGATGGAGAAGTTCCTGCCCTGGGAGTACGCGCGCGCCACCAAGGTCGAACTGACCGACGCCGGCGGCACCCTGGCCGGCCGCTACGCCCCGACCGTCCGCAACCCCATCGGCCGGCTGCCCTCCGGCGGCCTGGTGCTGGGCGTCGCCGACGTCGTCGTCGCCAACGACCCGATCACCGGGCAGGGCTCCAACTCCGCGTCCAAGTGCGCCGCCGCCTATCTCGCCTCGATCCTCGAGCACGGCGACAAGCCGTTCGACGAGGACTGGATGCGGCAGACCTTCGACCGCTACTGGGACACCGCCCAGCACGTCACCAAGTGGACGAACGCCATGCTGGCCCCGCCGCCGGAGCACGTCCTCAACCTGATCGGCGCCGCCGGCCAGCTCCAGCCCGTCGCCGACCGCTTCGCCAACGGCTTCGACGACCCGGCCGACTTCGAGAACTTCTTCTACGAGCCGGAGAAGACGAACGCCTACCTGGCCGAGGTCTCCGGCGCGGCCGGCGCGTAGCCGGCGCCGTACCCCTCGTCGGACCCGTCCGTCGCCCCCTCGGGGAGCTCCGGCGGCACATAGTGCCCCAAGGGCTCCCCGCCGGGGTCGGGCCGCACCGCGCCCAGCACCGGATTCGCCGCGACCGGCGACACCTTGATCCGCGCACCGGGCCGCGGCGCCTGCACCACCATCCCGTCGCCCAGGTACAGGGCGACGTGCGTGGCGTCGTGGAAGTACACGACGAGGTCGCCCGGCCGCAGGTCCACCAGGTCGATCCGCTCCAGCCGCGCCCACTGCTCCTGGCTGGTCCGCGGCACCTCCGCGCCCGCCGCCCGCCACGCCTCGGAGGTGAGCCCCGAGCAGTCGTACGTCTCCGGGCCCTCCGCGCCCCACTCGTACGGTTTGCCGAGCTGCTCCACCGCGTACCGCACCGCCCGCTCACCGGCGGCGGAAGGGGCGTTGGCACCGCTCAGCGCGCCGGACGCCACCAGCTCCCGCTGCGCCTCGTCGACCCGGCTGCGCTCCAGCTCGGCCAGCTCGGCGAGCTGGTCCGCGGTGAGGGACGCCAGCAACTCCTCGACGTCCCGCAGCCGTTCCACCACCTGGTCGCGTTCCTTCTTCCGCCGCTCGGTGAGCGCGATCCGCGTGTCCAGCGCCTTGCGTGCCCGGCGGGCCAGCTCGTCGGCCCGCTTCGTGTCCCCGGTCAGCCGGCCCACCGTGTGGGCCCGCTCCCGCGCGAGCTGCCCGATCACGTGGCCCTGCTCCAGTGCCCGCTGCGGGTCGCGTGCCAGCAGGAGACGGACGTAGGGGGAGAGGCCGCTCAGCGACTGGTACTGCTGCCGGGCGAGCCGTCCGGCGGCGCCCTTGCTGTCGTGGAGGGAGAGCCGGGTGCGGGCCAGCGCCTTCTCCAGTCGTTCCGTCGCGGCGCGCTGCTCGTCCAGCGCCTCCTCGGTGGCGTTGTAACGCTCGGTGGCCTTCTCGGCTTCCCGGTACAGGATCTGAAAGTCCGTCAGCAGCTCGGGGACGGAACGGCCGCCGGACGCGGGGGCGCCGCCGCCCGGCTCCGGGGCGGCCGCCGCGGGCAGGGGCGCCAGCACGGTCCCGGCCGCCAGCGCCGCCGTGCACACCAGACGCAGAAGCATTCCTGACATGCCATCACCTCCGACGCGGGGCGGCTCGTCCGCTCCGCACCGCGAGCATCAGGGGGGTGTGCGCGGTCCGCTCGCCGAGTGTGCGCGGTTCGGCGCAACGGGGTCACCCGTCGGCGTCGTCCGGCTTGCCCTGCGGCGTGGCGTCTGGATGCGGCGCGGGCCTCGACCACGGCCAGCGGCGTTCGCTCCCGGCCCGGCCGGCGGGGTCGTAGGAGTACTTCCAGCGGGCGGTCAGACCGGTGAGCTTGCTGTCACCGCGCGGCACCCTCCGGTACACCAGCACGGTGGGCGGGCCGCCGTCCGGGGCCGGGACGGGGATCCGGTACGTCTTGGGCGGGTGCCCGGTGATGCCGAGCAGCACGGGCAGGACGCGCCCGTCCATGGGGCCGCCCTCGAAAGGGGTGTCTTCGCTCTTCACCCCACCAGTCTCGGCCATCGGCCGGAGCGCCGGCTCAGGTCACAGGTCCGCGGCAAGCGCCTGCACCAGGGCGTCGGTCTGCGCGTCCCGCCGGGCGGTCACCGTCAGCACCGCCACGAACTGCTCGACGAGCCAGTCCCGCACCTCCTCCAGGGGAGGCTGCTTGTCCTCGTCGAGCCAGATCAGGGAGGCGGCCTCCACGGCCGTGATCCACATCCGGATGGTCATCCGCAGCCGGGGCCCGGGCTCCTCCACGCCGAGATGGCGCAGGATGTGCTCGGCCGCGGCCCGCCGCACCCCGTCCACGATCGCGGTCGTACGGGAGGTCTCCACCACGCTGCCGCCCTGGAGCAGGGCGCTGAAGCCGGCGTCGTGCCGGCCGACGAAGGCGAGGTAGCGCTCCACGGCCCGGGTCAGCCGGGGGAGCAGCGGGCCCTCCTCCGGTTCGTCGAAGCAGTCGCGCAGCTCGTCGGCGGCGGACTTCAGGGACGCCTCGTAGAGCTGCTGCTTGCCGCCCGGGAAGTAGCGGTAGACCAAGGGCCGCGACACACCGGCCGCCTCCGCCACGTCGTCCAGCGACACCTCCTCCGGCGCCCGGTGGGCGAAGAGGGACAGCGCGGCCTCCAGCAGCTGGCTGCGGCGCTCCTCGACGCTGAGGCGCCGGTAGGCGGGGGTGGGGGCCTGCGAGGTCATGCCCGCAGCGTAACCGGCCGTGGCCGTCGCACGCCGGGCGCGGCCGCCCGCCCCGGCCGGATTCCGACGCCGGGCCCCGCCCGGTGAACGCCTGGTCAGGCCAGCAGACCGGAGGAGCGCCAGAGCCGGCGGCCCACGCCCCGCAGCACGCCGATGTCGTCGAGGAAATCCGTCAGCTTCTTCGCGCCCTGCTGCATCACCTCGCGCCGGTGGGCGCTCGCCCGCACCTGGGCGACGGCCTCGCGCCGGTCCAGGCCGACGTTCGTGTAGACCTCCGGGTTCACGAACGCCACCGAGAACACACGGGCGAACTCGCCCGAGGAGACCCGGGTGAACTCCTGCGACCAGCGCGGCGCGGTCATCATCTGCCGCCGCAGCTCCTCACGCGCGTACCGCACGTGCCGCGCCTCCTCGATCACGTGGATGCGCGTGACGCCCCGGATCAGCGGCTGCACCCGCTCGTCGGGGAAGGTCAGCCGCTGCATCCAGTCCAGGACCTCCTCGCCGAGGAGGGTCGCGGTGAACGAGCCGGGCGTGGTGGAGACCGTCTTGAACAGCCGGCCCAGGTTGTGGTGGATCCGGCTCACCGGGTACCAGGGGGTGCCGCTCCGCTCGATCACCCGGGCGAACATCTTCGAGTGCCGGCACTCGTCCTCGATCTCGGTGAGGGCGTACCGCACGTGGGCGCTGGTCGCGGACTTGTCGTAGATGTGGCGGACCAGCAGCTGCATCAGGATCAGCTCGAACCAGATGCCGAGGGAGGCGAGCGCGGCGGCCTCGTGCCGGGAGAGCAGCATCCGCTGTTCCTCGCTCATCCGCCGCCACAGCGGGGTGCCGTACAGCGACACGAGTTCCGGAGGCCAGAACCACTTGCCGTCCTCGAAGGGCGCGTCCCAGTCCAGCTCCGTGTCCGGGTCGAAGGAGTGCTTCGCGGAGGACTCCAGCAGGCGCAGGGCCACCGTCTCCCGGTTCTTGAGCTGCCCGAGGGCGTCCCGCAGGCCGTCGAGCGCGTCGGTCTCCGACAGGGTCGTCATGACGGTTCCACCTCGGGGCGTCTCGGGTTACCGGCAGGTCACCTTTATGAGACTGCCTGTCAGCAAGCCCGTCAATCCCTCACGCAGGACTTGTCGCCGACCGGTCCGTCCCGCCCGTCCTCCGGCCACGGTCGCGCAGACCCCCGGAGGTCGTGCCCCGGCCCTCACCCGGGCTCCAGCACCGCCTCCATCACCGCCCGCGCCACCGGGGCCGCCGTGCCGCCGCCGCTGATCTCGCGCCGGCTGCCCTCGCCGTCCTCCACCACCACGGCCACCGCCACCTTCGGCTCCAGCTCCTCCTCCCGCTGCGCCCAGGAGATGAACCAGGCGTACGGCATCCCCGAGTTGCCCAGCCCGTGCTGGGCGGTGCCGGTCTTCCCGCCGACCACGGCGCCCTCGATCGCCGCCTTCCCGCCGGTACCGTCCTCCACCACCCCGCGCATCAGCTCCCGCAGCCGGCTCGCCGTCGCCGGGAGCATGGCCCGCCGCACCGCTCCCGACCCCGCCGCGGACACCGTGCCACCGCTCGCCCGCGTGGTCCGCTCCACCAGGTACGGCTCCCGCACCTGCCCGCCGCTCGCCACGGCCGCCGCGACCATCGCCATCTGCAGGGGCGTGGCCCGCGTGTTGTACTGCCCGATCGACGACAGCGCCAGCTGCGCCGCGTCCACCGTGGTGTCGAAGGTGCTGGGCGCCACCCGGAACGGGATGCGCAGGTCCGCGTCGTTGAAGCCGAAGCTCTCCGCCGTCCGCCGCAGCCGCTCCACCCCGGTGGTGACCCCGAGCTGGGCGAACACCGTGTTGCAGGACCGCACGAACGCCTCCCGCAGGGTGGCGTTCCGGCACTTGTCCGTCCCGTTGACCAGCCGGGTCGTCGTCCCCGGCAGCAGATACGGGTCGGGGGAGCGGGTCGGCTCGCCGACGCCCTTCACCACACCCGCGTCCAGCGCCGCCGCCGCGGTGACCACCTTGAACGTCGACCCCGGGGGATAGGTGCGCTGCACCGCCCGGTTCAGCATCGGCCTGTCCGGGTCGGCGTTCAGCCGCGCCCACGCCTCCCGCGCCGTCCTGCCGTTCCCCGACAGCGGCTCCGGGTCGTAGCTCGGCACCGACACCAGCGCCAGGATGCGCCCGGTCGACGGCTCCACCGCCGCCACCGCGCCCTTCCGTCCCCGCAGGCCCTCGTACGCCGCCCGCTGCGCCCGCGGGTCGATCGTGGTCAGCACGTCACCGCCCGCGCTGTGGGAGCGGGTGAACTCGTTCCACAGCGGCAGCGGCTGCAGCAGCGGGGCGGCCCCCGACAGCACCGCGTCCTCCGTGGCCTCCAGCAGCGTCGTGCCGTACTCCTGCGAGGCGAAGCCCGTCACCGGCGCGTACAACGGCCCGTCGCTGTACGTCCGTTCGTACCGCAGATGCTCCCCGGTGTCCCGGGACCCGGTGACCGGGCGGCCGTCGACCCAGATGTCGCCGCGCGGCTGCTGGTACCGCACGATCGTGGCACGCCGGTTGGCCGGGTTGGCCTCGTAGTCCTCCGCGTGCAGCACCTGCACCCGGGCCGCGTTGACCAGCAGCGCCACCAGCAGCAGCGCGCAGAACAGCGCCGCGTGCCGGATGTGCCGGGTCACCGGAGGTCACCCGCGGCGGCCTGCCGCCGCGCGCTGTCGCTGAGCCGGACCAGCAGCGCCACGATCGCCCAGTTGGTCACCACCGAGGAGCCGCCCTGCGCCAGGAACGGCATGGCCATCCCGGTCAGCGGGATCAGCCCGGTCACCCCGCCCGCGATCACGAACACCTGGAGCGCCACCAGCGAGGCGAGCCCCACGGCGAGCAGCCGCCCGAACGGGTCGCGCAGCGCCAGCCCGGCCCGGTAGCCGCGCTCCACCAGCAGCCCGTACAGCAGGATGATCGCGGACAGCCCGGCCAGGCCCAGCTCCTCGCCTGCCGTCGCGAGGATGAAGTCGGACTTCACGGCGAATCCGATCAGCACGGAGTGCCCGAGCCCGAGACCCGAGCCCAGGATGCCGCCCTCGGCGAAGGCGAACAGCGACTGGGCGATCTGGTTGGGGCCCTCGCCCGCCTCGATGGAGGCGAACGGGTGCAGCCAGGTCTCGATCCTGTGGTGCACGTGCGGCTCCAGCCGCCCGACCGCGACCGCGCCCAGCGAGGCCAGCAGCAGCCCGAGCGCGATCCAGCCGGTGCGGCCGGTGGCGACGTAGAGCAGGACCACGAACAGGCCGAAGAACAGCAGCGAGGTGCCGAGGTCACGCTCCAGGACCAGCACGCCCACGCTCACCAGCCACACGGCGACGATCGGCCCGAGCACCCGCCCGGTGGGCAGCTGCATCCCCCAGACGCGGCGGCCCGCGTACGTCAGGGCGCTCCGGTTCGCCGCCAGGTAAGCGGCGAAGAACACCGCCAGCAGCACCTTGGCGAACTCGCCCGGCTGGATCGAGAAGCCCGCCACCCGGATCCAGATGCGGGCGCCGTTCACCGCCGGGAAGAGGATCGGCACGGTCAGCAGCACCAGCGCGACGGTCACACACAGGTAGGTGTAGCGCTGGAGCACCCGGTGGTCGCGCAGCACCAGGATCACCGCGATGAACAGCGCCACCCCGAGCGTCGACCAGATCAGCTGGGCGGGCGCGGCCCGGTCGCCGGGCGTCTCCAGGTCCAGCCGGTAGATGAGCACCAGGCCCACCCCGTTGAGCAGCACCCCGATCGGCAGCGGCAGCGGGTCGGCCAGCGGGGCCCGCCAGCGCACCGCCAGATGGGCGAGCACGGCGAGCACACCGAGCCCGGCGCCGTAGCCGGCGGCGCCGGGCGGGACGGTGCCGTTCTGGGCGAGGCCGACGGCGCAGTAGCCGTACACCGACAGTCCGACGGCCAGGACGATGAGGGCGAGTTCCACGCCCCGGCGTCCGGTGGGACGGACGGCGGGCGCGGACGGGTCCGCAGTCGCCAGGGTGGTACCGGCCTTGCTCATGTCCGGAACTTACCCACTTGCTCCGCTTCGCGTGGTGTGCTCATCAGCACCAGCGTGGCGCGGGACCGATGTTGTCGATGTAGCGGGCCGGGCCCCAGGCCCAGGTGCCGTCGGTGAGCAGGTACCAGAGCGGGTTGCCGTCCACTTTGCCGCCGGGCACCTTGCAGAAGATCGAGACGACCTCGCCCTTGTGGGCGTACCGGATGACCTGGGAGCCGCGGTTCGGGGCGCTGCGCAGGGCCAGCTTTTGGGCCGTCACCACGCCGCGGTACTGGCCCTGGTCGCCGTGGTTGCCGCCGGCCTGGTTGCCCCAGTCGCCGCCGTCACCGCCCTGGTTGCCGCCGCCCTGCTGGTGGGAACCGTTGCTGTTGCCGGACCCGGAGTTGTTCCCGGACCCGGAGTTGTTGCCGTTGCCGTTGCCGTTTCCGGAGCCCGTGTTGCTGCCGTTGCCGCCGCCCTGCTGGCTCCAGTTGCCCTGGTTGCTCTGGCTGTTCTGGTTGCCCTGGCCCGGGTCGTCGGCGGCGAGCGCGGGGGTGACGGCGGTCGCGACCGCCAGGGCGCCGGCGGCGAGCGCTATGGGCAGACGGCGGGTCAGCGGGGGACGCGGGCGTCGTAGGGACATGGCAGTACCTCCATGGGGGGAGACGACAGGTCGAAGGTGACTTGTCGCCACATTAGGAGCGCCCCCCGGTGCCCGCCCGCCCTGCTGCGCCATCGGGGAGGGCGCTCCGCCTACCGGGTCACGCACCCCCGGTACGGCGGCCGGCCCCCGTCACTCCGCCGGTTCCTCCGGCAGCCGCACGGTGGTGAGCCCCGCCCGCAGGTAGTCGACGAACAGGCCGTTGTGCAGGGCCCAGGAGGAACGGCGGGACCGGATCAGCCGGATCGCGTCCTCCGCCGAACGGCCCCTGCGCATCAGGGCGTGCGCGACCACCAGGCCCGACCGGTTGTAGCCGTGGAAGCAGCGGACCAGGACCGTGCGCCCCGCGTCCAGGGCCTCGCACGCGGCCTCGGCCAGCCGGATCACGCCCGCGAGCTGGGTGCCGTCGAGCGGGCCGTCCGGGATGGGCCACACCTGATGCTCGGCCTCCGGCTCGGGCCCGTGCCCCGGCAGCCGCATCAGGCTCTGCACCAGGTCGAACTGGCGGTGCACCACCACCTGCTCCACCCGTCCGGCGGGCCCGCGCACCTGGTGCCCGCCCATCCACAGGCCGGGCTCGATCTCGTCCCACGGGCTCTTCGGAGCCGGTACGTCAGGTCGGCCCTCGCGGGTACGCAACGGCGCCTCCCACTCTCGTCGCCCAACTCCTGTCCACGGTATCCGGCTTCTTGCCCGCGCAGCACCCCGCCTGTTCCCATGGAGGCGGGGTGATGGCGCATGGACCGACCGCGCGTCGTGCCGGCCCGCCGGCACGGCAGGGACCGGCTTCACGTCCGCCTCCAGGACGGCAGGAACATCGCCTGGTACGACCGTGAGGCGGCGCGTGTGCACCTGCTCGACGCCGAGCGCGAGGAGGAGGTGCTCTCCGCCCTGGGCCCGTACCTCACCGGCCCGGTCGCCGTCGGCCCGCCCCCGGTCCCCACCCCCGCCGATCTCGCCCGGCTCTCCCTCCACCCCGACGACGACCTCGCCCCGAACCGTCCCGGCGAGTCCCTGCTCGTCGACCTGGACCGCGCCCCCGGCCCGGCCCGCCGGCTGCGCCCGGACCCGCGTCGCGCGGAACTCGACGCGCAGCGGACGGTCGGCGACGCCCTCGACGCCCTCGACCTCATGGGCGGCGCGGGCTGGCGCGCCCTGCACTCGCTGCCGCTCCCCGGCGGCCACCTCCTCCACCACCTGCTGATCGGCCCCGGCGGCCTGTACGCCCTGCACGTCCGGTCCGCCCACCGGCAGCGGGTGACCGTCGCGGAGCCGCAGGTGCGCATCGGCCGGCTTCCGCCCGAGCCCATGCTGCACCGGGTGCGCGCCGACGCCGACCGGGCCGCCCACGCTCTCACCGCCGAGGTCCGCCCACTGCTGGTCCTGGCCGGCGCCCGCCGCGTGACGGTCGCCGCCGCGCCACGCGGGGTGCGGATCCTGGCGGTCGCGGACGTGCCGGGGCTGGCCCGGGACGGAGGCGTACTGAAGCCTGCCGACGTCGAGGCGCTGTACGCGGCGGCGCGGGACCGCAGGACGTGGGCGGGGCTGTGAGGGCGCGGGACTGACGGCCGCGGGGGGGGCGGTGGTTCTGCGGTTCGGGCGGTGGTTTCGCGGGGGGTCCGGGCGGTGGTTTCGCAGGGGGCCGGGCGGCGGTCCCGCGGAGGGGCAGGCGGCGGTCCTGCGGAAGGGCGGGCGTGGTCAGGGCAGCGTGCCCGCCTGGTCCGGGTCCAGCAGCGGCGCCAGCAAATCGCCGAAGTCCTGGAGCCGCGGGCCGATGTCGGGCGCTCTCAGTGCCATCCGGTCCGGCGACTCGCACTCCTCGACCTCCTGCCAGGTCACCGGCGCCGACACCAGTGGCTCGGCGCGGGCCCGCAGGGTGTAGGGGGCGGCCGTGGTCTTGCGGGCCGCGTTCTGGCTCCAGTCGACGAAGACCTTCCCCGGCCGCAGGCTGCGCTTCATCTGGTGCAGCACCAGCCGGGGCATCGCCTTCTCCGCCTCCACGGCCAGCGCCTTCGCGTAGTCGGACACCTGTTCGGGTGAGGAGCCCCGTACCGCCGTCAGCAGATGCAGTCCCTTCGAGCCGGACGTCTTCGCGTACGCCTCGAACCCGTCCTCGGCCAGCCGCTCGCGCAGCCACAGCGCCACCTCGCAGCAGTGCACGACCGTCGCCGGCGGTCCCGGGTCCAGATCGAACACGATGCGGTCCGCCTGGCCCGGGTCGGTGATCCGCCACTGGTGGGTGTGGAACTCCGCGACCAGGTTCGCCGCCCACATCAGGCTCGGCAGATCCTCCACCAGCACCATCCGCGCGGGCCCCTCCGACCTCGGCACCTCGGCGGTCGTGACCCAGTCGGGCGTACCGGGCGGCACGTTCTTGGTGAAGAACACCTGCCCGTCGGGCCCGTCGGGATACCGCAGGAACGACACCGGCCGCTCCTTCAGATGCGGCAGCAGCACGTCGGCCACGGTCGCGTAGTAGTGCAGGACCTCCGCCTTGGTGAAGCCGGTGGCGGGATACAGCACCTTCTCCAGATTGCTGAGCGGGAGCCGTCGCCCCTCCACCTCCGTGATGGGAGCCATACGATGAGAATCTCACGCAAACCATGACAAAGGCTCCGACATCGATCGGCGGACGACCGGAGAGGTGCTGCTCGTGAGGTCCATCTGGAACGGCGCGATCTCGTTCGGGCTGGTCAGCATCCCGATCAAGCTGGTGAACGCCACCGAGAACCATTCGATCTCCTTCCGTCAGATCCACACCGAGGACGGCGGCCGGATCCGCTACCGGAAGTTCTGCGAGCTGGAGGACCGGGAGGTCAGCAGCCAGGAGATCGGCAAGGGCTACGAGGACTCGGACGGCACGATCATCCCGATCACCGACGAGGACCTGGCCGGGCTGCCGATCCCGACCGCCAAGACGATCGAGATCGTCGCCTTCGTGCCCGAGAACCGCATCGACCCGCTCCAGATGGACGCCGCGTACTACCTCCAGGCGGGCGGGGCCCCCGCGGCGAAGCCGTACACGCTGCTGCGGGAGGCGCTGAAGCGGAGCAAGAAGGTCGCGATCACGAAGTACGCCCTGCGCGGGCGGGAGCGGCTCGGCATGCTGCGCGTGGTGGGCGACGCGATCGCCATGCACGGCCTGCTCTGGCCCGACGAGGTCCGCGCCCCGGAGGGCGTCGCGCCGGACGCCGACGTCACCGTGCGCGACAAGGAGCTGGACCTCGCGGACGCGCTGATGGACACGCTCGGTGAGGTCGACCTGGAGGACCTGCACGACGAGTACCGCGAGGCGGTGGAGGAGGTCGTCGCCGCGAAGGCGGCCGGCGAGACGCCGAAGGAGGCGCCGGCCCCGGAGGCCGGCGGCGGCAAGGTCCTGGACCTGATGGCGGCGCTGGAGAACAGCGTCCGGGCGGCACGCGAGTCGAGGGGGGAGGGCGCGGAGGTCAAGCAGCTCCCGGAACGCAGGACGAGCCGCTCGTCGCCGAAGGACACGGGGGGCAAGAAGTCCACGTCGACCGCGAAGAAGAAGACGGCGTCCTCGCCGCGGAAGTCGACGTCGAAGACGTCCCAGACCGGGAAGAAGAGCACGACGAAGAAGGCGGCTGCGAAGAAGACCCCGGCGAAGAAGACGACGTCCCGCAAGCGCTCGGCCTGACTGGGGTTGCGGTGTGACGCCTGCGGCGCAGGGTTCTGTTCGGTGGGGGTTGCTGTAGCGCCTACGGGTGGGGTGGTGGTGCGGGGCCGCGGTGGGGGTGGTCGTCCTCGGTCCGGCGCGAGAGTGCGTCTCGGGAGGCCCAGGGCGTGGACGCGCCGGCCGCTGCGGGCGCCCACCCCCACCCCGTCCCCTCCCCGCCGCGGGCGGCTACGCCGACACCTGTGGCAGGCACACGCTCGCCAACTGCGGGTATTCGTGCCGATGGGCGGCACGGGTGGGCGCGGCGGCACCTCGTTGGCGCCGAGGTGCGCCGACACCCCCGGCCCACCCCCACGCCCGGGCGCTGAAAACCGCCCCCGCGCTACGACACCCGCCGCAACGCCAGCACCGCGTTGTGCCCGCCGAAGCCGAAGGAGTTGCTCAGCACAAGATCGCCGCCGTCCGGCAGCGGACGCGGGGCGTCACGGACGACGTCCAGGTCGATCCCGTCGTCCACCTCTCCGCACCCCACCGTGGGCGGCACCGTCCCGTGGTGCAGGGTGAGCACCGCAGCCACCGCCTCCACACCGCCCGCAGCCCCCTGCAAATGCCCCAGGTGCCCCTTCAGCGCGGTCACCGGAACGTCCCGTACGCCCAGCACCCCCCGCAGCGCCCGAGCCTCCGCGAGGTCCCCGTCGACCGTGGCGGTGGCATGCGCGTTCACGTGCACGACGTCGGCCACCTCGGCTCCCGCGTCCCGCACAGCCCTCCGCAGGGCGAGCGCGATGCCGTCGCCGGACGGGTCAGGGGCCGCGACGTGGTAGGCGTCCGCCGACAGCCCCCACCCCGCCGCCTCGCAGTAGATCCGCGCCCCGCGCGCCCGGGCGTGCTCCTCGGACTCCAGCACCAGGACCCCCGCGCCCTCACCGTTGACGAACCCGTCCCGGTCCTTGGCGAAGGGACGTGACGGCGACCCCTCGGACGGGTCGCCCTCCGCCAGCGCCCGCATCGCCGCGAACGACGCCATGATCGCGGGAGTGATCACCGCCTCGGCGCCGCCGGCCAGCGCGACGTCGACCCGGCCGTACCGGATCCGGTCGACGGCCTGCCCGATCGCCTCGGTGCCGGAGGCGCAGGCGCTGGTCACGGTGCGTGCCTCACCGGTGATGTGCAGATCGAGCGACACCTGCGACGCGGCCTGTGACGGCACCGTCATGGGCGTGGTGAGCGGGGACACACCCCGCGCCCCGCGCTCCCGCAGCTTCCGGTCACCGCCGACCAGCACGGACGCGTCCCCGAGGATGGCGCCCAGGCTCACGCCGACCCGCTCCGGGTCCATCCCGCTCTCCCGGGTGCCGCCGGCGGCGTACCCGGCGTCGGCCCACGCCTCGCGCGCAGCCAGCACCGCGAACTGCGCGGCCCGGTTCATCCGGCGTGCCGCCTGCCGGGGCAGCAGCGAGGCCGGGTCGACGGGCACCGTGCCGGCGGTCCGCACCGGCAGCCCGTCGAACTCCGGGTCCGTCAACTCCCGTATGCCGTGCCGCCCTTCGAGCAGGCCGTCCCACAGCTCGCCGGTGCCCACGCCCAGCGGGGTGACCGCGCCGAGCCCGGTGACCACCACGCGCCGGGGCCCGGCCGCCCGCGCCTGACGCACGGGACGCGGCTCGTGCCGTACGACCGTGCCCTCGCGGACGGCGTCGGCGGCCCAGCGGCGTACCTCCGCGTCGGACACGGCCTCGGCGTCGGCGGACTCCGTGGTGTCCCGGTGCCAGGCGCCCCAGCGGCGTACGTACGCCATCTCGGCGGCCAGCGGGTCCACCGCCCGCAGGACGGTCAGCCGGTCGCCGTCGTGGAGGTCCACGCCCTCCAGGGACTCCGGTTCCACCAGCGGCACCGCGTCCACGTCGACCCGCCGCCCGGCGACGGTCACCGTCCGCTCGCGCCGCAGGTCCTCCTCGTGATCCACCCCGCCGAGCGGCGGCCGCAGCGTGACCCGGATCACCTCGGGGGAGACGGGCAGCGTGTGCGTGACGACGTGCCAGCGGCGCTCGGCCGCGTCCTCGGGGGTCAGGGCGAACAGGTCGCCGGGGACGACCTCCGCGGCGGTCACCTGGTGGGGCCGTATGGGTACTTCAGGAGTTTCGGGGGAGTGCGTCATGGCCGGGCATGCTCTCTTTGGTCCGAACTGTCGTACTGCGGGCGGTTCCGAGTGTTCTGTACGACTCGCGAACGGGTCCACGATCCACTTCGCGGGGTGTCCGATTCGTCCGGGTCTACCAGGTGGGTGACACGGAACACATTCGTCAAGACGCCGACGAGTGGGCAGAGTTACCGGAGCGTACTGCCACTGTGGAAAACGTCACGAAGCCCGTGAGCGGGGCCCGGACCGCCCCCGCGGGACGAGGCGCGCGTCACGTTCCGCGCGGCCGCCCCGCAGGGCTCCGTTCCCACCGGCACGACGACTGATCCCCGGGGCCGGTTCCGGCGTCTTCCCACAGGGGCGCGTTCCGAAGGGCGCGACGCGACCTGCCGGGCCGGCCCGCGGGACGGCGGCGGGCGGGCCGCGCAGGCGATCAGAGACTGCGGTGGAGGGCATGGACGAGGACGAGTTCGACGCTTTCTACGCGGCCGCCTTCCCCCGTCTGACCGGCCAGCTCTTCGCCTTCACCGGGGATCTCGGCGAGGCGCAGGACGTGGTGCAGGAGGCGTTCGTGCGCGCCTGGGACCGTCGCCACCGGCTGATGGCCGACCAGGCGCCGGAGGCCTGGGTGCGCACCGTCGCCATGCGCCTCGCCGTTAGCCGCTGGCGCCGCGCGAAGCGCTGGCTGGAACTGGTGCGGCACTCCCCGCCGCCCGAGGCGACGCCCGGCCCCGGCCCCGACCGCACCGCCCTGGTCGCCGCCCTGCGCCAACTCCCGGAATCCCAGCGCATGGCGGTCGTGCTGCACCATCTGTGCGACCTCAGTGTCGAGCAGGTAGCCTCCGAGACCGGCGCGCCGGTCGGCACGGTCAAGGCCCGCCTGTCCCGGGGGCGGGCGGCACTGGCCCGGCATCTGGCGGTGGACGAGGCCGAGGAGCCGGCCTGGGAGGGGGGCGGCCGTGTCGGATGAACTCAGCGGCGCCCTGCGCGACTTGGCCGCGCGTCACGAGACCCCGCCGCCCCTGCCCGCCGCCGAGGTGCGAATCCGCGCCCGTCGCCGCTCACGCCGCCGCAGGGCCGGCCTCGCCCTCGGCACCGCGGCCACGGCCGCCTGCGCGGTCACCGTGGTGACCCTCGCCCTGCACACCGACCACCCCACCGGGAAATGGCACCGCCCCGGAGCCACCCCGGCCACCTCGCCCGACCCCGCAGGGACTCCCACCGCCTCCGCCTCGGCCCGCGCGCCCCGCCCCTCCGGCCGGCTCGACGTGGACCTGCGTACGCTCACCCTCGGCGGCCGCGTGCTGCGGGTCGACCTGCGCGCCGCCGGCCGCTTCCCGCCCGGCACCCGGCTCACCGTGGTCGCCCGGATATCCGGCGCGGTGCTGCCGCTGAGGAGCAGGACCGAGGTCCGCGAGGTGAAGGTGCCGTACCTGGTGGAACTGCGTGCCCCCGGCGGCCGGCCCGTCTACGCGGGCGCCCTCTCCTTCGACGCCAAGATGCTGCGCGCCCTCTCCGGCACCACGGGCTGGGTGGGTCTCAGCGCGCGGGACGCCGAATGGCTGCACGACCGGCTGCGCGACGGCGACCAGATCGAATTCACGGCCACGCGAGGGGAGTTCAGCTGACCAGCCCGCGCCGGTACGCGTAGACGACCGCCTGCACCCGGTCCCGCAGCTGAAGCTTGGACAGGATGCGGGACACGAACGTCTTGACCGTCTCCTGACTGATCACCAGCGCCGCCGCGATCTCGCTGTTGGACAGCCCGTCCGCGATGAGCCGCAGCACCTCCAGCTCGCGCGGGGTCAGCGGAACCTCCCGGTCACCGCCGTCCTCGGACGGCCGGATCCGGGACGCGTACCGGCCCACGAGCTGCCGGGTCACCTCCGGGTCGAGCAGCGCCGCGCCCGAGGCCACCGTCCGGATGCCGTGCAGCAGCCGGTCCGGCGGCGCGTCCTTCAGCAGGAACCCGCTCGCCCCCGCGCGCAGCGCCTTGTACACGTACTCGTCGAGGTTGAACGTCGTCACCACGAGCACCTTCACGGGGTCCCGCACCCCGGAGCCGGCCAGTTGCCGGGTCGCCTCGATGCCGTCCAGCACCGGCATCCGCACGTCCATCACCACGACGTCCGGCCGCACCTTCTCCGCGAGGCCGACGGCGGCGCGCCCGTCCGCGCACTCGCCGGCGACCTCCATGTCCGGCTGCGCGCCGATGATCGTCACCAACCCGGTCCGCACCAGCATCTGGTCGTCGCAGACCAGCACCCTGACCGGCCCGCCGCTCACACCGAGCTCCCGGTCGGTATCCGCGCCCGCACGGCGAACCCCCCGCCGGGACGCGGCCCCGCATCGAACTCACCGCCCAGGACGTCCACCCGCTCCCGCAGACCGGCCAGCCCCCGCCCGCTGCCGCCCGGCGAGGCCGCGGGCCGCGTCCCGGGACCGTCCGTGCCGACTTCCACCGTGATGTCCCTCTCGCTGTGCCGCACCAGAACCGAAGTGGTCCGCCCGTGAGCGTACTTGAGGGCGTTGGTCAGGGCCTCCTGCACCACCCGGTACGCCACCAGGTCGGCACTCCCGGTGGACGCGGCCGGGGTCCCCTTCTCGGTGAACTCCACCGGCTGCCCGGCCCGCCGAGTCTGCTCCACCAGCGTCAGCAGCCGGCCCACCGGGGGCGTCCGGGAGCTGTCGCCGTGGTCCGGGTTCAGCAGGTCCAGCAGGTGGCGCAGGTCGGCGACGGCCCGCCGACCGGTGTCGGAGACGGCGGCCAGCGTCTCGTCGAGCCGTTCGGGCGCGGCGGTCAGATAGCGCGCCGCCTCCGCCTGCACCACCATCGCCGTCACATGGTGGGTCACCACGTCGTGCAGCTCCCGCGCGATCCTGGCCCGCTCGGCCGCCCGCGTCTGCTCCGCGACCTGGTGGCGCCGCTCCGCCTCGGCGATCCGGGTGGAGCGCAGCCACGCCCCGCCGCCCCACAACAGGCACATCACCACGTAGAACGACACGAACTCGGCCGGCGGCTCGTCCGTGCCCCGCCGCACCAGCTCGGCCACGAACAGCACGTACGCGAGGGAGAACACGGCGACCGTGGTGCGCCGGTACCGCTCCAGATGGGCGCCCGTGCTGAGCAGCGCCAGCGGCAGTGCCGTGCCCGCGACGGTGTGGTAGCCGTGCAGCTGGTCCAGGATGAAACCGGCCGCCACCAGGGCCAGGCAGACGACCGGCCACTGCCGCCGCAGGGCCAGCGAAAGGGCCTGCAGCCCGATCACGACGACGGCCAGGGCGTCGTACGGGCGCTCCGCCACCGCACCGATGTCGGTGCCGCTGCCGCGCAGGCCCGGGACGAACGCCAGGGAGAACAGCAGCACCGCGAACGGCAGGTCCCGGGCCGTGACGTGCAGTCGGCCCCAGACCTGCCGCAGCCCGTGCAGACGGGTCACCGGGCGAGCGCGGCCGCGTCGGCCCGCTTCGAGCGGCGGGGCATCAGCTGGCCGCGCCGCCGCGCCAGCCACAGGAAGCCGACGGTCACCAGCGCGCAGAACACCAGCGTGTAGAGGCTGGCCTCGGGCCCGAACTCACCGCCGCTGATCAGGGTCGGCCCGGAGGTGGAGGCGTCCATCAGACCCTGCTGGGTGTCGTTGCCGGAGACCTCGGTGCTGAGGATGCCGGACGCGGCGAAGTTCCAGCCGAAGTGCAGACCGATCGGCATCCACAGACTGCGGGTGGCGACGTACGCGGCGCCCAGCATCGGACCCGCGGACAGCGCGATGACGGCGGCGCCCCACAGGCTCGCGTCCGGGTTCGCCAGATGCCATGCGCCGAACAGCACGCTGGTCGGGACCAGCGCCCCCCACGTACCGAACCGCTCCTCCACGGTCCTGAACAATACGCCGCGGAACAGGAGTTCCTCCGTGACGGAGGCGCCGGCCATGAACCCGGCCAGCCCGACCGCTCCGGTGTACGACCCCCAGCCGTCCACCTCGTAGTGCCCCATGAACGCGATGTTCGCGACCACGGCGGCGAACACCAGCGTGCCGATCAGCACACCCCGGCCGACGGCGCCGGCCGCGCCCTTCCAGGCCACCTCCGTGACCGCGCGCTTCTCGGTGCGCCCCACGACCCAGGCGTAGACGTACACGGACAGCACCGACGCCACCAGGCCCAGGCCGAGCGTGGCCCACGGATTGTCCTCGGCCGCGGCCACACTCTGCCCCGCGACCATGGACACCAGCACAACCGCTATCAACTGCCAGACGACACGCACGACTTGCTCCTCGGCGAGGTGGGGTGACGCGGCGGTGACGGGACCGCCGCTCCGACCACCCCGACGCTACGGAGACACGCCGCGGGAAGCGTCACCGGCGAGTGGACACCCTCGCGTAGCTCCCACGGGGGACAGGGAGTGCGCCGTCCCCCGTGGGGGCGGGCCGTCGCGGCTGCCTCGCCGGGTCACCCCTTCACGGCGCCGGAGGTGAGCCCGCGGATGAAGGACCGCTGGAGCGCGAGGAACGCCAGCACCGACGGCAGCATCGCGAGGAAGGCACCCACCAGCAGCACGCCGATGCCCACCTGGTCGTCGGAGCGGAGGGAGCGCAGCGCCAGCGGCAGGGTGTACTGGGCGGGATCGGTGGCGACCAGCAGCGGCAGCATGTACTGGTCCCAGATCATCGTGAACCCGAAGATGCCGATGACGCCCAGCGCGGGCCGGCACAACGGCAGCACGACCTGCCAGAACACCCGGAACTCGCCCGCGCCGTCCAGCCGCGCCGACTCCTCCAGCTCCTTCGGGATCTCCTTCATGAACTCGGTCATCACCAGGATGGAGAACCCCCAGGCGGCCACCGGCACGATCATGCCGACGAGCGAGCCGACCAGGCTGACGTGCAGCAGCGGCAGGTCCGCCAGGAGCACGGACAGCGGGACGGCGAGGACCTCCTCGGGCAGCATCATCGTCGCCAGGATGAGCACCAGCACGACCGCCGACCCGCGGAACCGCTTGCGGGCCAGGGCGTACCCGGCGAACACGCTGACCAGCACCTGGAGTGCGAGCCCGCCGCCCACGACGAGGAAGGAGTTGAGCAGGTAGTCCAGTACGTTGCGGTCGACCGCCCGCTCCAGGTTGTCCAGGGACAGCCGGTCGGGCCACAGGGTGAACTGCGTGGGATCCACGGTCGGGGTGAACGCGCCGACCATCAGCGCGAGCAACGGCCCCGCGAACACCAAGAACAGGGCGGTGTACAGCACGAACCGCAGCAGCCGCGCCCAGGGCCCGCGCGCCTCCGCCAGTCCGAGCGCCGTCTCGTTCCTCATCGGACCTCCCTCCGGCGCAGCCGCGACGCCACGGTCAGCACCAGCAGCACCAGGAACAGGAGCACGGTCCCGGCAGCAGCGACGCCCAGCTCGTTGCGTTCGAGGCCGAGTTTGTACGTCAGGGTCAGCAGCACCTCGGTCGAGCCGTCGGGCCCGCCGTTGGTCAGCAGGAACACCTCGGTGAAGACGCGCAGGCCCCGGATCGCCGCGAGCGTGAGCAGAATGGCGAACACCGGCCGAAGCCCCGGCAGGGTGACGTGCCAGATCCGCCGCCACCGCGAGGCCCCGTCGACGGCGGACGCCTCGTAGAGCACCCGGTCCACACCCGCCAGACCGGCGAGGAAGATTATCATGTCGTACGGGGCGCCCCGCCAGATGCCGACGAAGGCGATGGACGCGAGCGAGCTGTCGGGGGAGTTGAGGAACTCGCTCGGACCCAGCCCGAGCACGCCGAGGACGGAGTTCAGCGCGCCGCCCTCGGCCGGGTAGTACATGACCCGCCACACCTCGGCGACCACCGCCATGGCGGTGACGACCGGCAGGAAGACGGCCGACCGGACGAACCACAGCGAGCGGGTCTGCCCCTCCAGCAGGAGCGCCAGCGCGAGGCCCAGCAGGATGGAGCCGGCCGTGGTCGCGACCGCCAGCACGACCGTGTGCCACACGGCCGCGCCGAAGTCAGAACTCCCCGCGATCTCGGCGTAGTTCTCGCCGCCGACATAGGTGTTGCCGAGGAACGGCCGCACCTCCTGGAAGCTCATCCGCACGGCCTGCGCCATGGGGATGAACTTGAAGTACAGGAAGAGCAGCAGCGCCGGCGCGAGGAACAGCCACGGCGTCGCGCCCCGCCGCACCCGCGACCGCATCGGGGGAGCCGTGCGGGCCGGGCGCCGCGCCTGCGTCTTCCGCGACGCCGCCCGCGCCTCGGTCACCGCCATCAGCCCTTGGCCCCCTGCTTCTCGAGCTCGGCGTCGATCTCGTCGGCGAGTTCGCCCATCGCGCCGGCGACGTCACGGGAACACTCGGAGACCACGCCGTTCAGCCCCTCGGACGAGATCTGGCGGACGGTCGCCCAGTTGGGCAGGGCGGGGGCGTTGCGGCCGTGCTCGTCGTACACCTTCTGGAAGACGTCCCAGCGGGGGTCCTCGCGCTCGGCGGCGCCGTCCACGGTGGTGTTCACGGGCAGCCGGACGATGATGCCGCCGTTGTCGAGCCCGAGGCCGGTCTTCTGCCCGGCGGGCGAGGCGGCGAACTCGGCGAACGCCTGCTGCCCCTTCTCGTTGCCGGACCCGGCCATCAGATAGACGTTCTCCCCCTCGGCCAGGGCGGCCGCCTCGCCGCCTGCGCCGGGCGGGGCGGCGACGACCTCGTACTTGTCCTTGCCGAGCGACCCGTCGAACCGGGGCAGCATGTACGGCCCGGTGAGGTAGATGCCGCCCTTGCCGCTCTCGAAGACGGTGTGGGTGGTGGCGGAGTCGGCGGTGCTGGCGCCGGGCTGCACGACCTTGGAGCCGCAGAACATGGCCTGGAGCTTCTCGACGGCCTTGACGGAGGCGGGGTCGTCGACGGCGGCGATGTACCCGTCCCCCTGCTTCTTGACGAAGTCACCGCCCTCCGACCAGAGCATGGTGGAGAACCACCAGGTCAGATACCCGCGGGTGGTGCTGCCGGGCACCACCATGCCGGCGGTGTCCTTCTTGCCGTTGCCGTCCGGGTCGTCGTTGGTGAACGTGGCGGCGAGCTGGATGAGTTCGTCCCAGGAGGAGGGCAGCGGGGCGTCCACCTTCTCCCGCCAGTCCTTGCGTATGAGCAAGGCGAAGGCCTGCGAATTGAAGGGCACCCCGTAGTACTTTCCGTCGTACCCCTGCGCGGCCTCCCAGGCGCGGTCGGCGATGTCCCCGCTCCCGGCGGTGCCCTCCCGGTCCACCTCACGCACGAGCCCCTGGGTGACCAGGTTGCCCAGCTGGCCGGTGTCGTTGATGACGATGTCGGGGAGGTCCTTCTGCGCGGTGCGCTGCTGGAGCTTGGTCTCGAAGTCGTTGACGCCGACGGCGACGAGCTTCGCCTCGATGCCGCTCTCCTCGGAGAACGCCTTGGTGAGCGCCTCGGCCGACTCCGCGGCCGCACTCCCGGCGTCCTGCCGGATCCACACCTCCAGCGGCTGCGAGGCGTCCTGCTCCGTCCCGGACGACCCCGAGGAACACCCGGCGGCGGTGACGACGGCTGCGACGACCACGGCGCCGACTGCACCGAGCCGCCGCGTTCGTACAGGCTTGCGGAGTTGCTTCGACACGGGAGGCTCCGTCCATTCCGTACGGGCGAGGTGGCGGGACTCTATGCAGAGAGGTCATGTCGAATCAATAGAATGAACAGTATTTACATACATGAACTCAGCCATGGTTCCCCCAGATGCCACTTGCGGCGCGGCTGCCGCAAAGGGGGCGCGGAATCCGCCCAGGTGAGGGCACGATGTCCCCATGGCGGACACCCCCATCACGAACACCGCGAACATGCATCAGTACGAGGCGTGGAACGGCTACGAGGGCCGACACTGGGCCGACCACCAGGCCCGCTACGACGCGTTGAACAACGGAGTCAACGAACCTCTGTTGGCAGCGGCCGCCCTCCGCGCCACGGACACGGTGCTGGACATCGGCTGCGGGAACGGCAGCGTGACGCGACTGGCGGCCCGCCGTGCACGGCAGGCCGTGGGCATCGACCTCTCCGCGCCCATGCTGGAACGCGCGCGAGCGACGGCCGAGGCGGAAGGACTCCCCAATGTCACCCACGTCCAGGGCGACGCCCAGGTTCACGCATTCGAACCGGCGAGCTTCGACGCGGCGGTGAGCCGGTACGGAGTGATGTTCTTCGCGGACCCGGTGGCGGCGTTCAGGAACATCGCCGGCGCGCTGCGACCGGGGGACGGTCGCCTGGCCTTCGTCTGCCCACAGTCCTTCGACCGCCAGGACCAGGCAAGGGTGTTCGCGGCGGTGTCGCAGCATGCGCCGCTGCCGGACCTGACGGCGGCGTCGGAGACGGGCCCGGCCTCGTTCGCGGACCCGAGCCGGGTGAGGGCGGTGCTGTCGGCGGCGGGCTTCGAGGGGATCGAGGTGGCGCCACTGGAGGCGGAGCAGAAGTGGGGGAGGGACCCGTCGGACGCGTCGGAGTTCCTCTTCGGGTGGGGCCCGATGCGGCACTGGCTGAGGGACGCGCCGGAGGAGGCCGTGGAGCGGGCACGGGAGGCGGCGACGGAGGCGTTCGGGATGTACGCGACGGAGGAGGGGGTGCGGCTGAGGATGAGCTGCTGGCTGGTGACGGCAACCCATGCCTGACGAGTCCGGCGACCTCGCCCCGGAGTGGACGGACATCTCCAACAACGTGTGCGGCATCCTGCACGGCCACAGGGACGTCGCCCCCATGGCCGAGCGCTTCGAAAGACTCGGCTGGAGATCGAGACCATCGTCCTGGTACGGCCACGAGGTGGGCACCACTTGGTGCGAGGTCGAACTCGAGCCCGTCGACGGGCAGGACGTACTCCTGAACGGAGTCGTCGCCCCGTCCCGCTTCGACGACCTGGCCGCCCAGCTCACGCGTTGCGGGGCGACGACGTACACGCTGGAGCTGTACGACGAGGACGACAACCTGCTCAGGGAATCCAGGCGCGAGGGCTGAGCGCCGCCGTCAGACCTTGCCCACGGTGATGCGCCCGCCCGAGAGCGCTGTCAGGTCCTCGGGGTCGGACGTGAGAACCGTGACCGGCCCGGGCGCGGCGAGCTGCTGCCTGCGAGCCTCGTGGAGCTGATCTCGCAGAGCCTGGACCTGGTCCTTGTCCGGCGTGGGCTCGCGGCGTCCGCGGGCTGGACGCACTACCGCGTCTGGCAGGAGGTCCGTGCGCTGGCGCTGGCGCGGTCGCCTCGCCGCTTGCCTCGTACGGCCTCAGGTACTGGGCACTGCCGACCGGGCTCAACTCCAGGGCGGGCCCGGACCCCGGCATACGGCCGCCCCCGGCCCGCTTACGCGTGCACATACGCGAAGACCCCGCTCTCAGCGTTTCCGCTGGTGACGGGGTCTTTGGGCACCTCATGCAAGGTGCCCCCGGCAGGATTCGAACCTGCGCACACGGCTCCGGAGGCCGTTGCTCTATCCCCTGAGCTACGGGGGCGTGTCGGTCGCGGTGATCGCGGCGACGGGTAGAACACTACCAGTTCTCCCGGGGTGGTCATGAACCACTTTCGCGTCCCGCGGCGTCCGTCCCGCTCGGCTCCCGTGCGGCCCGTACCCCGGTCGGGGTGGAAGTGGGGAAACGCCGGACGCGGTGGCCGGTCCCGACCTACTCTCGAGTCGTGCCGAGCACTTCGGGCCGGGTTCTTGTCGTCGACGACAACAAGGTCATCCGGCAGTTGATCAGGGTCAACCTCGAGCTGGAGGGCATCGAGGTGGTGACCGCGGCCGATGGTGCCGAGTGTCTGGAAGTCGTGCATCAGGTGCGGCCCGACCTCATCACCCTGGATGTCGTCATGCCCCGGCTCAACGGGCTCAGAACCGCCGGGCGTCTGCGGTCCGACCCCCGTACCGCCGGCATTCCCCTCGTCATCGTCAGCGCCTGCTCCCAGCACGAGGTCGAGAGCGGGCTCGACGTCGGCGTCGACGCCTTCCTCGCCAAGCCCTTCGAGCCGCAGGAACTCGTGAGGGTCGTGCAGTCCCTCATCGATTCCTCGACCGGACGCGTGCGCGGGTCCGGGGGCGCCGAGGCCGCAGCCGAGCACGCCGGGGGCTGACCCGAGGCACGCCCAGCCTGTCCACGTCCGTCCACATCTCGGGACAGCCGGCCAACCTGTTCGCCTACCCACCCCCCTCCTCGCCTACGCTTGTCCCGTGACCCCCGTCGAGCTCTCCCGCACCGTGCTGCACGCAGTGCGTCGTGCCGTGGACGAGGGGGAACTCGCCGTGGCCGTGCTGCCCGAGCGGGTCGTCGTCGCACCCCCCGGGCCCGGAGGCTGCGGCGACTACGCCACCAACGTCGCCCTCCAGCTCGCCCGACCGGCCGGGCAGCCCGCCCCCGCCGTCGCCGAGCTGCTGCGCACCCGACTTCTCCACACCGACGGGATCAGCGACGTCGTCGTCACCGGACCCGGGTTCCTCAACATCTCCCTCGCCGGTGATGCCGACGGCCGTCTCGTGCGTGACATCCTCCGCGCCGGCCCCCGGTACGGGCACAGCGACGCCCTCGCCGGGCAGTCACCCGAGCTCCACGCCGCCCCCGACGTCCGCGCCCTGGTCCTCATGGACTCCGTCGCCCGCGTGCTGCGGTCCCAGGGGGCCCATCCCCAGTTGCACTGCGCACGCCCGCCCGAGGACGCCTGGGTCCGTATCCTCGGCGTCCCCGAAGACATCCACGTACGCCCCGGCAGGGACCCCCTCCGCCCCGTCCCCGAACCCGCCGACCCCACCCCCCTCGGCCGCGACGCCGCCCGCTGGGCCCTGCTCCACCCGGCCCCCCACGACCGCCCCCGCATCGGCGGACCCGACAGCGGCGCCCACGGCGACGAACACCTCGCCCAGCGCGAGACCAACCCCCTCTTCCGGGTCCGGTACGCCCACGCCCGCACCCGCGCCCTCCTCCGCAACGCCGCCGACCTCGGCTTCACCCCCGAGCCCGGCCCCGTCACACCTCACGGCGAGGCCCTCCTGCACACCCTCGCCGACCACCCCCGCGTCCTCGCCGCCACCGCCGCCCACCGCGCCCCCGACCGGCTCGCCCGGCACCTGGTCGCCGTCGCCGACGCGCTCGCGCCCCTGTTGCCCTCCGTCCTGCCTCTCGGCGACGAGAAACCCTCGGCCGCCCACCGTGCCCGGCTCGCCCTCGCCGAAGCCGCCGGGACGGTGCTGGCCGGCGGCCTGACCCTGCTCGGCATCGACGCACCCGAACATCTCTAGGAAGCCCAAGACCTGCCATGAGCCGTTCCGCACACCCCGCCGGGCCCCGTCACGCCGACGTCCTCCCCGAGGGGCACTACTCCGCGCCGCCCTCCGACCTCAACGCCCTCGACCCCAAGGTGTGGTCCGAGACCGTCACCCGTGACGCCGACGGCGTGCTCACCGTCGGCGGGACCGACGTGAAGCGGCTCGCCGAGGAGTACGGCACCCCCGCCTACATCCTCGACGAGGACGACTTCCGCTCCCGGGCCCGCGCCTGGCGCACCGCCTTCGGAGAGGACGCCGACGTGTTCTACGCCGGCAAGGCGTTCCTGTCCCGGGCCGTCGTCCGCTGGCTGAACGAGGAGGGGCTGAACCTCGACGTCTGCTCCGGCGGCGAGCTGGCCACCGCGCTGTCCGCCGGGATGCCCGCCGAGCGCATCGCCTTCCACGGCAACAACAAGTCCGTCGCCGAGATCCGCCGCGCCGTCGAGGCCGGCGTCGGCCGCATCGTGCTCGACTCCTTCCAGGAGATCGTCCGCGTCGCCCACATCGCCCGCGAGCTCGGTACGCGCCAGCGGGTGCAGATCCGCATCACCGTGGGCGTCGAGGCGCACACCCACGAGTTCATCGCCACCGCCCACGAGGACCAGAAGTTCGGCATCCCGCTGGCCGGCGGGCAGGCCGCCGAGGCCGTGCGGCGCGCGCTCCAGCTCGACGGGCTGGAGGTCATCGGCATCCACTCGCACATCGGGTCGCAGATCTTCGACATGTCCGGGTTCGAGGTCGCCGCGCACCGCGTGGTCGGGCTGCTCAAGGACATCCGCGACGAGCACGGCGTCGAGCTGCCCGAGATCGACCTCGGCGGCGGCCTCGGCATCGCGTACACCAGCGACGACGACCCCCGCGAGCCGCACGAGATCGCCAAGGCGCTCACCGAGATCGTCACCCGTGAGTGTGAGGCCGCGAAGCTGCGCACCCCCCGCATCTCCGTCGAGCCGGGGCGCGCCATCGTCGGGCCGACCGCCTTCACGCTGTACGAGGTCGGCACGGTCAAGCCGCTCGACGGGCTGCGCACGTACGTGTCCGTCGACGGCGGCATGTCGGACAACATCCGCACCGCCCTGTACGACGCCGAGTACAGCGTCTCCCTCGTCTCCCGCTCCTCCGACGCCGAGCCCATGCTCACCCGGGTCGTCGGCAAGCACTGCGAGAGCGGTGACATCGTGGTGAAGGACGCGTTCCTGCCGGGCGACCTGGCGCCGGGCGACCTGATCGCCGTGCCGGCGACCGGGGCGTACTGCCGGTCCATGGCCAGCAACTACAACCACGTGCTGCGACCGCCGGTGGTCGCCGTCAAGGACGGCCAGGCGCGCGTCATCGTCCGGCGCGAGACGGAGGAGGACCTGCTCCGGCTCGACGTCGGGTGAGAGACCTCCGACCAGGGCCCCGAGTAGGCCCCGGGCCGGGTGTCCGCGCCGGCGGAAGATCTTTCGTCGGCGCGGACATGTAAATGAAATAGACGTCTCACGATCCGGACTTTGCACAGAAAGTCCCGTTCGGTGAGTGAGACTGGTGCAACCGAGACGGTAATCAGGAAACGAGGTCGGATGATGCGTACGCGTCCGCTGAAGGTGGCGCTGCTGGGCTGTGGAGTGGTCGGCTCAGAGGTGGCGCGCATCATGACGACGCACGCCGACGACCTCGCCGCCCGCATCGGCGCCCCGGTCGAGCTCGCCGGCGTGGCCGTACGGCGCCCGGACAAGGTGCGCGAGGGCATCGACCCCGCGCTGATCACCACCGACGCGACCGCCCTCGTCAAACGCGGCGACCTGGACATCGTCGTGGAGGTCATCGGCGGCATCGAGCCCGCCCGGACCCTCATCACCACCGCCTTCGAGCACGGCGCCTCCGTCGTCTCCGCCAACAAGGCCCTCCTCGCCCAGGACGGCGCCGCGCTGCACGCCGCCGCCGAGGAGCACGGCAAGGACCTCTACTACGAGGCCGCCGTGGCCGGCGCCATCCCGCTGATCCGCCCGCTGCGCGAGTCCCTCGCCGGCGACAAGGTCAACCGGGTGCTCGGCATCGTCAACGGCACCACCAACTTCATCCTCGACAAGATGGACAGCACGGGCGCGGGCTACCAGGAGGCCCTCGACGAGGCCACCGCCCTGGGGTACGCCGAGGCCGACCCGACCGCCGACGTCGAGGGCTTCGACGCCGCCGCCAAGGCCGCCATCCTCGCCGGCATCGCCTTCCATACCCGGGTGCGCCTCGACGACGTCTACCGCGAGGGCATGACCGAGGTGACGGCCGCGGACTTCGCCTCCGCCAGGGAGATGGGCTGCACCATCAAGCTGCTCGCCATCTGCGAGCGGGCCGAGGACGGCGCGTCGGTCACCGCCCGCGTGCACCCGGCGATGATCCCGCTCAGCCACCCGCTGGCCTCCGTGCGCGGCGCCTACAACGCCGTGTTCGTCGAGTCCGACGCCTCGGGGCAGCTGATGTTCTACGGCCCCGGCGCGGGCGGCTCCCCGACCGCCTCCGCCGTGCTCGGCGACCTGGTCGCGGTCGGCCGCAACCGGCTCGGCGGCACCACGGGACCCGGCGAGTCCGCCTACGCGGCGCTGCCCGTCTCGCCTATGGGCGAGGTCGTCACGCGCTATCACATCAGCCTGGACGTGGCCGACAAACCGGGTGTCCTCGCCCAGGTCGCCACCGTGTTCGCGGAGCACGGTGTCTCGATCGACACGGTCCGCCAGCAAGGCAAGGACGGGGAGGCGTCGCTCGTCGTCGTCACCCACCGTGCGTCCGACGCGGCCCTCGGCGGGACCGTGGAGGCGCTGCGCAAGCTCGACACCGTGCGTGGTGTCGCCAGCATCATGCGGGTTGAAGGAGAGTAACCAGCAATGACCCACCAGTGGCGCGGAATCATCGAGGAGTACCGGGACCGGCTTCCGGTGTCGGACACCACGCCGGTCGTGACGCTCCGTGAGGGCGGTACGCCGCTCGTGCCCGCGCAGGTGCTCTCCGAGCGCACCGGCTGCGAGGTCCACCTCAAGGTCGAGGGCGCGAACCCGACCGGGTCCTTCAAGGACCGCGGCATGACGATGGCCATCTCCCGGGCCAAGGAGGAGGGCGCGAAGGCGGTCATCTGCGCCTCCACGGGCAACACCTCCGCGTCCGCCGCCGCGTACGGCGTGCGCGCCGGCATGGTCTCCGCCGTGCTGGTGCCGCAGGGCAAGATCGCGCTGGGCAAGATGGGCCAGGCGCTGGTGCACGGCGCGAAGATCCTCCAGGTCGACGGCAACTT
Source organism: Streptomyces sp. NPDC014764 (assembly GCF_043082785.1). Classification (NCBI taxonomy): domain Bacteria; kingdom Bacillati; phylum Actinomycetota; class Actinomycetes; order Kitasatosporales; family Streptomycetaceae; genus Streptomyces; species Streptomyces sp. NPDC014764. The sequence continues at coordinate 86,142 of NZ_JBIBXY010000003.1, read as the reverse complement.
CGACGACTGCCTCACGCTGGCCCGCTCGCTGAGCGACAACTACCCGGTGGCGCTGGTCAATTCGGTCAATCCGGTACGCATCGAGGGCCAGAAGACCGCCGCCTTCGAGATCGTGGACATGGTGGGCGACGCCCCCGACATCCACGTCCTGCCGGTGGGCAACGCGGGCAACATCACCGCGTACTGGAAGGGCTACAAGGAGTACGCCGCCGACGGTGTCAGCTCCCGCACCCCGCGCATGTGGGGCTTCCAGGCCTCCGGCAGCGCCCCGATCGTGCGCGGCGAGGTCGTCAAGGACCCCTCGACGATCGCCACCGCCATCCGGATCGGCAACCCCGCCTCGTGGCAGCTCGCGCTCGCCGCGCGGGACGAATCGGGCGGCCGTATCGACGAGGTGACGGACCGTGAGATCCTGCGCGCCTACCGGCTGCTGGCCTCCCAGGAGGGGGTCTTCGTCGAGCCGGCGTCCGCCGCGTCGGTCGCCGGTCTGCTGAAGTCCGCCGAGCAGGGCATGGTCGACCCGGGTCAGAAGATCGTCTGCACGGTCACCGGCAACGGTCTGAAGGACCCCGACTGGGCGGTCGCGGGCGCCCCGCAGCCGGTCACCGTCCCGGTCGACGCGGCGACCGCCGCCCAGCGCCTCGGTCTCGTCTGACCCGCCGGGAGCAGGCGCCGTCCGGCCCGCCGGGCCACGCGCTTCCGTCGACGCGAAGCCCGCGAGAACCACGCGCTTCCGTCGATGCGGAGCCGTGAGAACCGTGCGTTACTGCCGATGCGGAACCGCGAGAACCACGCGCTTCCGCGGATGCGGAACCGCAGAACCGGCGTAAGGACGCGCCTGCGTGGGGACGCTACCTACGGGGGGTGCACAGGGGGCTTGCGACACGCATCGTGCGCCTCCTGTGCGCCCTATGTCGCAGGTGAACCTTCCTTCGATAGGCTGTAGGGAACCCGCCCGCCGCATATGCCGCGGCAGTCCGTCGTCCCCAGGGTCCCGCCAGTGACCCGGGACGGCCCGGAAGCGGCCGGCCAGCCCGGTCGGCGGCGCCAGGGTTCTCGTACGCCATCGAATGTCCATCGAACGTCATTCGACAGTTCACGCAGCTCAAGGAGAGTCTTCGAGCGATGGCCGGTCCCGCGTTCCGCGCCGCCGCCGTCCGGGTGCGCGTCCCCGCCACCAGCGCCAACCTCGGCCCGGGCTTCGACGCCCTCGGCCTGGCGCTGGGCCTTTACGACGACGTCGTCGTCCGGGTGGCCGACTCCGGGCTGCACATCGACATCGCGGGTGAGGGCAGCGAGACCCTCCCGCGGGACGAGAGCCACCTTCTCGTACGCTCCCTGCGCACCGCCTTCGACCTGCTCGGCGGGCAGCCGCGCGGCTTGGAGATCGTCTGCGCCAACCGCATCCCGCACGGCAGGGGCCTCGGCTCCTCCTCGGCCGCCATCTGCGCCGGGATCGTCGCCGCCCGCGCCGTGACCATAGGCGCCGAGAGCAAGCTCGACGACACCGCGCTGCTCGAGCTGGCCACCGAGATCGAGGGCCACCCCGACAACGTCGCCGCCTGTCTGCTCGGCGGTTTCACCCTGTCCTGGATGGAGGGCGGCGCCGCCCGGGCGATCAGGATGGAGCCCGCCGATTCCATCGTTCCGGTGGTTTTCGTGCCCGCGAAGCCGGTCCTCACCGAGACCGCGCGCGGACTGCTCCCGCGCACCGTGCCGCACGTCGACGCCGCCGCCAACGCGGGCCGTGCCGCCCTGCTCGTCGAGGCCCTCACCCGGCGCCCCGAGCTGCTGCTGCCCGCCACCGAGGACCGCCTGCACCAGGAGTACCGCGCCCCGGCGATGCCGGAGAGCGCCGCACTGGTGGAGCGGCTGCGCGGGGACGGCATCCCCGCGGTCATCTCCGGCGCCGGACCCACGGTCATGGCGCTGGCCGACGCGGGCACGGCCGACAAGGTCGAGGCGCTCGCCGGCGCCGACTGGGCCGCCAACCGGCTGAGCCTGGACGTCCAGGGAGCGAGCGTCCTTCCGCTCGCCACCTGACACGGTTGCCGGATTTGGAGAGGGGGAATGTTTGTTGGATCCGGTAGTGTTAACCTCAAGTCTGCACCCGACCCCACCATGGCGAGGTGCCTCGTGTCCCCGTCCGGGACAGACATTCTTCCGGGAGCCCCCCAAGCCGCACTGTGTTCACTGCTACGTACGAGGGCAGTACGTCGTACGCGGACACCGAGCGGCCCGCAGGTGGGGGCACCCCCTCTGGGGGAGCTTCGGAATCGGTGCGACCACGCCACGTGACACCGGGTGCCACGGCTCGAGGTAGCGCCATCACCAGATATCTCTTCCGCCGCGCAGGCGGACAACCGCCCCGGCACGGTCCACACATCAGGGAACGATGCCGGACAGCACAACCGGTCGCCGAGCCAGACAGGCCGACGTCCGCTCCAGGGAAGGACCCTTCGTGAGCGACACCACCGATCTGATGGGCGCACGTGTCGAGGAGACCGCTGCCGCGCCCGCCACGGACGCTTCCGCGCCTGCCTCCGGTGCCGGCTCCCGGCGGCGCCGCGGTACCGGCCTCGAGGGCATGGTGCTGGCCGAGCTGCAGCAGGTCGCATCCGGCCTCGGTATCAGGGGCACGGCGCGCATGCGCAAGAGCCAGCTGATCGAGGTCATCAAGGAGGCGCAGGCCGCCGGTGGAGGCACCCCTTCCGGGGACGCCCCGGCCAAGGCCGAGTCCGCCGAGACCAAGCCCAAGCGCCGCGCGACCTCCCGCACGCGTACGGGTGACACGGCCGAGAAGGCCGAGAAGAAGACCGAGGCCAAGGACGAGCAGGCGCCCGCCGACAAGGCCGCGGCCCAGCAGCAGATCGACATCCCCGGTCAGCCCTCGCCGAAGGCGTCCGCCGCCGAGCAGGCCACGGAGGCCGCCCCCGAGCGCCGCCGCCGTCGCGCCACCGCCGACGCGGGTGCCCCGGCCGCCGCGACCGAGACCGTCACGGCCGAGGCGAAGACCGAGACCAAGTCCGACGCCCCGGCCCAGCAGCAGTCCCAGCAGGGCGAGGGCAAGTCCGACCACGACGGCGGCGAGGGCCGCCGCCGCGACCGCCGTGAGCGCGGTCGTGACCGCGACCGTGGTGACCGCGGTGACCGTGGCGACCGCCGTAACAAGGGCGACGACCAGCAGCAGAACCAGGGCGGCGGCCGTCAGCAGAACCAGCAGGGCGGCGGGGGCCGTCAGGACGACGGGTACGACGACGACGGAGCCGGCCGCCGTGGCCGTCGCGGACGCTACCGCGACCGCCGTGGCCGCCGTGGCCGCGACGACGTGCAGGAGCCTCAGATCAACGAGGACGACGTCCTGATCCCCGTCGCGGGCATCCTGGACATCCTCGACAACTATGCCTTCATTCGGACCTCCGGCTACCTGCCCGGCCCGAACGACGTGTACGTCTCCCTCGCCCAGGTCCGCAAGAACGGCCTGCGCAAGGGCGATCACATCACCGGTGCGGTCCGTCAGCCCAAGGAAGGCGAGCGGCGCGAGAAGTTCAACGCGCTGGTCCGGCTGGACTCCGTCAACGGCATGGCGCCCGAACACGGCCGCGGCCGCCCGGAGTTCAACAAGCTGACCCCGCTGTACCCGCAGGACCGGCTCCGCCTGGAGACCGACCCGGGCGTGCTGACCACGCGGATCATCGACCTCGTGTCGCCGATCGGCAAGGGCCAGCGCGGTCTGATCGTGGCCCCGCCGAAGACCGGCAAGACCATGATCATGCAGGCGATCGCCAACGCGATCACGCACAACAACCCCGAGTGCCACCTGATGGTCGTCCTGGTCGACGAGCGTCCGGAAGAGGTCACCGACATGCAGCGGTCGGTGAAGGGCGAGGTCATCTCCTCGACCTTCGACCGCCCGGCCGAGGACCACACCACGGTCGCGGAGCTCGCCATCGAGCGCGCCAAGCGCCTGGTGGAGCTGGGTCACGACGTCGTCGTGCTGCTCGACTCGATCACGCGTCTGGGCCGTGCCTACAACCTGGCCGCCCCGGCCTCCGGCCGCATCCTGTCCGGTGGTGTCGACTCGACCGCCCTGTACCCGCCGAAGCGCTTCTTCGGTGCGGCCCGCAACATCGAGGACGGCGGCTCGCTCACCATCCTCGCCACCGCCCTGGTGGACACCGGGTCCCGCATGGACGAGGTGATCTTCGAGGAGTTCAAGGGCACCGGCAACATGGAGCTCAAGCTCGACCGGAAGCTCGCCGACAAGCGCATCTTCCCCGCGGTGGACGTGGACGCGTCCGGTACGCGTAAGGAAGAGATCCTGCTCGGCAACGAGGAGCTCGCGGTCGTCTGGAAGCTGCGCCGGGTGCTGCACGCGCTCGACCAGCAGCAGGCGATCGAGCTGCTCCTCGACAAGATGAAGCAGACCAAGTCGAACGTCGAGTTCCTGATGCAGATCCAGAAGACGACGCCGACGCCGGGCAACGGCGACTGACGTCACCCCCTTCTGAGCCCCCGCGGGGGCACGCGAACGGCCGTCCCTCCACGGGACGGCCGTTTTTCGTGCACAGATGTGGTCGGACAGGTGTACGATCACGCTGCTTCGAGCTGTCCCTGAACAGGGTGTGACGCTCGAACTCAGCATCCCGAGGGGGGAATTGCATGGCTATACCCATGTCCGGACCCGGCCGTCGCAGACGCCGGTTCGCCGTGGCCGCGGCCGGTGCCGCCGCGGCCGTCGGGGCGGCGCTGCTGTCGGCGCCGGCGGCCCAGGCGGCGCCCGCGCTGCCCGAGCCGAACGTCACTCCGGCGATGGAGTCACCTTCGCAGTCCGAGCTGATCCGCCGCGTCGTGGACGCGATGGCGGCGGACGAGACCGCCCGGGCCAAGGACAAGGCGCCGCTCAGCACGAGCGGCAAGGCCGACTCCGGCATCGACGCGAAGATCATCGGTGGCACCACCACCACGATCTCCGCGGCGCCCTGGATGGCGCAGCTGCACTACTACGACCCGGTCGCCGACGAGGGCTTCTTCTGCGGCGGCGTCGTCGTCGCGCCGACGAAGATCCTCACCGCCGCGCACTGCGTCAAGGGCTACAACTGGCACCTGAACGGCGCCGTCGTCACGGGCGCCACCCAGCTGCCCTCGGTCGACGGCGACCTGCACGGCGGCACCGCCACCGGTGTCTGGCGGCAGTGGCACAACCCGGCGTACAACGCGGCCGCCATCGACAACGACATCGCGCTGCTCACGCTGCCGGTGCCGGTGAAGGCCACGCCGCTGCGTATGACGACCGCGGGTGACACCGCGTCGTACGCCGCCGGGACCAACGCCCGGGTCTACGGGTGGGGGCGCACCACCTCCACCAACAACGAGATCTCCGAGTACCTGAAGACGGCGACGCTGCCGATCCAGTCCGACGCCACCTGCGGCGCCTACTGGGGCAGCGACTACGTCCGCGGTCACATGGTCTGCGCGGGCGCGCCGGCCACCGGCAGCGACGCCGGCACCACCACCGCCTGCAACGGCGACTCCGGTGGTCCGCTGGTGGTCAACAACCGGATCGTGGGCGTCGTCTCCTGGGGCATCAAGGACTGTGTGGAGAAGGGCGCCTTCGGCGTCTTCACCAAGGTGGCGAGCTATGTCGGCGTCACCTACCCGCGCGTCGACGACACCGACATGAACGGTGACCACCGCGCCGACCTGTGGGTCCGCAAGAAGTCCACGGGTGTCGGTTACTCCCGGAACTCGCTGAGCTCCAAGTTCGCCGCCCAGGAGGAGTGGGGCGACTGGAGGGGCGTCAACATCGTCCTCCAGACCGACCTCGACCGCGACGGCTACCAGGACCTCGTCTACCGCGCCACGGACGGGTCCCTGTACTGGGCGCACTACGTGATCTCCAGCAACTCCTGGGCCACCAAGCGGCTCAGCACCGGCTGGAAGTCCGTCCGCCAGATCGTCACCCCCGGTGACGTGACCGGCGACTACGTGCCCGACCTGCTGATGGTGGACTCGGCGGGCGTGCTGTGGACGTACCCGGGCAAGGGCAACGGCACCTTCTCGACCCGTCTGAAGACGGGCACGGGCTGGGCCGGGTTCGACGTCCTGCGCGGCCACGGCGACTTCACCGGCGACGGCCTGGCCGACCTGGTGGCCCGCGTCCGCAGCACCGGCGACCTGTACCTGTACAAGGGCACGGGCAAGGCCGGCGCCGGTTCCTTCACGGGCCGCACCAAGCTGGCCACGTGGAAGAGCACCACGTACAACGCGGTCGTCACCGTCGGTGACGTCAGCGGCGACGGCAAGGCGGACCTGCTGGCCCGCACGCCGAGCGGCACCCTGTACGCGTACCGGGGCACCGGCCGCAACGCGGCGCCGTTCTTCTCGACGCGCGTCTCCATGGGCACCGGCTACCAGAACTACGACCTGCTGGGCTGAGCACGACGCCGTCCGTGAGGACGAAGGGTGGCCCCGGGAATGATCCCGGGGCCACCCCCGTTTTGGGAGACGGCCCCAGTCCTGGCAGACTGGTACGTCGGCTCCGGTTCACGCTCCCGCATCCCGCGGCGGCGACCCGGCGCCCTCCCGATACCTAGGAGACACCTTGAAGCGCGACATCCACCCCGAGTACGTCGAGACGCAGGTCAGCTGCACCTGTGGCGCGTCGTTCACCACCCGCAGCACGATCACCGGCGGCAACATCCGCGCCGAGGTCTGCTCCGAGTGCCACCCGTTCTACACGGGCAAGCAGAAGATCCTCGACACCGGTGGCCGTGTGGCCCGCTTCGAGGCCCGCTTCGGCAAGGCCGCCGGCTCCAAGAAGTAGCGAGCACCGAATCGCCGGTCCACGGCCGCGCCCCCGCCCGGGGGCAGGCCGGGACCGGCGTTTTTGGTCGCCCGCCCTTCACCCACGCACCAGCAGGAGCCCAAGATGTTCGAGGCCGTCGAGGAACTCGTCGCCGAGCACGCCGACCTGGAGAAGAAGCTCGCCGACCCGTCGGTCCACGCCGACCAGGCCAACGCGCGCAAGCTGAACAAGCGCTACGCCGAACTCACCCCGATCGTCGCCACGTACCGCTCCTGGAAGCAGACCGGCGACGACATCGGGGCCGCGCGCGAACTGGCGGCCGACGACCCGGACTTCGCCGCCGAGGTCAAGGACCTCGAGCAGCAGCGCGAGGAACTCACCGAGAAGCTGCGGCTGCTGCTGGTCCCGCGCGACCCCAGCGACGACAAGGACGTCATCCTCGAGATCAAGGCGGGCGCCGGCGGCGACGAGTCCGCCCTGTTCGCCGGCGACCTGCTGCGCATGTACCTGCGCTACGCCGAGCGCGTCGGCTGGAAGACCGAGATCATCGACGCCACCGAGTCCGAGCTGGGCGGCTACAAGGACGTCCAGGTCGCGGTGAAGACCCGCGGGCAGACCGAGCCCGGCCAGGGCGTGTGGGCCCGGCTGAAGTACGAGGGCGGCGTGCACCGCGTGCAGCGCGTGCCGGCCACCGAGTCGCAGGGCCGCATCCACACCTCCGCCGCGGGCGTCCTGGTGACCCCGGAGGCCGAGGAGGTCGACGTGGAGATCAACCCCAACGACCTGCGCATCGACGTCTACCGCTCCTCCGGCCCGGGCGGGCAGTCGGTGAACACCACCGACTCCGCCGTGCGCATCACGCACATCCCGACCGGCGTCGTCGCCTCCTGCCAGAACGAGAAGAGCCAGCTGCAGAACAAGGAGCAGGCACTGCGTATCCTGCGCTCCAGGCTCCTCGCCATGGCCCAGGAGGAGGCGGAGCGCGAGGCCGCCGACGCCCGCCGCAGCCAGGTCCGCACCGTCGACCGCTCCGAGAAGATCCGTACGTACAACTACCCGGAGAACCGCATCTCCGACCACCGCGTCGGCTTCAAGGCGTACAACCTGGACCAGGTCCTGGACGGCGACCTCGACGCGGTGATCCAGGCCTGCGTCGACGCGGACTCGGCCGCCAAGCTCGCCGCCGCCTAAGCACCCGAAGACAGTCCGGAGGACCAGCGTGCAGCAACACATTGGGGGGCGACCCCCGAACCCCCGCGGCGTGCTGCTCGCCGAGGTGGCCCAGGCCACCCAGCGGCTCGCCGACGCGGGCGTGCCCTCGCCGCGCACCGACGCGGAGGAGCTCGCCGCGTTCGTGCACGGCGTCAAGCGCGGCGAGCTGCACACGGTCAAGGACGCCGACTTCGACGCCCGGTACTGGGAGGTCATCGCCCGCCGTGAGGCCCGCGAGCCGCTCCAGCACATCACCGGACGGGCGTACTTCCGCTACCTGGAGCTCCAGGTGGGCCCCGGTGTCTTCGTGCCCCGCCCGGAGACCGAGTCGGTGGTCGGCTGGGCCATAGACGCGGTGCGCGCCATGGACGTGGTCGAGCCGTGCATCGTCGACCTGTGCACCGGCTCCGGCGCGATCGCCCTCGCGCTCGCCCAGGAGGTCCCCCGGTCCCGCGTGTACGCCGTGGAGCTGTCCGAGGACGCCCTCAGGTGGACCCGGAAGAACATGGAGGGGTCCAGGGTCGAACTGCGCCAGGGAGACGCCCTGACGGCCTTCCCGGACCTCGACGGCCAGGTCGACCTGGTCGTCTCCAACCCGCCGTACATCCCCCTCACCGAGTGGGAGTACGTCGCCCCCGAGGCCCGCGACTACGACCCCGAGCTGGCCCTGTTCTCCGGCGAGGACGGCCTCGAACTGATCCGCGGCCTGGAGCGCACCGCGCACCGGCTGCTGCGCCCCGGCGGCGTGGTCGTCGTCGAGCACGCCGACACCCAGGGCGGGCAGGTGCCGTGGATCTTCGCCGAGGACCGGGGCTGGACCGACGCGGCCGACCACCCCGACCTGAACAACCGCCCCCGGTTCGCCACCGCACGCAAGGCGCTGCCGTGACCGGACCGGCGCATACTTCTTCCCCCCAGCAGCACGTGTACGAGGAGGCCCGCTAAATGGCTCGGCGATACGACACCAACGACGCGACCGACCGCGTGACCGGTCTGCGCGAGGCCGCGTCCGCAGTGCGCCGGGGCGAGCTCGTGGTGCTGCCGACGGACACCGTGTACGGCATCGGCGCCGACGCCTTCACCTCGGAAGCCGTCGCCGACCTGCTCCAGGCCAAGGGCCGCGGCCGCAACATGCCCACGCCCGTCCTCATCGGCTCCCCGAACACCCTGCACGGTCTGGTGACGGACTTCTCCGAGATGGCCTGGGAACTGGTCGACGCGTTCTGGCCGGGCGCGCTGACCCTGGTCGCCCGTCACCAGCCGTCCCTCCAGTGGGACCTCGGCGACACCCGCGGCACGGTCGCGGTGCGCATGCCGCTGCACCCGGTCGCCATCGAGCTGCTCACCGAGGTCGGCCCGATGGCCGTGTCCTCCGCCAATCTCACCGGCCACCCGGCGCCGGAGAACTGCGACGCCGCGCAGGAGATGCTCGGCGACTCCGTCTCCGTCTACCTCGACGGCGGCCCCACGCCGGGCAACGTGCCCTCCTCCATCGTCGACGTCACCCGCCCGGTGCCCGTGCTGCTGCGCGAGGGCGCCCTCTCGGCCGACGAGCTGCGCAAGGTGGTACCCGATCTCGAGGTGGCGAATTGACGGCCCCTGAGGCGGGGCGTGGCATAGGCAACGGGGAACGAGCCGCGGAGATCACCACCACCTTCGTAGGGCTCCCGCGTGACACCTTCCGGATCCTCCACGTCAGCACCGGAAACGTGTGCCGCTCGCCCATCACCGAGCGGCTGACCCGGCATTTCGTGCACCAGCGCCTGGGTGTCCTGGGCGGCGGGCTGATCGTCGAGAGCGCCGGCACCTGGGGCCACGAGGGCGCCCCGATGGAGGCGCACGCGGAGACCGTGCTGGCGGAGTACGGCGCGGACGTCTCCGGCTTCACCGGCCGGGAGCTGCTCGACGAGCACGTCATCCGCGCCGACCTCGTGCTGACCGCGACACGCGACCACCGCGCCCAGGTCATTTCCATGGGCCACTCGGCGGGGCTGCGCACCTTCACGCTGAAGGAGTTCACCCGCCTGGTGAACGCGATCGACCCGGCCACCCTGCCGCCTCTGGAGGACGGCCTGGTCATGCGCGCCCGCGCCCTGGTCCGCGCGTCCGCCGCGCTGCGCGGCTGGCTGCTGGCGCCCACGGCCGAGGCGGACGAGGTCCATGACCCGTACGGCGCCCCGCTGTCCTTCTTCCGCTCCATCGGCGACGAGATACACCAGGCGCTGGACCCCGTGGTCACGGCGCTGACCGGAGTGCCCGCACGGACCTGAGCGCCCGGCGGCGCCCGCGGGAGGGTTGCAAGAACTCGGGCGTACCGGGACGGGCGGGCCTACATTGGTCGTACGTCAGTGCCGACGTCCGGGAGTCCACCATGACGGTCACCCCTGCGCGCGAGGCCGATGTCCTGCGCCGCCAGGACCCCGAGCTCGCCGAGGTGCTGCTCGGGGAGCGCGAGCGGCAGGCGACCACGCTCCAGCTGATCGCCGCCGAGAACTTCATGTCGCCCGCGGTGCTGGCGGCCCTGGGCTCTCCGCTGGCCAACAAGTACGCCGAGGGATACCCGGGCAACCGGCACCACGGCGGCTGCGAGATCGTCGACGTGGCCGAACGGCTCGCCGTGGACCGCGCCAAGGCGCTGTTCGGCGCCGAACACGCCAACGTCCAGGCGCACTCCGGCTCCTCGGCGGTGCTCGCCGCCTACGCCGCCCTGCTGCGCCCCGGCGACACGGTCCTCGCCCTCGGCCTGCCCTACGGCGGCCACCTCACCCATGGCTCGCCGGCCAACTTCTCCGGCCGCTGGTTCGACTTCGTCGGCTACGGGGTGGACGCGGAGAGCGGCCGGATCGACCACGAGCAGGTCCGCGCCCTGGCCCGCACCCACCGCCCCAAGGCGATCGTGTGCGGGTCCATCTCCTATCCGCGCCACATCGACTACGCCTTCTTCCGTGAGGTCGCCGACGACGTGGGCGCCTACCTGATCGCGGACGCGGCGCACCCCATGGGCCTGATCGCCGGGGGAGCGGCGCCGAGCCCGGTGCCGTACGCGGACATCGTCTGCGCGACCACGCACAAGGTGCTGCGGGGGCCGCGCGGCGGGATGCTGCTGTGCGGCACGGAGCTGGCCGAGCGGGTGGACCGTGCGGTGTTCCCCTTCACCCAGGGCGGGGCGCAGATGCACACCATCGCCGCCAAGGCGGTCGCCTTCGGGGAGGCGGCGACCCCGGCCTTCGCGGCGTACGCCCACCAGGTGGTGACCAACGCGCGGGCGCTGGCCGCCGCCCTCGCCGCCGAGGGGCTCGTCGTCACCACGGGCGGCACCGACACCCACCTGATCACCGCCGACCCGGCCCCGCTCGGCGTCGACGGGCGAACCGCGCGCGGCCTGCTGGCGGCGGCGGGCATGGTTCTCGACTGCTGTGCGCTGCCGCGCGAGGACGACCGGGGGCTGCGGCTGGGCACCGCGGCCGTGACCACGCAGGGCATGGGTACCCGGGAGATGACGCTGGTCGCCGGGGTGCTGGCGAGCGTGCTGCGCGGCGGCACGGACGCGGCACGGGCCCGGGAGGACGTCCGCGACCTGGTGGCGGCCTTCCCGCCGTACCCGCGCTGAGCCGCCCCGGCCGCTTCACGGGCCCGTCCGTGCAACCATCGTCACCACCCGGCAGTCCCCACTGGTATCCGCCCCTCGCTAGGGTGTGGGGCTGTGAAGGCCAGCGAGATCTGTGGGGAAGCCCGTGCGTGAATACCTGCTGACGCTCTGCATCACGGCCGCGGTGACGTACCTCCTGACGGGACCGGTGCGGAAGTTCGCGATCGTGGCGGGGGCGATGCCGGAGATCCGGGCACGTGACGTGCACCGGGAGCCCACTCCGCGGCTCGGCGGGATCGCGATGTTCTTCGGCCTGTGCGCGGGTCTGCTGGTCGCCGACCATCTGACCAACCTCAACACGCTCTTCGAGAAGTCCAACGAGCCGCGGGCGCTGCTCTCCGGGGCCGCGCTGATCTGGCTGATCGGCGTCCTGGACGACAAGTTCGAGATCGACGCGCTGATCAAGCTGGGCGGGCAGATGATCGCCGCCGGCGTGATGGTCATGCAGGGTCTGACGATCCTGTGGCTGCCGATCCCGGGTGTCGGCTCGGTCGCGCTCACCCAGTGGCAGGGCACGCTCCTCACCGTCGCGCTGGTGGTCATCACCATCAACGCGGTCAACTTCGTCGACGGCCTGGACGGTCTCGCGGCCGGCATGGTGTGCATCGCGGCGGCGGCGTTCTTCCTGTACGCGTACCGCATCTGGTACTCGTACGGCATCGAGGCGGCCGCCCCGGCGACGCTGTTCGCAGCGATCCTGATGGGCATGTGCCTGGGCTTCCTGCCGCACAACATGCATCCGGCGCGGATCTTCATGGGCGACTCCGGATCGATGCTCATCGGGCTGGTGCTGGCGGCCGGCGCGATCTCCGTGACCGGGCAGGTGGACCCGGACGCGCTGAAGCTGTTCGCCGGTTCGGAGAAGGAGGCCGTGCACCAGACGGTGCCGGTGTACATCCCGCTGCTGCTGCCGCTGACCATCATCGCGGTGCCGGCCGCCGACCTGATCCTGGCGATCGTGCGCCGCACCTGGCGCGGTCAGTCGCCGTTCGCCGCGGACCGGGGGCATCTGCACCACCGGCTGCTGGAGATCGGGCACTCGCACAGCAGGGCGGTGCTGATCATGTACTTCTGGTCGGCGCTGATCGCCTTCGGCGCGCTGGCGTACTCGGTGAACTCGGCGTCGATGTGGATCGTGCTGAGTGTGGTCTTCCTCTCGACGATCGGTCTGGTGCTGCTTCTGCTGCCGCGCTTCACCCCGCGCGCCCCGCGCTGGGCCGAGGCGTTCGTGCCGCCGCGCTACCGGCGCGGGAGCGCAGGGAAGCCCGACGTGCCGGAGACCGCCGGGGCCGCCGCGGAGGCGGGCGCACAGCCCGTGGAGGGGGCCCAGGAGGCCGCCGCGGGGGACCGGACGCCGGTGGCGGCCGGTGTCTCCGGTGTCAACGGCGCGAGTGCCGTGGGACCCCGCGCACGCCTGGCCGACCGGTCACGGGCAAGGTAAGAATTCGACTAGAGCATTGCCAAGTCGTGGGGGACCTATGGGGCGGAGTTGGGTGCATCAACCGCCCCAATATCAGACATAGGGGCCCCGGTGCCCGCTCGCACGCGCGCGTTCCCCCTCATGTGTGACTCCGAGCACACGATTCAGGTAAAGACTGCATCAAATAGTTTGTGATACCGTTCACGAGTCCCCGGAAAGAGCCGACGAGCCGCCCTCTGACGGCTCACCGGTGCGGTGAAATCGCACCCGGCCCGGGGGTTTACGCTCGTCCATGACGACACCACCCCCTGTGAATTGCGGAGTTGCCGCCATGCCGTCCAATGACGTCCGGATCCTGGCCCAGGCCGCCGTGCCCACGGCTGCCGTCGGAGCCGTTGCCGCGCTCGTCAGTGGCCTGACGGTCGGCGGCAAGGGAGCAGTCGGCGCGATCGTCGCCACCGTCGTGGTCGTCCTCTTCATGGGCATCGGCCTCTACGTCCTGCAGCGCACCGCCAAGTCGCTTCCTCACCTGTTCCAGGCGATGGGGCTGATGCTCTACGCGGCGCAGATCCTGCTTCTGTTCGTCTTCCTGGCCGTGTTCAAGAACACCACGCTGTTCCACCCCAAGGCCTTCGCGATCACGCTCGTCGCCGGCACGCTCGCGTGGATCGCGGCGCAGACGCGAGCCCACATGAAGTCCAAGATTCTCTACGTCGAACCCGAGTCGACGACGGACACGAAGTCCGAAAAATCGGGGCACTCGTCGTGACGGGTAGGGCCGGGATAAAGAGGCATGCAAGACCCTGCTATCGTCCGGTGCCAACTGCGGCATCGCGGGCGCGGGCATCCCTGCTGACGCCTGCTCAATCGCGAGGCGAGATGCCCCCCAGCCGCCCCCACATCCGTAACACCAGTCCCGTGCCGAACCGCGGCTCAGCGCCGCGCCGACACAACGAGGTTGCCGTACCTATGCGCCACGCTGAAGGAGCCCGCGGTGAGTGCTGACCCGACGCAGGTGCTCGCCTTCGACACCAACTGCCACCTCTTCGACGGGTGTGGCTTCGCCGACGTGTCCCCGGGCCTGCACTCGTTCCTGTTCCAGCCCCTGTGGGGCGACGGAGACAGCAACCTGTACTTCAACAAGACGATGCTCCTGGCGCTCCTCGGCTCGGTGATCATCATCGGCTTCTTCTGGGCCGCCTTCCGCCGTCCGCAGGTGGTGCCGGGCAAGCTCCAGATGGTCGCGGAGGCCGGTTACGACTTCATCCGCCGCGGCGTCGTCTACGAGACGATCGGCAAGAAGGAGGGCGAGAAGTACGTTCCCTTCGTCGTCTCCCTCTTCTTCTTCGTCTGGATGATGAACCTCTGGTCGATCATTCCGGTCGCCCAGTTCCCGGTCACGTCGATCATCTCGTACCCGCTGGTCCTCGCCCTGGTCGTCTACATCACCTGGGTCGTGCTGACGTTCAAGCGGCAGGGCTTCGTCGGCTTCTGGAAGAACGTCACCGGCTACGACAAGTCGCTCGGCCCGGTGCTTCCGCTGGCCATGCTGATCGAGCTCTTCTCGAACCTGCTGATCCGGCCGTTCACCCACGCCGTGCGACTCTTCGCGAACATGTTCGCCGGGCACACCCTGCTGCTGCTGTTCACGATCGCCACCTGGTACATGCTGAACGGCATCGGGATCGCCTACGCGGGTGTCTCGTTCGTGATGGTCATCGTGATGACCGCCTTCGAGCTGTTCATCCAGGCCCTCCAGGCGTACGTGTTCGTGCTGCTGACCTGCACGTACATCCAGGGCGCCATGGCCGAGCACCACTGAGCCCACCGCCCTCCACCTCCACAGATCGTCCGGTGGCCAACCCCCACCGGTCCGTAAAGAAAAGGAAGAACTGGCATGTCTGCGACCCTTGCTGCTGTCGAAGGCTCCCTCGGCTCCATCGGTTACGGCCTCGCCGCGATCGGCCCGGGCGTCGGCGTCGGCATCATCTTCGGTAACGGCACCCAGGCGCTGGCCCGCCAGCCCGAGGCCGCCGGCCTGATCCGTGCCAACCAGATCCTCGGCTTCGCCTTCTGTGAGGCGCTCGCCCTCATCGGTCTGGTCATGCCGTTCGTCTACGGCTACTGAGCCACCAGACCAGTCCAGCCGACTAGACGAAAGGCACTCACATGAGCCAGCTGCTCATCGCGGCGAGCGAGGGGGAGAACCCTCTCGTCCCGCCGATCCCTGAGCTTGTCATCGGCCTGCTCGCCTTCGTCATCGTCTTCGGCTTCCTCGCCAAGAAGCTCCTCCCGAACATCAACAAGGTTCTGGAAGAGCGTCGCGAGGCCATCGAGGGCGGTATCGAGAAGGCCGAGGCCGCCCAGACCGAGGCCCAGAGCGTCCTGGAGCAGTACAAGGCCCAGCTCGCCGAGGCCCGGCACGAGGCCGCGCGTCTGCGCCAGGAGGCGCAGGAGCAGGGCGCCACGCTCATCGCCGAGATGCGCGCGGAAGGCCAGCGGCAGCGCGAGGAGATCGTCGCCGCCGGTCACGCCCAGATCGAGGCCGACCGCAAGGCCGCCGCGTCCGCGCTGCGCCAGGACGTCGGCAAGCTCGCCACCGAACTGGCCGGCAAGCTCGTCGGCGAGTCCCTCGAGGACCACGCCCGGCAGAGCCGCGTGATCGACCGCTTCCTCGACGAGCTCGACCAGAAGGCCGAGGCCGCACGATGAACGGAGCGAGCCGCGACGCCCTGGCAGCCGCACGCGAGCGTCTCGACGCGCTGACGGACTCCACGTCCACGGACGCCGGCTCGCTCGCCGGTGAGCTGGCCGCCGTCACCGCGCTGCTCCACCGCGAGGTGTCGCTGCGTCGGGTCCTCACCGACCCGGCGCAGGCCGGTGACGCCAAGGCCGACCTGGCCCGGCGCCTCCTCGGCTCGCAGGTCAGCGGCCCGGCCGCCGACCTGGTGGCCGGCATGGTGCGCTCCCGCTGGTCGCAGTCCCGCGACCTGGTGGACGCACTGGAGGAGCTGGCGAACACCGCCGACCTCTCCGCCGCCCAGAAGGCCGGTGCGCTCGACGACGTCGAGGACGAGCTGTTCCGGTTCGGCCGGATCGTCTCCTCCAGCACCGAGCTGCGCGCCGCGCTCACCAACCGCAGCGCGCCCGCCTCCTCCAAGAGCGAGCTGCTGCGCAGCCTGCTCGGCGGCAGGGCGAACGCGGCCACCGAGCGTCTGGTGACGCGACTGGTCACCGCGCCGCGTGGACGTAGCCTGGAGGCGGGACTCGAATCCCTGTCCAAGCTCGCCGCCGACCGCCGGGACCGCATGGTGGCCGTGGTCACCTCCGCGGTACCGCTGAGCGACGGCCAGAAGCAGCGCCTGGGCGACGCCCTAGCGAAGCTGTACGGCCGGCGGATGCACCTCAACCTCGACGTCGACCCCGCGGTCGTCGGCGGGATCCGGGTGCAGGTCGGTGACGAGGTCATCAACGGCTCCCTGGCGGACCGGCTCGAGGACGCGAGCCGCCGGCTGGCGAGCTAGGCACCACATTCTTCATAAGCAGTAAGCAGTAAGCAGTACGCACTTACGGCCCTGGTTGGGCCGTGAAGAGGATTCACCTCATATTGGGGGGAGTCCCCATACCCCCCAAGTGAAACTTCGGGCCCAACAAGGAGAGCAGGGAACTCAGATGGCGGAGCTCACGATCCGGCCGGAGGAGATCCGGGACGCGCTGGAGAACTTCGTCCAGTCGTACAAGCCGGACGCGGCCTCGCGCGAGGAGGTCGGTACGGTCACCCTGGCCGGTGACGGCATCGCGAAGGTCGAGGGCCTGCCCTCGGCCATGGCCAACGAGCTGCTGAAGTTCGAGGACGGCACCCTCGGCCTCGCCCTCAACCTCGAGGAGCGCGAGATCGGTGCCATCGTCCTCGGTGAGTTCAGCGGCATCGAGGAGGGCCAGCCGGTCACCCGCACCGGCGAGGTGCTGTCCGTCGCCGTCGGCGAGGGCTACCTCGGCCGTGTGGTCGACCCGCTCGGCAACCCGATCGACGGCCTCGGCGAGATCGAGACCGAGGGCCGCCGCGCCCTCGAACTGCAGGCCCCCACGGTCATGCAGCGCAAGTCGGTGCACGAGCCGATGGAGACGGGCTACAAGGCCGTCGACGCCATGACCCCGATCGGCCGTGGTCAGCGTCAGCTGATCATCGGCGACCGTCAGACCGGCAAGACCGCGCTGGCCGTCGACACGATCATCAACCAGCGTGACAACTGGCGCTCCGGCGACCCGAAGAAGCAGGTCCGCTGCATCTACGTCGCCATCGGCCAGAAGGGCTCCACCATCGCGTCGGTCCGCCGCGCGCTGGAGGAGAACGGCGCGCTGGAGTACACGACCATCGTCGCCGCCCCGGCGTCCGACCCGGCCGGCTTCAAGTACCTGGCGCCGTACACCGGCTCGGCCATCGGCCAGCAGTGGATGTACGAGGGCAAGCACGTCCTGATCATCTTCGACGACCTGTCGAAGCAGGCCGACGCCTACCGCGCCGTGTCGCTGCTGCTGCGCCGCCCGCCGGGCCGTGAGGCCTACCCGGGTGACGTCTTCTACCTGCACTCCCGTCTGCTGGAGCGCTGCGCGAAGCTGTCCGACGAGATGGGCGCCGGCTCGATGACCGGTCTGCCGATCGTCGAGACGAAGGCCAACGACGTCTCGGCGTTCATCCCGACCAACGTCATCTCCATCACCGACGGCCAGTGCTTCCTGGAGTCTGACCTCTTCAACGCCGGTCAGCGCCCCGCGCTGAACGTCGGTATCTCCGTCTCCCGAGTCGGTGGTTCCGCGCAGCACAAGGCGATGAAGCAGGTCTCCGGCCGTCTGCGCGTGGACCTCGCCCAGTTCCGTGAGCTGGAGGCGTTCGCCGCCTTCGGTTCCGACCTGGACGCCGCGTCGAAGGCGCAGCTGGAGCGCGGTCAGCGCATGGTCGAGCTGCTGAAGCAGGACCAGTACCAGCCGATGTCGACCGAGGACCAGGTCGTCTCCGTCTGGGCCGGCACCACCGGCAAGATGGACGAGGTGCCGGTCGCTGACATCCGCCGCTTCGAGAAGGAGCTCCTGGAGTACCTGCACCGCAAGGAGCAGGGCCTCATGACCTCCATCCGCGAGGGCGGCAAGATGTCGGACGACACCCTGCAGGCCGTGGCCGACGCGATCGCCGAGTTCAAGAAGCAGTTCGAGACGAGCGACGGCAAGCTGCTCGGCGAGGACGCCCCGTCCGCCGCCAAGTGACGTAAGGAAGGGACCTGACTCATGGGAGCTCAGCTCCGGGTCTACAAGCGTCGCATCCGATCCGTCACCGCGACCAAGAAGATCACCAAGGCGATGGAGATGATCGCCGCCTCGCGCGTCGTCAAGGCGCAGCGCAAGGTGGCGGCCTCCACGCCGTACGCGCAGGAACTCACCCGCGCGGTCACGGCGGTCGGAACCGGGTCGAACACCATGCACCCGCTCACCACGGAGGCGGACAACCCGACCCGTGCCGCGGTCCTGCTCCTCACGAGCGACCGCGGTCTGGCCGGCGCCTTCAACGCCAACGCCATCAAGGCGGCGGAGCAGCTGACCGAGCGCCTCGAGCGCGAGGGCAAGCAGGTCGACACGTACATCGTCGGCCGGCGCGGTGTGGCCCATTACAACTTCCGTGAGCGCAAGATCGCGGAGACGTTCACCGGCTTCACCGACGAGCCCTCGTACGCGGACGCCAAGAAGGTCGCGGCGCCGCTGATCGAGGCCATCCAGTCGGAGACGGCGGACGGCGGCGTGGACGAACTCCACATCGTCTACACCGAGTTCGTCTCGATGATGACGCAGACGGCGGTCGGCTCCCGGCTGCTGCCGCTGCGCCTCGAGGAAGCGGCCACGGAGACCGCCGGCAAGGGCGAGATCCTTCCGCTGTACGACTTCGAGCCCTCGGCGGAGGACGTCCTCGACGCGCTGCTGCCGCGGTACGTGGAGAGCCGGATCTACAACGCGCTGCTCCAGTCGGCCGCTTCGAAGCACGCCGCCACGCGGCGCGCGATGAAGTCGGCCACCGACAACGCGGGCGAGCTGATCAACACGCTCTCCCGTCTTGCCAACGCGGCCCGCCAGGCCGAAATCACCCAGGAAATCAGCGAGATCGTCGGTGGCGCCAGTGCCCTGGCCGACGCGACCGCGGGGAGTGACAACTAATGACCACCACTGTTGAGACCGCGACGGCTACGGGCCGCGTCGCCCGGGTCATCGGCCCGGTCGTCGACGTGGAGTTCCCCGTCGACGCCATGCCGGAGATCTACAACGCTCTGCACGTCCAGGTCGCCGACCCGGCCAAGGAGGGCGAGCTCAAGACGCTGACCCTCGAGGTCGCGCAGCACCTGGGTGACGGCCTGGTCCGCACCATCTCCATGCAGCCCACCGACGGTCTGGTCCGCCAGGCCCCGGTGACCGACACGGGCGCCTCCATCTCCGTGCCGGTCGGCGACTTCACCACCGGCAAGGTGTTCAACACCCTCGGTGAGGTGCTGAACACCGACGAGGAGTACACGGGCGAGCGCTGGCCGATCCACCGCAAGGCGCCGAACTTCGACGAGCTCGAGTCGAAGACCGAGATGTTCGAGACCGGCGTCAAGGTCATCGACCTGCTGACCCCGTACGTCAAGGGCGGCAAGATCGGTCTGTTCGGCGGCGCCGGCGTCGGCAAGACGGTGCTCATCCAGGAGATGATCTACCGCGTCGCCAACAACCACGACGGTGTGTCGGTGTTCGCCGGTGTCGGTGAGCGCACCCGTGAGGGCAACGACCTCATCGACGAGATGAGCGAGTCGGGCGTCATCGACAAGACCGCGCTGGTCTTCGGCCAGATGGACGAGCCCCCGGGCACCCGTCTGCGCGTGGCCCTGGCCGGTCTGACCATGGCGGAGTACTTCCGCGATGTGCAGAAGCAGGACGTGCTGTTCTTCATCGACAACATCTTCCGCTTCACCCAGGCCGGTTCCGAGGTGTCGACCCTGCTCGGCCGTATGCCCTCCGCGGTGGGCTACCAGCCGAACCTGGCCGACGAGATGGGTCTCCTCCAGGAGCGCATCACCTCGACCCGTGGTCACTCGATCACCTCGATGCAGGCGATCTACGTCCCCGCGGACGACCTGACCGACCCGGCCCCGGCCACCACCTTCGCCCACCTCGACGCGACGACGGTGCTCTCCCGTCCGATCTCGGAGAAGGGCATCTACCCGGCCGTGGACCCGCTGGACTCGACGTCCCGGATCCTGGACCCGCGCTACATCGCGCAGGACCACTACAACGCGGCCATGCGCGTGAAGAACATCCTGCAGAAGTACAAGGACCTGCAGGACATCATCGCGATCCTCGGTATCGACGAGCTCGGCGAGGAGGACAAGCTCGTCGTCCACCGTGCCCGTCGCGTGGAGCGCTTCCTGTCCCAGAACACCCACGTCGCCAAGCAGTTCACCGGCGTCGACGGGTCGGACGTCCCGCTGGACGAGTCGATCGCGGCCTTCAACGCGATCTGCGACGGCGAGTACGACCACTTCCCGGAGCAGGCGTTCTTCATGTGCGGTGGCATCGAGGACCTGAAGAAGAACGCGAAGGAGCTGGGCGTCTCCTGACCCCCGCGCTCTGAAGTGAGCCGAACGGCTCACCCTTGAGGGGGCGGGCACGTCCCGCCCCCTCTGCCACGCCCACTAGACTTGTAACCAACACCCGGCACTACCGCCGGGTGGTGACCCGAGGAGCCACCTTGGCTGCTGAGCTGCACGTCGCGCTGGTCGCGGCCGACCGAGAGGTCTGGTCCGGCGAGGCCACCCTGGTCGTCGCGCGCACCACGTCCGGCGACATCGGCGTCATGCCCGGTCACCAGCCGCTGCTCGGTGTGCTGGAGTCGGGCCCGGTGACCATCCGCACGCCCGAGGGCGGGACGGTCGTCGCCGCGGTGCACGGCGGATTCATCTCGTTCGCGGACGACAAGCTGTCGCTGCTGGCCGAGATCGCCGAGCTGTCGGACGAGATCGACGTCCAGCGCGTGGAGCAGGAGCTCGCCCGCGCGAAGGCGGAGGACGACGCAGAGGCCCAGCGTGCCGCGGACGTCCGTCTGCGGGCGGCGACGGCGGGGCGCTGATCCCGACACGGTGAGATGACGTCACTCAGCCGCGGCCGGCACCGGAGCGATCCGGAGCCGGTCGCGGCTGAGGCAGATCTGGATGATTTTTCCGTTCCGTTACCTAGGAGACGAGGAGGTCGGTGCCGATGGTCCTCGCTCTGACTGTGTGCGGAATCGTTGTGGCCCTCGTGGTGGTGGGGCTCTTCGTCTTCGGCCTGCGGCGCCGGCTCATCCAGCGGTCGGGCGGCACCTTCGACTGCAGCCTGCGCTGGGACGCGCCCGAGAAGGGCGACGCCGGCGGCAAGGGCTGGGCGTACGGGGTGGCACGCTACAACGGCGACCGGGTCGAGTGGTTCCGGGTCTTCTCCTACGCCCCCCGTCCGCGCCGTGTGCTGGAGCGCTCCGCGATCGAGGTGGCCGGCCGCCGCGTCCCGGAGGGCGAGGAGGAGCTGGCGCTGCTGTCCGACGCGGTGATCCTCGCCTGTCTCCACCGGGGCACGCGTCTGGAGCTCGCGATGAGCGAGGACGCGCTGACCGGTTTCCTCGCCTGGCTGGAGGCGGCGCCTCCGGGGCAGCGGGTGAACGTCGCGTAGCGGCGTTCAGGGCACCGCTGGATGGGGGTACCCCCGGCAGCGAAGCTGTTGGGGGAGGGTGAACGTCGCGTAGCGGCGTTCAGGGCACCGCTGGATGGGGGCACCCCCGGCAGCGATGCTGTTGGGGGAGGGTGAACGTCGCCTGATCCGCCGCTGACGCACATCGCCCCTCCTCCCGGCCGGGAGGAGGGGCGATCGCGTGTGCCGGGCGAGCGTTACTTCAGTCCGGCGTCGACGGCGGAGGCCAGCTCACCGTTGGCGGTGTCGCCGCTGAACTCCCAGTAGAAGGCGCCGCCGAGGCCCTGGGACTTGGCCCACGCCATCTTGGAGTTGATGGTGGCGGGGGTGTCGTAGGACCACCAGTTGCTGCCGCAGTGGGCGTACGCGGTGCCGGCGATGGTGCCGGTGGCCGGGCAGCTGTTCTTGAGGACCTTGTAGTCCTCGATGCCCGCCTCGTAGGTGCCGGGCGCGGCGCCCGTCGCGGTGCCGCCGGGGGCGGACTGGGTGACTCCGGTCCAGCCGCGGCCGTAGAAGCCGATGCCGAGCAGCAGCTTCTTGGACGGGACGCCCTTGGCCTTCAGCTTGGCGATGGCGTCGGCCGAGTTGAAGCCGGCCTGCGGGATGCCCGGGTACGACGTCAGCGGCGAGTGCGGGGCCGTCGGACCCTGCGCGTTGAAGGCGCCGAAGTAGTCGTAGGTCATCACGTTGTACCAGTCGAGGTACTGGGCGGCGCCGCCGTAGTCGGCCGCGTCGATCTTGCCGCCGTTGGAGCCGTCGGCGGTGATGGCCGCGGTGACCAGGTAGTTCGGGCCGAACTCGTTGCGCAGCGCCTGGGAGAGGTTCTTGAACGCCGCCGGGCCGGAGCTGTCACAGGTCAGGCCGCAGGCGTTCGGGTACTCCCAGTCGATGTCGATGCCGTCGAAGACATCGGCCCAGCGCGGGTCCTCCACGACCTGCTTGCAGGACCGGGCGAACGCGGCGGGGTTCTGCGCGGCCTGGCCGAAGCCGCCGGAGTAGGTCCAGCCGCCGAAGGAGTACAGCACCTTGATGTGCGGGTACTTCGCCTTCAGCTGGCGCAGCTGGTTGAAGTTGCCGCGCAGCGGCTGGTCCCAGGTGTCGGCCTGGCCGCTGACCGACTGGTCGGCGGTGTAGGCCTTGTCGTAGGCGGCGTACGTGTCGTCGACGGTGCACTGCCCGTTCTTCACGTTGCCGAAGGCGTAGTTGATGTGGGTGATCTT
This sequence comes from Streptomyces sp. NPDC014764, assembly GCF_043082785.1. Lineage (NCBI taxonomy): Bacteria > Bacillati > Actinomycetota > Actinomycetes > Kitasatosporales > Streptomycetaceae > Streptomyces > Streptomyces sp. NPDC014764. The sequence continues at coordinate 63,094 of NZ_JBIBXY010000003.1, read as the reverse complement.
CGAGGCGGTGCCCGAGGTCACCAGGTTCTTGACGTGGTAGTTGCGGCCGTAGACGCCCCACTCGGTGAAGTAGCCGAGCTTGACCTTGTCGCCGGTGGGCGGCTCGGTGGTGCCTCCGGTGGTGCGCACCGCGCGGGCCCCGCTGACCGGGCCGAGCTGGTCGGCGGTGTCGCGGGCCTGGACGGTGTACGAGTAGTCGGTGCCGGCGGTGAGACCGGTGTCCGTGTACGAGGCGGCGGTCACGGTGGCGACCTTGGCGCCGTCGCGCAGCACGTCGTAGTTCTTGACGCCCTTGTCGTCGGTGGCCGCGCTCCAGGACAGCTTCACCGAGGTGTTGGTGATGTCCGAGGCGGTCGGGGTGCCGGGGGCGCTGGGCGGGTTGTCACCGGGGTTGGTGGAGCCGCCGTCGCAGCTGCCGCCGTTGAGCTTGCAGTTGGCGGGGGAGCCGGAGCCGGCGCCGTTGAAGCCGAAGCTGACGGAGGCGCCGGGGGCGAGGGTGCCGTTCCAGGACTTGTTCTTCGCGGTCCAGTGGGTGCCGGAGGAGGTGACGTCCGCGTCCCAGGCGGAGGTGACCGAGGTGCCGGCGGGGAAGTCCCACTCGACGGTCCAGGAGCTGAGGCTGGTGGTGCCGGTGTTCTTGACGGTCCACTTGCCCTCGAAGCCGGAGCCCCAGTCCTGGGTCTTGACGTAGGTCGCGGTCGCCGACGTCGCCGCCTGGGCGGGGTTCGCGAGGCCGACGAGGCCGGCGAAGGGGAGCACGAGGGTCGCGATTCCGGCCGCGACTCTGTGTCTGAAGCGCATGCCGCGCCTCCTTCTGGGGGATGGGGGCACGACTGAGCCTTCGTGCCCACGGTGCGGCGAGAATAGAAAGGTCTGGACCACGGGTCAATAGGTCTGGACCACCGTGCGCGACTCTTTCGCCTTTAAACCTTCACGGCGTCTTCAGATGCCCAACTCCTGGGCCAGAACGGCGGCTTGCACCCGGCTTCGCAGCTCCAGCTTCCCCAGCAGGCGGCTGACGTGCGTCTTCACCGTGGCCTCGGCCATGTCCAGGCGCTCCGCGATGGCGGCGTTGGACAGCCCCTCCCCGAGGCACGACAGCACCTCCCGTTCCCGCCGGGTGAGCGCGTCCAGCACCGACGGGTCCGCCGCCACCGGCCGGGCGGGCTTGGCGGCGAACTCGGCGATCAGCCGCCGCGTCACCGCCGGGGCGACGATCCCCTCCCCGCGCGCCACCGTGCGCACCGCCGCGATCAGGTCCTTCGCCTCGGTGTTCTTCAGCAGGAATCCGGCCGCCCCGGCCCGCAGCGCCCCGAACACGTACTCGTCCAGGTCGAAGGTGGTCAGCACCAGCACGTCCGCGAGGTTCTCCCCGACCACCTTCCGGGTCGCCGAGACCCCGTCCAGGCGCGGCATCTGCACGTCCATCAGCACGACGTCCGGGCGCAGTTCCCGGGCGAGCGCCACCGCCTGCTCGCCGTCGGCCGCCTCGCCCACCACCTCGACGTCCGGCGCGCTGCGCAGGATCAGTACCAGTCCCGCGCGCACGGCGGACTGGTCCTCGGCGACCAGGACCCGGATCATCACGCTTCTCCTTGCTCGACGTCGGTGACCGGAAGGGTGGCACGCACCACCCACTGCTTGCCCTCGGGGCCGCCGACCGGGCCCGCTTCGAAGGAACCGTCCAGCAGGGCCGTCCGCTCGCGCATCCCGACCAGACCTGCCCCCGAGCCTGGCGCGCGGGGGCCGTCGCGGTCGCCGTAAGGGCTGGTCACGCGGATCTCCAGGGCGTCGGGCGAGCGGCGCAGGGACACGCTCACCCGGCCGGGAGCGGCATGCTTGAGCGCGTTGGTCAGCGACTCCTGCACGATCCGGTACGCGGCCAGCTCCACCGGCGCGGGCACGGCGCCGGGCTCGGCCTCCAGGGCGACGTCGAGGCCGTTGGCGCGGGCGTTGTCGACCAGCCCGCCGAGTCCGTCGAGGGTCGGGGTGGCGGCAGGCTCGCGGTCGTCGGCGCCGTCGCGCAGGATGCCGATGAGCCGTCGCATTTCGGACAGACCTTGGACGCTGTTCTCCCGGATCACGGCGAGCGCGTCCTTCGAGGTCGCCGGGTCGTCCAGGGAGAGCGCGGCGGTGGAGTGGATGGCGATCGCGGAGAGGTGGTTGGCGACCAGGTCGTGCAACTCCCGCGCCATGCGCGAGCGTTCCGCGGTGACCGCCTGGACCCGGTCCATCTCCGCCAGCAGCGCGGTCTGTTCGGCTTGGAGCCGGGCGGCGTCGGCGGCGTCCCGGTGGTTGCGCACGATCAGACCGGTCGACGCCGGCGCGAAGGTCACCGCGCCGACCACCAGACCGATCAGCAGTGCCTCGGGCACCCGCAACACCGCGTACGGCACCAGCATCCCGGCCAGCGTCAGCACCCCGGTGATCCACGGCAGCCGGCGGGCGGTCGCGGGGGAGCCGTAGACCACGGCCGCGTACATCAGGTCGGTGTACATCACGATCGTCGCGATGCTGCCCTGGGTCATGACGTCCCCGGCCAGCGCCAGCGTGCCGACGGCCACCGCGGTGCGCGGGGCGGTGCGCCGCAGCAGCTCGCAGCACGCCGTCACGCCGAGCGGCACCAGCAGCGCCCACCGGCCGTCGAACAGCACGAGCGGGTCGCTGTCCGGTCGCACGCCCAGCCCGAACGCCCACAGCAGCAGCCCGCCGAGCAGCCCGGCGAGCGCGGCGGCCACGTCGAAGCGGGGCGGGCGGAGGGGTCGTACGGCCATGGATCCCATCCAACACGGTGGGCGCGGCGTGCGCCTGATCCCCGAGGCCGGTCCTGCACTGCATCTTTCGATGTACCGCGGATTCGTCGGCGGCGACGACGCGCCCGCCCGGTCCGCACGGAAGCCTGGAAGGGTGACCGAGAGGAGCGAACCGTGATCGTCGCCTTGATCATCGCCTGCGAGATCGGGTTCTGGGTGCTGCTGGCGGCCGGACTGGCCTTCCGCTACCTGCTGCGGATGCCGCGCACCGGACTGGCGCTGCTGCTGTGCGAGCCGGTGCTGGAGGTCGTGCTGCTCGTCGCCACCGCGTGGGACCTGAAGAACGGCGCCGAGCCGGACTGGACCCACGGGCTGGCCGCGCTCTACATCGGGTACACGGTGGGCCACGGCCACCGCACCGTGAAGTGGCTCGACGGTCACGCGGCGCACCGGCTCGACGGCCGCCCGCTGGTGCGGCCGCCGCGCTACGGCCTGGCCCGCGCCCGGCACGAGACCAAGGTCTGGCTGGGCACGCTGATCGCCGCCGCCGTGGCGACAGCGCTGCTCCAACTCGCCATCTGGTACGTCGGCGACCCGGGCCGCGTGACTTCCCTGGAGTCCTGGCGCGCCACCGCCTGGCGCGCGGCCGGCATCCACGGCCTGATCGCCCTCACCTACTGGCTGTGGCCCAAGAAGACCCCGGCGGACGCCGCCGGCCGCGAGCGGGTGGGCCGGTGAGGCGGGCGGCCGGGCACTGCGCCACGGGCGCGGGCACGGTGCTCGGCGGCCTCGCCCTGTGGCGCTGGACCCAGGGGGTGGAGCTGCCGGTGATCTCGCTGCCCAAGGCGGGCGTCGTGCTCATGTTCCTCGGCGGCACCGAGATCCTGCTGGGCCTCTTCCGGGCCGTGCGCCGGTAGGGCTCAGCGCTCGCCGCCCGGCACCCACAGGACGTCGCCCGTCTCCTTGTTGGCGATGCGGGCCAGGATGAAGAGCAGGTCCGACAGGCGGTTGAGGTAGGTCGCGGTGAGCGGGTTCATCGTCTCGCCGTGCGCGTCCAGCGCCGCCCACGTCGAGCGCTCCGCCCGGCGCACCACCGTGCACGCCTGGTGCAGCAGCGCCGCGCCCGGCGTGCCGCCCGGCAGGATGAACGAGCGCAGCTTCTCCAGCTGCTCGTTGAAGCGGTCGCAGTCCTCCTCGAGCCGGTCGACGTAGAACTGCTCGACCCGCAGCGGCGGGTACTTGGGGTCCTCCACCACCGGGGTCGACAGGTCGGCGCCCACGTCGAACAGGTCGTTCTGCACGCGGGTGAGGACCGCGACCACCTCGTCCGGAAGATCGCCGAGGGCGATCGCCGTGCCGATCACCGCGTTGGCCTCGTTGGAGTCCGCGTAGGCGGAGATCCGCAGATCGGTCTTGGCGACCCGGCTCATGTCCCCGAGGTGCGTGGTGCCCTTGTCGCCGGTCCGCGTGTAGATGCGTGTCAGATTGACCATGAGGTCAGCCTAGTGACGCACCGGCGGCACGGGGCGCCCGTGTGCGCACTGTCACGGTGCGGGGGGCGGCGTCAGCAGCAGCACCATCAGGCCCTGCACCCGGGCACCGTCCGGCGCGTCCCACGCCCCGGTGACGTGGCCCGCCGTGCCCGGCTCGGCCTGCGGGGCGCCGTCCGGGGCGGGGTGCGGGGTGCGCAGCACGCGCAGCACCGTGCCGTCCGGCGCGGTCAGCTCGGTGTGCTCCTCGGCGTCCTCGACCGCCGGGAACTCCGCCGGCACCGGGCCCTCGCCCGCCAGGGCGCGGCCCACCTCACGGTCGGGGGTGTGGCTCTCGTTCTGCGCCTGCGGCTCCGCGCGGCCCTCGACCAGCGCCGCCAACTCGGCGACGGCCACCGGGTCGTGACAGCCGTCGTAGATCCAGCGGCGGCCCAGGACCCCGTGCTCGGCGGTGCCGACGAGAGCCGCGTCCGCCCCGTCGAGCGGTGCGGCGCGGTAGGTGAGCGGCACCAGGTAGTCGACCGGGGCGTCGCCCGACTCGTCCCGGACCAGCATGAACTCGATGCCGACCTCGCCCGCGGGGTCGTCGAGCCGGAAACCGCCCGCCTTGCTCAGCTTCGGTTCCTGGGGACCGCCGCGGTACCAGGGCCGGGTGGGCAGCCAGCCGGCCAGCAGCTCCAGCTTGGTCGGCTCGAGGGTGGTGCGGTGGATGACGGACATGCCGGGGGTTCTCCTTCGACGGGCGGACACACCGGCCCCCACCCTCGCACCGGCGGCGCTCCCACGCGACGGCTTTCCCCGGACCACCGGCCCGCGCGGCCGTACCGGCCCTCGGGACGGCGGGAACCCGTGACCTGACGCACCGTCGGCTCCCGCCGCGTCTGCCGCCGGTGTGATGTCCGTCATGTGAGACGTGACGCGCGTTACTTACCGGTCACAGGGCTCCCCGTGAACGCTAATGTCCGCTCCTGGAGAACATGGACAGCGCGTATCAGGGGAGTCGCACAGTGGCACGCAAGCTCGCCGTCATCGGGGCCGGTCTCATGGGGTCCGGCATCGCCCAGGTCTCCGCACAGGCGGGCTGGGAGGTCGTCCTGCGCGACGTCACCGACGAGGCGCTGACGCGGGGCACGGACGGGATCAAGGCGTCGTACGACAAGTTCGTCGCCAAGGGGAAGCTCGAGGCGGAGGACGCCGAGGCCGCCCTCGGCCGGATCACCACGACCACCGATCTCGACGCCTGCGCGGACGCGGACGTCGTCGTCGAGGCCGTCTTCGAGAAGCTCGAGGTCAAGCACGAGATCTTCCGCACGCTCGACAAGCTCGTACGCGAGGACACCGTCCTCGCCTCCAACACCTCGGCCATCCCGATCACCAAGATCGCGGCCGTCACGGAGCGCCCCGAGCGGGTCGTCGGCACGCACTTCTTCTCGCCGGTGCCGATGATGCAGCTCTGCGAGCTGGTCCGCGGCTACAAGACCAGCGGCGAAACCCTGGCCAGGGCGCGGGAGTTCGCCGAGTCCGTCGGCAAGACCTGCATCGTCGTCAACCGCGACGTCGCCGGCTTCGTCACCACCCGTCTCATCTGCGCCCTCGTCGTCGAGGCCGCCAAGCTGTACGAGTCGGGCGTGGCCAGCGCCGAGGACATCGACCTCGCCTGCAAGCTGGGCTTCGGCCATGCCATGGGCCCGCTGGCCACCGCCGACCTCACCGGCGTGGACATCCTGCTGCACGCCACGGGCAACATCTACACGGAGTCGCAGGACGAGAAGTTCGCGGCACCCGAGCTGATGCGCCGGATGGTTGACGCCGGTGACATCGGGCGCAAGAGCGGGCAGGGCTTCTACGAGCACTGAGACCGCGCACACCCCGGCGTGCATCACACGCCGGGGTGAATTCGGTATCGGTTCGCTCACAGCCAGCAACCTCCGCGGCCGTCACGCAGTCAGAGGTTGCAACACCGGCCGTCAGGACACCGCGGAGCACACCACGCATCACGGGGAGCGCATATGCACATCAGGGGCGACCACGCCGAGCTGGTCGTCGGGGGCCGCCTCGACGTCCGCAGCGCGGCGGACGCCCGTACGGTCCTGCACTCGGCCGTCGACGACGGAGTCGGCGACCTGGTGCTGGACCTGTCCGAACTGGACTCCTGGGACGCCACCGGACTCGGGGTGATCATGGGGGCCCACCGACGGGCCGGCCGCTGCGGCCGGCGCCTGGTGCTGCGCGACGTGCCGCCGCAGATGCAGCGCCTGTTGGTGGCCACCCGGCTGCACCGCATCCTGGCGATCGAGGGGGGCATCGGGGTGGACACACTGCCCCGCGTGTAAGGGCGTACGGGTGCACGACGGACGAGCCGGAGAAGCGGGGCCCACACCCGCGAACCCCGCGCCGCGCGCACAATCCTCACGAGACCGTGACCAGTCGGACGCCCTGGCACCCCGGACTGTCGTGGATACTGACCGAAGGTTTAGGGTTCGGCTGCCCGCTGCCTTGCAACCCTCGAGCGGGCCCGGACCAGAAGCGACAGCGCGGTGTGCAGCGAGGCCGGGGAGGGCTTCAGCCACGACGCTTTTGGGGGGCTAGGACCTATGGACCCGAACCACACGGGACCCGAGGAGTACGGCCACGGCGGCGACACGCCGCGCCAGCGCCCTCCCAGGGAACCCCTCACCTCCGACTTCGGACAGCACACGCCCGTGCCCGCCCGCACGGTCCAGCTCGTCTCCGGGGACTTCCTGCTGACCGTCAATCCCGTCGACGGCAGCGAGATCGAGCCCTGCCCGCCCGCCGAGCGGCCCGCCCGCCCCGGCAAGCTCACCGAGTCCGAACGCGCCGAGGTGGAGCGCGCCGCCGCCCCGCCCGTCCCCCCGGGCCCGGCGCAGCCCGCGCTGCCCCTGCTGGCCCGCCAGGACGAGCGGGAGACGCTGGTGAGGCTGCTCGCCCGCGGCCGCTCCGTGCGTCTCGTCGGCCCCGGCGGCTCCGGCCGCACCCGGATGCTCGACGTCGTCGCCGAGGACTGCGCCGACCTCGCGCCCGACGGTGTGGTCCGCCTCGACGGCCACCGCCGCACCGCCGACGACCTCCTCCACGACCTCTTCCACGCTGTCTTCGACGCGCCCCTGCACCGACCCGACCGGGACGAACTGCTCGAGAGCGTCCGCGAGATCGGCGCCGTCGTCGTCCTGGACGACCTCGAGTTCGGCGGGGCCGCCCTCGACGAGCTGCTGGACGCCACCCCCGAGTGCGCCTTCCTGTTCGCCGCCGCCCCGGAGGTGGCCGACCCCTCCGCCGACGCCGGCGTGGAGGACGTCGAGCTGTCCGGCCTCGACCGCGCGGCCGGCCTCGACCTGCTCGGGCACGCCGTCGGCCGCACCCTCACCGAGGAGGAGGCCACCTGGGCGGGCGACCTGTGGTTCGAGTCCGAGGGACTGCCGCTGCGCTTCGTCCAGGCGGGCGCCCTGCTGCGGCAGCGCGACCGGCTGCGGGCCGGCACCAGCGCCGTCGACGAGTTCGGCGTCTTCGAGGACGTACGGACCGACGAGGCGCCCTACGACCCCGCCGACGGCGACGACGTCCCGCTGCCCTCCCTCGGCGAGGCCGCCGCGCCCGCACCGCTGCTCGCCTCCCGGCTCAGCGCCTCCGCCCGCGCCACCCTGCGGTTCGCCGTCGCGCTCGGCGGCGAGGTGCCGCACCAGGCGCACCTGCCCGCCCTGGTGGGCGACACCCACGCCGACGCCGCCCTCGGCGAACTGGTCTCCTGCGGACTGGTGTCCCCGGTCGGCGCCCGCTACCGGCTCGCCGCGGGCGTCCCCGCCCAGCTGGAGGCCGCCGGGTACACCGACGACGCCGACGCCCGCATCCGCGAGGCCGCGCAGCACTACGCCTGGTGGACCGGGCACCCCTCGGTCACCCCGGAGCGCGTCTGCGCCGAGTCCGACGCGGTCCTCGCCGCGCTCACCGCCCTGTCGCCGCTCGCCGCCGACACCGCCGACGAGCCCGGCACGGCCGTGCGGCTCGCCCGCACCGCCGCTCCCGCCTTCGCCTCCGGGCTGCACTGGAGCGCCTGGGAGCGGGCGCTGCGGGCCGGCGCGGAGGCCGCCCGCATCGCCGGGGACGTGGGTGAACAGGCCTACTTCCACCACGAGCTGGGCATCCACGCGCTGTGCGCGGGACAGCTCGACCGGGCGCGCGCCGAGCTGGAGGCGTCCATCGGCCTGCGCGGCGCCCTCGCCGACAAGCGCGGCACGGTCGCGGGCCGCAGGGCGCTGGCCCTCGTCGCCGACCGCTCCGGCGTGCCGCTGGCCATCGCGCCGACCGCGGCGGAGGAGATGCCCGAGGCGCACGTCGAGGAGTCGGCGTCCCCGCCCCGCGGGGTGCCGATGGCCTTCCCCGACCTCCAGCCGCCCGCCGACACCGGTCTGGTCGTCACCGGCTCCGTGCCGGCCGCGACGGTCCCGCAGCGGACCAAGGACCGCGTCCCGGGCGGGCTCAAAGGGCTCGCCAGGCGGAACCTGGTCGCGGCGGGGGCGGGCGCGCTGCTCGTCGCCGTCCTCGGCACCGTCGTCACCCTCGGAGCCACGTCCGGCAACGACCCCGCGTCGCCCTCCGAGAACGTCGGCGTCAACCCGTCCGCCAGCCAGGGCCCGGACGACGGCGACCTCGACGCGGACCCGGCGGCCGGCAACAAGGGCGACACCGGGAAGGCCACCAGCCGCCCCACCGACCCCGGTCCCGACGGCACGCTCGGCACCGCCGACGACCCGCCGCCGACGTCCACGGAGTCCGACGAGCCGTCGGACGACGAGACGCGCACGGAGGAGCCGGACGAGCCGACGAGGCCGACGTCGCCGGGCACCACGCCGGCCAAGCCGACCAAGTCGCCGAAGCCGACCACCTCCACGTCGCCCGACCCGACCGGCTCGGAGACCGAGGAGCCCACGGAGGAGCCCACGGAGGAGCCCACGGAGACGGACCCGTCCACCGGCGAGCCGAGCACCAGCAACTCCGCCAGCGGTCCCGCCTCCTCCGCCCCCGTGGAGACCTCCGCGAGCGCCACGCAGAGCACGGATCAGGCCTCGCCCGAGGAGTCGGAGACGATGATCTGACCCGCCGGACGCACCAGGGGGCCGGGTTCCGCACGGAACCCGGCCCCCTGGTGCGTGCCGTCGTGGCGCGCCGCTCAGAACAGGCGCAGCTTGTCGTCCTCGATGCCGCGCAGGGCGTCGTAGTCGAGGATCTGGCAGCCGATGCCGCGGTCGGAGGCGAGCACCCGGGCCTGCGGCTTGATCTCCTGGGCGGCGAAGATGCCGCGCACCGGCGCGAGATGCGGGTCGCGGTTGAGCAGTTCCAGATAACGGGTGAGCTGCTCCACGCCGTCGATCTCGCCGCGCCGCTTGATCTCGACGGCGACGGTCTGCCCGTCGGCGTCCCGGCACAGGATGTCCACGGGTCCGATCGCCGTCATGTACTCACGGCGGATGAGGGTGTAGCCCTCGCCGAGGGTCTCGATGCGGTCGGCGAGCAGCTCCTGAAGGTGTGCTTCCACGCCGTCCTTGATCAGGCCGGGATCGACGCCGAGTTCGTGCGAGGAGTCGTGGAGGATCTCCTCCATCGTGATGATGAGCTTCTCGCCCGCCTTGTTGACGACGGTCCAGACGCCCTCCTGTTCGCCGGTGCCCTCCTTCAGGGCGCACGGCGGCGACATCCAGTTGAGGGGCTTGTAGGCCCGGTCGTCGGCATGGATCGAGACGCTGCCGTCCGCCTTGACCAGGATCAGACGAGGTGCGGACGGCAGGTGCGCGGTGAGCCGCCCGGCGTAGTCCACGGAGCAGCGGGCAATGACGAGACGCATGGTCGGCAACGCTACTCGACCGGCCGGGGTGGACGCGATTCGCCCTCACGGGCACCCCTCGCGGCCCAGGAGGCGCGTCCTGTATCTCCTGGAAAACGCGTGTTCCGCAATGGCCGATTCCCGGCCTACAGGAAGTTCCGCATCCGCCCGTTCTCCTGGTGCGGTCACCGTCCGTTGCTTACGGTATTGAACGGGAGGTCGCGAACTGTGTACGCAGCGTGCCCGTTTTCGCGCACTCCCTTATCTGTCAGGCAACCCCCGAGTGCTGGGGGTGCGAGAGGAGAACCCATGTCGCTCGACGTCTCACCGGCCCTACTCGAACAGGCCGAGCGAGGCGAGGTCGACGAAGCTGCCTTCGTCGACTGCGTCCGGACCTCCCTGCCCTACGCGTGGGAGATGATCAGCTCCCTGGTGGCCCAGCTGAAGGTGGACGGCGGTACCTTCGCCGACAACCAGACGCCCCCGCCGGACGAGCAGGCACGCGGTCAGCTGCTGCGTGCGCTCGCGAGTGACGCGATACGCGGCGCGCTGCAACGGCACTTCGGTGTTCGGCTGGCCTTCCAGAACTGCCACCGGGTGGCCGTGTTCCCGCTTGACTCCTCGGTCGACGAGACGCTGGCCCGCTTCACCTCGGTGCGCAACCAACTGCTCAACCAGTCCCCGGAACTGCGCGACTGCTGACGCTCCATCGATAGCTTGCCGCTCCGTACGCGGGAGGTGCGGTCTGTACCGGGGCGGCAAGCATCCCTGGAACTGTCTTATCGGTCAGGTGAGTTGGGGGAGCACCTCGGCCCCCAGCCGCCGTACGTTCTCCTCCGTCGCCGCCAGGTCGCCGGAGCCCTCGACGAGCAGCGCGAAACGTGAGATGCCGGTCCGCTCGCTGGTCGCGGCGAGCCGGTCGGCGCACAGCCGCGGGGTGCCCACCGGGTGCAGCCCGCACAGCAGCTCGGTGTAGGCCAGCGGGTCGCGCATCCGGCGCTCGCGGCCGTCCACCGTCACATGCGCGTCCAGCCCCTGCTTCAGCCAGCCCGGCATCGCCTTCAGCAGGATCTCGGCCGCGTCCGGGCGCCGGTCCGCGATCTGGCAGACCCCGGCCGAGACATGGGCCGCGGCCTCGATCTCGGCGGAGGTCCGGCCGCCGGCCCGCGCGTGGCGCCGCCACAGGGCGACCATCTCGGCCTTCTCCTCGTCGCCGACGTGCATGCCCAGCAGCATCGGCAGCCCGCGCTCGGCCGCCAGCCGTACGCTCGCGGGGGAGGTGCAGGCGACCACGACCTCCGGGCCCTCGGCCTCGGTCAGCGCCTCCGAGGGGCGGGGGACGACGGGCACCTCGCGGAACCGGTACCGCTCGCCGTCGGCTCCCACGGACGGCTCGCGAAGCCACCGCAACAGCAGGTCGAGCGCCTCCGGGAACCCCTTCTCGTACGCCTCCAGGCCGGACCCGAAGACCTCAAGGTCCACCCACGGGCCGCCGCGGCCGAGGCCCAGCGAGAACCGTCCGCCGCTGGCGACGTGCAGCAGCGCGGCCTGCTCCCCGAGCGCGACCGGGTGGGCGGTGGGCAGCACACTGACCGCCGTGCCCACGCGCAGCCGCCGGGTGCGGCCCAGCAGCATGGCCGCCAGGGTGACGGCGGACGGGCAGGTGCCGTAGGGCACGAAGTGGTGCTCGGCCAGCCAGACCGTGTCGAGCCCCGACTCCTCGGCCACTTCGGCGGAGCGCACCGCGCGGTGCAGCGCTTCCCCTTCGCCCTGCCCGGGGAACCGGGCGGCCAACACGAAACTTCCAACGCGCATTGCTCTTCCTGCTTCCTTGGCTCCGACGCGGAGCTCCCCCGCAGGGCATAACCCCCCGACACGTGCCGAGGACACGGCCGGGTGAGCGATTTTGCGGATTGTCTGCAGAACGGGGCGCTCTCACGGGGCCGCCGCGCGCCACGGAGTGACTTGTGACGATTGGCGGCGTACGCGTACCCCGGTCCGCGGCGACTAGGCTGGACGCGGTCCGTGCATCCTGTATAGCCCCGTGAGGTGTCCTGTGTCCCCGCGTCGCAACCGACCCAAGGGAGCCGGTTCGTCCGGCCGGAGCGCCGAGGACGACCGCTCCGGGAGGTACGGCGGCTGGCAGTCCACACAGTCCTGGCAGGGCGAGGAGTGGAGCGTGCGGCACGTAGCGGGCAGCAGCGCCCGCGGCAAGTCCTACCGGTGCCCGGGCTGCGACCAGCTGATTCCGGACGGGGTGCCGCACGTGGTGGCCTGGCCCGAGCACTCCGGCGTCGACGAGCGCCGGCACTGGCACAAGGCCTGCTGGAACGCGAAGGACCGCCGCACCACGCGGGTGCAGCGGTCCCGTAACGCGCCGAGGTTCTGACGGACCTCCGGGTCCTGGATGTCCCTGGACGTCCTCAGACGTCCCGCTTCCGCAGGAGGGCGAACGCGGCGGCCAGCGCGGCGCCCGCGGCGACCAGCATGATCCACAGCGGATCCCACCCCGACGGGCCCGACTCCGACAGGGAGTTGGCGTAGAAGATGCTCATCTGGTTCGGGATGGAGTACTCGAACAGCGCCTGCTGCACGTCCGACAGCGACGGCGAGAACATGAACAGCGCGATCACCAGCGGGGCGAGGACCAGCGCGATCATGATGGTGATGGCGCCCGCCGAGTGCCGCACGATCGACCCGACCGCCAGCGACAGGGTGCCGAGCAGCGCCAGGTAGAGCGAGACGCCGACCGTGCCCTTCAGCCATTCCTCGCCGGTCGGTTCCGCGGCGTTGTACTCCTCCAGCAGCGACACGTGCAGCAGGCCCACGACCGACGCGCACACCAGGGTCACCACGAAGGCGACCAGGAAGAACACCAGGGCCTTCGCCGCGAGCACCCGGCCGCGGCTGGGACAGGCGACCATCGTCGTGCGGATCATGCCCGTGCCGTACTCGGAGGCGGTGGTCAGCACGCCGAGCGTGATCAGGCACATCGAGCCGAGCAGCAGCCCGAAGAAGCCCAGCGACAGCGGGCTCTCGCCGCCCAGGTCGGGGTCGGCGTTGGCGATCACCAGACCGGTGAGCAGGCCGATGCCCACCACGAGCGCGACGAGGACGCCCAGCGTCCACATGGTCGACCGCACCGACCTGATCTTCGTCCACTCGGAGGCGAGCGCGTGCCCGAGGTGGGTGGGAACCACCGGGATGGGCGACGTGTAGGTGGGGTACGCCGGGGCGGAGGGCGCGGCACCGGGGGCGGCCGGCCACTCGGCTGCGGCGCTCTGCGGCATCGGGGGCTGGGGCGTGCTCATCGGGCGTCCTCGGACTTGGTCGGCTCGGCTGAGGGGGCGGACTGGGGAGCGCTCTGCGGCGCCTGCGCGTACGGGTTCGCCGCCGGGGCGCCCGGAGCGGCCGCGGGGGCCGGGGGAGCGCCGTAGGGGCCCGCGGGGGCCTGCGGCGGGGTGAAGGGCTGCCCGCCCTGCTGGGGCGGCGGCGGGGCGTACCAGCCGGGCTGGCCCTGACCCGGCACCGGCATCGGCGGCTGCGCGCCCGGCGGGAGCGGCTGCTGGAGCCCCTCCTTCTGGTCGACGGTCGAGCGGTAGTCGACGGCGCCCTGCGTCATCCGCATGTACGCCTCCTCCAGGGACGCCTGGTGCGGCGACAGCTCCCACAGCCGTACGTCGTGGTCGTGGGCGAGGTCGCTGATCCGGGGCAGCGGCAGTCCCGTCACCCGCAGCGCGCCGTCCTGCTCGGGCAGCACATGGCCGCCGGCCTCGGTGATCGCCGCCGACAGCTTCTCGCGCTGCTGCGGCTCGCTGTCGGGCGTGCGCACCCGCGCGAAGTCGGCGGAGTTGTGGGAGATGAAGTCCCGCACGCTCATGTCCGCCATGAGCTGGCCGCGGCCGATCACGATGAGATGGTCCGCGGTCAGCGCCATCTCGCTCATCAAGTGCGAGGAGACGAAGACCGTACGGCCCTCGGCGGCCAGCGACTTCATCAGGTTGCGCACCCAGAGGATGCCCTCGGGGTCGAGGCCGTTGACCGGCTCGTCGAACAGCAGCACCTGGGGGTCGCCCAGCAGCGCGGCGGCGATGCCCAGGCGCTGCCCCATGCCGAGGGAGAAGCCCTTGGACCGCCGGCCCGCAACCTCGTGCAGACCCACCACGCCCAGCACCTCGTCCACCCGGCGGGCCGGGATGCCCGACAGCTGGGCCAGGCTGAGCAGGTGGTTGCGGGCGGAGCGGCCGCCGTGCACCGCCTTGGCGTCCAGCAGCGCGCCCACCTGGCGGGGAGCGTTGGGCAGCTTGTCGTACGGGTGGCCGCAGATCGTGACACGGCCCGCGGTGGGGTTGTCCAGACCGAGGATCATCCGCATCGTCGTCGACTTGCCCGAGCCGTTGGGGCCCAGGAAGCCGGTGACGGCGCCGGGACGCACCTGGAAGGAAAGGTTGTACACAGCGGTCTTGTCGCCGTACCGCTTGGTCAGGCCGACTGCCTCGATCATGCTCCGCACCCATCGAAAGGTTCAGGACAGCGGGGCATACGCCCCCCGTAAGGGTTAGGAGCTTATCGGGGCGCTGACGGTTCCGCTCAAGGGCGCATCACGGGCGGGCCGGAACCGTTGCCGAACGGTCGTTCACTGTGCGTTCACTGGGCGTCACGACGCTTCAGCAGCACGTAGCCGCCGGCGACCGCCGCGATCACCCACAGCGCCATGATGCCGAGCCCGCCCCAGGGGCCGTACGGGGTGTCGTCGTCCACCGGCGTGACGACCTGCATGATCCTGCTGCCCGCCTGGTCGGGCAGGAATCGGCCGACCTTCTCGGTGGCGCTCACGTTGCCGAGGATGTTGGAGATCAGGAAGAAGAACGGCATCAGGATGCCCAGCGACAGCATGGGGGAGCGCAGCATCGCGGCCACGCCCATCGAGAACAGCGCGATCAGCGTCATGTAGAGCCCGCCGCCGAACACCGCGCGCAGCACCCCGTCGTCGCCGATGGACGCCCTGAGGTCGCCGAGCATCAGCTGGCCCAGGAAGAACGTGGCGAAGCTGGTCGCCATCCCGACCACGAACGCCAGGGCGGTGGCCACGGCGAGCTTGCTGAACAGGAAGACGCCCCGCTTGGGCACGGCCGCCAGCGAGGCCCGGATCATCCCGGTGCTGTACTCGTTCGACACCACCAGCACCCCGAACACGATCATCGCGAGCTGGCCCAGGCTGGTCCCGGCGAAGCTGATGAAGGTCGGGTCGAAGGCGAGCTTCTCCCGCTCGTCGAGGTTGTCGAACTCGTTCTTCGAGAGTGCCGAGATCAGCATGCCGAGCGCGATGGTGACGACCACCGCGGTCGACAGCGTCCACACGGTCGACGCCACCGACCGGATCTTGGTCCACTCCGACCGTACGACCTGTCCCGTCGCCATGCTCAGCCCTTCCTCCAGCTCTCGCCCCACTGCTGTCGCTGCTGCGGGGGCAGGGGCGCGCCGGTGTGCGCGTGGTACTCCACCGACTCCGCCGTCAACTGCATGAAGGCCTCCTCGAGGGACGCCTGCTGGGGGCTCAGCTCGTGCAGCACCACCCCGTTGCGCGCGGCCAGCTCGCCGATCGCCTCGGCGGGCGTTCCGTCCACCTCGAGCGTCCCGTCCGCACCGTCGACGGCGGTGACGCCCGCGCGGTGCAGCGCGTCCAGCAGCGCCTCCCGTTGCGGGGTGCGCACCCGGACGTAGGAGCGGGAGTTGCGCTCGATGAACTCCGCCATCGAGGTGTCGGCGAGCAGCCGGCCCTGCCCGATGACGACGAGGTGGTCCGCCGTCAGGGCCATCTCGCTCATCAGGTGGGAGGAGACGAACACCGTGCGGCCCTGCCCGGCCAGCGACTTCATCAGCGTGCGGATCCAGTGGATGCCCTCGGGATCGAGGCCGTTGACCGGCTCGTCGAACATCAGGATCCGCGGGTCGCCGAGCAGCGCGGCGGCGATGCCGAGCCGCTGCCCCATGCCGAGCGAGAACCCCTTGGCCTTCTTCCGCGCCACCGCCGTCAGGCCGACCTCGTCCAGCACCTCCCGCACCCGCCGTTCGGGGATGCCGTTGCTCTGCGCGAGCCACAGCAGATGGTTGCAGGCGCTGCGCCCCGGGTGCACACCCTTGGCCTCCAGCAGCGCGCCGATGTTCGTCAGCGGGTCCTTCAGCCGGTCGTAGTGCGTACCGTCGACGCGTACGTCCCCGGCCGTGGGGTGGTCGAGCCCCAGGATCATCCGCATGGTGGTCGACTTGCCGGCGCCGTTCGGGCCGAGGAAGCCCGTGACGATGCCCGGCCGGACGGTGAAGGTCAGGTTGTCCACCGCGACCTTCTCGCCGTACCGCTTGGTCAGCCCCTCCAGCTCGATCATGCGGCCACGCTAGAACGGGGCGAAGCCCTCTGCCACCGCAGTGGCAGAGGGCTTCGCGCCGGGTCCGGTCGCCCGGTGGCCCGGTGGTGCTACCGGGACTGCTGGGCCGGGACGCCGCGGGAGACGGGCTCGTCCTCGGTGGCGGGCGCGCCGGTGGCGGCGACCGCGGCACCCGTGAGGGTCGCCAGCATCTCGCGGACGTTGGTCAGCTGGGCGTTGATGGAGTCGCGGCGGTTGGTCAGCGCCGCCAGCTCGCGCTCGGACTCCGAACGGATCCGGTCGGCCTTGGCGTTGGCGTCGGCCACGATGTCCTCGGCCTGGCGCTGGGCGGTCTCCACCGTCTGGCGGGCCCGGCGCTCGGCGTCGGTGCGCAGCTTCTCGGCCTCCAGCCGGAGCTGCTCCGCGCGGTGCTCGATCTCCGCGAGGCGCTTCTCCGCCTTGGCCTGACGCGAGGCCAGGTCGCGCTCGGACTGCTCGCGACGCTTCGCCAGGTTCGTCTCGAAGTCCGCGGCGGCCTGGGCGGCCTTGGCGCGGGTCTCCTCGAAGAGGGCGTCCGCCTCCTCGCGCTTGGACTGGGCGTCCTTCTGCGCCTCGGAGCGCAGCTGGGCTGCCTCGCCCTGGGCCTTCTCGACGATCCGGGCGCCCTCGTCCTCCGCCTTGGCCTTGCGCTCGGAGGCGTAGGACTCGGCGTCGTTGCGCACCTGCTGGGCGGCCGACTCGGCGAGCTCGCGGTGCTGCTCCGCGGCGCGCCGGGCCTCCTCGCGCAGGTCCTTGGCCTCCTCCTCGGCGAGACGGAGGATCTTCTCCACGCGCGCGCCGAGACCCGCGTACGACGGCTCGGCGTCGTTGATCTGGGCCTGGGCGTTCTGCGTCTCGAGGTGGAGCTCTTCGATGCGCTTTTCCAGAGCGGTGATGCGGGTGAGAGCGCTGTCACGGTCGGAGACGAGCTTGGAGATACGTTCGTCCACCTGAGCGCGGTCGTACCCACGCCGCACAAGCTCGAAGCCGTAGGGGGAAGTGTCGCTCATGGGGTTCCTGTCGAATGAGACCGGTGAGGTGATAGGTGGAATCCTAGGGGCCGAAGCGCTGTGTCATCGAGCGGATGCACGTTTGATACGGAAGATGACACCCCTTTTGAGTGGCTCGCCGCCGGAAGCCTTGCCAAAGCCATGGTCAAAGCCCTCACCGTACAAGGGATTTCGCCCGGTTTGCTAACTCTCGGCTGACTTGCCACCCGTACGGGTAGCACCCGCCGCAGCCCCCGCCTTGACGCCGTTGTCCTTGCCGCCCGCCGGGGCTTCGAAGGACTCCAGGGCCTCCAGGACGTCCTGGACGCGCGAGATCTCCGCGTTGATGTCCTCGCGGCGCCGGACGAGGACCTCCAGCTCGCGCTTGCCCTCCTCGACGGTGCGCCGTGCCTCGCGCACCGCCTCGGCCTTCAGCTCCTCGGCCTCCTTCACGAGCGTGGCCTTCTTCTGCTCCGCCTCCTTGAGAAGACCCTCGGCCTTCTTCACGGCGGCGATGCGCACCTTGCCCGCCTCGGAGTTGGCCTCGGAGACGATCTCCTTCGCCTTGGCCTCCGCCTTGGCGAGCTGCTCCTCCGCGGCCTTGATCAGCGCGTCGCAACGGTCGCCGGCGGACTTCATGGTCTCGGCGGCCTCGCGCCGGGCCCGCTCGTGCAGCTCCTCGATCTCGGTGGTGATGCGGTCGCGCAGCTCCTCCGCGCGCTCCCGGATCTGCGTCGCGTCCCGGCGTGCGCCGACCAGCAGCTCGTCGGCGTCCGTACGGGCCTTCTCCACCAGGGAGTTGCCCTCGACCCGCGCCTCGGACACCAGCCGCTCGGCCTCGCTGCGGGCCGCGCCCACCATGGTGTCCGCCTGCGACTCGGCGTCGGCCGTGGTCTTCAGCGCCTGCTGCTGCGCCTCGGTGAGCAGCTTGTCCGCCTCGGCGGTGGTCTCCGTGATGAGGGTGTCGACCTGCTCGGCCGCCTCCGAACGCCGCTTGTTGGCCTCCTTGCGGGCGTCGTCCAGCGTCCGCTCGGCCTCCTCGCGCGCGGAGGACACCAGCCGCTCCGCCTCCGACTCCGCGTCGGCCTTGACCCGCTCGGCCTCGTGCCGCAGCCGCTCCGCCCGCTGCTGCGCCGACCCCACGGTCTCCGCGGCCTCGGCGCGCAGCCGCTCCGCGTCGCCGGTGGCGTCCGCGATGAGCTTCTCCGCCTTGGCCACCGACTCCGACCGCACCCGCTCGGCCTCGGCGACCGTCTCGGTACGCAGCCGGTCGGTCTCCGTGATGGTCTCTTCGGTGAGCCGCTCCGCCTCGCTGCGCGCCTCGGTGATGAGCGTGTCCGCCTGCGTCGCCGCGTCCGAACGGATCCGGTTGGCGTCCTCGCGGGCGTCCGCCCGGGTGCGCGCCGCGGCCTGCTCGGCCTCGGCGACCGCGTCGGACGCCTCGGTGCGCAGCCGCTGCGCGTGCTCGGAAACCTCGGCGCGGACCCGGTCCGCCTCCGTGATCGCCTCCGAAACGGTGCGCTCCGCCAGGGACTTGGCCTCCTCGGCCTCCTCCTGCGCCTCGCGCCGCATCCGGCCCGCGTCCTCGCTGGCCCGCTCCCGCTCCGCGTAGGCGTCGCTGCGGACCCGGTCCGCCTCCTCCTCGGCCTCGCGACGGGTGCGCTCCGCCGCGTGCTCGGCGGCGCTGCGCAGCCCGGCGATCTCCTCCTGCGCCTGCTCGTGCAGCCCCGCGACGGAGTCCCGCACCTGCTGGGCGTGGAGCTCGGCCGCGGACACCATCTCCGTGGCGCGCCGGTCCGCCTCCTCGACCAGCCGCACGGCCTCGGCCTGCGCCTCCTCCACCCGGGTGCGCGCCGCCGCCAGCAGCTCCTCGCTCTGCTCGCGGGCCCGCCGGCGCTCCTCGTCGGCCTCCTCGCGGGCCGCGCCGAGGAGTTCCTCCGCCTCCCGGCGCCGCCGGGCGGCCTCCTCCTGCGCCGCCGCAAGCGTCTCGGACGCCTCCGTGCCGATCCGCTCGGCGGCGGCCTGGGCCTCCGCGCGCATCCGGTCCGCGCTGTCCTGCGCCTCGGACTTGAGCCGCTCCGCCTCGGCAGCGGCCTCCGACCGCAGCCGCACGGCGACGGCCTCGCCCTCCGCCCGGGACGCCGACGCGTCCGCGGCGGCCTCGTCGCGCAGCCGCTCGGCCTCCTGCTCGGCCTGCTGCTGGAGCGTACGGATCCGCTCGGCGGCCTCCGTGCGCAGCCGTTCGGCCTCCTCGTTCGCCTCGCGGCGGATCCTGGCGGCGTCCTCGCGCGCGTCGCTCAGCGCCTGCTCGGCCGCGGCGAGGCGCTCCTCGGCCTCCGTGTGCAGCCGGGTCAGCTCGTCGGCCGCCTCCGCGCGCCGCGCCTCGACGGCCCGCTCGGTCTCCTCGCGCAGCTCGCGCGCGGTCCGCTCGGCGTCCTCCTTGAGCGCGTCGGCCTGCTCGACGGCCTCCGCGCGGTGCCGCTCGGCCTCCTTGCGGGTGCGCTCCAGGGTCTCCTCGGCCTGCCGGCGCAGCGTCGTGGCGCGCTCGATGGCCTCGGTGCGGACCTTCTCGCTGTCCGTCTGCGCGGTGGACCGCAGTTCGTCCGCGTCCGCCTTGGCCTTGGCGAGGAGCTCCTCGGCGGACGTGGCCGCCTCCTCGATCTGCGCCACGGCCTCCTTGCGGGCCTCCGCGCGGATCTTCTCGCCCTCCGCGACCGCGTCGGCGCGCAGCTGCTCGGCCTCGCCGCGCAGCCTGCGCGCCTCCTCCTGCAGCTCGACCGTCTTGGCGCGGTACTCCTTGGTGTCGTCCTTCGCCGCACCCTTCAGCTGCTCGGCGATGTCGTGCGCCTCGGCGCGCAGCCGGTCCGCCTCGGCCTCCGCCTCGCGGCGGATCCGCTCGGCCTCCTCGGCGGCCGCCTTGGTGGTCCGCTTGGCCTCCTCGGACGCCTTGTTGAGCACGTCCTCCGCGGTCTTGGCCGCCTTGGACAGCTGGGTGGCCGACTCCTCCGCGGTGAGCGTACGGGCCTTCTCCGCGGCCTCCGCGACGATCTTCTCCGCCTCGGCGCGGGCGTCGGCGACCAGCTGCTCGGCGTCCGCCTTGGTGGACTCGGCCTCCTTGGTGGCCTCGCTGACCAGCCGTGCCACCTGCTCCTTGGCGGTGCGCGTGCGGGTCTCGTTGGCGGCCTCGGCGGACGCCAGCGCCTTGGCGGCGGCCTCCTTCGCCTCGGCGAGCACCTTCTCGGCCTCTGAGCGCGCCTCGCGCAGCGCGCTCTCCGCCTCGGTCATCCGCTCCTCGGCGGCCCGGCTCATCTCCTGTGCCCGGCGGCGCGCCGACTCCGACTCGGTGACCGTGGAGGTGCGCAGCTGCTCGGCGTGCTCGGTGGCCTCCTGGGCCTGCGTGGACGCGGCGTTCAGCAGCCGCTCGGCGTCCGTGCGGGCGCGGCGCAGCAGCTGCTCGGCCTCGCTGCGGGCTGCCTCCGCGTCGCTCTGCAGCCGGCGGCGGGCCTCGGCGGTGAGCCGCTCCGCCTCCTCGCGGGCGGCGGCCAGCGCCTGCTCCCGCTCGGCGCGGGTCTCCTCCATCAGGCGGCGGGCCTGCTCCTCGGTGCGGGCCCGCAGCTGCTCCGCCCACGCCACGTTCTCGTTGACGTGCGTCTCGACGGTCTGACGGCGCTCCGCCAGCTCCTGGTCGAGCTGCTGGCGCCGGGTCACCGCCTCCTGGTGCAGCTCCGCCTGGAGGCGGGCCGCCTGCTCGGCGTGCTCCTGGAGGATGCGCTGGGTCTGGGCGCGGGCCTGGCTCAGCTCCCGCTCGGCGTCCGCGCGCAGCTGGTCGGCCTGCAGCTGCGCGTTGCGGAGCAACTGCTCGGCCTGGTAGCCGATGTCGCCGCCGTCGTAGGCGGGACGGGACATGATGGTGCGCCGCGCCTCGTGCAGCTTGGCGCGCAGCACCTCGACCTGGTAGCCGAGGTCCTCGGCGTGCTGGATCGCCTTTTCCCGCTCGGTCTTCAGCCGCTTCATCTCGGCTTCGAACCGAGAGAGGTGGTCGACGTCAGCCGCCGGCTCTCGCTCCTGGCTCTCGTAGCCCCGCACTGCGCGGTCCCATCCGTCCCCTGGTCGCAAGTCTGGCCGAGCTCCGCCCATCCCGAACGGAGCCCCCGGGGAATGGTGTCAGATCATCGGCGGAGCATGGGCTGCTGCCCCGCGCTCGCCCCCCGCCACCCGGCCCCGGCGATCCCGTCGCCGAACACGACGGGGCTCGGTCACCACGCTTCGAGCGGCGACCAGACCCAACCCTACCGGCCCTTATGTACGTGGGTCAGTGCTCGGACGACTCAACGGGCGCGGAAGTGACCAGTTCTGTCAGTACGCCGTGGCAGTCCTTCGGGTGCAGGAAGGTGATCCGTGACCCCATGGAACCGCGCCGGGGCTCTTCGTACAGAACGCGTACGCCCTTCTCCTTGATGCCGGCCGCCTCCGCGTCGACGTCCGCCGTACCGAAAGCGATGTGGTGGACGCCCTCGCCGTTCTTCGCGAGCCACTTGGCGACGGTGGAGTCCTCGCGGGTCGGCTCGAGGAGCTGCAGGTAGGAGGCACCGCCGTCCGAGGTCTCGTTGATCTTGAGCATTGCCTCGCGCACGCCCTGCTCCTCGTTGACCTCCGAGTGGAACACCTCGAAGCCGTAGGTGGAGCGGTAGAACTCCACGGTCCTGTCGAGGTCGAAGCAGGCGATCCCGATGTGGTCGATTCGCGTCAGCATGGAATCAGTGCAGCGCGCCCGGGACGGTTACGCAACGTGCGCGCGATCACACCGAAAGGCCGATGACGGGGTCGCCCGCGCGTCAGTACATTCGAAGTAAACCCTCGTTCACTCCTCGGCTGTGCAGCCGGAAGGGGACCGCAGCTCATGACTTCTGCATCTTCTGCATCATCCGCAACGAACGGCACGACGTCCGTCATCGTCGCGGGCGCCCGCACCCCGATGGGTCGGCTGCTCGGTTCGCTGAAGTCGTTCTCCGGAGCCGACCTCGGCGGCTTCGCGATCAAGGCCGCCCTCGACCGTGCGGGGATCGGCGGCGACCAGGTCCAGTACGTGATCATGGGGCAGGTGCTCCAGGCCGGGGCGGGGCAGATCCCGGCGCGCCAGGCCGCCGTGAAGGCCGGCATCCCGATGAACGTCCCGGCGCTCACCGTCAACAAGGTGTGCCTCTCCGGCCTCGACGCCATCGCGCTGGCCGACCAGCTCATCCGCGCGGGCGAGTTCGACGTGGTCGTGGCCGGCGGCCAGGAGTCCATGACCAACGCCCCCCACCTGCTGCCGAAGTCCCGCGAGGGCTACAAGTACGGCGCGGTGCAGATGCTCGACGCGATGGCGCACGACGGCCTGACCGACTCCTTCGAGAACATCGCCATGGGCGAGTCCACGGAGAAGCACAACACCCGCCTCGGCATCGCCCGCCCCGAGCAGGACGAGATCGCCGCCCTGTCCCACCAGCGGGCCGCCGCCGCGCAGAAGAACGGCGTCTTCGAGGCCGAGATCACCCCGGTCGAGATCCCGCAGCGCAAGGGCGACCCGGTGCTCTTCAGCAAGGACGAGGGCATCCGCGGCGACACCACCGCCGAGTCCCTGGGCAAGCTGCGCCCGGCCTTCGCCAAGGACGGCACCATCACCGCCGGTTCCTCCTCGCAGATCTCCGACGGCGCCGCCGCCGTGGTCGTGATGAGCAAGGCCAAGGCGCAGGAGCTGGGCCTGGAGTGGATCGCCGAGATCGGCGCCCACGGCAACGTGGCCGGCCCCGACAACTCGCTCCAGTCGCAGCCCTCGAACGCCATTCGCCACGCCCTGAAGAAGGAGGGCCTGGAGGTTGCCGACCTCGACCTGATCGAGATCAACGAGGCGTTCGCGGCGGTTGCCGTCCAGTCAATGAAGGACCTCGGCGTTTCCACCGAAATGGTGAACGTCAACGGTGGCGCCATCGCCCTCGGCCACCCGATCGGGATGTCCGGCGCGCGGCTGGTGCTACACCTGGCGCTGGAGCTGAAGCGGCGCGGCGGCGGCGTCGGCGCCGCGGCGCTGTGCGGTGGCGGCGGCCAGGGTGACGCGCTGATCGTGCGGGTACCCAAGGCCTGACCCGGTTGTTGCCGACTTCCCTTACGTGAACGGAGCTGTGATGCAGGACGTCTCCACTCTGGTGGCCCAGGCCAGAGAGGGCAGGCCACGGGCCGTGGCCCGGCTGATCTCCCTGGTGGAGGGGGCGTCACCGCAGCTCAGGGAGGTCATGGCGGCCCTCGCGCCGCTCGCGGGCAACGCCTACGTGGTCGGCCTCACCGGCTCCCCGGGCGTCGGCAAGTCGACGTCCACCTCGGCGCTGGTGACCGCGTACCGCAAACAGGGCAAGCGGGTCGGCGTCCTGGCCGTCGACCCGTCCTCCCCCTTCTCCGGGGGCGCCCTGCTCGGCGACCGCGTCCGGATGTCGGAGCACGCCTCCGACCCGGGCGTCTACATCCGCTCCATGGCCACCCGCGGCCACCTGGGCGGCCTCGCCTGGGCCGCGCCGCAGGCCATCCGCGTCCTGGACGCGGCCGGCTGCGACGTGATCCTGGTGGAGACGGTGGGCGTCGGCCAGTCGGAGGTGGAGATCGCCTCCCAGGCCGACACCTCCGTGGTCCTCCTCGCCCCCGGCATGGGCGACGGCATCCAGGCCGCCAAGGCCGGAATCCTCGAGATCGGCGACGTCTACGTCGTCAACAAGGCCGACCGCGACGGCGCGGACGCCACCGCCCGCGAGCTGAACCACATGCTGGGCCTCGGCGAGTCCCGCGGCCCCGGCGACTGGCGCCCCCCGATCGTCAAGACGGTCGCCGCCCGCCAGGAGGGCGTCGACGAGGTCGTCGAGGCGCTGGAGAAGCACCGGGCGTGGATGGAGGAACGGGGGGTCCTCGCAGAGCGCCGCCGCGCCCGCGCGGCCCACGAGGTCGAGACGATCGCCGTCACGGCCCTGCGCCGCCGCATCGGCGACCTCCACGGGGACCGCCGCCTGGGGGCGCTCGCGGAACGTATCGTCGCGGGTCGGCTGGATCCCTACCGGGCGGCGGACGAGCTGGTCGAGGGTCTGACCCAGGGGGGCTCGTCCGACGGCTGAGCACGGGGTTCTCGCCCCCGCCGCCCCTTCCCGTCCCGACCCAGGGCTCCGCCCCGGACCCCGCTCCTCAAACGCCGGAGGGGCTGATCTTCAGCCCGTCCGGCGTTTGAGGACGACCGTCAGTCGTCGTCGCGGTCCGGTGTGACGGACGCCGTCTTCAGGTCGACGTTCCAGTCCCGCGCGTCTCCGCCGGAGGCACGCGTCTCCGCCTCCCAGCCCTTGTCGCCGCCGTCGTCGTCCAGATCCACGGAGACGACCGTCCCCTTCGCGGCCGCGGCCTTCGCCGCGTCCTCGGCCGTCACCGAGGCACCCTTGAGCGCGGCGCGCACCTCCGCCGCGTCGTCCTCGTCGTCCTTCTCGGCGCCCAGCACCTTGCCGCTGTCCGGGGCGATCCTGACGGTGTGCCAGGTGTCGCCCTCGGCGAGGACGTCGACCTCCCAGGAGCCGTCGTCCAGTTCGGCGGAGACGGCCGTACCCCGTGTGTGCTCAAGCGCGGCGGTGATGGCCTCGGCGGCGGTCACGCCACCGGGGGCGGCGGCACGGGCCACACCGTCGTCGCCGTCGTCCCGGTCGTCCGAACGGTCGTCGTCCCGGTCGTCCGAGCGGTCCTCGCCGCGGTCGTCCCGGTCGTCGTCCGTCCGCGTCACCGACGTCGTGTCGTCGTCGTCCCCCGCGACCGCCAGCGCCGTCGCCGTGCCCCCGCCCACCAGTGCCGCGGCCGTGACGACGGCGATCACGATGTTGCGCTTCATGTGCGTTCCTCCCGAGTCGGTGTGCTTCGCGCTGTACGACATCAATGTCGCCCACCGACGCTGAGCGGAAGCTGAAGCAGCCTGAAGTGATCTTCAGCTTCCCTTTGCGACCCTGGGTCCCATGCGACTCCTGATCGTCGAGGACGAAAAGCGCCTCGCCCTCTCCCTCGCCAAGGGCCTCACCGCCGAGGGGTACGCCGTCGACGTCGTGCACGACGGCCGCGAGGGGCTGGACCGGGCCACGGCGGAACCGTACGACCTGGTGATCCTCGACATCATGCTGCCCGGGCTCAACGGCTACCGGGTGTGCGCCGCCCTGCGCGCCGCCGGGCACGACGTGCCGATCCTCATGCTCACCGCCAAGGACGGCGAGTACGACGAGGCCGAGGGCCTGGACACCGGCGCCGACGACTACCTCACCAAGCCCTTCTCCTACGTGGTCCTGGTCGCCCGGGTGAAGGCGCTGCTGCGCCGCCGGCAGGCCGCGGGCGGGTCCCCGGTCCATGTGCACGGCGACCTGAAGGTGGACACCGCCGCCCGCCGGGTCTGGCTCGCCGAGGAGGAGGCCGAGCTGACCGCGAAGGAGTTCTCGGTTCTGGAGCACCTGGTGCTGCGGGCCGGTGAGGTGGTGTCGAAGGCCGACATCCTCGAGCACGTCTGGGACTTCGCCTACGAGGGCGACCCCAACATCGTCGAGGTCTACGTCAGCGCACTGCGCCGCAAGCTCCGCGCGGACCTCATCCGCACGGTGCGCGGCGCCGGTTACCGGCTGGAGAAGGCCCCGTGAGCCGCCTGTTCGGCTCGGTCCGCTCCCGGGCGACGCTCGGCGCCACGCTCGTCGTCGCCGTGGCCCTCGTCGCCGCCGGCACCGCGCTCCTGCTGTCCCTGCGCGCCAACCTGACCGGCGAGGCGGGCACCCGGGCCGAGCGTTCCGCGCAGGCCGTCGCCTCCGAACTGGCCGCCCGTACGCCCCTCGACAAGCTCTCCGGGCTGGACGCCGAGGACACCCCCGTGCAGATCGTCGACGAGGACGGCGTCCTGCTCGCGGCCTCGGAGGACCTGGAGCGGATCAGTGGCACGGGCGCCTCCGAGGTGACCCCCGAACCGGCCCGGTCCGACGACGACGACCGCGACGACGACCAGGACGACGACCGCGACGACCGGGACGACGACTCCCTCGGCCCCGGCGAGATCGCCCCTGGCGCGAGCTACACCAACGGCACCGCCACCATCGACGGCGACACCGAGGACTACCGCTTCGCCGCAGTCGAGGTGGAGACCCCCGACCGGGGCCGTCTCACCGTCCACGCGGGCGCCCCGCTGGCCGCGGAGCACAGCGCCGTGGGCACCGCGCTGACCGCCATGCTCATCGGCTTCCCGCTGCTGCTCGGCGTCGTCGCCGCGGTGACCTGGCTGGTCACCGGAAGGGCCCTGCGTCCCGTCGAGGGCATCCGCCGGGAGATGGCCGCGATCACCGCCTCCGAGGACCTCCGCCGCCGCGTCCCGGAACCGGCGACGCACGACGAGATCGCCCGGCTCGCCCGCACCACCAACGCCACGCTCGCCGCGCTGGAGACCTCCGTGGAGCGGCAGCGTGCCTTCGTCGCCGACGCGTCCCACGAACTGCGCAGCCCCATCGCCTCGCTCCGCACCCAGCTGGAGGTCGCGGCCGCCCACCCCGAACTGCTCGACCTGGAGGGCGCGGTCGAGGACACCGTACGGCTGCAGAACCTCGCCGCCGACCTGTTGCTGCTCGCGCGGTTGGACGCGGGGGAGCGGCCCGCGGGCACCCGGGTGGAGCTGGCCGCGCTGGCCCGGGAGGCGGCCGAGGGGCGCCAGGGCGTAACGGTGGAGGCGGAGCGCGCCGAGACCGCCGGGTCACGCGGCCAGCTCGCGCGGGTGCTCGCCAACCTGCTGGACAACGCGGAGCGGCATGCCCGTGAGCGGATCACGGTGACCGTGCGCCGGGAGGGCGGCGAGGCCGTGGTGGGCGTCGCCGACGACGGCGAGGGGGTGGCCGAGGCCGACCGCGAGCGGATCTTCGAGCGGTTCGTACGGCTGGACGCGGCGCGCAGCCGGGACGACGGCGGAGCCGGTCTCGGCCTGGCCATCGCGCGGGACGTGGCCGTACGGCACGGCGGCACGCTCACCGCGGGCGCGGCGCCGGCGGGCGGAGCCCTCTTCGAACTCCGCCTGCCGCTCGCCGGCGCGGACCGGGGCACGCCCCGGGTCTAGTCGGGCCGCAGGGAGGGGGAGGACGTCAGAGTCGTCCCCGCTGCCCCCGCAGGTGCTCCGCGATGGGCTTGAGGGCCTTGTCGAGCTCGATCAGGGCCTCGGGGGAGAGCAGGTCGATGAAGTGCCGGCGCACGGACGCCACGTGGTGCGGGGCGACCTTCTGCATCGTCTCCATGCCGTGGTCGGTGAGGACCGCGTAGAGGCCGCGGCGGTCCGACTCGCAGTTCTCCCGGCGGACCAGGTGGGCGTTCTCCATCCGGGTGATCTGGTGGGAGAGCCGGCTCTTGGA
This sequence comes from Streptomyces sp. NPDC014764, assembly GCF_043082785.1. Classification (NCBI taxonomy): domain Bacteria; kingdom Bacillati; phylum Actinomycetota; class Actinomycetes; order Kitasatosporales; family Streptomycetaceae; genus Streptomyces; species Streptomyces sp. NPDC014764. Next base: position 35,210 of record NZ_JBIBXY010000003.1, on the reverse strand, counting down.
CTGCATCGTGGCGGAGGCGAGGTCGCTCATCCGCATCCGCCGGTCCTCCGACTCGGACAGGTTCACCAGGATCTCGTAGTCGTTCATTGTCAGGCCGAACGGCTGCAGATCCTTCTCGAGCTGGTAGGTCAGCAGCTTGTTGACCTCCAGGTGGGTGCGCCAGGCGCACTGCTCCGCATTGGTCAGCCAGCGGGTGGCCGTCTCGGTCTCCATGAATGAAGTCTACCTAAGGAAGTTGAAAGGCGTACTAATAGGGCTTCCGAGTGACATCACGTGCAGGCGTTCGATGTCACACCCCGCACACTACCGCTCACAGCCCGAAGCGACGCTGGAGGTCCCCCAGCTGTCCGGGAAGGCGCGGTCCGCCTGCGCCGGGTCCGGCCCCGCCCGGCCCGCCGCCGGGTACCCCCGGCTGCTGCGGGGGTGCTCCCGCGGCCTGCTCCGTCATCAGGGCCTCGGACGACTGCAGCAGCACCGTGCCGGCGCCGACGAACTCGAACTGGTGCTCCTCGCCGGACGCCCCGCCCAGGCCCGTCATCGCACGTAGGCCGCCCAGGAGGCCGGTCATGTAGCCGTGGTCGTAGTGGTGGCACGGGGACGGGCAGTCCGCCCAGCCGACCAGCGCCTGCGGGTCGACCCTGATCGGCGGTTCCATGAACACCACCGGTCCGTTGGACGCCGCCACGAACTTCCCGGTTCCGATCAGTGTCAGAAAACCTGGCACGATCGACTGCTTCAGCGACAGACTTGGCTGAAAAGCGAGCAAGTTGCCCGAGCGAATGGTCAGATTGCCGTCGTCCAAGTCGTACGAATTGACGTCGAAGGCCCGGTCGGCGAGCAGCATCTTGCCCGAGCCCTCCGCCACGACCCAGTCGCTCGCGTGCAGTGGCGAATGAAACGCCTTCCGGACAAGTCGGTCGAGTCGCCCGTGCCCGATGCCGTTGAACTCGATGGCGCCGTAGTAGGCGATCATCTTCCCCTTCTGCATGAACCACTGGGTGCCCTTGAGCTCCACGCAGAAGGTGTAGTCGTTGACGTTGTCGTCGGACGGCAGCGTCATGGGGTCGAAGGCCGCGGCCCCGGCGCCCGGCGTTCCGTACATGCTCACAGCTTCTCCTCCGAGGCCTGGACGTAGACCGCGCCGCTGCCGCTCAGCTCCAGCTGGAAGGCCTCGCCGGAACCCCGGCCCACCATGTCCCGCCAGCCGAGCGCCGTCGACAGCTTGTTGCGGACGTCGCCGTGGTGGGCGACGTACGCCTGCGGGTCGACGTACACCGCGCGTTGCGGGGTGATGGGCACCTCGATCACCCCGCCGTGGGCCATCACGGCGACCGCGCCGTGCCCCTTGAGCGTGGTGGTGAACAGGCCCTGCCCGGAGACCTGGCCCCGCACCATGCCCATCACCCCGCCCTGCGAGCCGAGGAACACCGTGCCCTGCTCCAGCGTCCCCTCGAAGGCCAGCAGCCGGTCCGCCTCGACGTACAGCGTGTCCCCGGAGAGGTTGATCACCTGGATGTGGTGGCCGCCGTGCCCGAACAGCACGGTGCCGTCGCCCTCGACGGTCATCAGGGGCGTGTCCTCGTTGGCCACGCGCCGGCCGATCATGGACATCACCCCGCCCTGGCCGCCGCGCAGGTTCGGGGTGAAGCCGACCTCGCCCTTGTACGCGAGCATCGCGCCGCGCTGGCTGAACAGCCGCTGACCGGGTGCGACGGTCGCCTCGATCATCTTGGAGTTGATCTCCCGGAAGCCCATGTCAGACGTCCCCCGCGATGGTGTTGCGCTCACTGGGCTGGACGTAGACCACCCCGTCGCCCTCGAAGCGGATCTGGAAGGCCTCGCCGCCGCCCTCGCCCATGAACGTGCGGAACGTCACGCCCGACTGGAAGGACTGCCGCAGGTCGCCCTGGTGGGCGACGTATGCGCCCGGGTCGACCGTCAGCGGGTACTGAGGGCCGACCCGCAGCAGCACGGCGGGGCCGTCCGACATGATCGCGGCCTGGCCGTGGCCCTCGATCGTGGTCGTGAACAGCCCGTTGCCCTGGGAGGCGCCGCGCAGGCCCGTGAACGTGGTCCCCGTGCGCAGGCCGCCGTCGGTGGCCAGCAGGTTGCTGGACTCGACGTACAGCTTCTCGCCGTTCAGGGCCACGAGGTTGATCTCGGAGGCCCGGTCGGCGAAGAAACAGGTGCCGTGCCCCTTCACCTCCATGAGCGTCATCTGCTCGCCCGTGAGCCGCCGGGTCACCATCCCCCGCAGGCCCTCACCGCCGCCTGTGAGCTTCTTGAAGGCCATCTGCCCGTCGTACGCGACCATGGAGCCGTTCTTCGCCTTGACGGCGTCCCCGGTCATGTCGACGGCGAGGACCTTGCTGCTCTGAAGTCGGAACATCGCCACGTGTGCGACGGTAGCGGCCCTTTTGCGCCGCGCCCAGATCCTGAAGGAGGAGTCGCACCCTGATGCGGCCCCGACCCCCTGCGGTGATCACCCACGGCGTTTGCCACAATGGCTACGCTTGTGCGCGCGTTCACAAGCCGACAGCACCGTCGACACCGACGTCTCTCCCTTCCGAAGGTGACCCGTGGACATCAAGACCGCCTCCGCACTCCGCCGCCTCCGCCTGGTCTCGGGCCCCGAAGCGATCTCGTTCCTGCTGCTGCTCGTGTGCTCGGTCCTGAAGCGGACCACCGAGTTCAATGCCGTCCCGGTCATGGGCGCGGTCCACGGCTTCCTCTTCGTCCTCTACGTGCTCTTCTGGGCCGACGCCTGGAACCGGGCGAAGTGGTCGCTGGGGACCGCCGCCTTCTACTTCCTGATGTCGGTGCTGCCCGTCGGCGGCTTCTTCGCCGAGCGGCGGCTGAAGCGTGAGACCGAGGACGCGGTGATCGCGTCCCGCGCCCGCAAGGAAGGGGTCGTGAACGCGTGATCGTCGCCTTTTCCGTGACGCCGCTGGGCGTCGGCGAGGACGTGGGGGAGTACGTCGCCGACGCCGTGCGGGTGGTCCGCGAATCCGGGCTGCCGAACCGCACCGACGCGATGTTCACCTCGATCGAGGGGGAGTGGGACGAGGTCATGGACGTGGTGAAGCGCGCCGTGGCCGCCGTGGAGGCCCGCGCGCCGCGTGTCTCCCTCGTCCTCAAGGCGGACATCCGCCAGGGCGTGGAGGACGGCCTGACGTCCAAGGTGGAGACCGTCGAACGGCACCTCGCCGGCTGACTCCGTGCGGGGCGGGCGTCGGCGGCGCGACCGCCGTGCCGTCCGCCCCGCGGACCGAAGGGCGAGACAGGGCTGACCGGCATCTGACCCGCCGGTAGGGTCTGGTCCGTGCCCAAACCGCTCAGTCTCTCGTTCGATCCCATCGCCCGTGCCGACGAGCTCTGGAAGCAGCGCTGGGGAAGCGTGCCGTCGATGGCCGCGATCACCTCGATCATGCGGGCCCACCAGATCCTGCTGGCCCAGGTCGACGCGGTGGTCAAGCCGTACGGGCTCACGTTCGCGCGGTACGAGGCGCTGGTTCTGCTGACCTTCTCCAAGTCCGGCGAGCTGCCGATGTCCAAGATCGGCGAGCGGCTCATGGTGCATCCGACGTCGGTGACCAACACCGTGGACCGGCTGGTCAGGTCGGGTCTGGTGGCCAAGCGCCCCAACCCCAACGACGGCCGCGGCACGCTGGCCTCCATCACGGACAAGGGCCGAGAGGTGGTCGAGTCGGCCACCCGCGACCTGATGGCGATGGACTTCGGCCTCAGCGCCTACGACGCCGAGGAGTGCTCGGAACTCTTCGCCATCCTCCGGCCCCTCCGACTGGCGGCGGGGGACTTCGAAGGGGAGTGACCCCCCGGAAGATCGCCCGGAACGTGCCGTTACGCTCGATCCCATGAAGAAGAGCGTGCTGACCCGCTACCGGGTCATGGCCTACGTCACCGCTGTCATGCTGCTGGTGCTGTGCACCTGCATGGTGTTCAAGTACGGCTTCGGCAAGGGCGAGGACATCACGTTCGTCGTCTCCCAGGCTCACGGCTTCCTGTACATCATCTACCTGATCTTCGCGTTCGACCTCGGCTCCAAGGCCAAGTGGTCGTTCGGCAAGCTGCTGTGGCTGCTGCTCTCCGGGACGATCCCCTTCGCCGCCTTCTTCGTCGAGCGCAAGGTGACGCAGCAGGTGGAGCCCCTCACGGAGAGCCCCGAGCCGGCCGTCGCCAAGGCCTGACGTCCCGCGTCGTACCGCCGTACGGACGAGCGTACGGCGGTCCCCCATCGACATTTACTTGGACGTCCTAGTAAATTCGAGGGTATGGACGCTGACGCCATCGATGAGGGCCGCCGTCGCTGGCAGGCCCGGTACGACGCCGCGCGCAAGCGCGACGCAGACTTCACCACGCTCTCCGGGGATCCCGTGGAGCCGGTGTACGGGCCGCGGCCCGGGGACCGCTACGACGGGTTCGAGCGGATCGGCTGGCCGGGGGAGTACCCGTTCACCCGCGGGCTGTATCCGACCGGTTACCGGGGGCGGACGTGGACCATCCGGCAGTTCGCCGGGTTCGGGAACGCCGAGCAGACCAACGAGCGCTACAAGATGATCCTCGGCAACGGCGGCGGCGGCCTCTCCGTCGCCTTCGACATGCCGACGCTCATGGGCCGCGACTCCGACGACCCGCGCTCGCTGGGCGAGGTCGGCCACTGCGGGGTGGCCATCGACTCGGCGGCCGACATGGAGGTCCTGTTCAAGGACATCCCGCTCGGTGACGTCACCACCTCGATGACCATCAGCGGGCCCGCCGTGCCCGTCTTCTGCATGTACCTCGTCGCCGCCGAGCGCCAGGGCGTCGACCCGGGCGTGCTCAACGGCACGCTCCAGACGGACATCTTCAAGGAGTACATCGCGCAGAAGGAGTGGCTCTTCCAGCCCGAGCCGCACCTGCGCCTGATCGGCGACCTGATGGAGCACTGCGCGGCCGGCATCCCCGCCTACAAGCCGCTGTCGGTCTCCGGCTACCACATCCGCGAGGCCGGATCGACGGCCGCGCAGGAGCTGGCGTACACGCTCGCCGACGGCTTCGGGTACGTCGAGCTGGGCCTCAGCCGCGGCCTCGACGTGGACGTCTTCGCGCCCGGCCTGTCCTTCTTCTTCGACGCGCACGTCGACTTCTTCGAGGAGATCGCCAAGTTCCGCGCCGCGCGCCGCATCTGGGCGCGCTGGATGCGGGACGTCTACGGCGCCAAGAGCGAGAAGGCGCAGTGGCTGCGGTTCCACACCCAGACCGCCGGCGTCTCGCTCACCGCGCAGCAGCCGTACAACAACGTGGTGCGGACCGCCGTCGAGGCGCTCGCAGCCGTGCTCGGCGGGACGAACTCCCTCCACACCAACGCCCTCGACGAGACCCTCGCGCTGCCCAGCGAGCAGGCCGCCGAGATCGCCCTGCGCACCCAGCAGGTGCTGATGGAGGAGACCGGCGTCGCCAACGTCGCCGACCCGTTGGGCGGTTCCTGGTACGTCGAGCAGCTCACCGACCGCATCGAGGCGGACGCCGAGAAGATCTTCGAGCAGATCAAGGAGCGGGGGCTTCGCGCCCACCCCGACGGCAAGCACCCCATCGGGCCCGTCACCTCCGGCATCCTGCGCGGCATCGAGGACGGCTGGTTCACCGGCGAGATCGCCGAGTCGGCCTTCCGCTACCAGCAGTCGCTGGAGAAGGGCGACAAGAAGGTCGTCGGCGTCAACGTCCACACCGGCTCCGTCACCGGCGACCTGGAGATCCTCCGGGTCAGCCACGAGGTGGAGCGCGAGCAGGTACGGCTGCTGGGCGAGCGCAAGAGCGCCCGCGACGATGCGAAGGTGCGCGGCGCGCTCGACGCGATGGTCGAGGCGGCCCGCTCCGGCGCGAACATGATCGAGCCGATGCTCGACGCCGTCCGCGCGGAAGCCACGCTGGGCGAGATCTGCGACGCCCTGCGCGACGAGTGGGGCGTCTACACGGAGCCCGCCGGCTTCTGACGCATCAGGGGGCGACCCCGCCCCGTCGTACGACCGCCCCGCCCCGTCAGGCCCCTCGCCTGCCGGGGCGCGGCGCGTTCACGGCTTGCGGGCGACCGCCCCGTACAGCGAGACGACCGCGCGCTCGTCGACGGTCTCCCCGACCGCGAGTTCCGGGTGCCAGTCGGTCAGCCGGACCACCCCCGGCTCGACGGGCTCGAGGCCCTCGAAGAACCGGGCGATCTCGTCGCGGGAGCGGGGCGCCAGGGTGACGCCGCCCGCCCGGTACATCTCGACCCCGCGGGCCACGGCCTCCGGGTCGAAGTCCGCCGTGAGCTGCGACAGCACCAGGTAGCTGCCGGACGGCAGGGCGTCGACGAGACCGGCCACCAGGGTGTGCGGGTCGTCCTCCTCGCCGAGGAAGTGCGTCAGCGCCACCAGGGACAGTGCCACCGGACGCGTGAGGTCCAGGGTCTGCCGGGCCTCCTTCAGGATCCGGCCGGGTTCGCGCACGTCCGCCTGCACGTAGTCGGTGGCGCCCTCGGGCGTGCTGCGCAGCAGCGCCTCTGCGTGCTTCAGCACGATGGGATCGTTGTCCGTGTAGACCACCCGCGACCCGGGCGCGATGCCCTGTGCGACCTGGTGCAGGTTCGGCTCGGTCGGTATGCCGGTGCCGATGTCCAGGAACTGCCGTACGCCCCCGGGGCCCGCCAGCCAGCGGGTGACGCGCTGCATGAACCACCGGTTGGTGCGGGCCACGTGCCGGGCGGTGCCGTCCACGCCCATGATCTGCCGGCCCAGCTCCTCGTCGACGGGGTAGTTGTCCTTGCCGCCGAGGAACCAGTCGTACACCCGGGCCGGGTGCGGCGTGGACGTGTCGATGCGTACGGCGCCGGTCATGCCTGTCCCCCTGATGCGTGCGTCCCGAAGCGGTCACGATCATCGCAGCGGGTGACCGCGCGGTGACAGGAGAGTATCGGCCGACCGTGGCCGGTTCACCGCGCTCTTCGGGGAACGCTCAGCGTGCGCTCGCCGCCAGCCCCGACAGCAGCACCCGGGTCAGCCCGTGCACCCACTCCGCGTCGGCCGGCTGGTTGCTGACCAGGGTCCGGTGCACCACCGATCCCGCCACCATGTCGAAGATCAGGTCGACCGCGCGGGCCGAGCGCTCCGCGTCGGACTCCGGGGGGAGTTCGCCCCGTTCCTGGGCGCGGGCGCGGCCCGCGATCACCAGCCGTTTCTGCCGGTCGACGATCGAGGCGCGGATCCGCTCGCGCAGCGCCTCGTCCCGGGTTGCCTCGGCGACCACCGCCATCAGCCCGCTGCGGGCCTCCGGGCGGGCCAGGATCGCGGCGAACTGCAGCACCACGCCCTCGATGTCGGCCGCCAGCGAACCGCGGTCCGGCAGCGTCAGCTCGTCGAAGAGCTCGGCCACGGCGTCCACGACGAGCTCGTTCTTGCCCGCCCAGCGCCGGTACAGCGTCGTCTTGGCCACTCCGGCGCGCACCGCGACGTCCGAGAGCGTGAGTCCCGACCACCCCAGGTCCACCAGCGCCTGCCGGGTCGCGGCGAGGATCGCGGTGTCGGCCGCGGCGCTGCGGGGGCGCCCGGTGCGACTGACTGGGTGGCGGCGCTGCATGGCACGACCATAACCGGCGGATTCCGTGCGGTGGTGAGGGAGATCACCGGGAACCGGCGCCGGGCACCGGCCCCTTGCCGTTACGCTACGACTCGTAGCGAAAGCACGTGAGCACCTGACGTGCCCGAGCGACGACCACCGTGCCGGGTGGGGACCCGGCGCACCAGCACCACACGAACGCCTGTGTTTCCCGGGCGCTTTTCACACTCACGCGGGGTACGGGGGAGGATAGACGCATGCAGCCACGGAACATGTCCATGAGCGGAGTCGTCGACCTCGCCGCGGTGAAGGCGGCCCAGGAGGCCAAGGCGAAGGCGGAGCAGGCGCGCGCCGAGGCCGCCCGCACGGGCGGCACCGGCGCCGTCTCGCCCGCCGATCTCGTCATCGACGTCGACGAGGCCGGTTTTGAACGCGACGTCCTGCAGCGTTCCACCGAGGTCCCGGTCGTCATCGACTTCTGGGCCGAGTGGTGCGAGCCCTGCAAGCAGCTGAGCCCCGTCCTCGAGCGGCTCGCCGTCGAATACAACGGCCGTTTCCTCCTCGCCAAGATCGACGTCGACGCCAACCAGATGCTGATGCAGCAGTTCGGCATCCAGGGCATCCCCGCCGTCTTCGCGGTGGTGGCCGGACAGGCCCTCCCGCTTTTCCAGGGCGCCGCGGGCGAGGCGCAGATCCGCCAGACCCTGGACCAGCTGGTGCAGGTCGCCGAGCAGCGCTTCGGACTGACGGGCCTGACCGTCGACCCGGAGGCCGAGCCGGGCGGTGCCCCGGCGGCCGACGAGATCCCCGCCGGCCCGTACGACTCCCTCCTGGAGGCGGCTGCCCGCGCGCTGGACGGCAACGACCTCGACGGCGCCGTGCAGGCCTACAAGAACGTGCTCGCCGAGGACCCGGCCCACCCCGAGGCCAAGCTGGGCCTCGCCCAGGCGGAACTGCTGCGCCGCGTACGGGACATGGACCCGCAGCGGGTGCGCAAGGACGCCGCCGGGAAGCCGGGCGACGTACCGGCGCAGATCGCCGCCGCCGACCTGGACCTGGCGGGCGGTCATGTCGAGGACGCCTTCGGACGGCTGGTCGACACCGTGGCCCGCACGGCGGGCGACGACCGGGAGGCCGCGCGCGTGCGGCTGCTGGAGCTGTTCGACGTGGTCGGCGCCGACCATCCCGCCGTGGTGACCGCGCGCCGCGCCCTGGCTCGCGCGCTGTTCTAACCCCTCGGATCCGGGCGCCCGTTCCGCCGCTTTCGCCCGTTACGGCGACGGGCGGGACCCGAGGTGCACGCTGGCAGGCAGAGGCCGAAGCGGCCGCGCTTTACCAAATCTTGGTAATCGCGGCCGCTGTTACTGCCAGTAAGTCAACCGAGTTGATCTGTCGGAATCTGTCCACTGATCAATGGTTTTGTACACCCCCATCGGTGCACCCAGCGTCGCCGCTCGGGTCCGCCGGGTCGTCCCGCGGTTATCGCGCCGTTACTAGCGAGTAACGAACCCCCTTGTGCAGGCGGCGAGAATGCACCACGATCGGCCACGCTCGGTCCATTACCCGTACCCCGACAGCCGGTCGGGCCGCGGGAACTCCTGGGTCCCCACCGAGCAGGAACGCCGGCAATGACGGCGCTCCTTGGACAGGGGGGTCTTCGCCCGTCCGGTGAAGCCTGTCCAGCAGGGTTGTGCGTGATGCGTGTCAGGCGCGACCAGTGGTTGTCGCTCGGGGGTGATCGCCGGTGATTCGGGCGCGTACCTCGCGTCGCCGAATGCGGGCGCTCTCCTTCCCGAGGACGTAGCACTTCTCCCATCCCTGCCCGACTCGGCCGCCGTTCAAGGCGGCGAGCCAGGACAGGAGATGTACGTCCGAGAAGGAGGAAATATGGAGTCCCAGGTGCGTGGCGGGACCAGATGGAAGCGGTTCGCTGTGGTCATGGTGCCCAGCGTGGCCGCCACGGCTTGCATAGGTGTCGCTCTCGCGCAGGGCGCCCTCGCGGCGTCGTTCAGCGTTTCCGGCCAGTCGTTCAAGGTGACCACGAAGGAGCTCGTCGGCGAGGGCTTCTCGCAGTACGGCGCTCTGGACGAGGGGTACACCCTCGACGGCAAGAAGACGGTTCACCCCGTCGCGGTCTCGGCGTTCAAGTCCGCGACCATCAAGAGCCTGTGCCAGTCGGTCGTCACCCCGAACATTCCGGTGCTCGGGAACGTCAGCCTGATCCTGCGCGCTGGTGACGGCGCTCAGCCGGTCGAGGCCAAGAACCTGTACATCGACGTCGCCGACCTGAACGCCGATGCGACGTTCACGAACATCGACATCGGTGTTGCCGCCAAGGACGCCAACAAGGGTCCGGGCATGAAGGGTGGCGGCGAGCAGGCCAACCCCTTCGGGTTCGCGCAGCAGGCCGACAAGGCCGTGCTGAAGGACGTGAAGCAGACGGCGTGGGCGACCACCGCCGGAACCTTCAAGCTCAGCGGCCTGAAGATGTCGCTCTCGACGGGCGTCAAGGAGTGCTACTAAGCACTCGCTGACGGGCGGGGGAGCCGGTGGCGCCCCCGCCCGTCCACCTTCCCACCGCGCTTTCACGCGCGGCGCACATCACCACCACAGCAACGCCATCCAGGGAGCTGTTTCTCATGAGCGCCGAGACTCCTGCCGCCTCCGGCCAGTTCACTCGCCGACGGCTGCAGTTCCGCGCCTGGCGTGGCCAGCGGCCTTTCTGGGCCGGTCTGTTCATCATCATCGGCGGACTCCCCATCGCCTACTTCCCGTACGCGAACCTGCAGATCGGTCACCTGACCCTGGCGATGGCGACCACCGCGGGCGCCGGGTCCCTGATCATCGGCGTGCTGCTCGTCGTCCTCGGCGTCAGCCTCTGGTTCCAGAAGCACATCCGCGTGTTCGCGGGTGTCGCGGCGATTCTGCTGGCGTTGGTGTCCATCCCCGTGTCCAACCTCGGCGGCTTCCTGATCGGCTTCCTCTTCGCCCTCGTGGGCGGCGCGATGGCCGTGTCGTGGGTGTCCGGCGAGCCGCCCGAGCAGGAGCTGCAGGCGGACAAGGGCGTGCACGGCGGCGCACCCGAGGGCGCCTTCCCCGAATCCACGGACTCCGGCCCCGCAGAGGGCGCCGCGGCGACGGGTGAGCCGAACGATCTGTCAGGAACGAGCCCGGCGAACGGGGCGAACGGGAGGCACAGTGCCGGCTGACGAGGTGACCCACGGGGCTGATGTGGAGGCGTCCCGTGTGAGAACCGGGCCGCGACACGCGGCACCCAAGAAGCCGCTGTTCACCAGGTTCCACATGCCCGCGGGGAAGGCGATAGCCATAGCGGCGATGCCGACCGCGGTACTGATGGGGATGGGCTTCACCCCGACGCTCGCCCAGGCCGACGACCAGCCGTCGTCGAGGAATCTCACGGCCGACGAGTTCAAGGAGTGCCTGGAGGCCATCGAGAAGGCGGAGAAGGGGGACGCGAGCGCGTCGCCCACGCCGTCCGCCACCGCGAGCGAGAGCGCCTCCGAGGACGACAAGGAGCCGTCGGCGGACCCGACCGGCTCCGCCCCCGCCCAGGAAGACCCGGAGAAGGACACGGGCAAGGGATCGGACTCTTCGCCGGATTCAGGTTCCGACGACGAGGCCGGGCCGGCGCCCACGCCCTCCGCGACCGCGGGCGGACAGGCGGCGGACACCGAGCCCGCCCCGTCCCCGTCGGAGACCGACAAGAACCTGCTGGAGCAGATCGGGGACGCCATCAAGGACGTCTTCACGCCCGGCGACAAGAAGGACGAGGAGACCCCGAGTCCCAGCCCGTCCGCCTCCGCGTCGTCGTCCGCCCCCGCCGGGGAGCCGGACGAGGGCGAGGAGACCGCGCAGAAGCCCGCGGAGAAGGCCGCCGAGACCGCCGGGGACACCGGTGAGAAGGCCGCCGACGCGGCGAAGGACACCACGGAGCAGACCGAGGAGCCGGAGCCGGAGGAGACGAAGGAGCCCGAGGCCACCGCCTCGCCCAGCCCTTCCGAGTCGTCCGGGATCGACCTGGAGGACTGCCCGGTCGCCACCGACGCCGAAGGCGGGGTCGACAACAACGTCCCGCTCCCCGACGACCCGTGGTTCCTGAACGCCAGCTCGCTGCTGCTGAAGGGCGCCGACTACAAGGGCATCGTCGAGGTGCGGACCGCCAACGGCACCAAGAAGAAGGTGCTGAAGTACGTCATCTCCGACGGCACCGACATCGGCGACCTGCACCAGACGGTCAAGGACAAGCAGTCCGGCAAGACGTACCACGTCCAGGCCGCCAAGGGCTCGACGTCGACCATCCGCGACGGCGACACCGTGATGTACACCGAGAGCATCTCCGGCAACCTGCTGGGCCTGATCCCGGTGACGTTCGACCCGGAGAACCCGCCGCCGCTGAACATCCCGCTGATCTACTTCACCAAGGTCACGGTCCAGCAGGCCGGCCAGTTCGGCGGCACCCTGCACGTACCGGGACTCCACCAGTACGTCACCGGCTGACGGCCCGCACCCCGAGCCCACCCCGGGAGCCGCAACACCGAGGGCGCCCCCTGCTCGCAGGGGGCGCCCTCGGGCGTTCGGTCGGTGCCGGGTCAGGCGGTCGCCTCGCCCAGGTGGTGGACGCGGACCATGTTGGTGGTGCCGGGGACGCCGGGCGGGGAGCCGGCGGTGATCACCACGATGTCGCCCTCGTTGAAGCGGCTCAGGCGGACCAGTTCCTGCTCCACCAGCGCGACCATCTCGTCGGTGCTGTTCACGAACGGCACCACGTGCGGCTCCACGCCCCAGCTGAGGGTCATCTGGTTGCGCGTGGACTCGTCCGTCGTGAACGCGATGATCTGCTGTGCCGCCCGGTAGCGGCTCAGGCGGCGGGCCGTGTCGCCGGACTGGGTGAAGGCGACCAGGCCCTTGCCGCCGAGGAAGTCGGCGATCTCGCAGGCCGCGCGGGCCACCGAGCCGCCCTGCGTGCGCGGCTTCTTGCCCGGCACCAGCGGCTGGAGGCCCTTGGAGAGCAGCTCCTGCTCGGCGGCCGTGACGATCTTCGACATCGTCCGGACCGTCTCGATCGGGTACGCGCCGACCGAGGACTCCGCCGACAGCATGACCGCGTCCGCGCCGTCCAGGATCGCGTTGGCCACGTCGGAGGCCTCGGCGCGGGTCGGACGGGAGTTGGTGATCATCGACTCCATCATCTGGGTCGCCACGATCACCGGCTTGGCGTTGCGCCGGCACAGCTCGATCAGGCGCTTCTGCACCATGGGGACCTTCTCGAGCGGGTACTCGACGGCCAGGTCGCCACGCGCGACCATCACGCCGTCGAACGCCATCACGACGTCCTCCATGTTCTCCACCGCCTGGGGCTTCTCCACCTTGGCGATGACGGGGACGCGGCGGCCCTCCTCGTCCATCACGCGGTGGACGTCGGCGACGTCCTTCGCGTCCCGGACGAAGGACAGGGCGACCAGGTCGCAGCCCATCCGCAGGGCGAACCGCAGGTCCTCGACGTCCTTCTCGGACAGCGCGGGCACGTTCACGGCCGTGCCGGGCAGGTTGATGCCCTTGTGGTCGGAGATGACGCCGCCCTCGATGACGATCGTCCTCACCCGGGGGCCCTCGACGTCCAGCACCTTCAGCTCGACGTTGCCGTCGTTGATCAGGACCTGGTCGCCGCGGGAGACGTCGCCCGGGAGGCCCTTGTAGGTGGTCCCGCAGATCGTCTTGTCACCGGGTACGTCCTCGGTGGTGATGGTGAACTCGTCACCGCGCACCAGCTCGACGGGGCCCTCGGCGAAGGTCTCCAGACGGATCTTGGGGCCCTGGAGGTCGGCGAGGACGCCGACGGCCCTGCCCGTCTCCTTGGCGGCGGCCCGGACCCGGTCGTACCGGCCCTGGTGCTCGGCGTGCGAGCCGTGGCTGAAGTTGAAGCGGGCCACGTTCATGCCGGCTTCGATCAAAGCGACGAGCTGCTCATGGGAGTCGACCGCGGGGCCGAGAGTACAGACGATTTTCGAACGGCGCATGGGGCGATCCTATCGGTTTGTTTCGCTACGGAATATTCCGTCTGGCGGAATGTACAAATGAGGTTCCCGATGCTCAGTTGTTCTTTCCGACCAGTGCGTATGTCTGCTGGGCGATCTCCATTTCCTCGTCCGTGGGTACCACCGCGACCGCGACCCGTGCCCCCTCGGGCGAGACCAGCCGCGCCCCGCCGCCGCGCACCGCGTTGCGCTCGCCGTCGACCGCCAGGCCGAGCCCTTCGAGGCCCGCCACCGCGGCCTCCCGCACCTCGGCGGAGTTCTCGCCGACACCGGCGGTGAAGGCCACCGCGTCCACCTGTCCGAGAACGGCGTAATAGGCGCCGATGTACTTCCTCAACCGGTGAATGTAGATGTCGTAGGCGAGCTGCGCCCGTTCGTCGCCCTCGGAGATACGGCGCCGGATCTCCCGCATGTCGTTGTCCCCGCACAGCCCGACCAGCCCGCTCCTCTTGTTCAGAAGGGCGTCGACCTCGTCGGCGGACATTCCGCCGACGCGCATCAAATGGAAGATCACGGCCGGGTCCATGTCACCGGACCGCGTACCCATCACGAGCCCTTCCAAGGGGGTGAGCCCCATCGAGGTGTCCACGCAGCGGCCCGCCCGCACGGCCGAGGCGGACGCCCCGTTGCCCAGGTGCAGCACGATCACGTTCACCTCCTCGGGCGCCTTCCCCAGCAGCCGCGCCGTCGCCCGGGAGACGTACGCGTGCGAGGTGCCGTGGAAGCCGTAGCGGCGCACCCGGTGCGCGTCGGCGGTCTCCACGTCGATCGCGTAGCGGGCCGCCGACTCCGGCATCGTCGTGTGGAACGCGGTGTCGAAGACGGCGACCTGCGGCAGGTCCGGGCGCAGCGCCGTCGCCGTGCGGATGCCGGTGAGGTTGGCCGGGTTGTGCAGCGGCGCCACCGGGATCAGCCGCTCGATCTCGGCGAGCACCCGCTCGTCGATCACCGTCGGCTCGGTGAAGTACTTGCCGCCGTGCACCACCCGGTGGCCGATCGCCAGCAGCTCGGGGGAGTCCAGGCCGAGACCGTCGGCCGCGAGTTCCTCGCCCATCGCCTTCAGCGCGGCCTCGTGGTCGGCGACCGGGCCGGTGCGCTCCCGGGTCTCCCCGCCGGACGCCAGCGGGGTGTGGCGCACCAGGGAGGTGCGCTCGCCGATCCGCTCCACGAGACCGGACGCCAGCCGGCTGCTGTCGCCCATGTCCAGCAGCTGGTACTTCACCGACGAGGAGCCGGAGTTGAGGACGAGGACACGGGAGGGGCTCACTGGGCGGCTGCCTTCTCGCTCGGGGCCGGGACCTGCGCCTGGATGGCGGTGATCGCGACGGTGTTGACGATGTCCTGCACCAGGGCGCCCCGGGACAGGTCGTTGACCGGCTTGCGCAGGCCCTGGAGGACCGGGCCGACGGCGATCGCGCCGGCCGAGCGCTGCACGGCCTTGTAGGTGTTGTTGCCGGTGTTCAGGTCGGGGAAGATCAGCACGGATGCCTGGCCGGCCACCTCGGAGTCCGGCAGCTTGGTCGCCGCCACCGACGGCTCCACGGCCGCGTCGTACTGGATCGGCCCCTCGATGCTCAGGTCGGGCCTGCGCTCGCGGACCAGCTCGGTCGCCCGGCGCACCTTGTCCACGTCGGCGCCGGAACCGGACGTGCCCGTCGAGTAGGACAGCATCGCGATCCGCGGCTCGACCCCGAACCGCGCCGCCGTGACCGCCGACTGCACCGCGATGTCGGCGAGCTGCTCGGCGTCCGGGTCCGGGTTGACCGCGCAGTCGCCGTACACCAGCACCTTGTCGGCCAGGCACATGAAGAACACCGAGGAGACGATGTCCGCGTCGGGGCGGGTCTTGATGATCTCGAAGGCCGGGCGGATGGTCGCCGCCGTGGAGTGCACGGAGCCGGACACCATGCCGTCGGCGAGGCCCTCCTCGACCATCAGCGTGCCGAAGTAGTTCACGTCGGACACCACGTCGTACGCCAGCTCCACGGTGACGCCCCGGTGGGCGCGAAGCGCCGCGTACTTCTCCGCGAAGGAGTCGCGCAGCTCCGACGTGGCCGGGTCGATCAGCTGGGTGTCGCCCAGGTCGATGCCCAGGTCGGCGGCCTTCTTGCGGATCTGGTCGACGTCGCCGAGCAGCGTCAGCTCGCACACGCCCCGGCGCAGCAGCACCTCCGCCGCGTGCAGCACCCGCTCCTCGGAGCCTTCCGGCAGCACCACCCGGCGCAGGTCGGAGCGGGCCTGCTCCAGCAGCTTGTGCTCGAACATCATCGGGGTGACGCGGTCGCTGCTGGGCGCGGACACCTCGCGGGTGAGCTCGGCGGTGTCGGTGTACCGCTCGAACAGGCCGAGCGCCCGCTCCGCCTTGCGCGGGGTGGCCGCGTTCAGCTTGCCCTCCAGGGAGAACAGCTGCTCGGCGGTGGGGAAGCTGTTGCTCGGCACCGACAGCACCGGGGTGCCGGGCGCCAACCGGTCGGCGAGGGTGAGGATGCGCTCGCCGGGCACCTCGTCCAGGGTCAGCAGCACCCCGGCTATCGGTGGGGTGCCGGCGCTGTGCGCGGCCATCGCGCCCACCACCAGGTCCGCCCGGTCGCCCGGGGTCACCACCAGGCAGCCGGGGGTCAGCGCGGCCAGGAGGTTGGGCAGCATCGCACCGCCGAAGACGAAGTCCAGGGCGTCGCGGGCGAGTCCGGAGTCGTCGCCGAGGACCACCTTCGCCCCCAGGGTGTGGACGATCTGGGACACGGTGGGCGCGGACAGCGCGGGTTCGTCGGGCAGCACGTAGCAGGGCACGGGCAGCCGGGTGGCGAGCCGCTCGGCGATCTCGTCCCGGTCCTCGCGCGCGACCCGGTTGACCACCACCGCCAGTACGTCGCAGCCGAGGGTGTCGTAGGCGCGGTAGGCGTTGCGGGTCTCCGCGCGCGCGGACTCGGCGGTCTGCTTCCGGCCGCCGACGACGGGGATGACCGAGGCGCCGAACTCGTTGGCCAGGCGGGCGTTCAGGGACAGCTCGTCCGGGAACTGCGTGTCCGCGTAGTCGGTGCCCAGCACCAGCACCACGTCGTAGTCACGGGCCACCAGGTGGAACCGGTCGACCAGGGTGGACACCAGCTCGTCCGTGCCGCGCTCGGCCTGGAGCGCGGACGCCTCGGCGTAGTCCATGCCGTAGACGGTCCCGGGGTCCTGGGAGAGCCGGTAGCGGGCGCGCAGCAGTTCGAAGAGCCGGTCGGGACCGTCGTGCACCAGGGGGCGGAAGACGCCCACCCGGTCGACCTGCCGGGTCAGCAGCTCCATCACCCCGAGCTCGACGACCTGGCGGCCGTCGCCGCGGTCGATTCCGGTCACGTACACGCTGCGGGTCACGCGCGCTCTCCCTTTCGTCGAGGGGCTTCGTCGGGGGCCGCGAGGGGCGACGGCGGGGCCTGGAAACCGCCCACACAGGTGAGCGGATCCCTCTTGACAATACCCGCGGCGCTGGCTAGGACGCCCGTGCATCGGGCCGTCGGCGGTGCTCCGGGGGACGTGAAAGAATCGGCAACGGCTCACCGGTATCGACAGCGACCAGGAGACACAGCACGATGCGTATAGGAGTCCTCACCGCAGGCGGCGACTGCCCTGGGCTGAACGCAGTGATCCGGTCGGTCGTGCACCGGGCGGTGGACAATTACGGCGACGAGGTCATCGGCTTCGAGGACGGCTACTCCGGCCTGCTGGACGGCCGCTACCGGACGCTGGACCTCAACGCGGTCAGCGGCATCCTGGCGCGCGGCGGGACCATACTGGGTTCCTCCCGGCTGGAGCGCGACCGGCTGCGCGAGGCCTGCGAGAACGCCTCCGACATGATCCACGAGTTCGGCATCGACGCGCTCATCCCGATCGGCGGCGAGGGCACGCTGACGGCGGCCCGCATGCTGTCCGACGCCGGTCTGCCGGTGGTCGGCGTCCCCAAGACGATCGACAACGACATCTCCTCCACGGACCGCACCTTCGGCTTCGACACGGCCGTCGGCGTCGCCACCGAGGCGATGGACCGCCTGAAGACCACTGCCGAGTCGCACCAGCGGGTGATGGTCGTCGAGGTCATGGGCCGGCACGCGGGCTGGATCGCCCTGGAGTCCGGCATGGCCGCCGGCGCCCACGGCATCTGCCTGCCCGAGCGGCCCTTCGACCCGGTCCAGCTGGTCAAGATGGTCGAGGAGCGCTTCGACCGGGGCAAGAAGTTCGCGGTCATCTGCGTCGCCGAGGGCGCCCACCCGGCCGAGGGCACCATGGACTACGGCAAGGGCGAGATCGACAAGTTCGGCCACGAGCGCTTCCAGGGCATCGGCACGGCCCTGGCGTACGAGCTGGAGCGGCGCCTCGGCAAGGAGGCCAAGCCGGTCATCCTGGGCCACGTCCAGCGCGGCGGCGTACCGACCGCGTACGACCGCGTCCTCGCCACCCGCTTCGGCTGGCACGCGGTCGAGGCCGCCCACCGGGGCGACTTCGGCAGGATGACCGCCCTGCGCGGCACGGACATCGTGATGGTGCCGCTGGCGGAGGCGGTCACGGAACTGAAGACGGTCCCGAAGGACCGCATGGACGAGGCGGAGTCGGTCTTCTAGACCGGTCCCTTCGACTCCCGAGAGGGTGTCGCCCGGTCGGCGGCGGACCGGGCGGGCGCGTCCCGTGCGCCGTTCAGGCGCGGCCGCCGTCCTCGACCGCCGTCCAGAAGTGGTCGACGACGCGGGCCAGGAAGTCCCGCCCCGGGTCGGACGCGTCGGTGGGGCCGCCGCCCCAGCTGAGCGTGGCCGCCATGTGGCCCTGGTAGTCCTGGTGCAGCCGGTGCAGCACCTCCTCCAGGAGGCGCCGCTCCAGCGGGGCGATCTTCGACACCGGCCGGACGTACGCCTGCCAGCGCGTGGTCACCGCGTCGCGCAGCAGCTCCGCCAGGTGCTCCTCACGGCCGGTGACGGTGAGGGCGTCGGCCAGGGACAGACCGAGCAGTCTCGTCAGGGCGGCCGTCTGGCGCTCGGTGCCCCGCCATTGCCCCGTCTCCTCCATCCGCAGATACGCCTGGAGTTCGTGCCCCACGGTGTGGGCGACGTCCTCCGGGGCAAGGCCGCGGGCCATCCTGTGCTCGCGCAAGGTGCGCGGGCGGCCTATGAGTTCGCCGGGTGAACACCACAGCACGCCCGCGAGAGCGGTGAGTTCGGGATGGGACGGGGAGGCGCTGCCGCGTTCCCATGCGGCGACGAGGGCCGGCGTGACGTACTGCAGGTCGTAGGAGGCGCGCAGGGCGTGGGCCACATGGTCCGGGCCCAGGCCCAGCGCGGCGCGCAGCCGCCGGGCGGCGGGGGCGTTGAACGGCGGGGGCGGATGGCGGTCGCTGCGAAGGGGAGGTCGGCGCACGGCCCACAAGCTAGGCGCGAACGCCTGGGGTGACTACGGTCTGTTCGGCCAGGAACACGGATCGTAGGAAGGTACGGCTACCGGCCGGTCGCGTTTCGGCGGGAGGACCGGGCCGGTCCCGGAGCGACGCGCTCCGTATTGCGAACGGCAAGCTCAGTGGGCATATGCGTGTCCGCACGCCCCCTGCCCGCGCAGGAGCGGGACGGAACGGACGCCCGCCCCTCGCACCCCCGTACGGGCTCCGCGCCCCGTGCGCCCCTCCGCCCGCGTCCCGGCGCGCGGCGCGAATCCGCCGGTCACCCCTTCACCGCACCGCCCAGCGCGAACCCCGCCCCCAGCCGCCGCGAGATCAGTACGTACAGCAGGATCACCGGCGTCGAGTAGACGATCGAGAACGCGGCGAGCTGGCCGTACGCCACCATCCCGCGGTTGCCGAAGAAGTCGTTGATGCTCACCGACGCCGGCATCAGATCCGGGCTGAGCAGCAGCATGAACGGGACGAAGAAGTTCCCCCACGTCATCACGAACGAGAAGACGGTCACCACCGCCAGGCCCGGCCCCATCAGCGGCAGCACGATCCGTGCGAGCGACTGCAGCGAGGACGCCCCGTCGGTCCAGGCCGCCTCCTCCAGTTCCCTCGGCACGCCGTCCATGAAGTTCTTCATCAGCCATATGGCGAAGGGAAGTTGGGAGGCGGCGAAGAAGAAGACCGTGCCCTGCACGGTGTCGATCAGATTCACCCGCACGAACAGCGCGTACACCGGCACCATGATCGCGGTGATCGGGAGGCTGGTCGCGAAGAGGATCGTCAGCAGGAACGGCCGGTTGAGCCGCGACCGGAAGCGGGACAGCGGATACGCGGCCAGCGCCGCGCACACCACGGTCAGCGCGGTCGCGCCCCCGCAGAGGACCAGGCTGTTGAGCAGCGGGGTGAAGGTGATCTCGTCGGTGAGGATCGCGTCGAAGTGCTCCGCCGTCAGCCCGTCCGGCGCCTTCACCCGCAGACCGGCGTGCGGGTCGACCGCGGAGAGCACCACCCACGCCAGCGGCAGCAGGAACGCGACGGCGACGACGAGCAGCCCGGCGTCGGCGGCCAGCCGCCGGGCGGTGCGGCGCGACGACAGGGACCGCGACGACAAGGACCGCGACGACAGGGACATGGCGGTCAGACCTCCGTCCGCAGCAGACGCATGTAGAGCAGCGAGAACAGCGAGCCGACCAGCAGAAGCAGCAGCGCCACCGCCGTGCCGTAACCGATCAGACTGTTCTGGAAGGCCTGCTCGTACATGAACAGCGGCAGCGTCTGGCTCTTCCCGCCGGGGCCGCCCCGCGTCATCACCCAGATCAGACCGAACACCGACAGCGTCTGGAGTGTGTTGAGCATCAGCGTGGTGCCGATCGAGCGGCGGATCATCGGCAGCGTGACGTGCCACATCCGGCGCCACCCGCTCGCCCCGTCCACCTCGGCGGCCTCGGTGATCTCCTTCGGGATCTCGTTCAGCGCAGCGGAGTACACCAGCATCGAGAAGGCGGTGCCGCGCCACACGTTGGCGAAGGACACCGCGAGGATCGGCAGGGTGAACAGCCAGTTCTGCGACGGCAGGTGGAGGAGGTCCAGGACCGCGTTCAGCGTGCCCTCGCGGCGGAAGAAGGCGTACAGCAGGAACCCCGCCACCACCTCCGGCAGCACCCACGCCGTCACGACGACCCCGCCGGTCAGCGTGCGCACCGGCTTCGACGCCCGCCGCATCAGCGCGGCCAGTGCCAGACCCAGGGTGTTCTGCCCGACCAGCGCCGACACCACCGTGAACACCAGGGTCAGCCAGACGGCGTTGAGGAACGCCTCGTCGCGGAACGCCCGCCGGAAGTTGTCCAGACCGACGAACGACTCCTGCGCCTGCCCCGTCAGCTGCAGATCGGTGAACGCGATGAGGACGCAGTACGCGATCGGCCCCGCGAGGAACACCAGCAGCAGGGCCAGCGCGGGGGTGAGCGGCAGGAGGCGGGGGAGGAACCGGCGCAGGGCGCGCCGGTCCCGAGGGGACGGAGAGGCGGCGGGCGGGCCCGGGGTCTTCGCGAGGTCCGGGCCCGCGTCAGGTGCGGCGGCGGTCATCGGAGCGTCCCGTCGCCGCTCACTTCGAGGTGACCTCGCCGCCGGCGGCGTCGCGCAGCGCCTCGTCGTAGGCCCGCGCGGCCTCCTCCACGGACGCGTCACCCGTGGTCACGGCCTCCATCGCCTCCTGGATCGCGGTCGACACCTTCGGGTACGCCGGGTACGCGGGCCGGTAGTGGGTGTGCTCCACCAGATCGGTGAAGAACCGGATGCCGGGCTGGGCCGCCGTGTACGCCGGGTCCGCCGCGACGTCCTCGCGGACGGCGATGCCGGAGTTGGCGACGTACCACTTCTGCGCGTTGGCCTTGGTCTGCATCGTCTTCACGAACTCGAAGGCCAGGTCGGGGTTGGCGGCCTTGGCGGGGATCGCCCAGGTCCAGCCGCCGGACATGCTCACCTTGCCGGGCGCCTGCCCGTTCTGGGTGGGCATCGCCGCGAGCCCCAGCTCCTTCGGCCACTCCGGCCACTCGTGCCCGCTGCCCTCCAGCCAGTCCTGCGGCAGCCAGGAACCGTCCAGCGCGATGCCGAGCTTGCCCTCCGGCAGCCACTCGCCGCGCACCCGGGTGCCCACGTTGGGGTCGAGGGCGTCGGCGACGTCGGGCCCGAGCTTCTCCTCGTAGACGGTCTCGACGAACGTCAGGGCGTCCCGGAAGCCCTCGCCCGCCGTGACCCACTTCTTGCTGTCCTTGTCGTACAGCGGGTCGGACGTGCCGTCGCCCGTGCCGTACAGCAGCATCTCGAAGGTCTGCATGGTGGCCGCCTCACCGACCGGCTTGCCGGTGTAGACGTTCAGCGGGATGACGCCGGGTACCTTCTCCTTGATGGCGCGGGCGGCGTCCAGGACGTCCTCCCAGGTCCTCGGCTGCCAGCCGGCGGGCAGACCCGCCTTCGCGAAGACGTCCTTGCTGAACCACAGCCCCCGCGTGTCGGTCCCGTCCGGGACGCCGTACGTCTTCCCGTCCTCGCCCCGCGCGGCGGCCTTGGCGGTGTCGGCGAACAGGTCCCAGTCCTTCCAGCCGGCGAGATAGGGGTCGAGCGGCTTCAAGTACCCGCTGGTGATGTCGGAGTTGATGAGGAACGTGTCCTCGTACACCAGGTCCGGCGCGGTCCGGGGGGAGCGGAGCATCTGCTGGAGCTTGGTGTAGTACTCGGCGTCCGGCGCCTTGATGGGGACGAGCTCCACCTTCTTGCCCGGGTTGGCCTTCTCGAACTGCTTCTTGATGTCCGCGAGATAGGTGTCCATCACCTTCACGGAGTTGTCGGTGGACTGTTTGAAGGACACCTTCAGCGTGTCCGGGTCCCCGCCGGACCCGCCGCCGCAGGCGGTCAGCAGCAGCGGGGCGGCGGCGCAGAGGGCGACGAACGCGGTCGGACGGACGGTTGTGCGGGGGCGAGCGGCGGTGGGGCGCACGGGCACGACCTCCTACGGGCACACGACACTGTGGCCTGGACGGCTGCCCGGCGAACGTAAGTTGAGTGGTCCAGCCAGGTCAATGAGCGTGCGCATGGGGAACCGCCGGGGGCGGTGAAGGCTTCGTGAGCTTGGGCAGTCACCGGTCGGTTCACCGGAGGATGGGAGACGGAGTGCCGGAACAGGGCGTCACTGTGGGGCAGTTGCTGCTGGCCGAGTACCAGAGCGTGAAGGACGAGCAGAAGGCGAGGATCGGGTTCCGGGACAACCTCCTCTATGTGACGCTGGCCGTGGTGGCTGCCGTCATCGCCGCCGCGGCGCAGGCGAAGCAGCCGTCGATGCTGCTGGCGCTGCCGCCGGTGTGCGTGGTCCTCGGATGGACCTACGTGGTCAACGACGAGAAGATCACGGCGATAGGCCTCTACGTCCGGGACTCCCTGGGACCCCGGCTGGCCGCGCTCGCGGCCGGCGAAAGCGGCTTCACCACGTTCGGGTGGGAGGCCTCGCACGGCAGGGACACCCGGCGGCGGTCCCGTAAGGCGGTGCAGCTCGCCGTCGACCTGACCGCGTTCTGCGCCGTCCCGCTCGCCGCCCTGGTGGTGTTCTGGGCGCAGGACGACGGCCACGGGAGACTGATGGTCGCGCTGTCCGTGCTGGAGGCGCTCGCCGTGGCCGGGCTCGCCTCGCAGGTCGTGCGGTTCGCGCGGGCCGCGTGACGGCCCGGATCAGGTGCCCGGCACCCACCGGTACTGGAGTTCCGGCCGTCCCACCGTCCCGTACTGCGGGCGGCGGGCCGCGCAGCCGGCGTCGACCAGGTGTTCCAGGTAGCGGCGGGCCGTGATGCGGGATATGCCGACCGCCTCCGCGACGCCCGTGGCGGTGAGGCCGTCGGGGGCGTCGCGCAGGGCCGTGGAGACGCGTTCCAGGGTGGGGCCGCTGAGGCCCTTCGGGAGGGCGGCCGGGCCGGGGGCGCGCAGGGTCGCCAGCGCGCGGTCGACCTCGTCCTGGCCGCTCGCCTCGCCGGCCGCCGCGCGGAACTCGGCGTACCGGACCAGCCGGTCGCGGAGCGTCGCGAAGGTGAACGGCTTCAGCACGTACTGCACGACGCCGAGCGACACCCCTTCGCGGACCACCGCGAGGTCCCGCGCCGAGGTCACCGCGATCACGTCGGCGTGATGGCCGGCCGCCCGCAGCGTGCGGGCCAGCTGCAGCCCGTGCACGTCCGGCAGGTGCAGGTCGAGGAGCAGCAGGTCGACTGGGGTGCGGTCGAGCGCCCGGCGGGCCTGCGCCCCGGTGTGCGCCTTGCCGACGGCGACGAAGCCGGGCACCCGCCCCACGTACATCACGTGCGCGTCGGCGGCCACCGGGTCGTCCTCGACGACCAGCACCCTGATCGGCTGCGCGGTCACACGGCACCGCCCGCGCCGTTCACGACCGCACAGGCCGTCTCCCGCAGCGGCATCCGCACGTCGAACACGGCGCCGCCGTCCTCGCCGGAGGTCACCGCGAGGGTGCCGCCGTGCCGGGACACCGCCTGCCGGACCAGGGCGAGACCCAGACCCCGGCCGCCGGGGCCGGACGGCTTGGTGGTGTAGCCCAGCCGGAACAGTTCCTCGGCGCGCTCCGGGTCGACGCCCGGCCCGGTGTCGCCGACCCGCAGGACCAGCTCCGAGCCGTCTTCCTCGGTCAGCGCCGTCACCGTCACCCGCGGCCGCACCCCGCCCTGGGCCGCGTCCACCGCGTTGTCGATCAGGTTGCCGAGGATGGTCACCAGGTCGCGGGAGGGCAGCGCCTCCGGCAGCAGACCGTCGTCCAGGCGGCTGTCCGGGGACACCACCAGCTCCACACCCCGCTCGTTGGCCTGCGCGGTCTTGCCCAGCAGCAGCGCCGCCAGCACGGGCTCGCTCACCGCCGCCACCACCTGGTCGGTGAGGGCCTGCGCCAGCTCCAGCTCGGCCGTGGCGAACTCGACGGCCTCCTCGGCGCGGCCCAGCTCGATCAGCGACACCACGGTGTGCAGCCGGTTGGCCGCCTCGTGCGCCTGGGAGCGCAGCGCCTGCGTGAAGCCCCGCTCCGAGTCCAGCTCGCCCATCAGCGACTGCAGCTCGGTGACGTCCCGCAGCGTCACCACGGAGCCGCGCCGCTGGCCGCCGGTGACCGGCGAGGTGTTCACCACCAGCACCCGGTCGGCCGTGAGGTGCACCTCGTCGACCCGGGGTTCGGAGGCGAGCAGCGCCCCCGTCAAGGGGGCCGGCAGGCCCAGCTCCGGGACCGACCGGCCCACCACGTCCTCCTCCTGGTCCACCCCGAGCAGCTCCCGGCCGCCGTCGTTGATCAGCGCCACCCGGAACTGTCCGTCCAGCATCAGCAGCCCCTCGCGCACGGCGTGCAGCGCGGCCTGATGGTAGTCGTGCATGTGGCTCAGCTCGGTCGCGTTCATCCCGTGCGTGTGCCGGCGCAGCCGCGCGTTGATCACGTATGTGCCGATCGCGCCGAGCCCGAGCGCGCCCGCCGCGACCGCCAGCAGCGCTGCGAGCTGCTCCTGCACACGCCGCCCGATCTCGTCGACCCGTATGCCCGCGCTGACCAGGCCGACGATCCGGTCGCCGTCCCGCACCGGTGTCACGGCGCGCACGGACGGGCCGAGCGTGCCGGTGTAGGTCTCGGTGAAGGTGCGCCCCTGGAGCGCCGGGCCGGTGTGCCCCTGGAAGGGCAGGCCGATCTGGGCCGGGTCGGGGTGGGTCCAGCGGATGCCCCGCGGATCCATGATCGTGACGAAGTCCACGTCGGTGTCGCGCACCACCGCCACCGCGTACGGCTGGAGCCGTCCCGACGGGTCCGACGAGCGGATCGCCTCCCGCACCGACGGCGAGTCGGCGACGGAGCGCGCCACCGACGCGGCCTGCCGTCCCGCGGCCTCCTCGGCCTCGCTGCGGTGGCTGAGATAGGTGGCCAGCGCGTACCCCGCCACGACGACCGTGAGCAGCACGGCCTGCATGGCGAAGAGCTGTCCCGCGAGGCTGCGGGGCCGGGGGAGGGGGATGCGCATCCAGCCAGTCTGCCTCGCGCCCTCCCGGTGAACTAAATGAACGGAAGGGTGACCGCACTCACAAGGCACGACATAGTCGCCGCGTTCCCCCGAACCATCCCCCGGACGTGAGCCGCACGCCGGTGATGCCGACGACGACGTCAAGGAGGGCCGCCGTGACCAGCACCGCCGATACGGCACCTGCCGCACCCAAGGCAAAGCGGGACCGCACGCACTATCTCTACATCGCCGTGATCATCGCGGTTGCCCTCGGCATCGCCGTCGGCCTGATCGCGCCGGACTTCGCGGTCGAGCTGAAGCCGATCGGCACCGGCTTCGTGAACCTGATCAAGATGATGATCTCGCCGATCATCTTCTGCACGATCGTGCTGGGCATCGGGTCCGTGCGGAAGGCCGCCAAGGTGGGCGCGGTGGGCGGCATCGCCCTCGGCTACTTCATGGTCATGTCGGTGGTGGCGCTCGCCATCGGCCTGGTCGTCGGCAACATCCTGGAGCCGGGCACCGGCCTCGCGATCACCGACGCGGTCAAGGAGACCGGCCACGCGCAGATCGACGCGGAGGCCAAGGACACCACCGAGTTCCTGCTCGGCATCATCCCGACCACGATCGTGTCCGCCTTCACCCAGGGCGAGGTGCTCCAGACCCTGCTGATCGCCCTGCTCTGCGGCTTCGCCCTCCAGGCCATGGGCAACGCGGGGCAGCCGATCCTGCGCGGCATCGAGCACATCCAGCGGCTCGTCTTCCGCGTCCTCGCCATGATCATGTGGGCGGCCCCGGTCGGTGCCTTCGGCGCCATGGCCGCGGTCACCGGCTCGGCGGGCCTGGACGCGCTCAAGAGCCTCGCCGTGCTGATGCTCGGCTTCTACGTCACCTGTGTGCTGTTCATCTTCGTGGTGCTCGGCGCGATGCTGAAGATCGTCGCGGGTCTGAACGTGTGGACCCTGTTCAAGTACCTGGGCCGTGAGTTCCTGCTGATCCTGTCCACCTCCTCCTCGGAGTCCGCGCTGCCGCGGCTCATCGCGAAGATGGAGCACCTGGGCGTCAGCAAGCCGGTGGTCGGCATCACCGTCCCGACCGGCTACTCCTTCAACCTCGACGGCACCATGATCTACATGACCATGGCCTCGCTGTTCATCGCCGACGCCATGGGTACGCCGATGTCGGTCGGCGAGCAGATCCCGCTGCTGCTGTTCCTGCTGGTCGCCTCGAAGGGCGCCGCCGGTGTCACCGGCGCCGGCCTCGCGACCCTGGCCGGCGGTCTCCAGTCGCACAAGCCCGCCCTGGTGGACGGCATCGGCCTGATCGTCGGCATCGACCGCTTCATGAGCGAGGCCCGCGCGCTGACCAACTTCGCCGGCAACGCGATCGCCACGGTGCTGATCGGCACCTGGACGAAGGAGATCGACAAGGAGCGGGTCGCCGAGGTGCTGGCCGGACGCGCCCCGTTCGACGAGCGCACGCTGCTCGACGACCACGGCGACGGCGGCGACGGCGCCGGCCGGGACGACCACGCCGAGGCGTCCGGACCGGGCGGCGAGAAGGAGCTCGCCAAGGCCTGACCCCAGGCCCTCCCCACCCCGGCAGGCCGGGCCGCACCCCCCGTCGCCCCGGCCGGCCGGTCCCCGGAGGCCCGCCCCCTGACAGGGCCTCCCGCCGGGCGGCCGGACTCTCTCCCCGTGGGTCCGGCCGCCCGGCCTCTTCCCTTCCTCGGCCCTCCGGCCTCTCCCCGTTCCCGTCCCCGCCCTGCGCCCTTGCCCTGACGCCCGCGTCAAGCTTTACGTTCGACGGCATGCGAATCGGCGAGCTGGCCGCACGCGCCGGGACCACGACGCGGACGCTGCGGTACTACGAGTCCCGCGGGCTGCTGCCCGCACGGCGGAACGGGAACGGATACCGGACCTACGACGAGTCCGACCTGAGGCTGCTGCGGCAGATCCGCACCCTCCAGGACTTCGGGTTCGGCCTGGAGGAGACCCGGCCGTTCGTGGAGTGCCTGCGCGCCGGGCACCCCGAGGGCGACTCCTGCCCGGCCTCGCTCCAGGTCTACCGGCGCAAGCTCGACGAGATCGACACGCTCATCGCCGAGCTGGGCGCGGTGCGGGAGCAGGTCGGGCGGCAGCTGGCGAGGGCGGAGGCGGCCCGTGCGGAGCTGGCAGCCGACGCGGCGGTCCCGGGTGGTCCGGAACCGGAGTGCGAACTGGGAGGGGGACCGCGATGAGCGGCGTGCCCGAGGTGACCGACGCGGATTTCGCGGAGGAGGTGCTGGGCGCCGGGCTTCCGGTGCTGGTGGAGTTCACCGCCGACTGGTGCCCGCCGTGCCGGCAGATGGCGCCGGTGCTGCGTGAGCTGGCGGCGGCGGAGGAGGACCGGCTGAAGGTGGTCCAGCTGAACGTGGACCGCAATCCGGCGACGACCAACGCGTACAAGGTGCTGTCGATGCCGACGTTCGTCGTCTTCCGCGACGGGGAGCCGCTGCGCTCCATGGTCGGCGCGCGCCCGGGCCGGCGGCTGCGGGAGGAACTGCGCGACGTGCTCTGAACCGTCGCCCTCCGCGCAAGGAAAACCCCCGGGTAATTGCGCCCGGGGGTTTTCCTTGCGTATATTCGTCCATTCACGCCTTCGTTATGCGAAGTCGCGAAGAAGTTCAGTGAGCACAGTATATCCGGGCGGGAGTGGAATTGTCAAACACCGAATATCCGGACGATGAATTGCGGCAGGAACAGGAATTCATCGACGGACTGTACGCACGGGTGGACGTCCTGCGGGGCGACGCCGAGGCCGGTGTGGCGGACGCCCTCGCCCAGGGCGACACGCCCCGTCAGGCCCGGCTGGAGCGCGACATCCTGGTCGCCGAGCGCTCCGGGCTGCTCGCCGCGCTGAACGCGGTGGACGGCTCCCTCTGCTTCGGCCGCATCGACCTCGTCCCGGGACGGACCCACCACATCGGACGCATCGGCCTGCGCGCCGACGACGACGAGCTGACTCCGCTCCTCATCGACTGGCGGGCCGACGTCGCCCGCCCGTTCTACCTGGCCACCGGCCACACCCCGATGGGGCTGCGCCGCCGCCGGCACATCGCCACCGAGGGCCGCCGGGTCACCGGCCTGCACGACGAGATCCTCGACCTCGGCGACGACACCCGCACCGGTCACGAGGATCCCACCGGCGACGCCGTGCTGCTCGCCGCCCTCAACTCCGCCCGCACCGGCCGCATGGGCGACATCGTCCGCACCATCCAGGCCGACCAGGACCGCATCATCCGGGCTCCGCACCGGGGCATCATGGTGGTCGAGGGCGGCCCCGGCACCGGCAAGACCGCCGTCGCCCTGCACCGGGCCGCGTACCTGCTCTACGAGCACCGCGAGCTGCTCGCCCGCCGCGCCGTGCTGATCGTCGGACCCAACCCGGCGTTCCTCGGCTACATCGGCGAGGTGCTGCCCAGCCTCGGCGAGACCGGCGTGCTCCTCGCGACCGTCGGCGAGCTGTTCCCGGGCGTGCGGACCACCCGTACGGACACGCCGGAGGCCGCCGCCGTCAAGGGGCGGGCCGAGATGGCCGGCGTGCTCGCGGAGTACGTCCGCGACCGGCAGGCGCTGCCCGATCCGGTCATCGCCATCGAGCACGACCGCGAGGTCCTGATGCTCGACGACGGCCTGGTGAACGTCGCCCGGGAGCGCACCCGCGCCACGAAGCTGCCGCACAACGCGGCACGCGAGCACTTCGAGGGGTACATCCTCAACACGCTCACCGACATGCTCGCCGAGCGCATCGGCACCGACCCGTACGACGGGTCCAACCTGCTCGACCCGAGCGACATCACCCAGATCCGCGACGAGCTGGCCGAGAACCCCGAGGTGTGGTCGGCGATCGACCAGCTCTGGCCGCGGATCACCCCGCAGCGGCTGGTCGCGGACTTCCTCGCCGCCCCGGAGGGCTACCTCCCCGACGGGGACGCCGCCGCGGTCCGGCGCCCGGTCACCCGGCACTGGACCGTCTCCGACGTGCCGCTGCTGGACGAGGCCGCCGAACTCCTCGGCGAGGACGACCGGCTCGCCCGCGAGCGCGCCGAACGCGAGCGGCAACGGCAGATCGCCTACGCCCAAGGCGTGCTGGACGTCTCCTACGCCTCCCGGACCTTCGAGTTCGAGGACAAGGAGGAGGACGACCCCGAGTCCTCCGAGGTGCTCTCCGCGCACGACATCATCGACGCCGAGCGGTTCGCCGAACGGCACGAGGAGGACGACCACCGCAGCGCCGCCGAACGCGCCGCCGCCGACCGCACCTGGGCGTTCGGCCACATCATCGTGGACGAGGCGCAGGAGCTGTCCCCGATGGCGTGGCGGCTGCTGATGCGGCGCAGCCCCACCCGGTCGATGACGCTGGTCGGCGATCCGGCGCAGACCTCGGAGGCAGGCGGCGTCGGCTCCTGGGAAGGCATCCTCGACCCGTACGTCGAGGACCGCTGGGAGCACCACCGGCTCGGCGTCAACTACCGCACCCCCGCGGAGATCATGGAGGTCGCCGCCGCCGTGGTCCGGGACGCGTACCCCGGCTTCGAACCGCCCGGCTCGGTGCGGGCCACCGGGGTGAGGCCGTGGGCCCGCGCCACCGCGGACCTGCCCGCCGCCACCGCCGAGGCGGTCAGGGAGCTCACCCCCGAGGAGGGCCGTCTCGCGGTCGTCGCCCCGCGCGAGCTGCACCGCGCCCTGGCCGCCCGCCTGGACGGGGTCACGGCGGGCGCCGAACCCGACCTCACCCACCAGGTGGTGCTCCTCGACCCGCGCCAGGCCAAGGGACTCGAGTTCGACTCGGTCCTGGTGGTCGAGCCGGGACGCTACGGCACCAGCGACCTGTACGTGGCGCTCACCCGCGCCACCCAGCGGCTCGGCGTGCTGCACACCGAGCCGCTACCGGAGCCGCTGGCCAAGGCGCTCGCGTAGACCGCCCGCCCGCCGTCAGGCCGGGCGCAGCCACACCGTCGCCAGGGGCGGCAGGGTCAGCCGGATGCTCGCCGGCAGACCGTGCCACCCCTGCGGCTCCGGCTTCACCGGGTCGGGGTTGGTGACGTCGGAGCCGCCGTAGCGGGCCGCGTCGGTGTTCAGGGCCTCGTGCCAGGCGGGCACGTCGTCCGGGACGCCGACGCGGTAGTCGTGCCGCACCACCGGCGCGAAGTGGGACACCGCGAGCAGCGGCGAGCCGTCGGCGTCGTACCGCAGGAACGCCAGCACGTTGTCGTCGGCGGCGTCCCCGGCCACCCAGCGGAATCCGGCCGGCTCGGTGTCGTACCGCCACAGCGCGGGGCTGGCCCGGTAGACGGTGTTGAGGTCGCGCACCAGGTCCCGCACACCGCGGTGGTCGGCCTCCGCGCCGTAGTGCGGGTCGAGCAGCCACCAGTCCGGGCCGTGCGTCTCCGACCACTCCGCGCCCTGCGCGAACTCCTGGCCCATGAAGAGAAGTTGTTTGCCGGGGTGGGCCCACATGAAGCCCAGGTAGGCCCGCAGGTCGGCGCGCTGCCGCCACCAGTCGCCGGGCATCTTCGACACCAGCGACCGCTTGCCGTGCACCACCTCGTCGTGGGAGACCGGCAGCACGTAGTTCTCGCTGTACGCGTACACCATCGAGAAGGTCATCTCGCCGTGGTGGTACCTGCGGTGCACCGGCTCGTGGCTCATGTACTCCAGCGAGTCGTGCATCCAGCCCATGTTCCACTTCAGCCCGAAGCCCAGTCCGCCGAAACCGCTCGGGCCGCGGTGGTGGGTGGCGCGGGTGACGCCGTCCCAGGCGGTGGACTCCTCGGCGATCGTCACGACCCCCGGCACCCTGCGGTACACGGTCGCGTTCATCTCCTGCAGGAACGCCACCGCGTCCAGGTTCTCCCGGCCGCCGTGCTCGTTCGGCGTCCACTGGCCGGGCTCGCGCGAGTAGTCCAGGTAGAGCATGGAGGCGACCGCGTCCACCCGCAGCCCGTCGATGTGGAACTCCTCGCACCAGTACAGGGCGTTCGCCACCAGGAAGTTGCGCACCTCGCGCCGCCCGAAGTCGAACTCCAGGGTGCCCCAGTCGGGGTGCGCGGCACGCAGCGGATCGGAGTGCTCGTACAGGGGGCGGCCGTCGAACTCGGCCAGGGCCCACTCGTCACGCGGGAAGTGCGCCGGCACCCAGTCCATGATCACGCCGATGCCGGCCTGGTGGAGAGCGTCCACCAGGTACTTGAAGTCGTCCGGGGTGCCCATGCGGGCGGTCGGCGCGTAGAAGCCGGTGACCTGGTACCCCCAGGAGCCGCCGAAGGGGTGCTCGGCGACCGGCATCAGCTCGACGTGCGTGAAGCCCAGGTCCTTCACATAGGCGGGGAGCTGCTCGGCGAGCTGCCGGTAGGTGAGCCCCGGCCGCCACGACGGCAGGTGCACCTCATACACCGAGAGTGGCGCCCGGTGCGCGGGCACCTCCGCCCGCCGCCCCAGCCACTGCGCGTCGCCCCACTCGTACCGCGACGACGTGACGATCGACGAGGTGGCCGGGGGCACCTCGGTACGGCGGGCCATCGGGTCGGCGCGCAGGGTCTTCGACCCGTCCGGGCGGGTGATCTCGAACTTGTACAGTTCGCCCTCGCCGATCCCGGGCACGAACAGTTCCCACACCCCGGTCGAGCCCAGCGAGCGCATCGGGAAGCCGGTGCCGTCCCACAGGTTGAACGAGCCCGCGACCCGCACGCCCTGCGCGTTCGGCGCCCACACCGAGAAGCGGGTGCCGCTCACACCCTGGTGGGTCATGGGGTGCGCGCCCAGCACCGTCCACAGCTCCTCGTGCCGGCCCTCGCCGATCAGATGCAGGTCCAGCTCGCCCAGTGTGGGCAGGAAGCGGTAGGCGTCCTCCGTCTCCAGTTCGGCCCCCTCGTACGCGACGCGCAGCCGGTACGCGGGGACGTCCCGCAGCGGCAGCAGGCCGGAGAAGAAGCCGTCGCCGTCGTCGTGCAGGCCGACGGTCATGCCACCGGACACCACGGTCACGGCCCGCGCGTACGGCCGGAACGCCCGGAAGGCGACCCCGCCGGGCACGGGGTGCGCGCCCAGCACGGAGTGCGGTGCGTGATGCGTGCCGTGCAGCAGCCGGTCCCGGTCGCCGGCGTCGACGGCGGGGGAGACGGCGATCTCCGCCTCCGGCGGCGCGCATCGCGGTGTCTTCTCCGGCACCGGGGGTGTCACTGCCGCCGGTGGCGGTGCTGCTTCAGTGGTGCGGCTGCCCGTGGGCTGCGGTGCTGCCTCGGCGGTGCGACGGCGCGCGGGCCGCGTCGGCGTCCCCTTCCTGTTCTCGGCGGCGGCCTTCTGCACCGTGGCCTTCGCGGCCGGGGCGTTCTTCGTCGCCGCGGCGGCCGTCTTCTTCGCGGACGTCTTGCGCGAGTTCGCGGACGTCTTGCGCGGGCCGGGCTTCTCCGTCGCGGCCGGAGCGGGCTGCTTCTTCGCGGGCTTCTTCTTCCGCGCGGGCGCCGGTGGCTCGGTGGGGCGTCGGTCGGCCGGCTGCTCCGGGGTCGGACCGCTGGACTCGGGGCGGGGGGTCACGGGCGAAGCCTCCTGGACGCGGGTCGGGTGGATCAGGTGGGGCCGGCCGAGGCGAGCCGGCGCAGCGCCGCCAGCGGCACGGGCAGCCAGTCGGGGCGGTGCCGGGCCTCGTAGACCGCCTCGTAGACCGCCTTGTCGGTCTCGTACGCGCGCAGCAGCACCGGCTCGGTGCGCGGGTCACGGCCGGCGGCCTCCGCGTACCCGGTGCAGTAGGCCGCCCGGCAGTGGTTGGCCCAGTCGGGCTGCGGAGGGTCCGTCGTGCGCGCCGCGTAGTCGAAGGAGCGCAGCATGCCCGCCACGTCCCGCAGCTCCGGCTGCGGCATCCGGCGCTCGGCCAGCGGCCTGGCCGGCTCCCCCTCGAAGTCGATCAGCGACCAGGTGCCGGCCGGGGAGCGCAGGCACTGCCCGAGGTGCAGGTCACCGTGGATCCGCTGGGCGGTCCAGGTGCGGCCCTCGGACGCGAGGTCGTCCAGCGCGGTGTATGCCGAGCGCAGATCCTCCGCGTACGGCCGCAGCGCGGGCACCGCGTGCACGGCCGCCTCCAGCCGCTCGGTCATGCCGCCGACCAGCGCGCGCATCTGCACATGACCCAGGGTGACCGTGGGCAGGGCGCGCGCCAGCGCGGTGTGCACCTCGGCGGTGGCCCGCCCGATGGCCCGCGCCTCGGCGGTGAAGTCCTCGCCCTTGGCCAGCTCCCGCAGCGCCAGCTCCCAGCCGTCGGTGGCGCCCTGCACGAAGGGTTGGAGCACGCCCAGGACGTACGGCTCGGCCGTGTGCGAAGGCCCGGCCGTGTCCTCGGCGTCCGCGACCAGCCACGCGGTCGGCGGAGGCACCCGGGGGCAGCCCTCGCGGGCCAGCGCCAGCGGCAGCTCCAGGTCGGGGTTGACCCCGGGCACCACCCGGCGCATCAGTTTCAGGATGAACGTGTCGCCGTAGACGACCGACGAGTTCGACTGCTCGGCGGTCATCAGGCGCGGCACCAGGCCGGGCCGCATCTCCTGGCGCGGGTCGCGCTCGAAGCGAAGCCCGCCGATCCGGGCCCGGGTGCGCAGGGCCTCCAGGAGCAGATCGGCGGGCCGGGTGTCGTGCAGGGCCTCGTAGACCGTCCGTCCGGCCAGGGGACCCTGTGACACATGACCGATCAGCGCGGGCGCCAGCCGGGGCGGCAGCGCCTCGCGCACGCCTATGAACAGCTGGTAGCAGTCGCCCGGCTGTTCGTGCCCGCCGTGGCCGGGCTGGAGGGGCTGATGGGCGCGCACCAGCAGGTGGTACAGGCCGAGCTTGGCGCCGGCCGGCAGCAGCTCGGTGGCCGCGACCAGGTCGAACCCGGTGACCGGGCGGCCCTTCCCGGCGAACCAGCGCTGTCTCGGCAGCCATTCCCGCAACAGTGGATCCAGTGACGCAATGAGGCCGGGCGGGGTCGTGACGGTGCGTGTGACGGCTTCCGACATGGCGTCGCGTCCTTTCCCCTCTGTCGGCGCGCCACGGGGCGCCGCCGGTGGGCGGGGTGTTACTCATGCGTGCCCCGGGCGGAGCGGGAGAAACCGCCCCGCCCCGGGTTCTACGCGGCGTCCTTCCGGAGCCGGAACCAGTAGAAGCCGTGCCCCCCGAGCGTCATCAGGTACGGCAGCTCGCCGATGGCCGGGAACCGCACCCCCCCGAACAGCTCCACCGGGTGCCGCCCCTCGAAGGCGCTGAGATCCAGCTCCGTGGGCTGCGCGAAACGGGAGAAGTTGTTGACGCAGAGGACGAGGTCGTCCCCGTCTTCCCCGTTCGGGGGGGCCTCGCGGAGGAAGGCGAGGACGGCGGGGTTGGAGGAGGGCAGCTCGGTGTAGGAGCCGAGGCCGAAGGCGGGGTTCTGCTTGCGGATCTCGATCATGCGCCGGGTCCAGTGCAGCAGGCTGGAAGGCGAGGCCATGGAGGCTTCGACGTTGGTGACCTGGTAGCCGTGGACCGGGTCCATGATCGTGGGCAGGTAGAGGCGGCCGGGGTCGGAGGAGGAGAAGCCCGCGTTGCGGTCGGGGGTCCACTGCATGGGGGTGCGCAC